>NZ_JBAGKH010000002.1:0-566717 GCF_036689765.1 Streptomyces poriticola
CCGTCACCAGGAGGTGGAACAGTCCTGGAGGATCCTCGACCCGGTCGAGGAGTACTGGGCGGCACACGGCAGGCCCGCGCAGTACACCGCGGGCAGCTGGGGCCCGCGGGAAGCCAACGAGATGCTCGCACGAGACGGACGGAGCTGGCGCAGGCCATGAGGATCGACCTGAGCGACACCACGTCAAGCAAGATCAACAAGGCCCTGGTCCAGGGTCGCCGGGCCATCGGCACGCCCGCCGTGGGCATGGTCCTGACGATGGTGATCGTCACGGACGAGGAGAACGCCTACGACTCCGTCAAGGCGGCCGAGGAGGCCTCGCACGAGCATCCCTCGCGCACCCTCGTCGTCATCAAGCGGCACGCCCGCAACCCGCGGGAGCGCACCAGGTCCCGTCTCGACGCCGAGGTCCGGGTCGGCTCCGAGGCCGGGACCGGCGAGACGGTGGTGCTCCGCATGTACGGCGACGTGTCCGAGCACGCCGACTCGGTCGTCCTGCCGCTGCTGCTGCCGGACGCGCCGGTCGTGGTGTGGTGGCCGGTGGACGCGCCCGGCCATCCGGCGCGGGATCCGCTCGGCGCCCTGGCCCAGCGCCGGATCACCGACCTGTACGCCGTCGAGGACCCGCTGCGGACCCTGCAGACCCGGGTCCGGTCCTACGCGCCCGGCGACACCGACCTGGCCTGGACCCGGCTGACGCCGTGGCGCTCGATGCTGGCGGCGGCGCTGGACCAGGCCCGGATGCCGGTGATCTCGGCGGCGGTGGAGGCCGAGGCCGACAACCCGGCCGCCGAGCTGCTGGCGCGCTGGCTGCAGGCGCGCCTCGGTGTCCCGGTGGAGCAGGTGGTGACCGCCGGCCCGGTGGTCACCGGCGTGCGGCTCGGCACCGCGGCCGGCGAGATCGTCATCGACCGGCCCGAGGGCCCGCTGGCCACCCTGACCCTGCCCGACCAGCCCTCGCGCACCCTCGCGCTCAAGGTCCGCACCACCGCCGAACTCATCGCCGAGGAGCTCCGGCGGCTCGACGCGGACGAGATGTACGCCGTCGCCCTGCGCGGCGGCGAGGACACCGAGGAGACCGCCGTTCATGTCTGACTCCGGCCCCGGCTCCCCCGGCACCAGCGCAGCCACGGTGCAGGGCGCGATCTGCCACATCGGCTCCCTCGACCGGTGGGGCGTCGGGCTCGGCGAGGTCCTCGCCGGGCGCGCCGGACCCGCCCTGACCCGGGGCGCCGAGGTGCCCGGTCCCGACTCCTCCACGGCCGCCCAGGTGGCCGCGTACCGCGAACTGAAGGAAGTGAACTGACATGCAGATCGGTCTCATCGGCCTCGGCAAGATGGGCGGCAACATGCGCGAACGGCTGCGCAACGCCGGCCACGACGTCGTCGGGTACGACACCAACCCGGAGATCTCCGACGTACGCAACCTGGTCGAGCTCGCCGACCGGCTCGCCGCGCCGCGCGCGGTCTGGGTCATGGTCCCGGCCGGCGGCCCCACACAGGGCGTCATCGACCAGCTGGCGAGCGTGCTCAAGCCCGGCGACACCGTCGTCGACGGCGGCAACTCCCGCTGGACCGACGACGAGAAGCACGCCGAGGAGCTGGCCAAGCACGGCATCGGCTTCGTCGACGCGGGTGTCTCCGGCGGTGTGTGGGGACTGGAGCACGGCTATGCGCTGATGGTCGGCGGCGACGAGGAGCACGTCCACCGCCTCCGTCCGATCTTCGACGCGCTCAAGCCGGACGGGCCGTACGGCTATGTCCACGCGGGCAAGGTCGGAGCCGGGCACTTCGCCAAGATGGTCCACAACGGCATCGAGTACGCGATGCTGCAGGCGTACGCGGAGGGCTGGGAGCTCCTGGAGAAGGTCGACTCGGTGGACAACGTCCGCGAGATCTTCCGCTCCTGGCAGCAGGGCACCGTCATCCGCTCCTGGCTGCTGGATCTGGCGGTCGACGCCCTCGACGAGGACGAGCACCTGGAGAAGCTGCGCGGCTACGCGGAGGACTCCGGCGAGGGCCGCTGGACGGTGGAGGCGGCGATCGACAACGCCGTGCCGCTGCCCGCGATCACCGCGTCCCTGTTCGCCCGGTTCTCCTCCCGCCAGGACGACTCCCCGCAGATGAAGATGGTCGCCGCCCTGCGCAACCAGTTCGGCGGCCACGCCGTGGAGACCGCCGGGCAGTGACCGCGGGCGCGGCGGCCGCAACGCGTTGACGCCGAGGGCCGGTTCGGGTCAGAGTCCCCCTCTGATGGATACCGACGACCTGACACCGGCCGAGGCACGCGTACGGCGGGCCTTCCCCCGCGGCGAGGCCGTGGACTTCCGCACCACGGACGGCGAGGACCCCGCCGACGGCGCCGGCTGGGGCCCGGAGCGCACCGTCCGCGCCACCGTGCTGCAGTCGCTGCTGCTGACCGGCCCGCAGCGGGACGGCGAGACGGCCTCGCTCAGCCTCGCCGGCGCCCGTGTCACCGGGCCGCTCGAACTGCAGTACGCGACGGTCGACCACCCCGTGCGGCTGCGGCACTGCCACTTCGACGAAGCGCCGAGGCTGTACGCCGGCCGGCTGCGCGAACTCAACCTGAGCGAGTCCGTGCTGCCCGGTCTGATCGCGCACGCCCTCCGGGTGGACGGCGTACTGCGGCTGACCCGCGCCCGGTTCGACGGGATGGTGCGGCTCGGCGGGGCGGAGGTCACCGGAAGCCTCTACCTGGAGAGCACCCGGATCCACGCAGCGGAGGCGGAGGGACCGGTGCTGCAGCTGAACCAGGCCGTCCTCGGCGCCGACCTGTGGGCCCCCGGGCTGAGCACCCGAGGGCAGACCCGGCTCACCGGTGCCTCCGTCAGCGGCACCCTCAACCTCCGGGACGCCGTGCTGGACGCACCCGACTCGGTCGCCCTGGACGGACAGAACCTCGTCGTCGGCTCGGGCGTCTCGGCCCCCTGCCTGCGTGCCCGCGGCCGGCTCGACCTCCGCGGGGCCCGCATATCCGGCACCCTCGATCTGCTGCACGCGAGCCTCTCCCGGCCCGGCGGCACCGCACTGCGGGCGAGCAGCAGCGTCATCGGGGAGCTGTGGCTGCGCGGCGGCGACCGGATCGAGGGCGCCCTCAACCTGCGCCGCTCCCAGATCGACATCCTCACCCTCGCACCGCAGAAGCTGCCGGACGAGGTCTATCTCAGCGACCTCAGCTACACCGCCCTCGCCCCGCACGAGCCCGCCGAGAAACGGCTGCCGATGCTGGAGCGGGACGGCGACGGCTATGTGCCCTACGCCTACGAGCAGTTGGCGGCGGCCTACCGCCGGACCGGTGACGACGCCGCCGCCCGCCGGATCCAGCTCGCCAAGCAGCGCAGGCACCGCCGCACCCTGCCCTGGTACGGCAGGGCCTGGGGCCTGCTGCAGGACGCGGCCGTCGGCTACGGCTTCCGCCCGCTGCGGGCCGGGGGCTGGCTGCTGTCGCTGCTCGCGGTCGGCTCCGTGACGTACGGACTGCACCGTCCGCGTCCGCTCAAGCCCGCCGAGTCCCCCGACTTCCATCCGGTGTTCTACACCCTGGACCTGCTGCTGCCGGTGGTCTCCTTCGGCCAGGAGAACGCCTTCGCTCCCCGGGGCTGGTATCAGACGCTGTCCTACGTCCTGATCATCACCGGCTGGGTCCTGGCCACGACGGTGGTCGCGGGCGTCACCCGCAGCGTCAGCCGCCAGTGAGGCCCGGTGCGGGCGGACGCCGGTGTCCGCGGCGGGAGTATCGTGACCCGGTCATGTGCGGCGGGACCGGGAGGCGGACGGGGTGTGACGGGGGCGAGGACCGGGTGGATACGGGTGCCGGTCGGCGACGACGCGGCGCGGTGGGCGACGCGGGCGCGCACCCGGAAGGTGCTTCTCGTCGTCCACAACGTCACCGCGGCGACCCGGCTCCTCGACGTCCTTCCGCTCTTCCATGACGACCTCCGGGTCCAGGTGCTCGCCACCAGCCCGGGGTCGTCGGCGTTCCGGGCGGGCCTGACCGAGCTGCTGGCCGAGGTGGGGGTGCCGGTGCTGCCGTGGGAGCAGGCGGTGACGACTCCGGTCGCGTTGGCGGTGTCGGCGAGCCTCGGCGGTCAACTCCGGTCGATAGACGGCAAGTTGATCATCTTGTCACATGGTGTTGGATACACTAAGAGGCTGGCGGTGCCGGAAGCCGGAAGCCGGAAGCCGGAAGCCGGAAGCCGGAAGCCGGAAGCCCGCGCCCGTGTTCGGGATGTCGCCGGAGTGGCTGCTCGGTGCGGACGGGCGGCCGGTCGCGGATGCGCTGGTGCTGTCCCATCCCGAGCAGGACGAGCGGCTGCGCACGGTCTGCCCCGAGGCGGCGCCCACCGCGGTGCTCGCCGGGGATCCCTGCTGGGACCGCATCCTGGCGGCCCGCCCGTACCGCGACCGCTACCGCCGCGCCCTCGGCGTGGGCCACGGCCGGCGGCTGGTCCTCCTCAGCTCGACCTGGAACCCCGAGTCGCTCTTCGGCGACGGCGGCGATGACGTCCTGCCGTCCCTGCTGCCCCGGCTGACCTCGGAGTTCCCCGCAGACGAGTACCGGATCGCGGCCGTGGTGCACCCCAACGTCTGGCACGGCCACGGTCCCGGCCAGCTGCGCGCCTGGCTGGACCGGGCCCGCCGCTCCGGGCTGGCGCTGGTCGGCCCCCTGGACGGCTGGCGGCAGGCGCTGCTCGCCGCCGACGCCGTGATCGGCGACCACGGCGCGGTGACGTACTACGCCGCCGCGCTCGGCACACCGGTGCTGCTCGGCGCCGCTCCGCGGGCCGGCCTGGACCCCGAGGCGCCGGTGCACGCCTTCGTACGGGCCGGGCCCCGGCTGGCCCCCGCGAGGCCGCTGCGCCCACAGGTGGAGGCGCTCCTGGCCGGGCACCGACCGGCGGCCGACCCGGCCCGGTTCGTCAGCTCCGTGCCGGGCGAGTCGGCGATCCGGCTGCGCCGCCTCCTCTACGGCCTCATGGAACTTCCCGAGCCCGACACCGCCGCCCGGCTCGAACCGCTTCCGCTGCCGCCGTACGAGCCCGGCGCGGTGACGGTGCCGCTGACCGTGCTCACCCGGCTGGTGGGGCCGGGGGAGGTGGCCCTGGCCCGGTACGCGGGTCCGGGTGCGCCGGCGGACCCGGCCGGGGAGGCGCATCTGGCGGTGCACGAGGAGACCCGGGAGGCCGACCGGCTCGCGCTCGCCGACGTGGTGTTCCGGGACGGCGCCGCCGACGATCCGCGCCTCGGGCCGCCCGGACACTGGGCGGCGGAGGTGCTCGACCGGTATCCGCACTGCGCGCTCGCCGCCCGCGTCACCGGGCCGGGCACCTGCCTGGTCCGCACCCGCGGCGGGACGATGCTGCGCCTGACGGCCGCGCCGGAGACGGATCCGGCCGCGCACGCCTCGGCGCTGCACGCCTGGCTGGCGGCGGGCAGGGCGGCGGACGAGCTGTTCGAGCGCGGTCTGACGGTCCGTACGGGGCAGGTCGCGCACCTGGTGACGGTCAGTCCGGCCGGCTGACGCACCGCTCGCGCAGCGTCCGCAGCTGTGCCACGTGGTACGCGGCGTTCTCCCGGGCGAGCGCCGCCAGCGCCTCGTCGACCAGCGGCAGCGCGGCGTCCGCGGCACCGGCGTCGAGGTGCGTCCCGGCCAGGTCGGTGAGGGTGCGGGCGGTGTTGTAGGCCTCGCCTCGGTCCCGGAAGAAGGCGAGGGCGTGCTGCAGCCGGGTCACGGCCTCGGTCCGGTGACCGAGTCCCCGCAGTGCGCGACCGCGGTGGCGTTCCAGCAGGGCACGGGCGCGCGGCAGATCGGCGGCGCCGTCGTCGGCGGGGCCGACGGCGTCCAGGACCCGGCCGGCCTCCTCGAAGCAGGCGTACGCCTCGTCGAACCGCCACTGGCGCAGCCGCAGCAGGCCGAGGAACTCGACGGCGGAGGCGTGTCCGCGGGCGTGTCCGGCGGCCTGTTCGTCGCGGGCGGCGGCGCGCGCCGCGGTCTCGGCCTCGTCCCAGTGGCGCAGTTCGGTGAGGGTGTGGGCGAGCTGGGCGTGCAGCGCCCCGGCGGTGCGGGTGCCGGGAGCGTGCGTGGCGGCGGTGCGCGCACCGGCGCGCAGTGCGGGCAGCAGGACCTCGTGGTGGCCGGCCTTGAGCTGCAGCGGCCACAGCGCGCGGCAGAGCAGCAGGACGGTGTCCGGGTCGCCGAACTCCTCCGCGGCGTGCACCGCCTGGACGAGGTTGGGCGCCTCCGCCACGAGGGCGGCGACCGCCGCGCCCCGGTCGGGGAAGCTCACCGGCGTCTCCGCCGCCGGCACCCGCCAGCTCTCCGGGAGCGCGGCGCGGGCCGCGCCGACCGCGAGGTCCCGGTAGTGGGCGATGACACGGGTGACGGCGGCGGAGCAGGCGGCGATGCCGTCGGTGACGGCGGCGGTTCGGGCGGCGTGGGTGCGGACGGCGGGGCGGTAGTGGTGGCGGCCGCCGTCGGAGCGCTCGACGAGCAGCGCGTCGGCCAGCTCCGCCAGCTGTGCGGCAGCCTCGGACGTCTCGATGTCGGCGGCCCGCGCGGCGGCCACGGCGTCCAGGGCGGGCCAGGGGTGCACACCGGCCAGCCGGTAGAGCCGGGCCGCGCCGGCGCTGAGCCGGCGGCAGGAGTCGTCGGCTGCGGTGTGCACCGGGTCGCCGCCGGGCGTGTCGGCGCCCTCCGGGTGCGGGGGCGGCGGGTCGGTGAGGCGGGGCGCGGCGGCGCGCAGCGCGTACGGTGAGCCGCCGCAGCGTTCGAGGACGCCGGGGAGTGCGGCGCGGGCGGCGGCGACGGCGGGCTTCCCGGCCAGATCGGTGAGCAGCCGTACGGCGTCCCGGCGGGCGAGCGGTCCGACCGGGATGCGCAGGGCGTCGAGGCCGGGGAGCGGGTGCCGGGCGACGACGACGGTGAACACACCCGGCGCGGCGGTCAGCAGCGGCCGTACCTGCGCGGCCGACCGGGCGTGGTCGAGGACGAGCAGCAGCCGGCGGTCGGCGAGGCAGCGGCGCAGCGTTTCCGCCCGGTCCGCGGCGGCCGGGGGTATCTCCTCGTCGGGCACGCCGAGCCCGCGCAGCAGGGTGCCGGGGGCCGCCTCGGCGGCGAGTGTGCGCAGGTCGGCGTGGAGCTGGCCGTCGGGGAAGCGGGCGGCCTGCCGCCAGCCCCAGTGGACGGCGAGGGTGCTGGTGCCGATGCCTTCCGGGCCGTGCAGCAGCGCCAGCCGGGGGCGGCCCCGGTGAGCGCGGGTGGCCTCCTTGTCGAGGAGGCGCAGGGCCTGCTTGCGGTCGGTGAAGAACCGCGGTGCGTTGGGCAGGCAGGGGCGGTCGGGTCCCGTGGCGGGGCCGGAGGTGCGGATACCGCGCGCGAACTCGGCCCAGGCCCGGGCCAGCTGCGGGTCGCCCTGCACCCGGTCGTGCACCAGGCGGGCCACATCGTCCAGTCGACCCGGCGTGGTCGGCGCCGGCACCTCGCGGCCGGTGATGCGGCGGACCAGTCCGCCGGCCGACTCCCAGGCCCACCGGCCGGCCTCGTTCGCCATGCCCGACCCGACGGCTCCGAGCACCGCGCCGATGGCGCCCAGCGAGATCGGATCCAGCATCCCCGCACTCCCCCGTCCGTCCGTGGCTCCCGGTCCATCTGAAGCAGTGGATCAACCCTAGCCGGACCGGGTCGCGGTGACGGTGCGTCAGGCACCCGTTGCCCGGCCCTCGGCGGCGCACGGCCGTTCGGCGGAGGCCCGGAGGTCTGCCTCCGTGTGATCGGGGTATGCCGGAATCCACCCCCACCAGTGACCGAGCCCACCAGTGACCGAGCCCACCAGTGACGGCACTCACCGGTGACAACCCCACCAGCGACGGAGGAGAGCGGATGGCTGAACTGCGGCAGGAGGCCGGCCCGGCCGAGGCGGGGCTGGACCCGAAGATGCTGGACGAGCTCGACCGGCACTTCGCCGATCTCGTGGAGGCGGGCCGCCTGCCCGGTTTCCTGGTGGCGGTCGCACGCGGCGGGCGCGTCGCCCACCTCACCGTGCACGGCCTGCGGGACGTCGCGGCCGGGCTTCCGGTAGAGGCCGGGACGCTGTGGCGGATCTACTCGATGACCAAGCCGGTCACCTCCGTCGCCGCCCTGCTGCTGGTGGAGGAGGGCCGGCTGGCGCTGGACGACCCGGTCGCCCGGTATCTGCCCGCCTTCGCGGAGCCGCGGGTGTACACGGGGGGCCCGGCACCGGACGTCACCACCCGGCCGGCCGCCGGACCGGTCCTGGTCCGGCATCTGATGACCCACACCGCCGGTCTGACCTTCGGCTTCTACCGCACCCACCCCGTCGACGCCCTGTACCGCGCGGCCGGACTGGAGTCGTCGGTGCGGCCCGGCGCGGACCTCGCCGAGACCGTCGACCTCTACGCGAGCCTGCCGCTGCAGTTCGACCCGGGCACGCAGTGGAACTACTCGGTGGCCAGCAATGTCCTGGGCCGGCTGATCGAGGTGGTGAGCGGGCAGCCGCTGGACACCTACTGCGCCGAGCGGATCTTCGGGCCGCTCGGCATGGCGGACACCGGGTTCCAGGTCGGCGACGAGCAGGCCGGACGGCTCGCGGAGCTGTACGGGGAACGGGAGGACGGCGGCATCGAGCCGGTCCCCGGGCTGCCGCTGCGGGGCCGGCCGCGGTTCCTGTCCGGCAGCGGCGGTCTGGTGGCCTCCGCGTACGACGTGCACCGGTTCATGGAGCTGCTGCGCCGCCGCGGCGAACTCGACGGCACCCGGCTGCTCGCCCCCTCCACGGTGGACCTGATGACCCGCAACCACCTTCCCGGCGGTGCCGACCTGCGCAGCTTCGGCAGCCGTCCGGCGCACGACGAGCCCGGCAACGACGGTGTGGGCTTCGGTCTCGGGGTCTCCGTCGTCATCGACCCGGACCGCACCCCGGCACCCTCGGGGCCGGGGACCTACGGGTGGAGCGGGGTGGCGACGACGACGTTCTGGGTCGATCCGGGCCGCGATGTGACCGTGCAGTTCATGACCCAGGTGCGGCCCAGGTCCTCGCACACCGTCTTCCGGGACCTCCGTCGCCTGGTGCACGCGGCGGTCACGGACTGACCGGCGGGCCGGCCCCGGCGGGACGTTCACCGGGGCCGGCGGCTCACGACAGGTGCGCCACCGCGTCCAGGTGCGGCAGATGGTGGTCCATCCGCTCCCGCTTGGTGCGCAGATAGGTGATGTTGCTCTCGCACGGCGGGATCAGCAGCGGCACCTGCTCCGCGACCTGGATGCCGTGCCGCACCAGCGCCTCCCGCTTCGCCGGGTTGTTGGACATCAGCCGCACCGACCGGACTCCCAGATCGTCCAGGATGCGGGCGGCGACACCGTAGTCGCGGGCGTCGACCGGCAGGCCGAGGGCGAGATTGGCCTCCACCGTGTCCAGGCCCTCCGCCTGCAGCGCCATCGCCCGCAGCTTGCCGAGCAGGCCGATGCCGCGGCCCTCATGGCCCCGGAGGTAGACGACGACACCGGCCCCCTCGGCGGCCACGGCCCGCAGCGCGGAGGCCAGCTGGTCGCCGCACTCGCAGTGCTGGGATCCGAAGGCGTCCCCGGTCAGGCACTCCGAGTGCAGCCGGGTCAGCACACCCTCGGCTCCGATGTCGCCGTGCACGAGGGCGACTTGTTCGTCGCCGCGCTCGTGGTCGTAGTAGCCGACCGCCTGGAATTTCCCGTACACCGTGGGCAGCGGGGCATTCACGACGCGTTCCACGTCGGTGCGCTGCGGTGCCTTCTTGCCGAGTACGCCAAGTTTTTCTGTCATCATCTTCGAGTTCCTCAGGGGAGTTCCTGGTCGGTGGTTCATCGACTGCGACGAAAGGCCGAGCACTGATGAGTGGTTCAGAGATATCGGGCGTGATGCCGGCGGACACCACGGAGGATGTGCGCGGGCGGGGGGCGGAGCTCGCACGGCAGGTGGCGGTCCTTCCCGTCGGCAGCTACGAGCAGCACGGCCCGTACCTTCCGCTCGCCACCGACACCCTCGTCGCCTGTGCCGTCGCGCGGGAGATCGCCGCCGCGTACCCGGTGCATCTGCTGCCTCCGGTGACCGTCGCCTGCTCGCACGAGCATGCGGCCTGGCCGGGGACCGTCAGCATCTCCGCGCCGACCCTGCACGCGGTGGTGCGCGACATCGCGGACTCGCTGCGCCGCTCGGGCGTCGGGGCGCTGGTGGTGGTCAACGGCCACGGCGGGAACTACGTGCTCGGCAACGTGGTGCAGGAGGCGTCCGCGCGCGGTGAGCGGATGGCGCTCTTCCCGGCCGCGGAGGACTGGGAGGCGGCCCGGGTGCGGGCGGGCGTGGTCACCTCGATGCTGACCGACATGCACGCGGGGGAAATCGAGACCTCCGTTCTGCTGCACGCTCATCCGGAATTCCTTCGGCCGGGGTACGAGACCTCCGACTTCGTCGCCGACGACCGGCGTCATCTGCTCTCCCTCGGTATGTCCGGCTATACCGATTCCGGTGTCATCGGCCGTCCTTCGCTCGGTTCGGCGGTGAAGGGGAAGGAACTTCTGGCGGGCCTCGCGGAATCCTTCGGTGCGTGTTTCGCACTGCTGACGGAGGACGGCGGCGGTACCGTGCCGGGTCGCGAGGGGCGCGGGTAGGCACCGCGGGGTACGTGCCGCGGCTCCGGAACTGGTGCGGTACCGGGGCCGGGACCGGGTGCGGCGCCGGAACCCGGGCCGGGCTCGGCACGTCGTCCGGATCCGGCCCGGCCGCCCGCGG
Organism: Streptomyces poriticola; assembly: GCF_036689765.1. Lineage (NCBI taxonomy): Bacteria > Bacillati > Actinomycetota > Actinomycetes > Kitasatosporales > Streptomycetaceae > Streptomyces > Streptomyces poriticola. The sequence continues at coordinate 10,800 of NZ_JBAGKH010000002.1, forward strand.
CTCGGCCCTCGGACCGTCCCCCGGCGCGACGGGCGGTCCGGCGGGCGACGAGGACGACTGCGCCCGGCAGGCTGGCCGCGAGACAGAGCACCCCGTACACCACCGCCACCGCGAGCCCGTCGGCCGCGCCCAGTCCGGCCGCGCCGAACGCCCAGGCGGTGACGCCCTCGCGGGGCCCCCATCCGCCGACGTTGAGCGGCAGCCCCATCGCGAGCAGCGCGAGCACCCCGAGCGGCAGCAGCACGGCGACGGGCGCGGTGGTCCCGGCGACCCGGGCGGCGAGCACGAACATCGCCAGATGTCCGGCGAGGACGACGAGGGAGGAGCCGGCCACCCCCGGCCAGTTCCGCCGGGACAGCAGTCCCTCGCGGGCCTCGGCGAGCGTCGCGCCGAGGGCTCCGCGGCGCCGTCCCGGCGCCCGGTTCATCCGCAGCGCGGTGACGACCGCGAGCGCGCCGACCAGGGCCGCCGCCGCGAGCGGGGCGGCCTGCCGGGCGCCGGCCAGCACCGGCGACTCCATCGTCAGCAGCACCACCGCCCCCACGCCGATCAGCGCGAGCTGCCCGGCGACCCGCTCCAGGACGACCGCCTTCACTCCGCGGCCCAGATCGCCGCTGCCGTGCCCGTGCCGTACCGCGCGGTGCACATCGCCGAGGACACCGCCGGGCAGCGCGGCGTTCAGGAACAGCGCACGGTAGTAGTCGGCCACGGCCGGCCCGAGCGGCACCCGCAGGCGCAGACCGCGCGCCACCAGGGCCCACCGCCAGGCGCTGAACACCGTGGTGACCAGGCCGATGCCGAGCGCCCCGAGCAGCGCAGCCGCGTCGATCCGGCGCAGGCCGTCCAGCAGGGCACCGGTGCCCAGCCGCCACAGCAGCACGGCGAGGACGGCACTGCCGACGAGGGTGCCGACATGGGCGCGGACGGACCGTGCCGGTGACTTCGTCCGTGGCGCCCGTGGTGCGGACGGGGTCCGCGGCTCGGACCGGGTCGGCACCGCCGACCGCGTCCGTGGCATCCGTGGCGGTGGTACGGACGCCCCTGGGGGCGTGGCCGGCCGCGGCAGTGGTGCCGTCCGCGCCGGTACGGTGTGTGCGCTCACGAGGCCCCGCCGTTCGGCCGGCACAGTGCCAGCAGGTCGTGATGGTGCACGACGACCCGCAACTCCCCGGCCGCGCAGGCCGCGAGGCGCTCCGTCAGATACCTGTCGGCACGCTCGCGCAGCTCCGGCCGCTGTTCGACCGCCGCGCCGACCCAGCCGCGCAGCCACTGAGCGGTGAGCGCGGCGTCCGCGGGACCGAGCAGCCAGGGGCTCGGGTGCAGCCGTACCGTCGCGCCGTGCGCGGTGAACGCGTCCGCCGCCACCGTGGCAGCGTCCGGGCCGAGCAGGCCGTCGCGCCGCTGGTGGTCGTTGAACGCCTCGGTCAGCTCGGCGTCCAGCGGATGCGCGGGGGTGAGGTCGACACGTCCGGCGACGGAGAGGGTCAGCAGCGCGGGGCAGCCCGCTCCGGCGCAGGCCGCGGCGAGTGCGCCGGCCTCCTCTGCGGTGAGCACGTCGAGCAGCGCGGATGCGGTGACCAGGGAGGCGCCCTCCAGGGCGTCCGGGGTGAGCCGGGCTATGTCGCCGCGCCGGGTCTCCACGGTGATCCGGCTGCCGTCGGCGGCGGAGTGCGGGGCGCCGGCCGCGGCGAAGTGCAGGAGGTACGGGTCGCGGTCGTACAGGATCCAGTGCTGGGCGCCGTCGAGCAGCGGGGCCAGCCAGCGGCCCATCGAACCGGTGCCGCAGCCCACGTCGTGCACGACCATGCCGTCCGGCCGGGCGAGCGGCTCGGCGAGCCGGACGCGCAGCGGATCGAGCAGTTCGTGCGCCCGTGCGGCGGCGTCGGCCCCCTCCCGCAGCCGCAGCCACTCGGGCGCGTAGCGGGGCGGGTCGTCGGGGCCGTTCTCCCGCAGCCGGACCGTGGCCCGGTCCGCACCGCCCTCGGCGCAGGGCCCTTCGTCGGGCCGGCCGGAGGACCGCTCACCGGGCCGGCCGACGGGTCCGGCGCCCGGGATCACGCCGTGCGCGGAAGCACCCCCGTCCGACGCGGAAGCCGACCCACCGGACCCGGAGGCAAGTACTGCGGGCCCGGACACCGACCCACCAGGCACGGACGCCCCGGACGCGGACTCAGCCACGCCCGACGCGGAAGCCGACCCACCGGACCCGGACCCGACCGCCCCGGACGCCGAACCAACGGCGGCAGACCCGGACCCCGAACCACCGGACCCCGAACCACCGGACCCCGAACCACCGGACCCCGAACCACCGGACGCCGAACCACCGGTCCCGGACCCGGCTACCGCGGGCCCACCGGGCACGGACGCCCCGGCCACGGACGCGACGGCGCACGACTCGCCGGACCCGGCCCCGGACTCCGCCACCCCGGACACCGTCCCGCCGATCCCGGAGCCGGTTGCTGCGGGCGCAGACGCGGGTGCCATGACCGGGGGCGCGGGTGCGCTCGGTGCGGCCGGCGTGGACGGGCTCGTCCTGGACGCGGACGCATGCGCGTCCTCGGGGTGCGGCCGGGGCGGGGTCCCGTCGTTCGGCCTCGTTGCCGTCCTCCTCATGCCGCCCTCCGCGGTTCGTTCGGCAGCCGGTGCAGTACGCCGGCCAGACTCTGTGCCGTCGACGCCCAGCCCTTCAGGGCAGCGCGCCGGCTCCGGGCGGCGGCCTTCAGCCGGCGCCGTACGTCCGCCTCGCCGAACCAGCCGCGCAGTTCGGCGGCGAGCGCGGCGGGGTCCTCCGGCGGTACGAGGATGCCGGGCACCCCGCCGTCGGGCGCGCGCCCCACCGCCTCCGGCAGGCCGCCGACGTCGGTGGCCAGCACCGGAACGCCGCGCGCGAGGGCCTCGGTGACTGCCATGCCGTAGGTCTCGGCGTAGGAGGTGAGGACCATGAGGTCGGCGGAGGCGTAGGCGGCGTCGAGGTCGGCGCCCGCCTTGGGACCCGCGAGCTCCAGCCGGTCGTCGAGGCCGTGGGCCCGGATCCGCGCCCGCAACCGGTCGACGTACCCGGGGTCCTGGCCCAGCCCCCCGACGCACACGCAGCTCCACGGCAGGTCGGTCACCTCGGCCAGCGCCTCCACCAGCCGGTGCTGGCCCTTGCGGGGTGTCACCGCGGCGACGCACAGCAGCCGGGAGACACCGTCGGTGCCGGGAGCGAGCGGCGCGATGTCGGCGCCCGGCGCGGCGACGTGCACGCGTCCGGGGTCGAGACCGTGATGGGAGACGAGGCGGCGCACGGCCCAGTCGCTGGTGGCGACGACGGCGGGGACCGCCCGGAGCACCGTGCGTTCCCGGGAGTCCAGGTCGGCGGCGACCGCCGGATCCAGGCCGGTCTCGTCGCCCAGCGGCAGATGGACCAGGACGGTCATACGCAGCCGTTCCGCCTCCGGGACGACGATCTCGGGCACGCCGCAGGCGACCAGGCCGTCCAGCAGGACGACGGCGCCGTCCGGCAGCCGGCGCAGCGCGTGCGCCAGTTCCGCGCGGGCGGCCTCGTCCGGGCACGGCCAGGCGCCGGGCACGACGGTCTGGCGCACCCGCCAGCCGAAGCCGGGCAGATCCAGGCAGACCCGGCGGTCGTAGGCGTTGCCGCCGCTGGGTGCCGCCGGGTCGTCGACGCCGCCGGGCAGGACGAAGTGCACGGAGCGCAGGGACATGGGAATGATCTCGCCGTTCTTGGGGACGGACGCCTGGGACGGCACGTAGGCGAGGCGGGGCCGGTCGCCGGGCGCCGGGCGGGCTTCGACAGCGGCTTCGGTGGTGGCGCGGGTCGTGGTGCCGGTCGTGGCGGCGCCGGTCGTGGTGCCGGTGGTGTCGGTCACAGGCCACGCTCGTAACTCGCCCAGGCGACGTGTGACTCGTGCAGGGTGACGGTGAGCCCGGCCAGGCCCTTGGCGCCCTCGCCGAGCGCGCCCTTGTGGATGCGCTCGGCGAGCCGGTCGGCAACGGCCTTGGCGAGGTACTCGGTGGAGGTGTTGACGCCGGCGAAGTCGGGCTCGTTGTCTAGGTTGCGGTAGTTCAGCTCGCTGACCACGGCGCCCAGTTCCTGCGTGGCCAGACCGATGTCGACGACGATGTTGTCGTCGTCCAGCTGTTCCCGCCGGAACGTGGCGTCCACCAGGAACGTCGCTCCGTGCAGGCGCTGCGCGGGGCCGAAGACCTCGCCGCGGAAGCTGTGGGCGATCATGATGTGATCGCGGACGGTGATGCTGAACAACGGACGACCCTCCAGGTGTGGCACGTCTGATCCCCCGCTGATCGCTGCGCGGGATGCCGTGTAGTACGGCTTGTCGCCTTCCCGTGTTCAGCCTCTCTCTCCCCTTTTCGACAGGTCAGGCGTACCGGATCCGGTGGCAGAGCGCGGGGATCTCGCCGGAGGCGAGCCTCGGCATGAGGTCCGGCAGTTCCTCGAAGGCCGACTCGCCGGTGACGAGCGCGTCCAGGGCGGGGTCGGCGAGCAGGTCCAGGGCGAGGGCGAGCCGGTCGGCGTAGCTGCGTCCGGCGGCCCGGGGGGAGACGGTACCGACCTGGCTGCTGCGCAGGGTCAGCCGGCGGGAGTGGAACGCCTCGCCGAGCGGGACGGCGACTCCCCGGGCCCCGTACCAGCTCAGTTCGACGACCGTGCCCTCGTGGCGCAGCAGCTCCAGGGAGCGGGCGAGGCCCTGCTCGGTGGCGCTGGCGTGCACGACGAGATCGCGGTCGCCGAGGGCGTCCTGAGGGGAGGCGAAGCCGACGCCGAGTGCCTCCGCCACCTCGGCCCGGCGCGGGTCGGCGTCGACCAGCTGGACGCGGACGCCGGGGAACCGGGCCAGCAGGGCGGCCACCGAGCAGCCGACCATGCCGCCCCCGACGACCGCGATCCGGTCGCCGGCCAGGGGCGCCGCGTCCCACAGGGCGTTGACGGCGGTCTCCACGGTACCGGCGAGCACGGCGCGGGCGGCGGGCACGGAGTCCGGCACCTCGGTCACGGCGGCGGCCGGGACGACGTACCGGGTCTGGTGCGGGTAGAGGCAGAAGACGGTGCGGCCGGCCAGTCGGGCCGGGCCCTCTTCCACCACCCCGACGTTGAGGTAGCCGTACTTCACCGGTCCGGGGAAGTCGCCCTCCTGGAACGGCGCGCGCATCGCCGCGTACTGGTTCTCGGGCACCCGGCCGCCGAAGACGAGGGTCTCCGTGCCCCGGCTGACACCGGTGTAGAGGGTGCGCACGACCACGTCGTCCTCGCCCGGCTCCGGCAGGTCCACCTGCCGGAGCCCCGCTCGTCCGGGCGAGTCGAGCCAGAAGGCTGCGGCGGTGCGCTTCATGGGAATCCTCCTGAACGATCGGAAAGCTGCCTGCGTACCGAGGGGTGCACAGGCCGCGCACAAGGTAGCGGCGTTGATCGACTCTGTCACTCGGCCGGAGGATGTTCGGTGGCCCTGAACAACAGTTACGTCGCGAGTCCCGTACAGCAGGAGACCGCCGTGGGCGCGGCCGCGCAGGTGCTCCTGCTGGTGCTGCTCGGCACGGCGGCCGGGATGGGCCCGGCAGGCTGGCTGACCGGCCTGGTGTTCGCGTTCGCCACCTGGGCGGTGCTCTCCCGCGCCCTGCACCGCACCCGTCCGCGCAGCTTCGGCCCGGCCAACCGGGTCACCCTGGGCCGGGCCGTCCTGGTCGGCGGGGTGACGGCGCTGGTCGCGGACTCGTTCTGGAGCACGCCGCCGGTGTCGCTGTTCGTCGGCATGACGGCGGTGGCCCTCGTCCTGGACGGCGTCGACGGCAAGGTGGCCCGCCGCACAGGCACATCCACGCAGCTGGGGGCGCGCTTCGACATGGAGGTCGACGCGTTCCTGATCCTGGTGCTCAGCGTGTACGTGGCGATGGAGCTGGGCCCTTGGGTGCTGCTGATCGGCCTCATGCGCTACGTCTTCGTCGCCGCGGCCCGGGTGTGGCCGTGGCTGACGGCTCCGCTGCCGCCGAGCACGGCCCGCAAGACGGTGGCCGCGCTCCAGGGGGTGCTGCTGCTGGTGGCCGGCGCGGGGCTGCTGCCGCGCGCCGTCAACGCGGGGGTGGCGCTGGTGGCGCTGGGGCTGCTGGTGTGGTCCTTCGGGCGGGATGTGCGCTGGCTGTGGCGGACCTCGCGGGCGGCCGGGGCAGCCGCGGAGCCGGCTCCCGTGCCGCCGGTGCTGGAGCCGGCCGCCCGCTGACGCGGTCGAACCCGGCCGGCTTCCGGGGACGGTCGCCGCAACCATCACGGCCTACCGCGAACGGCACGCCGTCGAACCGGTCGCCACCGAACGCAGCCGGGCCGAGGTCCACACCGGGATGCGGGCCCTGCGCCAGGTCGCCGCTGCCCGCGGACTGCCTACCGTGACCTGGGACACAAGGTGGGGATACCGGATGCTGGAGGACGCGCCGGAGGTGTGGATCAGTTACGTGCGGGCGTTCTTCGAGCACGAGCGCCACCGCATCAAGAACTTCACCGAAAGGATCCTCCTCGCGCACGAGAAATGAAGACTCCCGACGACCCCTACATCCGCACTGTCATGGCCCAGATACGTGCGCTCGATTCCACCCTCGGGCTCTGACCGACCTGGAGTGAACCCGCACGAGGAAGGCAGCGGGCCGCGACCGCCCCACAGTTGGCTCCCGCCCCGTCGGTCGCGGCCCGGCTCCTGCAATGCTGCTGCCGAGCTACCACTGTCCCTCCGACACCGACGATCTCGAATGGATGGTGCTGGAACGGCTGTTGCCCACGCCGACCTGCCAGGTACCCACGGGCAGGGCCCCGAGAAGTGGCCCAGGCGTCGCGTGGTGGACGCCATAAGGTACACAACAGATAACAGGGTGAAGTGGAGAGCGCTGCCTGCGGACTTCACCCTCATGTCCCGCCGGATGGCCCGCAAACAACGCCGCCCGATGTGACCAACGCCGCCCTCGCAGTATCGGCCTGACGAGCATTCCGCTGCCGTTCGGATGCCCGATCATCGACGAACATTCGAGCGTGAAACACGATCACCGTCAGCAATCATGCTCATGACCTGCAGAAAGAAGGATGAGACAGGGACGAGGTCAGGTCGGCGCACTCGGCGACCCGATCAAGGTCGACTTCAGGTCGAAGGAACGTCCGGAACTTGGCGATTCACTTTCCGCGGTCCAGGCCGTCGCGTGCATGTCACTCCATAGGGTCCTGGACATGACATTACCCGCGGGAAGTCGCATAGCCGCCGCTGTCGGCGCGCTCCTCATGACGCTGGGAGCCGCACCAGCCGCGCACGCCGCCGAGACCGCCACGGTCGAAGGACAACCCGCAGTGCCGGGAACACAGGTAGTCGAGTGGGGCAAGACGAAGGACGGAGAGTTGTATTCCTTCACCTACCTCGCTGGCGAGTCGAAGCCGAAGGAGGTCGCAGCCGCCGCCCGCTGTTCCATCTACATCTCCGACGTCAAGTTCTACGGATCTGGGGCGAGTGCTTGGTTCCAGTGGGAGACATCGCAGATCTGCAGCGGAAACTACGGCTGGCAGTACATCCGAACCCAGATGTGGCGCAGCTCGTGGAGCGGCCCGCGCGGGTACACTCCATGGCATCAAACGCCAAAGACGACGAAGAGCTACATCGACTACGGTTGGTCGGCTGACTGCAACGACGGTGGCGGCACCTACACGTACTACCCCGTCATGAAGGGCGTGGCCAGCTTCGGCTCAAGCCCAACGACGCGGGCGGACAATGAGCTGCGAAAGAACTGCGGCACCTACCGCCCCTAGGAGGAACCGTGTCCGACGTGCCCCGGAAGTATTCTCCCGAAGGAACGCCGCTGGCCCCACGGTCCGACTGGCCACAGGTGCCTCGCGTCGACTACACGGCGCACAGGTGGTGGCAGCGGCTTCGCGATGTGACGCCGTGGCCACGGCGGGCACGACGGATGACGGACATCTCCCGATAGCCAGTACCCGTGAAGGCCCCCGCCAGCGGCGGGGGCCTTCACGGTGCTCGGGAGGGACCTGCCTCCAAGCCTTCAGCGTTGCCGCTCGGGCGAGCCGCGGCCCCTCGGTGTCCGTTCTGCCGTGCGCCGACGAACACGGCCTGCCCCTCGACGGGACTCACCCGGGACTTGGACGCAGGGAACGCAGGAGACCCCTGATGAACAGGGGTCTCAGCTGGTGTCCGAGGGGGGACTTGAACCCCCACGCCCGATAAAGGGCACTAGCACCTCAAGCTAGCGCGTCTGCCATTCCGCCACCCGGACCTGGTGCCTGCCGCCTGGGCGGGGGCTGCTCCCCGCGGCGACACGGTCAACCATACCAAGGTTTCGCAGTGCCCTTCACCTGCGTTTCCGTCGCCCGGGCGGCGTTCCGGGGCGAGGAGGGCGGATGACTCTAGGGTTGGACCATGAGTGACTGGACGGTTACGCAGGGTCCGCCTCCCGGGGGTCGGCCGCGGGTGCTGTCGCCCCTCCGGGAGCATCTGCGGGACACGTTCTGGTTCGCGCCCACCACGGCGATGGTGGGCGTCTTCCTGGTCTGGGTGGGCGCCCAGGAGGTCGACTCGGCGCTGGTCTCGGCGCTGCAGCGGGACGGGGAGTTCGAGGCGGTCGCCGACCTGATGCGGTTCGCCGAGGACGCGCGGGCCGTGGTCAACGCCGTCAGTTCGGCGATGATGACCTTCATCGGTGTGGTCTTCAGCATCTCCCTGGTAGCCGTCCAGATGGCGAGCGGGCAGTTCACCCCGCGCGTGGTGCGGCTCTTCGTCCGGAGCCGGATCACCAAGGCGACCTTCGCGGTCTTCCTGGCGACCTTCGTCCTGACGCTGCTGGTCCTGTCCTCCTTCGAAAGCGGCGCCGACCCCCGTACGGTCGCCTCGGTGCCGCTCGTGCAGTCGGTGCTCACGCTCGTCATGGTGGGCCTGAGTCTGCTGCTGTTCGTGCTGTACGTGAACGCGACGCTGCGGTTGATGCAGATCAGCCATGTGATCACGCGAATCGCCACCGAGTCCTTCCGGGTGGCGGCGTCGATGCCGGTACCCGACCGCGACACCGACGCTCCCGACCTCGGGACCGCCACGGCGTGGGTGCCGCACGAGGGCCGGTCGGGGGTGCTGCGGGACGTGCACGTCGCGCGGCTGGTGCGGGTGGCACGCAAGCACGGGGTGGTGCTGCGGATGATCCCGAGGATCGGCGACTTCGTGGTGGCCGGTACGCCCGTCCTGGCGGTCCACGGCGGACCGGCCCCACCGCCCAGGGCCCTGCGGTACACCGTCTCGGTGGGCCTGGAGCGCACCTACCACCAGGATCTCGGCTTCGGGCTGCGGCAGCTGTCCGACATCGCGCTGCGTGCCCTGTCGCCGTCGGTCAACGATCCGACGACCGCCGTCCAGGCCGTGGACCGGATCGTCCAGCTGCTGGCAGCGCTCAGCCGGCGCCCGCTGGACGCCGCCCTGTACCGCGACCGGAGCGGGAAGGTGCGGCTGGTGCAGCCCGTTCCGGGGTGGACCGCGCTGGTGGATCTCGGCTTCGCCGAGACGCGCGGCAGCGCCGCCGGATCCCCCCAGGTCACCCGGCGGATGATGGCGGGGCTCGACGATCTTCTCCTGCTCTCGCCCCCGGACCGGCGCGAGCCCCTGCTCCGGCATCGGGCGCTGCTCCGGCAGGCGGTGGAACGGCGTGCGGCGAGCTCCGCGGAGCGGGCGTTCGCCCTCCGGCCCGACCGGCAGGGGATCGGCTGACCGGACGGGGCGACGGCTTCCCCGTGCCCCTGGCTCCCAGAACCCGGGTCGCGGGGAAGCCGGCCGGGCCCCTTCCGTGCACGGGGACGGGAAGAGCCGTCCGTGGTGCTGCGGGAGCCGGGCCCTACCGACGGCGCCGCCTGCGCAGGGCGGCGAGGTTGTCGTAGCCGGTGTGGGCGTGCTGCAGTGACTGGCCGGGGTCGGTGGCGCTGGGGGCGTTGTCCTGCTCGACCATCGGGTTGTGGTACTGGCGGTGGCCGATCCGGGTGAAGAACGTCCGGTAGTCGATGTCGCCGGTGCCGAACGGAACCATGTCGTAGCCCCATCCGTTCGAGGTGTTGACGGCGCCGTCCTTGGCGTGGAAGAGCGGGTAGCGCCTGTTGTGACAGGCGACCAGCCCGGCCGGGTCGAAGACGTTCTCACGGGTCGAGCCGTCGTGCGCGGTGTAGCTGTGGAACTTGTACCGGGCCACGTGCGCCCAGAAGATGTCCATCTCCAGCCAGACCGCCTTCGGGTCGGTGACCTTCAGGAAGTACTCCAGCTTGCGGATGCCGGAGCTGCGGGTCGGGCGGCCCTGGCCGTCGAGCGGTCCGCCGTCGAGCAGGAAGCCGTAGGCGGCGTCGTGGTTGTGGGTGTAGAGCTTGATGCCCTCGCGCCGGGCGATCTCGCCGAGGGCGTTCCACTTGTCGGCGGCAACGTCCCAGTCGGCCCGGTAGGAGCTGCCGGTGGGATCGCCGCCGGTGCCCATGTGGCCCAGGCCGAGGATGTTGGCGACCTCCAGGTTCTGCTTGAAGGTGTCCAGGTCCTCGGTGGTCAGGGGCCAGGAGGACGGGATGAAGCCGTGGTTGCCGCGGGCCCGCAGCCCGTGGTCGTCGAGCCAGCCGCGCAGCAGCCGGGCGCCCTGCACGGTCCCCAGGTCGGCGCCGCCGGGCGCGTTGGGGTGCTGACGGTATCCGGCGAACTCGACCTGCCGGTAGCCGTGGCGGGCCAGCTCCCGGAAGACCTCGCGGAAGCCGGAGGGCAGTTCGGTGGCGAGCGGGTCGCGGCCGGTGGCGTCACGCACGGTGTAGAGGATGATGCCGCGCCGGTAGGACGGTACGAGGACGTGGCCGCCGTGGTCGTGGCCCCAACCGCGGCCGTGGCCCGGGCCCCGCTGCTGTGCGCCCTCGGCGGCGGCTGCCGGTGCGGCGCCGAGGACCGGCGCGGCGATCGCGGCCGTGGCGGCGGCGGTGCAGGTGCTCAGGAAGCGGCGGCGGTCCACGCCGAGACGGTGGCGCAGGGCCTCGTCGGGTCCGCCGGCCGCGGAGGTGCCGGGCGTGTCGGGGGCGCCCGGGCTGACTGGGGTGTCCGGGCGGTGGGCGTCGGTGGATCTGGTCACAGGTGCCTCTTCTCTGCCGTGGCCGGCCTCGGGGGGCGCCGGGGCCCGGCCGTTGTCAGTGGCGTGTGCTTCACTTTCAGCAGGTCGAGCTCGACGGGATCGGGTGCGTCAGCCGAGTCCGGCGAGATGGAGTAGGAGTTGCTTGACATCGGTGGCCGCGACGCGGTCGCCGACAGCCCGGGGGGTGGAGCAGATGAGGAGCGGACCGTCGTCGTCGCTCGCGGGGAGGCGGCCGTGGCTGCCGCGAAGAGGAGAGGGGTCCAGCGGCACCACCGCCATGCGGTAGCGCATGCCGAGTTTCTTGCGGGCCAGCGCGGTGGCCGCCCTGACCCTGACGTAGGGATCGAGCGGGTCCATGAACAGCTCGACCGGGTCGTAGCCGGGTTTGCGGTGGATCTCGACGAGCCGCGCGAAGTCCGGCGCACGGGCGTCGTCGAGCCAGTAGTAGTACGTGAACCAGGCGTCCGGCTCGGCGACCGCGACGAGTTCACCGGCCCGCGGATGGTCGAGGTGGTGGGCCTTCTTGCCCTCGTCGTCGAGGAGTTGCTCGATGCCGGGCAGGTCCTCCAGGGCGGCCCGGGTGGCGGCGAGGTCCTCCGGGCGGCGGACGTAGACGTGGGCGATCTGGTGGTCGGCGACCGCGAAGGCGCGGGAGGCCGTCGGGTCGAGGTACTCCATGCCGTCCTGGGTGTGCACCTCCAGCAGGCCCGCTCGGCGCAGGGCGCGGTTGATGTCCACGGAGCGGTTCACCCGGGTGATGCCGTACTCGGACAGCGCGACGACGGTGCGGCCCTCGGCGCGGGCGTCGTCCAGGAGCGGGGCCAGCGCCGCGTCCAGGTCGGCGGCGGCCCGGTGGGAGCGGGGGTCGTCGGGGCCGAAACGCTGGAGGTCGTAGTCGAGATGAGGGAGGTAGCAGAGTGCCAGATCGGGCCGGCGGGTGCGGACGATGTGCCGGGTCGCGTCGATGATCCACCGGCTGGACACCAGGTCGGCGCCGGGTCCCCAGAAGTGGAAGAGCGGGAAGGTGCCGAGCTTCCCGGTGAGTTCGTCGTGCAGGCCGGCCGGCCGGGTGTAGCAGTCGGGTTCCTTGCGGCCGTCGGCGTAGTAGACGGGACGGGGGGTGACGGTGATGTCGGTGTCGGCGCCCATCGCGTACCACCAGCAGATGTTGGCGACCGTGTAGCCGGGGTGGGCGCGGCGGGCGGCGTCCCAGAGCTTGTCGCCGGCGACGAGTCCGTTGTGCTGGCGCCACAGCAGGACCTCGCCCAGCTCGCGGAAGTACCAGCCGTTGCCGACGACGCCGTGCTCGGAGGGCATGGTGCCGGTGAGGAAGGTGGACTGGGCGGCGCAGGTCACGGCGGGCAGCACGGTGCCGAGCGGTGCCCGGGAGCCGGACCGGCCGAGCGCCCTGAGGCGGGGCATGTGATCGAGCAGACGGGCGGTGAGGCCGACGACATCGAGGACGAGCAGCGGGGTGGGGCCTTCGGGCCTGGCGCGTGGGGTCATGGCAGCTCCTTCAGGCCGAGCCCGGTCAGCAGATCGCGGGCGAGGGTGAGCTCGGCGGCGATGCCGTCGGTGAGCTGGGTGCGGGCGCGGGGCCGCAGCTCGGGCGGGAGGGCGTGCCAGGTGTAGGTCTCGACCTCCAGGTGACGGGTGACCGGGTGCGGGCCGCCGACCAGCCGGTTCAGCGCGGCTTCGAGGACGGGGAGCGTGGAGGTGAGGGGCGCGGCAGGGGCCGCGTGCAGCGGGACGTGGAAGTGGGCGCGCCAGGGCGCCGTGTCGGGCAGGGTGTCGCCGGTGAGGGCGTCGTCGAGGTCGTCGGTGCCGTGCAGTTCCGGTGATCCGGCGGGGCCGGGCGGTCCTGCGGCGGTGACGGTGCGGGTCTGGTGCAGGAAGCGGGGTTCGGCGAAGGCGGCGAGGGCGCGGCGGACCTCGGGGAGTCGGGGCTGTTCGGCGTGGAGCGCGGCGGACAGCTGGCACTTGACGACGGGGACGCGGGCCTCGGCGAGCGCGTCCAGGGCGGTGTGCGGGTCTTCGAAGGAGGTGGCGAGATGGCAGGTGTCGACACAGATGCCGATGCGCCGGTGGCCGATCGCGGCCAGCGGGGCGAGGGCGTCGCGGGTGGTCTCGACGACGCAGCCGGGTTCGGGTTCCAGGCCGGCGCGGATGGAGCGGCCGGTCAGTTCGTGCAGGGCGTCGAGCCGTTCGGCGAGGGTGGCCAGGGCCACGCGGGCCTTGTCGGCACGGGCGTCGTCATAGGCGGTGCGCCAGGCCAGCGGCAGGGTGGAGATGCTGCCGTCGGTGACGTCGTCGGGCAGCAGTCCGGCCAGGAGGCGGGCGAGGGAGGTGGTGTGCTCCAGGCGTTCGGGGTCGGCCCAGTCCGGTCTGTACACACGGTACTTGACCTGTTCGGCGCCGAAACCCTGGTAGGGGAAGCCGTTGAGGGTGACGACCTCCAGGCCGCGCCGGTCCAGTTCGGTGCGCAGGCCGCGCAGCGCCGCGGGGTCGGTGACCAGGGCGTGGGCGGCGTCGCGGGCCAGCCACAGGCCGATGCCGAGCCGGTCCCGGCCCAGTCGGCGGCGCACCGGCTCGCAGTGGTCGCGGAGCTGTGCGAGGACGCCGTCGAGGGTCTCGGCGGGGTGGACGTTGGTGCAGTAGGCGAGGTGCACGACGCTGCCGTCGGGGTGCCGGAAGCGCATGGCTCACTCCCCGCCGCGCAGGACGGAGTTGCCCTGGTGGGTGGTGCCGGGCGGGGCGACGTCCAGGCTCAGTCGTCCGCTGAGGCCGTAGAAGGCGACGGGGTTGCGCCACAGCACCCGGTCCACGTCGTCGTCGGAGAAGCCCTCGCTGAGCATCAGGTCGCCGACCCTGCGGGTCTTGAGGGGGTCGCTTCTGCCCCAGTCGGCGGCGGAGTTCACCAGCACCCGGTCCAGGCCGTACTCGCGCAGCAGGACCGCCATCCGCGCCTCGTCCATCTTGGTGTCCGGATAGACGGAGAAGCCGAGCCAGGCGCCGCTGTCCTTGGCCTCCGCGACGGTGGTCTCGTTGAGGTGGTCGACCAGGACCCGGTCGGCCGGCAGCGCGGACTCGCGGACAGCGTCCAGGGTGCGGCGCAGCCCGGCGAGCTTGTCGCGGTGCGGGGTGTGCACGAGTGCGGGCAGCCCGTGGTCGGCGGCGAGCTGGAGCTGGGTGGCCAGGGCGGTGTCCTCGGCGGGCGTCATGGAGTCGTAGCCGATCTCGCCGACGGCGACGACCCGGTCCTTGACGAGATAGCGGGGCAGGTCGTCCAGGACGGGGGTGCAGCGGGGGTCGTTGGCCTCCTTGGGGTTGAGGGCGATCGTGCAGTGGTGGGCGATGCCGTACTGGGCTGCGCGGAACGGTTCCCAGCCGAGGAGGGAGTCGAAGTAGTCGCGGAAGGAGGCCGGGGAGGTGCGGGGCTGGCCGAGCCAGAAGGAGGGTTCGACGACGGCGCGGACGCCGGCGGCGTACATGGCCTCGTAGTCGTCGGTGGTGCGGGAGGTCATGTGGATGTGGGGGTCGAAGATGCGCATCAGGACTCCTTGCCGTGGGCGGATGCCGGGGTGCGCGACGGGCCCGCGGGCTCGGTCAGCGCCAGGACGCGGCGCAGGTCCTCCGGGACGGGACGGTTGGCGGCGGTGCGTTCGGCGGCGAAGCCGGCGAGCATCCGGGCGAGTTCTCCGTCCCCGCGGGCGCGCTCGGCCAGACCGGCCACATGGTCCACGGCCACGCCGGTGAACAGGCACTTGAGCACGGCGTGCCGCCACTGGTGGGGGTCGAGGTGGGCAGCGGCGTACGGCCCGACGGCGGCGGCGAGCAGGCGGGTGTCGTTGGCGCGCAGGGCGTCCTCGACGAGCGGCAGGGCGCCGGGGCCGGACACCAGATGCGGCAGGGCGTGCAGCACGGCGCGGCGTTCGTCGGCGGTGCCCTGGAAGTAGACCCGGGTCAGCGCGTCGGCGTCGGCGCGGGCGGCGTGCAGGATCAGCACCCGGGCGGCGTCGGCGTGGTCGGGGCCGCAGCGCCGGCCGGCCTCGGCCAGGCGCAGCTCCCAGACGGAGATCGGACCGTGGGTGCCGGGGTGGGCGCCTGCCTCGTCCAGGGCCTGGTCGAGCCAGGCCCGGGCGGTGGCGCCGAGCCGGCCGGTGAGGCCGGTCCGCAGTTCGGCGGGGAGCGTGCGGGCGGGGTGGTGGCTCATGTGGTGCTCCCTTCGGGGGCGGCGGAGGGCTCGCCGGGGCGTGCGGCGTCCGGGGGCGCCGGGGGGTGCGTGGGGGCGGCGGATGCAGCCGCGGCCCGGCGCAGGAACGGAAGGGAGCGTTCGGCGTGGTGGGGGCCCGCGTGGGAGTGGCGGGGCAGTTCGACGACGGTCAGGCCCCGGTAGCCGGTGGCGGCCAGGGCCGCGAGGACGGGCGGGAAGTCGATCTCGCCGTCACCGAAGGGAAGGTGCTCATGGACACCGCGGCGCATGTCCTCGATCTGCACGTGCCGCAGCCAGGGTCCGGCGGCGCGTACGCAGTCGGCGGGAGGGAGGGGCTCGAGGCACTGGCAGTGGCCGATGTCGAGGGTGAGGCCGAGGGTCTCCGGGGTGCCGAGGGTGCGGCGCAGCCGGTGGAAGTCGTCGAGGGTGGCGAGCAGATGCCCCGGCTCCGGCTCCACGGCGAGCGGCACACCGGCCGCGGCTGCGGCGTCGAGGACCGGGGTCAGGGCCTCGGCCAGTCGCTTCCAGGCGGTGTCCCGGTCGGTGCCCGGCGGGGTGGTGCCGCTGAAGCAGTGGACGGCGTGCGCCCCCAGGTCGGCGGCGACCCGCACGGCCCGGAGCAGCAGGGTGACGCGGCGGGCCCGGGCGTCGGCGTCCGGGTCGAGGAGGGAGGGTCCGTGTTTGCGGCGCGGGTCGAGCACATAGCGGGCGCCTGTCTCCACGGTGACGCCGAGGCCGAGGGCGGCCAGCCGGCCGGCGAGCCGGCGGGTGCGGGCGGCCAGGTCGGGGTCGAGCGGGTCGAGGTGCATGTGGTCGAGGGTCAGCCCGACTCCGTCGTAGCCGAGGTCGGCGAGCAGGGCGAGGGCGTCGTCGAGCCGGAGGTCGGCAAGGCCGTTGGTGCCGTAGCCGAAGCGGAGCGGGGGCGGGGCGTCGCCGTTCGTGTCCCGGCTCAAGTGATGCTCACCTGCCTCATGCTCGTCCGCCCGGCGAAGCGGCGCCCCGCCGGGGCCAGGGCCGCGACGAGCAGAGAGGTGACGGCCGAGCCGGAGCGGGCGGCGAGCGCGGCCTGGAGGGGGACGGTGGCGCGGATGCCGCCGCCGACGGCACGTCGGGTGAGCGGGGGTGAGGGGTTGAGGACGGCGTGGAGGTAGGGCCGGGCTGCCGTGGCGGCGTAGGCGGCGCCGAGGGCGGTGGCCAGGTGGTCGGTGAGGTGCCGTGGGCGGTGTGCCGGGGTGGGGCCCGGCAGGCCGGGGGCGGCTGCTGCCCGTCGGCCTGCCGGGAGTCGGGGCCGCCTGTGGGCGCCCACCAGGCCGGTGAGCAGGCCGGTGAGCATCCCGGTCGTCGCGAGGGCGGCCAGCGGGCGCAGGGACGAGCCGCCCCGCGTCTCCTGCCGGGACACGGCGGTGACCGCGAGGGTGTGGGTGGACAGCAGCGCGGCGGAGGGCAGCGCGGCGCGCACGGGGCCCGCGCCGGCCGCGGCGCCCAGGAGCAGGTCGAGTCCGCGCGCCGCGGCCATGGCCGCCGGACCGGCCGGCGTGTGCTTGAGGGTGACGTCGTAGGCCCATACGGTCGCCGCCAGGGGCGTGGCCACCGCGAGGGCGGGGCGTCCGGCTGCGGCGGCGAGCGCCAGTCCGGCGCCGGTGAGGGCGCAGGCGGCGGTCAGGGCCGCGGACGGGCGGATGCGGCCGGAGGGGATCGGGCGGTGCGGGCGTTCCTCGGCGTCCTCGGCGCGGTCCGCCCAGTCGTTGAGGACCATGCCGGCCTGGTACAGGCACAGGGAGGAGCCGATGGCGAGCAACGTGCGGTGCCCGGGGCGCGCTCCGGTGGCTGCCGCTCCGGCCAGGGCGTCGCCGGGGACGGTGAACAGGGCGGGCAGCCGGAGCAGTTCGGCCCAGGCCTCCGCGCGGCCGGAGCGGGTGCCCGGGCGGGGGGTGCGGGGCGCGGTACCACCGGGGGTCGGGGCGGCGTCCTCCGGGGCCGGGCCGCAGGCCGACGTCGCCCCGCCGGGCACGGGGGGCGTGCTGCGTTTCGTGTCGATCGTGCGGTTCACCTGTCCTCCTCGCGACCGCCGCGGGGCCGCATCCCGCGGTCCCGCAGCCGCTCGGCGAAGCCGGTCAGCTCCGCGTACTGCTGTGCCAGTGACGACGGGCCGTCCCCGACCGGGTCCTTGAAGTAGAAGCCCAGCTCGCGCAGCGGGCCGGACAGGCCCCGCTGCCGGGCGCGGGCGACCAGCCGGGCCAGGTCGAGGACGAGCGGGGCGGCGAGCGCCGAGTCACAGCCCTGCCAGGTGGTCTGCAGGACCATGCGGGAGCCGAGGAACCCGTCGAAGGCGATGTGGTCCCAGGCCGTCTTCCAGTCGCCGAGCGCGGGCACGTCGTCGATGTGGACCTCGCCCTGGGGGGCGACGCCGAGGGTGTCGACGAGGACGCGTTCCTTCCCGGCGTTCTTGGCCGCGGCGGCCTCGGGGTCGGCGAGGGCGGCCCCGTCGCCGCCGCCCAGGAGGTTGGTGCCGGACCAGGCGCGCACGGCGAGGGCGCGCTGCAGGAACATCGGGCCGAGCACGGAGCGCAGCAGGGTCTGTCCGGTCTTGCCGTCGCGTCCCGCGTGCGGGAGGGACGCGGTCGCGGCCAGGTCGGCGAGTGCCGGGTGGTGCAGGCCCGCGGAGGGGGTGAAGTTGACGTAGGGGCAGTCGGCGCGCAGGGCTGCGGCCGCGTAGAGGGAGCTGGGCGGCAGGGTGCCGTCGGTGGGCGCGGGCTCGGTGGAGGCGACGTTCACCACGACGGCGCCCGCGAGATCCTGGCGACGCACGAAGTCGCGGATGTCGGCCGCGAACACGTCGATCAGTGCGTCGTGGGTGCGGACCGGGCTGCCGTCCGTGTCGCCGGGCAGGGGGCCGCCGGGCCGGATCTCCCGGTCGGCGGCGACGAGTTCGGCGTGCACGGCGGACGGCAGCCCGTGCGGCAGGACGCCTCCGGCGGCCAGGTGTTCGGCTCGTTTGGGCAGCGGGCAGTCGACGGTGTCGTGGCCCCCGAAGACCAGGGACGACAGTGGCGGCAGGGCGCACGACGTGAAGGGAGGGGTCTCGGTGACCATGCCGGTCGGCGGATGGAGCCCGGCGGCGACGGCGGCGCAGCCCGCGATCGCGGTGGTGGCCACGGATCCGCGCGCCCCGACGAGCCAGACGCCGAAGCGCGGGGCCGGGGAGGGGGTGGGGAGGGACGGTTCGGCGGACATGGGCAGCCTCCTTGTCGTACGCGAACCGGGTGCCGGTGCCGGACGCGGTCGAGCGGGTGCCGGGCCGGGAGAGCGGCCCGGCGAGACGGCGGGCGGAGGTCCGGCGTCCTCCGCCCGCCGTCGTCCTAGTCGCCCTTGGCGGGCAGTTCCTTCAGCTGGATGTTGCGGAAGGAGACCCGGTCGTCGGCGCCGTGGTTCTGCAGGCCGATGTGGCCGTCGGTCAGGCTCCGCCGGGGGTCCTCGTTGGTGAAGTCGTTGATCTCGACTCCGTTGAGGAACACCCGCAGGCGTTCGCCCCGGACCCTGATCTCGTAGGTGTTCCACTGGCCGGGCGGACGCAGCACCCGGTCACGGGCCTTGATGTTCGCGGACTTGAACGAGTAGACGGAGCCGGTGGTGCGCTCGGGCGCGTCCGTGGCGTCGATCTGGATCTCGTAGCCCTGGTGCACCGCGGACCAGGGGTCGTCGGAGGCCGGGAAGCCGACGAAGACCCCGGAGTTGTCGTCGCCCTGCATCTTCCAGTCGAGCTTGAGGGAGTACGACCCGAGCTCCTCGGCCTGGTACCAGAGCAGGCCCATGCCGCCCTCGGACTCCAGGGTGCCGTCGTGGACGGTGAAGCTGCCGGGGCCGGCCTGCTTCCAGCCGTCCAGGGTGTGGCCGTTGAAGATCTCCCGGTAGCCCTTGCCGGGCCTGCAGTCCGCCTTGGTCCGGCCGGTGACGTACTGGAGTCCGCCGAGCAGATGGGTGCGTAGGGCCTCCTCGGCGTAGGACTCCTCGGTGTGGCCGAGACCGGTGTAGAAGGAGCGACCGCCGTCGTATTCCTGGCACCAGGCGATCGGGTGGTCGCCCTTCATGGTGCCGCCGTCGTAGGTGGTCTCGTCGAGGGTGGCGAGGACCCTGACCTGGCCGCGCGGGTTGGTGCGGTAGTTGTACCACTCGTCGGTGCGCTCCCACGCCTCGTCCAGATGCGCGGTGGCCGGGTGGTCGTGGTCCTCCACGCGTACGGTGGCCTGCTGGACGGCCGGGTGCGAGTCGAAGCGGGCGCCGACGAGTCCGCCGTAGAACTCCCAGTCGTACTCGGTGTCGGCGGCGGCGTGGATGCCCATGTAGCCGCCGCCGTTGTTCACGTAGTTCTCGAACGCCTGCTGCTGGCCGGCGTCGAGGACGTCACCGGTGGTGGACAGGAAGACCACCGCGTCGTACTTGGCGAGGTTGGTGGTGGTGAACTGGCGTGCCTCCTCGGTCGCGTCGACGGTGATGCCGGCCGGGCCGCCGATCTCCTTCAGGGCGGCGATGCCGGCCGGGATGGAGTCGTGCCGGAAGCCCGCGGTCCTGGAGAAGACCAGGACCCTCGTGCCGCTCCTGACCCGTTCGGTGGAGAACTCGAAGTCGTCCACGTCGTAGAGCGCGCCGTCGCCGCCCCTGAAGACCAGGTAGATCTCCGTGGTGCGCTTCGGCAGCCCGCGCAGTGGCACGTCGACGTCCTGGAAGGTCTCCCAGCTGCCGGTCGGCGGGATGTACGCGGAGCCGTGCAGCCGCCCGTCGGGCGAGCCGGTGCGCAGTTCGACGAAGCCGCCGCTGCCGCCGGAGGAGGCCCGTACGGTCAGCTTCTGCTGCCCGTCGAACCGGTAGGGGCTGAAGGAGATCCAGTCGCCGTCGTGGATGTCGCCGACGGTCCGGCCTCCGTTGGCCTCGGACTTCTCGTACGTCGTCACGCCCGACTGGGTGGTGAAGTGCTCGGCCTGGCGGTGCGGCGGCTGGAGCACGGTGCGGGCGGTGCCGGTGAGGGCCTCCTGGCCGTTCGCCCCGGCGTCGGTGTAGGCGGCGCCGACGACACCGTAGATATTGGCGTTGGGGTCGTGTCCGCCGTCTCCGGCGGGCGGGTTCAGGGTGCCCTCACAGCCCGTCTCGCTGGTCAGTTCGTGGGCGTGGGAGTCGTGGCCGAGGCTGTAGGCGACCTTGACCCTGGAGCAGTCGACGGTCTCGTCGGGGTCGGTGACGGTCACCTTGAACGGGACGGGCTCTCCGAACTCGGCCAGGCTGCCGTTGCCCGGAGTGGTGATCTGCACGGTGGGCTCGGTGTTGCCGACCACGATCCGGAGACTGGCGTTGCCGGTGTTGCCCTCGGGGTCGGTCGCGGTGAAGGTCGCGGTGTAGGTTCCGGTCTTCTTGTACCGGTGGGTGGGGGTGAGTCCCTCGCCGGTGGTGCCGTCGCCGAAGTCCCAGCTGTAGGTGAGGTCCGGGGAGTCGGCGTCCTGGGCGGTGGCGGTGAAGCGGACCCTCAGGCCTGCCGCGCCGGAGGTCCTGTCCGCTCTCACCTCGGCGATCGGGGAGAAGCCGTCCTCGGCGTTCTCGATCCGGTACAGCGCGGAGTGCTCGTCGCCCTGGAACCAGGAGACGCCGTAGTCGAGGACGTAGAGCGCGCCGTCGGGGCCGAACTCCATGTCCATGATCTGGGTGCCGGTCCAGGGGAAGTCGTTGATCCGTGCGACGGAACCGTCGGCGTCCTGCTCGATCCGCTTGATCCAGCGGCGGCCGAACTCGCCCGCGAAGAAGTCTCCGTCGTACTCCTCGGGGAACTTCACACTGGAGTCGAGCCCGGGGTCGTAGCGGTAGACCGGGCCGGCCATCGGGGACTCGGAGCCGGTGCCGAACTCCGGTACGGATCCGCCGTCGTACGGGATCCAGGCGGGCTGGGCGGGCGGCAGGTCGGTGAGACCGGTGTTGTGCGGGGAGGTGTTCCTCGGGGCCGCGCAGTCGAAGGGCTCACCGGAGGAGCCGGTGGCGAAGTCGTGGTCGACGTATGCCTCGTTGTCGCCGGTGCAGAACGGCCAGCCGAAGTTGCCGGGCCCGGTGACCTTGGCGAACTCGACCTGTCCGGCCGGGCCCCGGTCCGGGTCGGCGGCGCCGGCGTCGGGGCCGTAGTCGCCGACGTAGACCGTGCCGGTGGCGTCGTCGACGCTCATCCGGAACGGGTTGCGGAAGCCCATGGCGTAGATCTCGGGGCGGGTCTTCTCGGTGCCGGGCGCGAAGAGGTTGCCCTCCGGGACGGTGTACGAGCCGTCCTCGGCGACCTTGATGCGCAGGATCTTGCCGCGCAGGTCGTTGGTGTTGCCCGAGCTGCGGCGGGCGTCGAAGGCCGGGTTGCGGTCGGGCCGGTCGTCGATCGGTGTGAAGCCGTCGGAGGCGAAGGGGTTGGTGTCGTCGCCGGTGGAGAGGTAGAGGTTGCCCTCGGCGTCGAAGTCGATGTCGCCGCCGACGTGGCAGCAGGTGCCGCGGTCGGCCGCGACGTCCAGCACCTTCTTCTCGCTGGCCGGGTCCAGCGTGCCGTTGGGGTTGAGGACGAAGCGGGAGAGGCGGTTGACGCCGTCGAACTTCGCGAAGTCCTCGGCGGTGCCGGTGTCGGGGGCGTCGCCCGCGGGGGTGTCCAGTGGCGGGGCGTAGTAGAGGTAGATCGCCCGGTTGTCGGCGAAGTCCGGGTCGACGCCGACGCCCTGCAGACCCTCCTCGTCGTGGCTGTAGACGGGGATCCTGCCGGCGACCCTGGTGACGCCGCCCTCGTCGGTGAGGCGCAGCGTGCCGTCGCGCGAGGTGTGCAGGACGCTGCGGTCCGGGAGCACGGCGAGCGACATCGGCTCGCCGGTCTCGGCCTCGCCCTTGGCGAGCGGCACCTGCTGGAACTGCCCCTCGGCGGCCGGTTCGTCGTGCTCAGGGTGGCCGGGGTGGGCGGCGACGGTCGCCGGGGTGCCCACGGCCAGCGTCAGGCCGGTGAACAGGGCGAGGGTGGTGCGCAGCCTGCGGCGCCTCGTGGTCTTGGTGCTTCTGAGTCTGCTTCGGTGCACGAAGTCCCTCCGGGAACGGTGTGGCCGTACGGGATGGGTGCGAAGACGTGCGGTGCGGGCGCCGGGGTGCGCCGTCACCCCGGAGGTGTGGGGGTCCTGAACACTTCAGGGACGGTAGCCGCGTTCGTCCGGGGCGAACACCCCTTGCGCCAGGACTCGTTGCACTTTCTCTCATCACAGGACAAAGCAGGGTGCGGGCAGGCCGGACCCGGGGACCGGCGGGTGCCCGGCACCCGTTCCGGCCCCGTTCCGGCCCCGTTCCGGCGGCCTTACGGCCGCCTTCCGGCCACGTCCCGACCTGGTGCCGGGCGCGCGGGTCAGCTGCTGAAGGCGGCGTCGAAGGACGCGCCGGGCGGCTCGAAGTCGAAGGTCCTCAGGCGGGTGAGGGCCTCGGGCGCACCCTGCAGCCGGTCCATTCCGGCGTCCTCCCACTCCACGGAGACCGGTCCCCGGTAGCCGATGGAGCGCAGCATGCGGAACACGTCCTCCCACGGGACGTCGCCGTGGCCGGCCGAGACGAAGTCCCAGCCGCGGCGCGGGTCGCCCCACGGCAGATGGGAGCCGAGCCGGCCGTTGCGGCCGTCGAGGCGTTTGCGGGCCTCCTTGCAGTCGACGTGGTAGACGCGGTCGCGGAAGTCCCACAGGAACCCCACCGGGTCGAGGTCCTGCCACACGAAATGGGACGGGTCGAAGTTGAGGCCGAAGGCGGGCCGGTGGCCGACCGCCTCAAGGGCGCGCTGCGTGGTCCAGTAGTCGTAGGCGATCTCGCCGGGGTGGACCTCGTGGGCGAAGCGGACGCCCTCGGCGTCGAAGACGTCCAGGATCGGGTTCCAGCGGTCGGCGAAGTCCTGGTAGCCGCGCTCGATCATCGCCTCGGGCGCGGGCGGGAACATGGCGACCAGATGCCAGATGGCGGAGCCGGTGAACCCGACGACGGTGTCGACGCCGAAGAGGGCGGCGGCCCTCGCGGTGTCCTTGATCTCGGCGGCGGCCCGCTGCCGTACGCCCTCGGGGTCGCCGTCGCCCCAGATCCGGGCCGGCAGGATCGCCTGGTGGCGTTCGTCGACGATGGCGTCGCAGACGGCCTGGCCGACCAGGTGGTTGGAGACGGCCCGGCACTTCAGGCCGTACTTGTCGAGGAGCCGGTGACGGCCGGCCACGTAGGAGGGGTCGGCGAGGGCCCGGTCGACCTCGAAGTGGTCGCCCCAGCAGGCGAGCTCGAGGCCGTCGTAGCCGAAGTCGCGGGCCAGGCGGCAGACCTCCTCCAGCGGCAGGTCCGCCCACTGGCCGGTGAACAGGGTGAAGGTGCGGGGCATCCGCTTCTGGCCTCCTCAGGCGGCGTTCGGCACGGCGGTGATCGGTGTGTAGACGGCGTTCTTCCCCGCGCTCTCCTCCACGGCGGCGAGCACCCGCTGGACCTGGAGACCGTCGGCGAAGGAGGGTTCGGGGCTACGGCCCGCGGCGACCGCGTGGACGAGGTCGCGGGCCTGGTGGACGAAGGTGTGTTCGTAGCCGAGACCGTGGCCCGGCGGCCACCAGCCGTCCAGGTAGGGGTGGTCGGGTTCGGTGACGAGGATGCGGCGGAACCCGTTGTGGCTGTCGGGTTCGGTGGCGTCGTGGTAGGAGAGCTCGTTGAGCCGCTCCAGGTCGAAGGCGAGCGAGCCGCGTTCCCCGTTCAGCTCGATGCGCAGGGCGTTCTTGCGGCCGGTGGCGTAGCGGGTGGCCTCGAAGGTGGCCAGCGCGCCGGAGGGGAAGCGGCCGGTGAAGACGGCGGCGTCGTCCACGGTGACCCGGCCCGTGGTGCCGTCGGCCGACACCGCGGACAGCCCGCGGGCGGCGCCGCCGGTCAGCGGGCGTTCGCGGACGAAGGTCTCGGTGAGGGCGGAGACCCCGGCGAGGTGTTCACCGGTGAGGTACTGGGCGAGGTCGACGATGTGCGCGCCGAGGTCGCCGAGCGCGCCGGAGCCGGCCTGTTCCCTGCGCAGCCGCCAGGTCAGCGGCGCCTCCGGGTCGACCAGCCAGTCCTGCAGATACGCCACCCGCACGTGCCGCAGCCGGCCGAGGCGGCCCTCGGCGACCATCCGACGGGCCAGCGCGGTGGCGGGCACCCGGCGGTAGTTGAAGCCGGCCATGGCGATCTGCCCGCGGGCGAGAGCCCGTTCGGCGGCCCGGGTCATCGCCTCGGCCTCGGCGACGGTGTTGGCGAGGGGTTTCTCGCACAGTACGTGCTTGCCGGCGGCCAGCGCGGCCAGCGCGATCTCGGCGTGGCTGTCGCCGGGCGTGCAGATGTCGACGAGGTCGACGTCGTCCCGGGTGATCAGGGCCCGCCAGTCGGTCTCGGCCGCTGCCCAGCCGTGCCGGTCGGCCGCGGCGCGCACGGCGTCGGCGTCCCGCCCGCAGATCGCGGCCAGCTCCGGGGCGAGCGGCAGGTCGAAGACGCGGCCGGCGGTGCGCCAGCCCTGCGAGTGGGCGGCGCCCATGAAGGCGTAGCCCACCATGCCGACGCGCAGCGGCGGCCGGCTCGCGGTTGCCCCTGCGGCAGCGGCTGCCCCCGTGGCGACGGTCCCGGTCCCGGCGGCTGCTGCGTCCGCCTCGGCGCCCTCGGGCTGCTGCGGCTGTCCCATGCGGATGTCCTCCTCGTCGTCGTGGCGCGGTGGGGGCGGGCCCCGGCCCGGCCGGCTGGTCAGGCCGGCGGGACGGGGGCCTCTGGCGGCCTCACTGGAAGCCGGTGGACATGTACCGGTCGACGTTGTCCTTGTCGACGACGGCCGAGTACAGCGTGATCGACGCCGGGATCTCGTACTCGGCGAGGCCACCGATGCCCTTGCCCTGGCCGAGGGCGCGGGCGAGGTCGATGGCGGAGGCGGCCATGGTCGGCGGGTACAGGACCGTCGCCTTGAGCACGCCGTCGTCGCGCTCGATGGCCTGGAAGGCGGAGAGCGCGCCCGCGCCGCCTACCATCAGGAAGTCGTCGCGGCCCGCCTGCTCGATGGCGCGCAGCGCGCCGACGCCCTGGTCGTCGTCGTGGTTCCACAGCGCGTCGAACCGCGACTGCGCCTGGAGCAGCTGGGCCATCTTGGCCTGCCCGGACTCCACGGTGAACTCGGCGGCCTGGCGGGCCACCTTCCTGATGTTCGGGTAGTTCTTCAGGGCGTCGTCGAAGCCCTGGGTGCGCTGCTGGGTCAGCTCCAGGTTGTCCAGCCCGGCGAGCTCGATCACGCGGGCGTCCGGCTCGTCCTTGAGCTGCTCGCCGATGTAGTGCCCGGCGTTGAGGCCCATGCCGTAGTTGTCGCCGCCGACCCAGCAGCGGTACGCCTGCGGGGTGTTGAAGATCCGGTCCAGGTTGACCACCGGGATTCCGGCCCGCATCGCCTTCAGCCCGACCTGCGTGAGCGCCTTGCCGTCGGCGGGCAGCACCACCAGCACGTCGACCTTCTTGTTGATCAGGGTCTCGATCTGGCCGATCTGCTGGGCGGTGTCGTTGGAGCCTTCGGTCACCTCCAGAGTGACGTCGGAGTACTTCTCGGCGCGGCCCTTGGCCTGGTCGTTGATGGCGTTGAGCCAGCCGTGGTCGGCCAGCGGGCCGGCGTAGCCGATGGTGACCTGCTTGCCGGGCTTGTCGTCGGCGGCCGGCTGCCCGTTCCCTGCGGGCTCGTCGCCGGAGTCGCTCGGCTCGTTGCTGGTGCACCCGGTGAGGAGGGCACCGGCGGAGGCGGCGGCGGCTCCGAGGAGCAGCCCTCTGCGGCTCGCGAAAGGCGTGTGCTCTGGCATGACGGTGAACCTTTCCTCAGGTCGTGCTCGCGGTACGGCGCTGGACCAGCACGGCGGCGACGATGATCGCGCCCTTGGCGATCTGCTGGACGTCGCTCTGCAGGTTGTTCAGGGCGAAGATGTTGGTGATGGTGGTGAAGATCAGGACGCCGAGGACGGAGCCGACGATGGTGCCGCGACCGCCGCTGAGCAGGGTGCCGCCGATGATGGCGGCGGCGATGGCGTCGAGCTCGTAGAGGTTGCCGTTGGTGTTCTGACCGGATCCGGACAGGATGATCAGCAGGAAGGCGGCGATGCCGCAGCACAGCCCGGACAGCAGATAGAGGTAGAGCCGCTGGCGGCGGACGTCGATGCCGGCCAGCCGGGCGGCCTCGGCGTTGCCGCCGACGGCGACGGTGCGGCGGCCGAAGGTGGTGCGGTTGAGCACCAGCCAGCCGACGATCGTGACGGCGGCGAACACCAGCACCAGCGGCGGTATGCCGAGCACGTAGGAGTCCCGCTCGCCCAGGTCCAGGATGCCGTCCACGGTGACGATCTGGGTGCGGCCGTCGGTGATCTGCAGCGCCAGGCCGCGGGCCGAGGCCAGCATGGCGAGGGTGGCGATGAACGGGACCATCGCGCCGTACGCGATGAGCACCCCGTTGACCAGTCCGCAGCCCACCCCGACGACGAGCGCGGTGAACAGGATGCCGAGGAACCCGTACTCCTGGGTGGCGACCGTGGTCGCCCACACCGAGGCCAGGGCGACGACGGCGCCGACGGACAGGTCGATCCCGCCGGAGATGATCACGAAGGTCATGCCGACGGTGACCACGCCGATCACGGAGGCCTGGGTGAGCACGAGTTGCAGGTTGCGGGTGTCGAGGAACTCGTCGGGCTTGGTGATGCCGCCGATGAGGACCAGGACGGCGAGCACCCCGAGCAGGGTCAGGGTGCGCACGTCGGCGCGGGCGATCACACCCCGCCAGGCGGGCGGCTGCGCCACCGGTGCCGCCTTGCCGGTGCCGTCCCGGGGCGGGGACACGTGCTGCGTCATGACGCCGGGCTTCCTTCCATCACTAGGTCGAGGACACGGTGTTCGTCGAGTTCGCGGGCGGGAGCCTGGTGGACGACGCGCCCCTCGCGCAGCACCAGCACGCGATCGGCGAGGCCCAGCACCTCGGGCACCTCGCTGGAGACCAGCAGCACGGCCAGGCCCTCGTCCGCCAGCCGCCGCACCACCGCGTACAGTTCGGCGCGGGCACCGACGTCGACGCCACGGGTGGGCTCGTCGAGCAGCAGGACGCGGCAGCCGCGCAGCAGCCAGCGGGCCAGCACGGCCTTCTGCTGGTTGCCGCCGGACAGGGTGCGCACCGGGACCGACGGGTTGTCGGGCCTGAGCGACAGCTCGCGGGTGGCGGTGCGGGCGGCGCCGGCCTCGGCGCGCCGGTCGATCCAGCCGCCGCGGGCGAAGCGGGACAGGGAGGAGACCGACACGTTCCTGGTGACGGACTCCAGCATCAGCAGGGCCTGGGCCTTGCGTTCCTCCGGGGCGAGGCCCAGGCCGGCGCGGACCGCGGCGCGTACGCTGCCGGGCCTCAGGGTCCGCCCGTCCACGGTCACCTGACCGGCCGTCGGCCTGCGGGCGCCGTAGACGGTCTCCAGGATCTCGGAGCGTCCCGAGCCGACCAGTCCGGCCAGGCCGACGATCTCGCCCGGGTGCACCTGCAGGTCCAGCGGTGCGAATTCGCCGTCCCGGGCCAGCCCCTCGACGACGAGCACGGGCGGCGCCGCCGCGGGCGCCGGCGCGGGCCGCTCGGGGAAGACGTACTCGACGCTGCGCCCGGTCATCAGGGCGACGACCTCGCCGGGCGGTGTCGACTTCGCCGGGAGTCCGCGGGCGATGGCCCGGCCGTCCTTCAGGACGGTGACCCGGTCGCCGATGCGGCGGATCTCCTCCAGCCGGTGCGAGATGTAGACCACGGCGACTCCTGTGGCGGTGAGGTCGCCGACGATGCGGAAGAGGTTGTCGACCTCGTCCGGGTCGAGCGCGGCCGACGGCTCGTCCATCACGATGAGCCGTACGTCGTGGGAGAGCGCC
Source organism: Streptomyces poriticola (assembly GCF_036689765.1). Classification (NCBI taxonomy): domain Bacteria; kingdom Bacillati; phylum Actinomycetota; class Actinomycetes; order Kitasatosporales; family Streptomycetaceae; genus Streptomyces; species Streptomyces poriticola. Next base: position 39,070 of record NZ_JBAGKH010000002.1, read on the forward strand.
CGGGCCATGGACACGATCTGCTGCTGGGCCGCCGACAACTCCCCCACCGGACGGGCCGGATCGATCTCGGGGTGCCCCAGCCGCTTCAGCAGCCGTCCTGTGGCCTCCCGGGCCGCGCCGGTGCGTACGACGAATCCGGCGGTGGTCGGCTCGTGGCCCAGGTGGACGTTCTCGGCGACCGACAGGTGCTCCACCAGGTCGAGTTCCTGGTAGATGGTGGCGATGCCGAGCCGCATCGCGGCGATGGGCGAGCGCAGGGTGACCGGTTCGCCGCACCAGTTGACGGTGCCGGTGTCTGGCTGGTGGGCGCCGGCCAGGATCTTGATGAGGGTGGACTTGCCGGCGCCGTTCTGGCCGAGCAGGCAGTGCACCTCACCGGCCTGGACATCGATGTCGACGCCGTCCAGGGCCCGGACGCCGGGGAACGACTTGGTGATGCCGGCCATGGTGAGCAGCGGTGGTTCTGGTGCCATGTGTGGTCCCCTCGGCGGGCGTTCGGGCCGGTGTCAGGGCGGAGCAGGGCAGGGCGGAGAGCGGGGTGGCGCAGGGCAGGACGGAGCGGCGCAGGGTGGAGCAGGGCCGGGCGGGAGGGTGCCTAGGCGGGTGAGAACAGGTGGTCGCTGATGAGCCGGGCCGCGCCGATGACTCCGGCGGTGGCGCCCAGTTCACCCAGGACGATGGGCAGGTTGCCGGTCGCCAGTGGCAGCGACTGGCGGTAGACCTGGGTACGGATCGCGGCGAGCAGGGTGTGGCCGAGGCCGGTCACGCCGCCGCCGATCACCACCAGGCCGGGGTTGAAGAAGCTGACCAGTCCGGCGATGACCTGGCCGGTGCGGGTGCCGCCCTCCCGGATCAGGTCGAGCGCGGTGGTGTCTCCGGCGGCCGCGGCGGCGGCGACGTCGGCGGCACTCAGCCCACCGTTCGCCGCGAGCCGGGCCGCCAGCTCCGGCGACCGGCCCTGCCGGGCGGCCTCCGCGGCGTCACGGGCGAGTGCCGCTCCGCTGAAGTGGGCCTCCAGGCAGCCACGGTTGCCGCAGACGCACGGGTGGCCGTCGGGCACGGCCTGGATGTGCCCGATGTCGCCCGCGCTGCCGGTCGTGCCGCGGTGGACGTCACCGCCCACGACGATGCCGCAGCCGATACCGGTGCCGATCTTGACGCAGAGGAAGTCGCCCACGGTACGGGCCACGCCCGCATGCTGCTCCCCCAGCGCCATCAGGTTCACGTCGTTGTCGACCATGACCGGACAGCCCAGTTCCTGGCTGAGCGCCTCCCGCACGGGGAAGCCGTCCCAGCCCGGCATGATCGGCGGGGCCACCGGCACGCCCTCGGGGAAGCGGACCGGTCCGGGGACGCCGATGCCGGCGCCGTCGAAGCCCTCCGCGACCCCGGAGGCCCGCAACTTGGCGGCCATGGACAGCACTTGCTCGAAGACCGCGACGGGTCCCTCGCGGACGTCCAGGGGCTGGTTGAGGTGCCCGAGGACCTCCAGCTCGGCGTTGGTGACGGCGACGTCGACCGAGGTCGCGCCGATGTCGACGCCCAGGAAGCGCAGTCCGGGGTTGAGCCGGATGTTGTGCGAGCGGCGCCCGCCCCGGGAGGCGGCGAGGCCGTCGGCCACCACCAGCCCCGTCTCCAGCAGCCGGTCCACCTCCACGGCCAGCTTGGACCGGGAGAGTTCGACCCGGTCACCCAGTTGGGCGCGGGAGTTGGGGCCGTCGTCGCGCAGCAGGTGCAGCAGCCGGGCCTGATGGGCGTTGGCGGGTCGTGCCGTCATGCGTCTCACGAGCCCCTCCCCGCCTCGATGGCCGGTACGTGCCGGTTTCCGGCCACTTCCGTGGCCTGCTTTCGGAGGGAACGTAGCAGCGGTCGCCGGGTCTGGGAAGAAGTCGTGCAGCAATTACCGCGCACTTTCTCCACTGAGTGGACAAAGGCCGGGGACCGACGCCCCCGCGGCTGTGTTCAGGGGCAGCGGACGACCTGCCCGGCGTACGACAGGTTGCCGCCGAAGCCGAAGAGCAGCACGGGGTCGCCGGTGGCGATCTCGCCGCGCTCCACCAGCTTGGCGAAGGCGAGGGGGATGCTCGCGGCCGAGGTGTTGCCGGACTCGGTGACATCGGTGGCCACCAGGGCGTTGACCGCGCCGATCTTCCGGGCGAGCGGTTCCACGATGCGCAGGTTCGCCTGGTGCAGGACGACGGCGGCGAGCTCCCGCGGATGGAGTCCGGCCTGTTCGCAGGCCTGGCGGGCGATGGCGGGCAGCCGCGTGGTCGCCCAGCGGTAGACGCTCTGCCCCTCCTGGGCGAACCGCGGGGGCGTGCCCTCGATCCGCACGGCCCGTCCCATCTCGGGCACCGAGCCCCACAGCACGGGCCCGATTCCGGGCGGCTCGGCGTCCGGGCCCGCGGACCGGTCGGCGGGCTCCACCACGGCGGCCCCGGCCCCGTCGCCCACGAGCACGCAGGTGGTGCGGTCGGTCCAGTCGGTCACGTCGGACATCTTGTCGGCGCCGATGACCAGCGCCCTGCGCGCCGCGCCGGCGCGGACGGCGTGGTCGGCGGTGGCCAGGGCGTGGGTGAAGCCCGCGCACACCACGTTGAGGTCGAGCGCGGCGGGGCTCGGGATACCGAGGCGGGCCGCGACGCGGGCGGCGGTGTTCGGGGAGCGGTCCACGGCCGTGGAGGTGGCGACCAGCACATAGTCCACGTCCGCAGGGACCAGCCCGGCACCCGCCAGCGCCTTCGCGGCGGCGTGTGCGGCGAGCTCGTCGACCGGCTCGTCGGGCCCGGCGATCCGGCGGGTGCGGATACCCACCCGGGACCTGATCCACTCGTCGCTGGTGTCGACCATGCCCGCCAGTTCCTCATTGGTGAGGATCCCGGCGGGCTGGTAGTGGCCGACGGCAGTGATGCGCGAGCCGTGCATGGGTGGCGTCCCCCTCGGTGCCTCGGGTACGGGGGCCACCAGTCTGATCAGTGACCGACGGGTACGAGGGCAGGTGAACCGACAGGAATCGGGCGCTCTGCTTGTCGGCTTCGATCAGCTCCTCGGACGTCCGTTCACGTCATCCGGGTGAAGAGCCGCGCCGCCTTGGGCACCGGTTCGTACGTCCCCTCGCCCCGGGGCGCCCCCGCCCACGGCCAGGCGGTCAGGCCCCGCCGGCGCTCGGGCGGCCCCGGGCTGCCACCGTGGGACCGAGGTCCGTCGCGAGGCTGCGCTGCAGCACTGGAGCGAACAGACGTACGAGCGTGTCGGTGTCCGCCGACGACAGCGGCTCCACCCGCACCACGTACCGCACCATGATCAGACCTATGAGCTGCGATCCGACCATGGTGGCGCGCACCGCCGCGTCGGGGCGGGGGATGGAGCGGGCCAGCGCGTCGCGGATCTCGACGGTGACGAAGTCCCTCAGCCGGGCGGCCGCCTCCTCGTGGGACACCGCGGACCGGATCACGGCCAGCATCGGGGCCCGGTGCTCGGGCACCTCCCACCGCTGCAGGAAGGCCCGCAGCATCCGCTCGCCGGCTCCGTCCGGATCGCCGGCCAGCACCGCGGGCGTGATCTCGTCCAGGCACAGGGACTGGCTCACCACGGCCGAGAAGATGCCGTCCTTCGAGCCGAAGAAGTGGTGGATGAGCGAGGCGTCCACGCCGGCCGCCCCGGCGATGGTGCGCAGGGTCGCCGCTTCGTAGCCGCGTTCGGCGAAGACGGCCCGGGCCGCCCCGAGGATGTCCGCGCGGGCGCTGCCGGCGCCCGGACGCCGGCCACGGCGCACCGTGGGCCGCCGCCCCGTCACGTTCGCGGCCCGTGCAGCAGCAGGCCCAGACAGTCGCCGAGCGCCGCCTCCGCTCCGGGCTCCGGCACGTCCGGCGGCGCCGCCCCGGCGCAGGACAGCAGCGCGGCCCCCAGCAGCAGCGTGGTCGCCATCGCGGCTTCCTGGTCCCGGCCTCCCGCTCCGGCCGGACCGGCCACCTCCCCGAGCCAGCACACCAGCGCCCCGCACAGCCGGGCCGCCGACCGCTCGTCGTGCACCACGGCGCCGACCAGGGCCCGGCCGGCGGGCTGGTGGGCGGCCCAGGCGGCCAGCAGCATCCGCCCGACGTTCCGCCCCGTCGCGGTGGGGCTCCGTCCCCGGAGGCGGGCCGCACGCGCCCAGTCCGGGATCGCGACCCGGGTGGCCTCTGCGCACAGCTCCTCCTTCCCCGTGTAGTAGTAGCGGACCAGGCGCTGGTCCACTCCCGCGTGGCGCGCGACACGGCGCAGACTGAGTCCCGCGAAACCGTGCCGGGCGAGTTCCTGACGGGCCGCCTGCAGGATGCGGTCCCTGGTGACGAGGTCGGGCATGAACAGCCTCCCGGCCGGGAATTCAACCGGCGTTTATTTGGGGGAGAATAGCGGCTGCTCCGCCACGGACCGCAGGCCCTTTTCCGTCATCCCGCGCCGACGCGTTCGAGCCGTACGAGATATCTGTCCCGGCCGTGTGGGCGGATGCCCCGGAAGTCCTTCGGACATATGCCCGGCGGGTGCAGGGCCCCCTGTCTGTCGAGCGGCACGAAGCACTGGCCTAGATTCGGCAGCGCGGTCAGCGAGTTCCCCATTCCTCGGCAGCAGAAAGGTGTCGGATGAAACGCGTGCACCGGACACAGGTAAAGGCGGAGATCGTACGGGAGCCCGGCGCCAAGGAGACCACCCACCGAAAGCTCATCGACACACCCGACGGCGCCGACCGTTTCGTCCTCACGGAATTCGAGGTGGCGCCCAACGGCTCGACGCCACCGCACTTCCACGAGTGGGAGCACGAGATCTACGTGCTCGACGGCTCCATGGGGCTCGTGATGCCCGACCAGGGCCGCACCGAACAGGTCGGCCCGGGCGACGCCATCTTCATCCCGCGCAACGAGCCGCACGGCTTCGTGACCGGGCCCGGCCAGACCTGCCGGTTCCTGGTCGTCGCCCCCTGCGAACGGCCGCCGGTGCGCAACGTGTTCCTGTCCGAGGACCCCTACGAGTACACCCAGATGCCCGAGTACACCAGCCTTCTGGAGGGCAAGTGAGCGCGACGGCACCGCCCCGCGAGGACTCCACCCGGGTCCACTCCATCCTGACCGCCTATCTCCAGTCCAAGGCGGTGTTCACCGCGCTGGAGCTGGGCGTCTTCGAAGCGCTGGACAAGGCGCCGCGCGCCGTGGCGGACCTGGCCGGCGAGCTGGGCCTGAGCCCGCGGCCGGCCCGAGCCCTCCTGGTCGCGCTCAGCGGCCTGGACCTGGTGCGCGCCGAGAACGGGACGTACCGCAACAGCGCCGAGGCCGACCGGTACCTGGTCGCCGGGCGGCCCGGGTACATGGGCGGATTCGCCGCCCACCAGGACTCCCACTTCGGTCACTTCGCCCGGCTGGAGGAGGCCGTCCGCACCAACGCCTCGCTCAACCAGCGCGTGCTGAAGCAGGGCTACCGCGACCAGGGCGCGGCGGCCGGTGAGGGCCGGGAGGGCACCGGCCGGCTCATCCAGGCGATGCGGGTCAGCTCCCGGCTGCAGGCCGGCCTGCTGGCCGCCCAGGCACCGCTGGAGAAGGTCTCCCACATCATCGACCTGGGCTGCGGCTCGGGCGACTACTCCATCGCCCTGGCGCGGCGCCACCCGGACCTGCGGGTCACGTCGCTGGACTACCCGGCGGTGACCGACCTGGCCGGCGCCAACGTGCGGGAAGCCGGGCTCGGAGACCGGATCGAGGTGGTTCCCGCGGACATCATGGCGGACACCTGGCCGGACAGCGACGCCGTACTGCTCTCGCACGTCCTGGACGGCTACGGCCCGGAGCGCGCCGGCCACCTGGTCGAGCGGATCCACGCCCATCTGCCCGACGGCGGGCGGCTGCTGGTGCACTCCCACATGCCGTCGCTGGCCTCCGGGCTCTTCCCTTCGATGTTCGGCCTGATCCTGCTGGTCAACACCGAGGAGGGCGAGGTCCGCGATGTCGACGAGATCCGCGGCTGGGTGGACGCCGCCGGGTTCGGGGACGTGCGGACCGGCACCGTCTCGGCGCTGTCCGGTCTGCTGGTGGCGACGAAGGGGACCGGGTGACGGACGCGCCGGCGCCCGCCTCCTACGCCGCGGCGCTCACCCCGTACGCGGACCTGCCCGACCCCGGTCCGCTGCTGGCCCTCAACTTCGGGTTCGCCCGGGCCCGGGCCCTCGGCACGGCGCTGGAGCTGCGCCTGTTCACCGCCCTGGACGCGGCTCCCCTGGACACCGCGGAGCTGGCCGGGGAGCTGGGCTGCAACCGGCGGGCGCTGGACGGACTGCTCACCGTGCTGGAGGACTTCGCCCTGGTGGCGCGGGACGGCGAAACGGGCTGGACCACGACCGAGGTGTCACGCGCGTACCTGGTACGGGGGTCCCCGGCGTACCTCGGGGACCACCTCGACGACGTGCTCGCGCAGTGGGACCGCTGGGGGGCGCTCACGTCTCTCACGCGCTCCGGCGTCCGCGGCGGGGACCTCGGTGCACCGGGCGCACGCGGGCGGCACCGGGGCATGTTCGCCGGCGCGTTCCCGCTGGCCGTGCGGACGGCGTTCGCCGTGGTCGCCGTCCTCGGCCCGCGGCCGGCCGGCCGGGTCCTCGACTTCGCCTGCGGAAGCGGCGAATGGGGCATCGCCCTGGCCGCCACCGACGCCGCGGCGCAGGTGACCGCCCACGACGATCCGGCGCTGCTCGCCCCGGCCCGCGAGCGGGCCGCGGAGTTCGGCGTCGCCGAGCGGTTCGGCTGCGTCCCCGCGGACTTCGGCCGGCCGCCGTTCGCGGACGGGTCGTTCGACACCGTCGTCATGGCGCACGCGGGCCGGTTCGCGGGTCCGCGCACCGCCGCGCGGCTGCTCGGGGAATGCGCCCGCGTCCTGCGGCCCGGCGGCACGTTGCTGCTGGCCGACGTGATGCGGACGCGGCCCGGACAGCCCCCGCTCGCCCGCCCGATGCTCGCGCTCAGCCTGCTGGTGAACACGCAGGAGGGCGGTCTCCTCGCGGCCGAGGACTACCGCGCCCTGATGGCCGAGGCCGGTGTGGCGCCGAAGGAATGCGTAACTCGCGGGCTGGTGACGGCCCTGACCGGAGAAAGGCAGTAATGATGCGAGAAGTGGTCGTCACCGGGCTCGGTGTCATCAGCCCGGCCGGCATAGGAACGGAAACCTTCTGGGACACGGTCTCGGCGGGCAAGAGCGTCACCAAGTCGCTCTCCGACATCACCAGTTCCGACCTTTTCCGGGAATTCGGCTTCCGCTCCGACGCGGTGGCCGAGGTACCCGCATTCGAAGAACACATTCCCTCGCTGCCGCCCGAGGTGCAGCGGCTCGACAGGTATGTGCAGTTCGCCGTCGCGGCCGCCGTCCAGGCCGTGCGGGACGCGGGTCTCGATACCGGTGACGCGGCCGGCGGCCGCACCGGTGTCACCCTGTCCACGGCCGTCTGCGGCACGCCGAAGATGGAGGAGGAGTTCCTCGCCGTCACGGACGGGGGCCGCAAGCCCGTCGATCCTGCGAAGGCCGGCCGCGACCTGTACCTGGCCGCCATGTCGAACACACCGGGCGCGGTGCTGTCCGCCCTGTTCGGTGCCCAGGGTCCGTGCGTCACCCTGTCCACCGGGTGCATCGGCGGGATCGACGCCGTCGGGCACGCCTTCGAGACGATCGCCCACGGCGATGCGGACGTGATGATCGCGGGCGCCAGCGAGGCGCCGATCACCCCGGTGACCATCGCGTCGTTCGAGATCATCAACTGTCTCTCCCGGGCCTACGGCGACCGGCCCGAGGCGGCCTCGCGCCCCTACGACGACGGCCGCGACGGGTTCGTGCTCGGCGAGGGCTGCGGTGTGGTGGTGCTGGAGGAGCGGGAGCACGCGCTCGCCCGGGGCGCGACGCCGTACCTGCGGATCGACGGCTTCTCGCACACCTCCAACGCCATCCACATGACCGACCTGCTCTCCGACGGCGCCGATCTGACCCGGGCGATGACCCAGGCGATCGAGCGGTCGGGCGTGCGCCCCGGCGAGATCGACCACGTCAGCTCGCACGGCAGCTCCACCCGGCAGAACGACACCTGCGAGACCAGCGCGCTCAAACTCGCGCTCGGGCCGCGTGCCCTGGCCGTCCCGGTGAACTCGGCGAAGTCCATGCTGGGGCACGCCCTGGCCGCGGCGAGCGCCATGGAGATCGTGCTGTGCGCGCTGGCCTGCGCCCACCGCTTCGTCCACCCCACGGCCAACTACGAGACGCCCGACCCGACCTGCGACCTGGACTACGTACCGGGCACCGGACGCCCCTGGGACGGCGAGGTCATCCTCAAGGACGCCAGCGGCTTCGCCGGCCTGCACGCCGCCATGGTCGCGAGCGCCGTCCGGGAGGGGAACGGGCGATGAGCGTCGTCATCACCGGTGTCGGCGCGGTCACCCCCATGGGCATCGGCCCCGACCCACTGTGGCGGGACGTACGGGGCGGCACGGCGCGGGTCACCGCCATCGACCGCTTCGACGCGTCGGCCTACGCCTGCCCCGCGGCGGGCCAGTCCGGCTTCGACGCGGACGCGGAGCTGCCGTCCCGGTTCGTCAAGCGCACGGACCGCTTCACCCATCTCGCGGTGCACGCGGCGCGGCAGTCGCTCGACGAGGCCGGGATCACCGTGGGCGCGGACGTGGCACCGGAACGCACGGGTGTCATGGTCGGCAACGTCCTCGGCGGCTGGGAGTTCGCCGAGCGCGAGCTGCGCAACCTGTGGACCGACGGCCCGCGCGCGGTCAGTCCCTACCAGGCCACGGCCTGGTTCCCGGCCGCGCCCCAGGGCAACATCTGCATCGACCAGGGCATCAAGGGCCCGGCGCGCACCTTCGTCGCCGACCGGGCGAGCGGCGCGTACGCGCTGATCGGCGGTGCCGAGGCACTGCTGCGCGGGCGGGCCGACGTCGTCGTCGCCGGCGGGGTGGAGGCACCGCTGTCGCCGTACGGGTGGCTGTGCCTGGAGACCAGCGGGCTGGGTGCCAAGGCCCGCGGCGCGTCGGCCGCCCACGAGCTGTACCGCCCCTTCGACGCGGGGCACGGCGGCAGCGTCTTCGGCGAGGGAGCGGTCTTCCTGGTCCTGGAGCGGCGCGAACACGCCGAGGGCCGGGGCGCGCAGGTCCTCGGTGAGCTGGCCGGCTGGGGCGTGAGCAGCGACGGCTACATGCCGTACTACACGGTGGAGCCGACCGGCCGGGTGCTGGGCCGCGCCATGCGGGGCGCGGCCGAGCGGGCCGGTGTCACGGGGGCGGACCTGGGCGCGGTGTTCGCGCACGGCTCCGCGATCCCTTTCGAGGACGTCACCGAGGCCTACGCCCTGCACGAGGCGTTCGGACCCGCGGCGGACGGGGTGCCGGTCACGGTGCCCAAGGCCGCGTTCGGTCACCTGCTCGGCGCGGCGGCCCCCGCCGACGCAGCCCTCGCACTGCGCGCGATGCGGGAGGAGACCGTTCCGCCGACCGTCAACCTCGACCGTCCGGCACCGGGCATCGAGCTGGACCTGGTGCGCGGCGCGGCACGGTCGGCGCCCGGATGGCAGCACACACTGCTGGTCTCGCGGGGACTGGGGGGTGTCAACGCGTGTCTGCTGCTGAGGCGCTGACGGCGGCCACCGCGCCCGGCGGTCCGGGAGTACGGGCGGTGGGCATCGACGTGGTCGACATACGGCGGCTGCGGAGCATGCTCCGGCGCCGCGGGCAGCCGCTGTACGACCGGCTGCTCACGCCCGCCGAACAGGCCCTGTGCCAGGGGGCGTCGGAGCGCCGCCGCGCCGCGTGCCTGGCCGGCCGGGTGGCCGCGAAGGAGGCCGTCCGCAAGACCCTCGGCGGCTACGGGGACGGCTGCGGGTGGCTGGACGTCGAGATCGGCCGGGAGGCGTCCGGTGCGCCGGCAGCCCGGCTCACCGGGCGGGCGGCCCAGGCCTTCGGGCGCGCCGCGTTCGACCGCCTGCACATCAGCATCACGCACGAGGCGGGGGTCGCCGTGGCGATCGCCGTGGCCGTGTGACGGGCGACGTGTTCGGACGAAGGAGTGAGTGAGATGGACGTACGAGACGAAGTGGTCGACGTGCTGCGCGGCGTGGGCTTCGAGGACGGTGAACTCCGGGACGACCGGCACCTGTCCCGGGACCTGGACATCGACTCGACCGAACTGGTGGAGATCGTCGTCGCCCTCGAGCAGCGCTTCGGCATCGCCGTCGACGCCGACGCCGAGGGCGGGTTCACGACCTTCGGCGACCTGGTGGCGTGTATGACGCGCCTGCTGCCGGCGGCCACGGCCACGGCCGGGAGGGGCTGAGACCATGCCGCGGATCGAGAACAGCATCGTCGTCGGGGCCGGTCCCCGGCACGTCTTCGACATCACCAACGACATCGCCCGCTGGTCGGAGATCTTCGACGAGTACCGTCACGCCGAGGTGGTCTCCGAGGAGCGGGAGGGCCGCTGGACGGAGATCGTCTTCGAGCTGGCCGACGCGGAGGGCCGGAGCTGGCGCTCCTGGCGCATCCTGGACCACCGTGAGCTCGTCGCGGTCGCCGAGCGCCGCGACCCCCTCTTCCCCTTCCGGTACATGCACCTGAGGTGGTCCTACCGGGAAGTCCCGGAGGGCACGCTGATGACCTGGGTGCAGGACTTCGAGCTGGACGAGAAGTTCGAGGTGCCGCTCGACACCGTCGTGGAGCGGATGAACGTCCACACCCGGCACAACCAGGCCGGGATCAAGCGGAGGATCGAGTCGGGGGTCGCGGGGCCGTGAGCCGGCGCCCGTCCCCGCCGGCACCGGTGACCGCGGAGCCACGCATGGCGAACAGAGGGACGCGCATAGCCGTCACCGGTTCCATCGCGGTGGACCATCTGCTGACCTTCCCGGGCCGTTTCACCGAACAGCTGGTGCCCGACCGGCTGGACCGCATCTCCCTGTCGTTCCTGTGCGACCGGCTGGAGACCCGGCGCGGCGGGGTCGCCGCCAACATCGCCCTGGGGCTCGGCCGGCTCGGGCTCTCGCCCCTGCTGGTCGGGGCGGTCGGGTCCGATTTCGCCGACTACCAGGTGTGGTTGAAGCAGAACGGCGTCGACACCGACTCCGTACTGGTCGTGCCCGGCGGGCACACGGCGAGGTTCGTGTGCACGACCGACGCGGACCAGAACCAGATCGGCGCGTTCCACCCCGGGGCCATGGGCGCCGCCTGCACCATCTCGCTGCGGGAGGTCCGGCGGCGGGCCGGGCGGCTGGACCTCGTGATGGTCTCGCCGAACGACCCCGCGGCGATGCTCCGGCACACCGAGGAGTGCCGCGCCACCGGGCTGCCGTTCGTGGCGGACCCCTCGCAGCAGATCGCCCGGATGGGTGCCGCGGACGTGCGGTACCTGCTGGCGGAGGCCCGCTGGCTGTTCACCAACGCATACGAGTCGAGCCTGCTGCGGGAGTGCACCGGCTGGACCGCCCGGCGGATCCTGGACCGGGTCGGCACGTGGGTGACCACCCGCGGCGCCGACGGAGTGCTGATCGAGCGCTCCGGGGAGGAGCCGCTCGTCGTCCCCGCGGTCCCCGACGCCACCGCCGTGGAGCCGACCGGTGCCGGCGACGCGCTGCGGGCCGGGATGCTGGCCGGCCTCGTCCGGGGCGTGCCGGTGGTGGCCGCGGCCCGGCTGGGCTGCGCGCTCGCCTCGTTCGCCCTGGAGGCCGTCGGCACCCAGGAGTACGCGGTGAGCGCCCGTTCCCTGGCGGCCCGGGTCCGTGACGCGTACGGCGAGCGGGCGCCGGCCGAGCTGGCTCCGGTGCTCGGGGGCATGCCGTGAGCCGGCGCCGGACGCCGCGGGCCGAACCACTGCTGATCCCGCTGGTGGTGGCCGGTGTCGTGCCCACGGTGCTGGGGGTGTGGCTGTCCGGGCCGGGGGTGCCGGTGCCCGGACCGCTGCGGGCCCCGGCCGGTGCGGTGCTGGTGCTGCTCGGTGGTTGGATGACCGCGGACGCCGTCGACCGGGTCTACCTGCGTCAGCCCACCCCGCTGGGGGACCGCCCGCCCGAGCGGCTGGTGCGCTCGGGCTGGTACGGAGTGATCAGAAACCCGATGGCCGCCGGCATGACGCTGCTGCTGACCGGCGAGGCCCTGCTGTGGTCCGCGGCGGCCGTCCTGGGCTGGGCCGCTCTCGTGCTGGCCGTGTCGTGGGTGACGGCGGTCCGGATCGAGGCACCGGGACTGTCGGCGGCCTTCGGGGAGGAGTACGCCGTCTACCGGCGCGCCGTGCCCGCGTGGGTTCCCGGCACCGCGCGGCCCACGGGCCGGCGGGCCGCCCGGCACGACCGGCCGGCACCGAGTGAGGAGTAGCCGTGTACGTCGATCTGAGCATCCCCGTCAGCCGCCGGGCCCCCGGCGTCGAGTTCGAGCAGTGGCTGCACCGGGACGGCATCCGCCGTCTCTCCCGCAGAATCCGGGCGCTGCCCGGGGACAGCCGGGCGCAGCGGCTGCGCAACCACTGGCGCTGGCTGACCGGCAGCCGCCGGCTGAGCGAACGCGACCTGCCGGACGGCTGCTTCCTGTCGAACGAGTTCTACCGCATGTCCGTGCACCAGGGCACACACGTGGACGCGCCCTTCCACTACGGGCCCGAGTGCGAGGGGCGCCCGGCCAGGAAGGTCATGGACCTCCCCCTGGACTGGTTCAGCGGGCCCGGGGTCGTCCTCGACGTGCGCGAGTGCGCGGGCAGGGTCGGTGATGCCGACGTCAAGGAGGCGCTGCGGACGTCCGGTGCCCGGGTCGGGCCCGGCACGATCGTGCTGTTCCGCACCGACTCCGATCTGCGTCTGGGCACGCCGTCCTACTACACCGGGTCCACCGCGATCACGCCCGAGGCCGTCGACCATCTGCTGGACCTCGGTGTGAAGGTCCTCGGTACCGACTGCTGGAGCTTCGACGGGCCGGCCCGCGACATGGTCGAGCGGTACTTCGCCACCGGGGACCGCAGCGCGCTGTGGCCCGCCCACCTGCACGGCAGGCGCCGCGAGTTCGTGCAGATCGAGGGGCTCGCCCGGCTCCGCGCGATCCCGGAGGGGCCGTTCACCTTCATGGCCTTCCCCGTCGCCCTCGCCGACGCCGGTGCCGCCTGGTGCCGCGCGGTGGCCCGGTCCGGCGCCGCTCTCCCTTCGTCATCACCGGAAGCAAGGACGTCCCAGCCATGACAGCGGGCCCCACCACCCATCTGCTCGTGCTGTCCGCGCCCAGCGCCGACAAGCTGGCGGACACCGCACGCGAGGCCGCCGACCGGCTGGTGCGGCCGGACGGCACGCCCGTGCACGAGGTGTGCGCCCGCGCCGCGGCGGGGCCGCACGCCACCCACCGGCTGAGTGCCGTCGGCGGCACCGCCCGGGAGCTCGCGGACCGTCTCCACGCGCACCTGCGCGGGGAGACGGTCCGCGGGATCAGTACCGGCGTCGCCGACGGCGTACCGCAGGTCGCGTTCCTCTTCAGCGGCCAGGGAGCGCAGTTCGCCGGCATGGGGCAGGGTCTGTACCGGGCGGAGCCGGTCTACCGGGAGACGTTCGACCGCTGCGCGGAGGCGGCCCGGCCCTTCGTCTCGGCCCCGTTGCAGCGGCTGCTGTACCCCGACGCCGACGCCCGCCTGGTGCACCGGCCGGCACACGGTGCGCTCGGCACGTTCTGCACCGGCATGGCGCTGGCCGAGCTGTGGCGCAGCCGCGGGGTCGGGCCCGCGGCCGTGCTCGGCTTCGGCTCGGGCGAGTACACCGCGGCGGCATGTGCCGGTGTCCTGTCCGTGGAGGACGCCGTGCGGCTGCTCGGCACGGAGATCACGCTGGCCGAGCGGGTGACCGACGGGGCCATGGCCGTGGTCGCCCTGGACGAAGGGGCGGCGCTCGACCTCCTCGGCGGCTCGGAGCCGTCCGTGGGGATCGCGGCGATCGTCTCGCCGCGCGAGGTGACGCTGTCCGGGCGGGCCGCGGACCTGGCGCGGATCACCGAGCGGCTGGCCGCCTCGGGGGTCCGGGTGACCGCGCTGCCGGTGCGGGCGGGACTGCACTCGCCGCTGCAGGAGCCGGCGCTCGACGAACTCGAGGCCGCCGCCGGCACGGTGGACGTCCGGGCGCCGCGCGTCCCGTTCGTCTCGACCGTCACCGGGCGGCCGGCGCAGGCCGCCGACCTCACCCCCGGCCACTGGCGGCGCCACATGCGCGGACCGGTGCGGTTCCTGGACGCCATCCGTGCCGTGGACGCGCTGGGAATCCGGATCGGCGTGGAACTCGGCCCCGGACGTGCCCTGGTGGGCCTCGGCGCCCGCTGTCTGCCGGGGCGTGGACGGCTCTGGCCGGCTTCGCTGGGGCGCAGCACCGACGGTACGGGGACGGCCCTGGGAGCCCTGGGGCAGTTGTACACGGCAGGAGTACCGGTGAACCGGTCCCGGGTGGGTCCGGGGATCCACGGGACGGATTGACGCCCGATATACTCACCAGAATGGTTCAGGCAGAAAGTCCTCGGTCGGTCCCAGGGCGGCCGCGCAGCGCCGAGGTCTCCAGGGTGATCGTTCGGGCCGCCCTCGCTCTGCTGCGCGAACGGGGACCGGCGGGCGTCACCATGGAGGCGGTCGCCCAGCGTTCCGGGGTCGCGAAGACCACCGTCTACCGGCGCTACCGGAACCGCTATGAACTGCTGCGTTCTTCTCTGGCCTTTGTGGAGGAGATTCCCGAGCCGCCCGCGGGGCTCCCGTCCCGCGAGCGGCTGAGGAATTTGCTTCAGCAATTCAGGCATGGTCTGGAAGAAGTCGTGGGGCTCCGTGCCCTCGCCGCGCTGCTGCACGGTGACGAGGACCCGGAATTCACGCGGGCCTTTCGGGAGACCGTACTGCGTCCCCGGCTGGACGTCATGATCGGCACACTGCGTGCCGGTGTCGCGGAGGGCGATCTGCGGGCGGACGTGGACCACGAGACGGTGGTGAGCATGATGGCGGGCTCGTACATCGCGCGTTCCGTCACCCAGGGCACCCCGCCGGCCGAGTGGGCGGACCAGGTGCTCGACGTGATCTGGCCGGCGATCCGGGCCTGAGACGCGCCCGGCCCCCTCGGTCCGGGCGTGAGATGTGCCCGGCCCCCTCGGTCCGGGCGCTCCGGCCGTCAGTCCACGTGCTCCGGTCGCAGCCCGACCCCGATGAACCGGGCGGTCCAGCGGGTCAGGAACGGGAAGCGCCGCACGACACGGGCGGCCAGCGGACGCTCCACCGTCGAGGCACGGTCCTTGGGATACAGGTCGGCCAGCATGTGCACCTGCGCCGTCTGCACCGCCCGTACCGGCAGGGAGCGGCGCCGCTGGACCGCGGCCAGTTCGCGCCGGCTGGGGGTGCGTCCGGCCCGCAGCACCGGCCCGAGCATCCGGGCGGCCGCCACGGCGTCCTGCACCGCCAGGTTGATGCCCACCCCGCCGGCCGGGGACATCGCGTGCGCGGCGTCGCCGATGCACAGCAGGCCGGGCCGGTGCCAGGTGCGCAACCGGTCCACGCGGACGCTCAGCAGTCTCACGTCCTCCCACGCGCTGATCTCCGATCGCAGCCGGCCGGCGAACGGGCCGTGCACCGAGGCGACATCGGTGCGCAGCCGGTCCAGGCCCTCGGCGCGCACCGTGTCGTGGGCGCCGTGCGGGATGACGTAGGCGACCTGCCAGTAGTCGCCGCGGTCGATGGTGACGAGGACGAACCCGGGACCGGTGTGCAGGAAGCTCATGGTCTCGTCCGGCTCCCGGCTGAGCCGGAACCACAGCACGTCCATCGGCGCCGCGCTCGCCGAGACCGGCAGTCCGGCGGCCCGGCGCAGCGTCGAGTGCCGGCCGTCGGCGGCGATGACGAGGTCCGCCCGGATCTCCAGCGGGCCGTCCGGGGTCCGGGCCCGCACTCCACGGACCCGGTCGCCGTCCCGGACGATGCCGGTGGCCTCGGCCTTCTGGATCAGCCGGAAGCCCGAGTACGCCTGACCCTTTCGGGCCAGGAAGTCGAGCACGTCCCACTGCGGCATGAAGGCGATGTAGGGAAAGCGGTGACGGAGCCTGGTGAAGTCGGCGAAGACGGTCGCCCCGGCGGGGGTCTGGACGGTGATGGTGCCGACCTTGCTGTGCGGGATCCGCAGGAAGTCGTCGATCATGCCGAGTTCGGCGACGACCTGGAGGGTCGAGGGATGCACCGTGTCCCCCCGGAAGTCCCGCAGGAAGTCGCCGTGTTTCTCGACGACGACCACGTCCACGCCTTGCCGGGCGAGCAACAGGCCCGCCGTCATGCCGGCGGGGCCGCCGCCGACGACGCATGCCCGGCTGGTCAGGGTCTGCACAGTCTGCTCCTGTGGTTGACGGTCCGCGGGGCGGTCAGTGTCCCGCGGCGATCGGGAGGGGCTCGCCGTCGGGCCCGGTGGTGACGAGGTCGCGGCCGCGGATCAGCGGGACGACGGCGAGTGCGCCGAGGAAGGCGACCACCGCCGCCGCGGTGAGGATCGAGTTGAGGCCCTCGACGAACGCACCCTGGGCGGCCCCGGCGAACAGGCCCCGTTGCTGCTCGGGCAGGTGGGCCATGGCCTCGCCGACCTGCCCGGCCGCCACGGCGTGACCGAGTTCGCCCGCCTGTGCCTGGAGCGGAGTACCCGCGAGGGCGTCACGGACACCGTCGCGCACCCGGTCGGCGAAGACCGCGCCGAGGGAGGCGACGCCCACGGCGATGCCCATCGACCGGCAGGTGTTGCTCAGCCCGGAGGCAACGCCCACCCGGGCGGGTTCGACCGCACCCATCGCGGCGGCGACCACGTTGGGGTTGACCAGACCGACACCGAGGCCCGTGACCAGCTGCCCGGCCAGCAGGGCCGTCCAGTCGTCGGAGACGGAGAGGTCGCCCATGAGCAGCAGACCCACGCCGATACAAGCCAGGCCGCCGGAGACCAGCCAGCGGGCCGGCAGGACGGTGCCCAGGCGGGCCGCGACGGCGGAGGCCACGAAGATGGACAGGGTCAGCGGCAGCAGCCGCAGTCCGGCGGCAAGCGGTTCGTGGCCCAGGACGGTCTGCAGGTACAGGGTCAGGTACAGCAGCAGGGCGAACGCCGTGGTGCTCATGGCGAGCACGCCCAGTGCGGCGCCGGTGGTGGTGATCTTCGCGAAGAGCTCCCCGGGCAGCATCGGATCGCGCCGGACGCGTTCGATCAGGACGAAGGCGGCGAGGGACACACCCGAGACGACGAAGGCGCTCACCACCGGGGTGCTGCTCCAGCCCTCCTCGTTGGCCCGGAGCAGGGCGAAGGACAGCGCGCCCAGGGCGGTGCCGAGGGTGACGAACCCGGGCCAGTCGATCCCGCCCGGGCGCTCCGCCCTGGACTCGGCCACGCGCCGCATGGTGGCGATCAGCGCGAGGACGCCGACCGGCAGATTGACCAGGAATATCCAGCGCCAGCCGGCCGCCTCCACGAGAGCGCCGCCGGCCAGCGGTCCCACCGCCAGGGCGGCTCCGCTGACCGCGCCCCAGACGGCGAGGGCCACGTGGCGGTCCCTGGTGTCGGGGTAGGCGGCGGCCAGCAGCGCCAGTGAGGTCGCCAGCAACGCCGCGCCACCGATTCCCTGGAGCACCCGGGCCAGATTGAGCACCAGCGGGTCCTGTGCGACGCCGCACAGCAGGGAGGCGATCGTGAAGATCGCCATTCCCCAGGCGAACACGGCTCGGCGGCCGAACCGGTCCGCGAGTGAGCCCGCCGTGAGCAGAGCGGCCGACAGCGCCACGGCGTAGGCGGCCACCACCCACTGCAGATCGGTGAGCGAGGCGTCGAGCGCCTCCTCGATGTCGGGTAGTGCGATGTTCACGATCGTGACGTCGAGGAGCAGCATGAAACTGCCCACCGACACCACGCACAACGTCCACCAGCGGTTGAGCACGACGCCACCCTTCCGGACCGTCAATACGATACGCTACGAGTAGCGTATCGTATTGACCGCGGCGAGCACACGGGTAGCGGCACTCAGACCTTCGCCGCCGGCTCCGGGTCCTCGTCCAGCGAGCGCAGCGCGTAGAGGGCGGTCTGCAGGCGGTTGCGGGTGCCGAGCTTGGCGTAGATGCGGCTGAGGTAGTTGCGGACGGTCTTCGGGGTGATGCCCAGGCGGGCGGCGATGTGACGGGTCTCCTGGTCGTCGGCGACCAGGAACAGGATCTGCCGTTCGCGCCGGGTGAGCAGGGCGAGCGGAGAGGAGTCGCCGGTGAGGCCGCCCGAGACGAGCTCCAGGACCTGTCCGGCGGCGGTCGCGGAGAGGGCCGCGCCCTCGTGGTGCACGGTGAGCAGGGCGTCGCGCAGTTCCTCGGCATCGATGTCGCGTGAGAGGTAGGCGTTGGCTCCGGCCACGAAGGCCTCGCGCATGTGGATCGGCTGCTGACTGGAGGCCAGCATGATGATCCGGACGTGCCGCGAGTCCTGGCGGATCGCGCGGGCGGCGTCCACGGCGCCGCCCGCGGCCGGCCCGAGACCCATCACGACGAGATGCGGATGATGTCGGTGCAGTTGGCGCAGTGCGGTGGCCTGGTCGTGGGCGACCGCCACCACGGAGAACTCGCGGAACGTTTCCAGAAGATTGCGGAGACCTTCGGCGACGAGCCGTTCTGCGTCCACGAGCAGGATTCGTATCGATGGCATCGGCGACACTCCGTGTTGTATTCACGAGCGTGAAGAGAGTGCGCGGGTGCATCGTGATGCCCCCGTTTGCGGCCGATCTTCCGCTGTCGAGGAATTGGGCCACTGTCGGCCGATGCTACACGACTCGTCTCGCTCTTTTCCGCCAGTGCCGGGGAGTTAATGAGTGCGTAACTCCAGGAAAGATGGGAGTCACCCCTTCCGTTTCCGCCATTATCGAGTAGGCCGCGTATGTGAATGACGGACCGTCGCGGATTAGTCGAACGGAGAGAAATCCCGCCACTCAACGACAACCGTTTCCGGTCTGCGCCCGCTGATGTCGCACCGGGCCGCGTCGAGCCGGTACAGAAGGGGGTCAGGGCCGGCGTCCCGACGCCGGCGGCCGTGCCGGCGTCGGCCTCGCCGTCCTCGCCGGCCGTGGATCCGGCCGCGGAGGCGGACCCGACGCCGGCGGAGCCGGGTGCCGCGCACGGGGAGGTCGGGTGCCCTGCGTCCGGCGGCGACACGCGCACGTTCTCACAGGACGTACCGGACATGTGATGTCCTGATCTACTGATGCCCGACGACCGGCTCACGACCAGCCGCCTGAAGGGCAGACCGCCTCGATGCCGTCCACCCCGCGCACCCGTCCGACCTCCCCGAGAACGCCGCTGACCGCCCTCGCCACCCTGCTCGCCCTGGCCACGACGACCGCCGGCGTCCTCCCCCCGCACGCCCAACCCCGCCGCGAGGCGGCGCAGTTCAGCCAGCAGGTGCTGTTCCGGGCCGGTCAGGACCCGGGATACGCCTGCTTCCGGATCCCGGCGATCGTGCGCACCACGGACGGCACCCTGCTGGCCTTCGCCGAGGGCCGGGTGCTCAGCTGCGGGGACGCCGCCGACATCGACATCGTCCTCAGGCGCTCCACCGACGGCGGACTGACCTGGGGTCCGCTGCAGGTCGTCAACGAGGGCGCCGGCGACACCCACGGCAATCCGGCGCCGGTGGTGGACCGCACCACGGGCCGGATCCTGCTGGCCGAGACGTACAACACCGGGCGTACCGACAGCGCCCACTGCGATGTGCCCTGCGACCGCTCGCCCCGGCTGCAGTTCAGCGACGACGACGGGCTGACCTGGTCCGCCCCGCGCGATCTGAGCGCCGAGATCCTGCCGCCGTCCTGGAACTCCTGGTACGCGACCGGCCCGGTGCACGGCATCCAGCTGACCCGGGGCTCCCACGCCGGGCGGCTGGTGTTCGGCGTGAACGCCGAGACCTGGGACGGCACCCGGGTCACCGCCAACCACGCGGCGCTGGTGATCAGCGACGACGGCGGCGACCACTGGAGGATCGGCGCCACCGACACCTGGCCGGTCGCCGCCGACGGCACCTTCCGGCAGAAGCCCTCCGAACTGACCCTCGCCGAGCGCCCGGACGGCTCGCTGCTGGTGAGCGGGCGGGAGGAGGACGGCACCGACCTCGGCCACCGCTCCCGGACCGTCAGCCTGGACGGCGGCGGCAGCTTCACCGGCCCGTTCCGCGCACTGCCGGACCTCTACACCCCGCAGGTGCAGGGCGCGGTGCTGGGCCTGGGCGACCGGCTGCTGCTGTCCGCGCCCGCCGACCCCGACCGGCGCCGCACGATGGCGGTCCGCTCCTCCTACGACGGCGGCGCCACCTGGGACAGCGTGGACCGCGGCACGGTCGTCACCCGGGACTGGTCCGGCTACTCGGACATGGTGGCGATCGACGGCACCACCGTGGGGCTGCTGTACGAGGCGGGAGCGGTCGACGCACGGGACGAGATCCGGTTCGCCCGGTTCACCGAGGACTGGCTGCAGCCGCCCCGGGATCCCGACCCCACCACCCCGGATCTCGCGCCCGGCGCACTTCCCGCGGCCGTGCTGGGCGGGGCACGGGCCACCGACGGCGCGGCCGGCGGGGCGCTGGCGTTCGACGGCGCGGACGACTCGGTGCGGCTGCCCTTCCGGGCCGGGCTCCCCCTCGGCAGCGGCGACTTCACCGCGTCGCTGTGGTTCCGGTACACGGCGACCACGGGTGAGCAGCCGCTGCTGTGGATGGGCGGCATCGGCAACCGCCAGCCCCAGGTCTGGCTGCGTGCCGAGCCCGCGCACGGCAGGGTGCAGGGACTGATCAGCGCACGGGACGGTGCGGCGCCCCTGGCGTCGGCGTACGTGCGCACGGACGGGGCGTACAACGACGGCCGGTGGCACCGGGCAGTGCTGCGCCGGGGCGGCGGGCGGCTCACGCTGTTCGTCGACGGCACCCGGGTGAGCGCCGCGGACGTACCGGGCTCGGTGAGCCGGACCTCCCCGTTCGGGGTGCATGTCGGGGCGCGGATGGACGGCCGCGCGCACTTCGCCGGCGCCCTCGACGAGGTGCGTGTGTGGGACCGGGCCCTGTCGGACGCGGAGATCGCCGCCGGGGGTTCCGCATCGGCCGTCGCCGGCGCGGTCGTGCACCTCCCCATGGACCGGGTGGCCGCGAGCAACTAGCGTCCCGGGACGTGTCCGACGACGCACGCGCGCGACAGCGGACGGGGACGGGGCTCGGCCTGCTGCTGGCCCTGGTCCTCACGGCCGTGCTGCTCACCGCCCTCCCGGAGGAGGGGGAGCACCGGGGCGGCGGCCGGTGCACACCGCACACGGTCGCCTCCTGGCAGCCCGCCGCGGAGCTCACCGGTGCGTTCGCCCGCTACGGCGACGACGGCACCCGCACCGACGACTGGACCGGCGGCGACGGCACCCACTCGGTGCGGCTGCCGGACGGCCGGGTTCTGTGGCTGTTCTCCGACACCTTCCTGGGCCGGGTGCACGCCCCGCCCAACCCGGCCGGCGAGTCCTACGCCTGGCGGGACGGCACGGCGCCGCTGGTGCGCAACTCCGCGGTGGTGATGCGGGACGGCCGGCCGGAACGGACCCTGCGCGCCCCGCTCTTCGCCGACCCGGCGCCGGACCAGTGGCGCTGGCCGGTCGCGGCCCGGGTCGAGCCCCGCTCCCCCGGCGCCTCCGAGCAGGTCCTGCGGGTGCTGCTGTGGGTACGCACGGCCGGGTCGGCACCCTGGATCTACGGGGTGCCCACCGCCACCGAGGTGGCCACGCTGTCGCTGCCCTCGCTGCGGGTCGAGTCGGTGGTGAACGTGCTGGACCAGCAGCTGGTGGCCGACCCGTCCCGGCGGGTGCTGTTCGGCACGACTCTGCTGACCGAGGGCGGCTTCACCTACGTCTTCGGCGGCGACGACCGGCAGGCCGCCGCCGGCCCGGTCTCGCACGCGTACCTGGCCCGGGTCCCGGAAGGCCGGCTCGCCGACCCGGCCGCCTGGCGGTACTGGACCGGCTCGGCGTGGGCGGGCCCGTCGCAGGGGGCGCAGCCGGCGCCGGTGCTGGGCGACGGGCGGCGCACCGGTGTGGGCAGCGCGTTCTCCGTCGTCCGCACCGGCGGCACCTACCTGCTGTTCACGATGGCGGCGGGAACCGAGGGGCTGACGACCGTCACGGCGTACTGGGCGTGTGCGCCGACGGGGCCGTGGCGGGGCCCGACCGCCCGGTACCGGGTGCCGCTGCCGGACGGTGGGGTGGCCGCGTACAACCCGCAGACGCATCCGGTGCTGAGCGACGAGGGGCGGCTGGTGCTCAGCTACGACGTGAACTGGCTGGAGACCACCGGTGCCGCGGCACAGCTCAGCCGGAACGTCGCTCTGTACCGGCCGCGGTTCGTGACGCTGCGTCCGGCCCCTGCGAGGTGAGCTGCGCCTCGGGGTCGTGCGAGCGGCGTTTGGCGATGACCGCGCACACCATGAGCTGCATCTGGTGGAAGAGCATCAGCGGCAGCACGGCCAGCGAGGCCTGGGCGCCGAACAGGACCCCGGCCATCGGCAGCCCGGCGGCGAGGGACTTCTTGGACCCGGCGAACTGGATCGTGATCCGGTCCTCGCGGCCGAACCCCAGCGCCTTGGCGCCGTACCAGGTCAGGGCGAGCATCACGGCCAGCAGGACCACCTCGACGCCGAGCAGTCCGGCGAGCCGGGCGGGACTCACCCGGTGCCAGATGCCCTGCACCATGCCCTCGCTGAACGCGGCGTAGACGACCAGCAGGATCGAGCCGCGGTCGACGAGTCCGAGCACCGTGCGGTGCCGGTCGACGAAGCCGCCGATCCACCGGCGCAGCAGCTGCCCGGCGAGGAACGGCACCAGCAGCTGCAGCACGATCTTCAGCAGCGAGTCGGCGGAGAACCCGCCGGCGCTGCTGCCCAGCAGCGAGACGGCGAGCAGCGGGGTGACGACGATGCCGGCCAGGGAGGAGAAGGAACCGGCGCAGACCGCGGCGGGCACGTTGCCGCGGGCCATGGAGGTGAAGGCGATCGACGACTGGATGGTGGACGGGACCAGGGTGAGGAAGAGCAGGCCCTGGTAGAGCGGCTCGTCCAGCAGCACCGGGACCGTTCCGCGGGCGGCCAGCCCGAGCAGTGGGAAGACGAGGAACGTGCAGGCCAGCACGGTGGCGTGGAGCCGCCAGTGGCGCAGGCCGTCCAGTGCCTCGCGGGTGGACAGGCGGGCGCCGTACAGGAAGAAGAGCAGGGCGATCGCGGCCGTGGAGGCGCCGGAGACGGCGTCGGCGGCCGTGCCGCGGGCGGGCAGCAGCGCTGCGAGGCCGACGGTCCCGAGCAGCAGCAGGATGTACGGGTCGATCGGCGTCCGGTACGGCCGGCGCAGGCGTTTCACAGTGCTCCACGTGCTTCCCGAGGGCGTGTCGGGACCATCCTGCTCCCCGGCCGGGCGATCGGGAATCCCGCACACCGCACTCACTGTCATCGCGTCCCGCGATGGGCCCACCGTACGATGGCGGATGTGTACGACCCCTCCCAGCTGCGGACCTTCCTGTCGGTGGCGCAGACGCTGAGTTTCACGCAGGCCGCCAGGCGGCTCGGGCTGCGCCAGTCCACGGTGAGCCAGCATGTGCGGCGGCTGGAGGACGCCACCGGGCGTCAGCTGTTCACCCGGGACACCCACTCCGTGGAGCTGACCGAGGACGGCGAGGCGATGCTGGGCTTCGCCCGCCGGATCCTGGAGGTGCACGAGCAGGCCACGGCGTTCTTCACCGGCACCCGGCTGCGCGGGCGGCTGCGGTTCGGCGCCTCGGAGGACTTCGTCCTCACCCGGCTGCCGGAGATCCTGGAGGGCTTCCGGCACGACCACCCCGAGGTCGACCTGGAGCTGACGGTGGAGCTGTCCGGCACCCTGCACGAGCGGCTGGCCGACGGGAGGCTGGACCTGGTGCTGGCCAAGCGGCGGCCCGAGGACCCGCGGGGCCGGCTGGTCTGGCACGACCGGCTGGTGTGGATCGGCGCGGAGCGGCTGCGGCTGGACCCCGACCGTCCGGTGCCGCTGATCGTCTATCCGCCGCCGGGCATCACCCGGGCACTGGCGCTCGAGGCGCTTCAGCGGCAGGGCCGACCGTGGCGGATCGCCTGTACCAGCGGCAGCCTCAACGGCCTGATCGCGGCGGCCCGCGCGGGCCTCGGGGTGATGGCCCACTCCCGCGGACTCGTCCCGCCGGGTCTGGTGCGGGTCCCGGAGCGGGCCGGGCTGCCCGAACCGGGCCGGGTCGACTTCGTCCTGGTCGGCGGCCACCGCCCGACCGCGGCCCAGGAGGCGGCGGACGCCCTGGCCCGCGCGATCCTGGCGAGCGGCGACCGGCTGCACGCCCCCGGTGGGCGGCGGTAGCCCGCAGGGCGTGCGCCGGCAGTCGGCGGGCCGAACGGCGTCCGGCGGGATGCTCCGGCGGTGGCGGAATGCTCCGGCGGTGGGCGGGACGTACAGATTCGGTGGAGATTACGGCACCGGAACTTACTCAAAGGTCAGGAACGTGTCCGGCCCTGCCCCTTGTGCGGGTATTTTCCGCCGCCGTCCCGTGCCCGCCCGGGCCCGCACCGCAGTTCGCGCCCCTCCCGCCGCCGCCGCGCGTGGGGTAGCTTTCACGGCGCTGCGCGGGGCGACACGACGAGCGGGGAGCGGGGAGCGGGTTTGCGCGAGTTCACGAGCCCTCCGTCGGCGTCGGCACCGAGACCCGAGGGCGGTCTGGCCGACGCGGTCTTCCGCCATGCGGAGGCCGATCCCCGGCACGTCGCCCTGGGCCGCAAGGACGAGGACGGGCGGTGGCGGGACGTGACCGCCGCCGAGTTCCGCGACGAGGTGCTGGCCCTCGCCAAAGGGCTGCTGGCCCGCGGGGTCCGGTTCGGCGACCGGGTCGCGATCATGTCCCGCACCCGCTACGAGTGGACCCTGTTCGACTTCGCGCTGTGGACGGTCGGGGCCCAGGTGGTGCCCGTGTATCCCACGTCCTCGGCCGAACAGTGCTTCTGGATGCTGCACGACGCCGAGGTCACCGCGGCGGTCGTGGAGCACGAGGACCATGCGATGACCATCGCCACGGTCATCGACCGGCTGCCCGCGCTGCGGCAGCTGTGGCAGCTCGACTCGGGCGCCGTGCCGGAGCTGTACGAGGCCGGCGCCCGTCTCGGTGACGAGGTCGTGCACCGGCACCGCAGGGCGGTCACGCCCGACACGGTCGCCACCGTCATCTACACCTCGGGCACCACCGGCCGCCCCAAGGGCTGTGTGATCTCGCACGCCAATCTGATGTACGAGGCGGACACGGTCATCGGCCGCTGGGAGCCGGTGTTCCACTCCCGCAGGGGTGACGAGTCCGCGACCCTGCTGTTCCTGCCGCTCGCGCATGTCTTCGGGCGGATGGTGGAGGTGGCCGCGATCCGCGGCAGGGTCCGCTTCGGTCACCAGCCGCAGCTGAACGCCACCGCCCTGCTGCCCGACCTGGCCGCGTTCCGGCCGACGTTCGTCCTGGGCGTGCCGTACATCTTCGAGAAGGTGTTCCACGCCGCCCGGCGCAAGGCCGAGAAGGAAGGCAGGTCCGGTCCGTTCGAGAAGGCCGTCGAGGTGGCGGTGAAGTACGCCGAGGCGGTCGAGAACAAGGCGTGGGGTCTCGGGCCGGGGCCGTCGGCGGGGCTGCGGATGCAGCACCAGCTGTTCGACAAGATCGTCTACGCCAGGGTGCGGGCCGCGATGGGCGGCCGGATCCGCAACGCCATGTCGGGCGGCTCGGCGATGGACCGGCGGCTGGGGCTGTTCTTCGCGGGCGCCGGCGTGCAGATCTACGAGGGGTACGGGCTGACCGAGTCCACGGCGGCGGCGACCGCCAACCCCCCGGAGCGGACCCGGTACGGCACGGTCGGGCAGCCCGTCCCGGGGGTCACCGTGCACATCGCGGACGACGGCGAGATCTGGCTGCACGGAGACAACGTCTTCCAGGGCTATCTCAACAACGCCCGGGCCACCGAGGCGGCCCTGAGCAACGGCTGGCTGGCCACCGGCGACCTCGGCTCCCTGGACGAGGACGGCTATCTGACCATCACCGGCCGGAAGAAGGAGATCCTGGTCACCTCGGGCGGCAAGAGCGTCTCGCCCGGCCCGCTGGAGGAGCGGGTGCGCGACCATCCGCTGGTCCACCAGTGCGTCGTCGTCGGCAACGACCGCCCCTACGTCGCCGCCCTGGTCACCCTGGACCAGGAGGCCGTCGAGCACTGGCTGACGATGCGCAACAAGCCGCGGATGTCCCCGGCCGAGCTGGTGCGCGACCCCGATCTGGAGACCGAGGTGCGGCGCGCGGTCGTCGCGGCCAACACCCAGGTCTCGCAGGCCGAGTCGATCCGCACCTTCCGCATCCTGGCCCGCCCCTTCTCCGAGGAGCACGGGCTGCTCACGCCGTCACTGAAGCTCAAGCGCAGGGCCATCGAGAAGGCCTACGCGAGCGAGGTCGAGGCGCTGTACGAGGCGTGAGCGGCGGCGGGTGGGGGCCGGCATCGGATTCCACGGCCGTTCACCGGTCAGGAATGCATCGCGCCCCGTGATCGTTGACGATGGGAACAGCACCCGTCCACAACCGAAGGATCAACAGCTCGTGAGCAGCCAGGTCCCCCCGATCATCCTGAACAACGGCGTCGAGATGCCCCAGCTGGGCTTCGGCGTCTGGCAGGTGCCGGACGACGAGGCCGAGACGGCCGTCGCCGCGGCACTGGAGGCCGGGTACCGCAGCATCGACACCGCGGCGATCTACGGCAACGAGGCGGGCACCGGCAAGGCCATCGCCGCCTCCGGCATCGCCCGTGAGGAACTCTTCGTCACCACCAAGCTCTGGAACAGCGACCAGGGGTACGACGCCACTCTGCAGGCCTTCGACGTCTCCCTGGCCAAGCTCGGCCTGGAGTACGTGGACCTGTACCTGATCCACTGGCCGATGCCGTCCAAGGGCCGCTACGTGGACACGTACAAGGCGTTCGAGAAGCTGCACGCCGACGGCCGGATCCGGGCCATCGGCGTCTCCAACTTCCTGACCGACCACCTCCAGCGGCTGATCACCGAGACCTCGGTCATCCCCGCGGTCAACCAGATCGAGCTGCACCCCCATCTGCAGCAGCACGCCGCCCGCGGCTTCCACGCCGAGCAGGGCATCGCCACGGAGGCCTGGTCGCCGCTGGGCCAGGGCAGGGGGCTGCTGGAGGTCCCGGCGATCGTGGCCATCGCCCAGAAGCACAACCGCACCCCGGCCCAGATCGTGCTGCGCTGGCACCTCCAGCTCGGCAACGTGGTGATCCCGAAGTCCGTCACCCCGTCCCGGATCCGGGAGAACATCGACGTCTTCGACTTCAGCCTGGACACCGAGGATCTCGCCGCGATCAGCGCCCTGAACGAGGACCGCCGCCTGGGACCGGACCCGGCCGTCTTCGAGATGGCCTGAGGTCGCCGGGCCGGGCCGGCCGGGGGTCAGGTGGGCCGGATCGCCGTGTACACCGTGTGTGCGACCAGGACGAACACATCCGGGCGGCGGTGGATGCCCGCCGGGTCCTCCGGGTCGAGGAGCCGGTCCAGCGTGGCGAGGTCGCCGGCATCGAGCCGGCCGGTGGCGCGCTCGCGCAGCCGGGACAGGTTCTCGGCGACATAGGCGCGCGCCCGGTCGGAGAGCGGGGCGGGCAGGTCCAGCAGGAAGCTGCGGGTGCCGGCGGGCTTGAGTCCGGCGGCGCTGAGCAGCGCCGGCCAGTCCTCGGTCTCGGAGACGGAGCCGGGCAGATCGGCCCGCATCTCGGCGAACACGTCCTCGTTCGCGGCGTCCAGCCGCGCGTGCAGGCCCGGCCGCCCGATGCCGATGTCCCGGGGCAGGAACCGGGCGGGCAGACCGCCCTCCAGGATCGCCAGCGTACCGCCGGGCGCGAGGGCCCGGGCGAACCCGGCCAGGCCTGCCCGCTGGTCGCCCAGGTGGTGCAGGCTCTGGCTGGCCCACAGCAGATCCGCCGGGTAGTCGAGGTTCTCCAGGACGTCCGGAAGCTCACCGGTGAGCGTGGTGAACCGGTCGGCGGCCCCCAGGCGGTCGGCACGGTCGCGTGCCCGCTCCAGCAGCGGTCCGGCACCGTCGACGGCCACCACCCGGGCGCCGGGGAAGGCGTCGGCGAAGACGCAGGAGACCACGCCGGGACCGCTGCCCGCGTCGACGACCAGGCCGGGTTCGGTCACCTCCTGCGCCAGCCAGGCCGCGGCCCGCTGGTACAGCGGTGTGTACAACTCGGCCTGCGCCTCCAGCAGCGGGGCCATCGCCACCCAGTCGATGTCCGTGTGGTCGTGCCCGTGGCCGTGCCCGGGATGGCGGTGGTGACCGCCCTGGCGTCCGTCGCCCCGCTGATCGTGCTGGTGCTGGTCGTGATGCTGGTGGTCGTGCGGCATGGCGGTCACCCTCTCGCTCGCGGTGCCGTCAGCGTGCGCCGCCGCACCACGCTCCGGCAAGTTCTGTTGCCAGGGCGGCAAGGAGCCGGACCGCGGGGTGGCCCGGCACCCCGCGCGGCCCGGTCCGTCCGGCCCGTCACACCCCCTCGGGCGGGGGCTTCCGGAACGCCCGCAGGGTGAACACCGGGTCCGGTCGGGGGCGGTCCTGGTCGGGCAGGGCCGCCAGGCGGGCGGCGAAGCCGTCGGCGCAGGGGTGGCCCGGCGGGAGGGTGACGAACCAGCCGCGGCGCAGGTCCGCGATGGTCCGGCGGGGGCTGCGGCCCTGGCCGACGCCGGTGAAGCGGGCCTGCCCCGCGGGGATCAGGCCGTGACCGCGGGCGTACTCCTCGACGGCGGCCGCACGGTCCCGGACCGGGCTCGGCCGACGGGCGGCGAGGACGGCGTCGATGTCGCTGCCGACGTTGTGGGAGGGCCCCTTGTCGACCGTGGTGACCCAGACCCCGCCGGGGCGCAGCACCCGCGCGCACTCGCCGACGATGCGCTGCACCTCGGCGCTGTCGGCGGCCAGGTGTAGCAGCCACACACCGGTGACGGCGTCGAACCGGCCGCCCGGGAACGGCAGCCGGCGGCAGTCGGCCAGCACGACGGCGCCGGGGAGGCGGACGGCGGCGTGCCGGGCCATGCCGGGGGCCCGGTCGACGCCGGTGACCCTGAGGCCCTCCCGGCCGGCGGCCAGCCGCCGGGTGACGATTCCGGTGCCGCAGCCCACGTCGAGGAGGTCGCGCGGGCGGCCGGGGAGCAGGCTCAGGACCGCCCGGGCGGCGGCCGAGGCGCGTGGCTCGCCGCCGCGCGAGTCGTCGTAGTGCGCCGCTTCCTTGTCGTAGTCGAGCACGCCGCCTCAGTGGGCCCGGTGGCCGGCGGACAGCTCCTCGACCCTGCGGGCGAGCTCGACGTCCTTGGCGGTGACGGCGCCGCCCGCGCTGTGGGTGTGCACGCTGAGCGAGACGGTCCGGTAGCCGAGAGTCAGCTCCGAGTGGTGGTCGAGCTCGTCCTGCACCTGGGCGATGTGCACCACCATGGCCGTCGCCGCGGCGTGCGAGCCGAGCCGGTAGGAACGGGTGAGCCGGTCTCCCTGGAGCGACCAGCCGGGCAGCTCGGCCAGCAGGTCCTCGATCTCCTTCTGCGACAGCGGTTCGACGGGCATGGGGGCGCTCCTTCCGCACGGATCGTCCGGTACCGAACAGCCTGCCACAGCGGGCGGGTTCCGGCGCTGGTCGCCGGGGGCCCGGCACCTCCGGCCGGGACGCCGGGTCGGCTACGGTCTTGGGGTATGACCGCTCTCACCTCCGGCTCCGCCGCCACCGCCCAGGGCGTGGGCCCGCTGCTGCGGGCCTGGCGGGAGCGGCGCCGGGTCAGCCAGCTGGAGCTGGCACTGCGCGCCGGCTCCTCCGCCCGGCACATCAGTTTCGTCGAGACGGGCCGCTCCCGGCCGAGCGAGGAGATGGTGCTGCGGCTGGCCGAGCATCTCGACGTGCCCGTCCGGGAGCGCAACGCGCTGCTGCTCGCCGCCGGTTACGCACCGCGCTACCCGGAGACCCCGCTGCACGACCCGGCGCTGGACGCCGTGCGCGAGGGCATGGAACGGCTGATCCGCGGCTACGAGCCCTACCCGGCGCTGGTGGTCGACGCGACCTACCGGGTGCTGGCCGCCAACCGCGGGATCCATCTGCTCATGGACGGGCTTCCGGAGCATCTGCTGCAGCCGCCGCTGAACGCGATGCGGCTGACCCTGCATCCGGAGGGCCTGGCGCCGCGGATCCGCAATCTGCGCGAGTGGCGCGGGCATCTGCTGGCCCAGATGGAGCGGCAGATCGGGCTGCACCGCTCGGGGGAGCTGCGTGCGCTGTACGAGGAGGTGGCCGGCTATCCGGTACCCGAGGACGCGCCGGGCCGGGAACCGGACGACCCGGTGCCGTACTTCGCGCTGCCGCTGCAGATCGAGCACGAGGGGCGGACGCTGTCGTTCATCTCCTCGATCTCCACCTTCAACACACCGATGGACGTGACCGTCGCCGAGCTGGCCATCGAGACGCTGCTCCCGGCCGATCCGGCGACGGTCAAGTACCTTCAGACGC
Source organism: Streptomyces poriticola (assembly GCF_036689765.1). NCBI lineage: Bacteria > Bacillati > Actinomycetota > Actinomycetes > Kitasatosporales > Streptomycetaceae > Streptomyces > Streptomyces poriticola. The sequence goes on from NZ_JBAGKH010000002.1 coordinate 69,681, forward strand.
TGCTGCCCTGACGCTCCCTCGATGCCGCGTACTGCAGCAGCGCGAAGCCGGTGACGACCAGGGCCTGGAGCACCACCCAGACCGCGCCGGCCGTGGTGGGCGTCAGCCACACGCCCAGGGCGACGAAGCTCAGCGCGGCCCAGGCGAGGTTGGCCTCGACCACCGCCCGGACGCCGAGCGCGGGCGGGTGCTGCCGGGTGGCGAGCAGGGCGACGGCGGCGGCGTAGAGCGCCAGGAACACGCCGAGGACGAGCAGCAGCCCCGGGCCGGCGCCGAAGAACCGGCCGAGCGGCCCGGAGAGCGCGAGGTAGGCGAGTCCGTTCGCACCGGTCACCACGGCGTCGAGGGCCAGGAAGCGGCGCAGCATGGTGTGCGGGTCGGAGGTGCGGGCGAGAGCGGCCAACTGGTTCGCGGACATGACGAGTCACCCTCCGTCGGGTCGTGCAGGGGCTGCGGGAGCCGGGCCCGGGCCGGAGTACGCCGGCCCGGGACCCGGTGTGCGTCCACGATCCCGTCCCGGCCGGACCTGGTCGATTACCCGCCAGGTAATGCCGCCCGGTGCCCGCCCGCCCCTGTGAGGCGGGCCGGGGGCCGTGGCAGACTGCCGTGGGATCCGGGCGCGTCGGGGAGGGCGTGGCGTGAGCGAGCGACGGGCCGCACCGACCGTGGGGCAGGTGGTGCTGGGCAGACGGCTGCAGGAGCTGCGCGAGGCGGCGGGCCTGGGGCGCGACCAGGCCGCGCGGGTGCTCCGGGTGGCACCGGCGACCGTGCGGCGGATGGAGACGGCCGACGTCGCCCTGAAGATCCCCTATGTGCAGATCCTGCTGACGGCGTACGGGGTGCCGGAGGAGGAGGTGGCCGCCTTCGTCGCGCTGGCCGAGGAGGCGAACCAGCCGGGCTGGTGGCAGCGGTACCACGATGTGCTGCCGGACTGGTTCAGCCTGTACGTCAGCCTGGAGGGTGCCGCCCGGATCATCCGGTCCTACGAGCCGCACTTCGTGCCGGGGCTGCTGCAGACCGAGGACTATGCGCGCGCCGTGCTGGAGAGCGGCACGATCGGCACCTCCGGCGGCCGGGAGTCGGTGGAGCGGCATGTGGCGCTGCGCATGGAGCGGCAGCGGCTGCTCCAGACCGCGCAGCCGCCGCATCTGTGGGTGGTGATGGACGAGACGGTGCTGCGCCGGCCGGTGAGCGCCGACAGCCGGGTGATGCGCGAACAGCTGGACCGGCTGCTGGAGTTCGCCGCGAGGGACCGGGTGACGCTGCAGCTCGCCGAGTTCGCGTCCGGGCCGCACCCGGGGACGTACGCGCCGTTCACCCTGTTCCGGTTCGCCGAGCCGGAGCTGCCCGACATGGTCTTCACCGAGTATCTGACCGGTGCGCTGTATCTGGACTCCCGCAAGGAGGTCTCCGCGCATCTGGAGGTCCTGGACCACATGACGGCCCGTGCCGCGTCCACGCAGCGCACCGGGAAGATCCTGCGGGAGTACCGCGAGACCTACTGAGGGGTACGGGCACCCGTACGGGCGCCGCGAACGGGTGCGTTCCCCCGCCCGCACCTAGGTTCGGGTCCAGGGCGAGTAAGCCCCGTCCGCGGCACAGGGAGGCGTGATGCCGGGTTTCGAGGTGCTGTACCAGGCCGCCGCGCTCTGTCTGACCTACCCCGACGACGACTTCCGCGTCCGGCTGCCGCTGCTGCGCGAGGCGGCCCCCCAGCTGCGGGGATTCACCGACCATGCGGCGGTGACCCCGCAGCGGGAGCTCCAGGCCCACTACGTGGAGGTCTTCGACCGCCAGGAGCGGCACAGTCTCCGGCTGGGCCGGTGGGCGCACGGCGGCACGGGACCGGACGGAGGGTCGCCGGAGCGCTTCCGGGAGCTCTACGACGCCCACGGCCTGCGGCTCACCGGCGAGGAGCCGCCCGACTTCCTGCCGGCGGTCCTCGAGCTCACCTCCCGCACCGGTGACACCGGCCCGCTGACCGAGCACCGGGCGGCGCTGGAGGGGCTCCGCGCCCGGCTGCGGGACTTCGGCACGCCGTACGCGTGCGTGCTGGACGCGGTCTGCGCCACCCTTCCGGACCGGCCGCCCCGGCCGCCGGCACCGGCCGGGGGGCCGGACTAGGCGACCGGACTAGGCGGCCGGACTGGGCAGCCGGACTGGGGGGCCGGACTAGGCGACCGGACTAGGCGGCCGGACTGGGCGGCCGGACTGGGGGGCCGGACTGGGCGGCCGGACCGGGGGGCCGGACTGGGGGGCCGGACCGAGCAGGTCGGGCGGAGTCCGCCGCCGTTCAGCGGTGCCCTGAAGGGGCGCGGGGAACAGCGCGACCAGCCGCGACGGCGCCGCGGACGAGCGACGGCACAGCGCGGCACTTCCGGCGGAGCGCTCAGGCGGCCGGCCCCTGCCGGTCCTCGGTCCGGCCGCCGCGGTCGTCGCGGTCGTCGCGGTCGTCGTCGACGATCTCGGCGTCGACCACGGACTCGTCGTCGGGTGCGGTGTCGCGGGCACCGTCCTCGGCCGTCGGCTCCTGCCGGCTCCGGGCGTACATCGCCTGCCCCATGCGCTGGCTGACCGCGGCGAGCTTCTCGACGCCCTCGCGCAGCGCGGATGTCTCGGCGTCGCGCTCCAGCAGGGACTTGACGTCGGCGACGGCCGACTCGACGTCCGATCGGGTGTCGGCCGGGATGCCGTCCGTGGTGTCCCGCAGGAAGTTCTCGGTCTGGTAGACGAGCTGCTCGGCCTGATTGCGGGTCTCGGCGGCCTCGCGGCGCCTGCGGTCCTCCTCGGCGTACTGCTCGGCGTCCCGCACCATCCGGTCGATGTCGTCCTTGGCCAGCGCCGAGCCGCCGGTGACCGTCATCTTCTGCTCGCGCCCGGTGGCCAGGTCCTTGGCCGAGACGTGCATGATCCCGTTGGCGTCGATGTCGAAGGCCACCTCGATCTGCGGGACGCCGCGCGGGGCGGGCGGCAGGCCGGTGAGGTCGAAGACACCGAGCTTCTTGTTGTAGGAGGCGATCTCCCGCTCGCCCTGGTAGACCTGGATGCCGACCGAGGGCTGGTTGTCGGCTGCGGTGGTGAAGATCTCCGAACGCCGGGTGGGGATCGTGGTGTTGCGCTCGATCAGCTTGGTCATGATGCCGCCCTTGGTCTCGATGCCGAGGGACAGCGGAGTGACGTCGAGCAGCAGCACGTCCTTGACGTCGCCGCGCAGCACGCCCGCCTGGAGCGCGGCGCCGACGGCGACCACCTCGTCGGGGTTGACGCCCTTGTGCGGGTCCTTGCCGGTGAGCTCCTTGACCAGGTCGGTGACGGCGGGCATCCGGGTGGAGCCGCCGACCAGGATCACGTGGTCGACGGCGGACAGCTCGATGCCGGCGTCGCTGACCGCCTGGTGGAAGGGCTTCTTGCAGCGCTCCAGCAGGTCGGCGGTGAGCTCCTGCAGCTGGGCACGGGTCAGCCGCTCCTCCAGGTGGAGGGGGCCTTCGGCGGAGGCCGTGATGTAGGGGAGGTTGATGGTGGTCTCGGTGGACGAGGACAGTTCGATCTTGGCCTTCTCGGCGCCCTCCCGCAGCCGCTGCACCGCCATCTTGTCCCGGCCCAGGTCGACGCCGTACTGGCCCTTGAAGCGTTTGACGAGGTGCTCGACGATCCGCTCGTCCCAGTCGTCGCCGCCGAGGTGGGTGTCGCCGTTGGTGGCCTTGACCTCGATGACGCCCTCGCCCATCTCCAGCAGGGACACGTCGAAGGTGCCGCCGCCGAGGTCGAAGACGAGCACCGTCTGGTCGTTCTCCTTGTCCAGGCCGTAGGCCAGCGCCGCCGCCGTGGGCTCGTTGATGATCCGCAGCACCTTCAGGCCGGCGATCTCCCCGGCCTCCTTGGTGGCCTGCCGCTGGGTGTCGTCGAAGTAGGCCGGTACGGTGACCACCGCGTCGGTGACGTCCTCGCCGAGATAGGCCTCCGCGTCCCGCTTCAGCTTCTGCAGCACACGGGCGGACAGCTCCTGCGCCCGGTACCGGGTGCCGTCGACGTCGCCCTCGGCGGGGAAGCGCCACGCGGCCTCGCCCATGTGCCGCTTCACGGAGCGGGCGGTGCGCTCGATGTTGGTCACGGCCTGCCGTTTGGCGACCTCGCCGACCAGCACCTCGCCGTTCTTGGCGAAGGCCACCACCGACGGGGTGGTGCGCGCCCCCTCGGCGTTGGCGACGACGGTGGGCTCACCGCCCTCCAGCACGGCCACCACCGAGTTCGTCGTCCCGAGATCGATCCCGACCGCACGTCCCATCGCCGTCCCCTTCCGCCAGGGCACTACGGGTACCTACGCTCTCCAGCACAAAACTTGAGTGTGCCGTTGTCAAGGGCGCGTGGGAGTGCCGGCGCGCCCAGGCGTGGGGGACGGCCGCGTCAGGCGAGCTTCGCCGTCAGGGTGATGCTGGTGCCGGTCAGGGCCTGGCTGACCGGGCAGTTCTGCTTGGCGTCCTCGGCGGCGGCGGCGAACGCGTCGTGGTCGATGCCGGGGACGGTGCCCTCCACCGTGAGGTGGATGCCGGTGATGCCCTCACCGGGCTGGAAGGTGACGTCGGCGGAGGTGACCAGCTTGGTGGGCGGGGTGCCGGCCTTGGCGAGGATGTTGGAGAAGGCCATGGAGAAGCAGCTGGAGTGGGCGCCGGCGATCAGCTCCTCCGGGCTGGTCTTCCCGTTCGCCTCCTCGGCGCGCGACGGCCACGACACCGGCTGCCCGCCGATGCCGGAGGAGTCGAAGGTGACGACTCCGTTCCCCTCGAGCAGGTTGCCTTCCCAGACGGTGTGTGCGGAGCGCGTGGTTGCCACGGTTCTTCCTTTCGGACGGGTCCCGCCGGCCCCGGTGCGGGGCTGCGGCCACCATCCGATCACATTCCGGCTCAACTCACCCGGAAGACCGGCCCCCTGGCACTGAACGGCAGCCGCGCGCCCTGCGGGATCAGATAGGCGTGCTCGCGCCGCACCCGGAGCACGTCGCACCAGCCGTCCGTGATGATCAGCACCGGTGCGCCGGGCGGGAAGTCGCCGGCGCGGTGCAGCAGGTCGACGCCGGGCTGCAGTACGGTGCCGCCGCGGCCGTGCACCCGGACCCTCCCGGCGATCTCCGTCACCGGCAGATATCCGGCGTCGTGCGGGGCGGCGTCGCAGAAGACCACGCGGGCGGCGGGCACCTCGCGGGCCTCGGCGTAGGAGGCGATGGCGCCGAGCGCCTTGCCGAGCAGGGTGCGGTCCATGGAGCCGGAGGTGTCCAGGACGACACCGAAGGTGCAGCGGGCCGTCTCCTCGGGCGGGAAGTACCGTCCGGCGCGCGGGATGCCGGGGGTGGCCGCCTGGCGCCGGGAGGGGCGCGCATAGCTGCGCAGCGGCTCGGGGCGGGGCACGAACTCGTCGAACCAGCGGGCCAGCCGGGCGTCCCAGGGCAGCGGCGGGTGGCTGAGCGCGCGGATCTCCTCGACCAGGCCGCCGGGCAGGAAGCCGCGCGCCTGCTGCTCGTGCAGATCCAGGCCTGGGCGAGGCCGCGGCGGTAGAAGCCGTCCAGGTCGCAGGGGGCGCGGGGCGGCCCGAGCGGGGCGCCGAGCACATCGCCGACGCCCTTGCCGCGCAGCGTGGACAGGCGCCGCATCCGCCGCAGGTCGCCGGCGATGCGGTCGTAGACCTCCTCGGCGGACAGCCCGGCAAGCTCACGGTCGTGCAGCAGGCCCTCGGGCATCGTGCCGACCTGCATGTCCGCCAGCCAGCCGTTGACGACGAAGTCGCAGGCGACGTTGAACAGGTACGGATCGCGGGTGCCGCAGCGGTCTCCGTGGCGCAGGGCGGCGTGCAGCATCTCGTGGGCGAGGACGAACCGCCACTCCTCGTCCTCGAGGTGGCGCAGCGGGTTGACGTAGATCTCGCCCGCCCCGGCGTCGACGGCGGCGATCGCGATGCCGTGGGCGCGGGCGAGTTCGGCGTCGGCGACCAGCTTGATGCCGGCCGCGATGCCGCCGAGCAGCGGATAGGAGGAGACGAACCAGCTCAGCGCCTTCTCCCAGGGCCGCCGTGGGGGCGCCTCGCCGTCCAGGGTGTCGCGCCGGCCGCCCGCGACGTCCATCGCGGTGGACACGGTGCGGGTCAGCGCGGTGGCGAACGCCAGCTGCCGGTCCGGGGACTGCCCCCACCAGCCGTACCACTCGACCAGCAGCAGGTCGGGTTCGTCGCCCGCGGTGCCGCAGCGCGCGTAGCGGGCCGGGAGCCCGTCGCGCCGCCAGCGCGCGGCGAGCTGCTCCTCGTCGCCGTCCGGGTAGGCCTGGGGCAGCTCCTCGGGCGGATGTCCGACGGGGAACGACTGCAGGAAGCGGTTGACGACGACACAGCGCGCGGCGCGCTCGTACCGGTCCGGCTGGACCCGCTTCCCCCTGGCGGCCGGGACGTGTCCGAAGCCCAGGTGGAGAGAGGCGTGGGCGAGGGCCCAGGCCCAGTCGGCGGGGTCGGCCGTCCGGACCGGGTGGGCGTGCAGTACACCGTCGGAGTCGACGCGGACCAGCCCGTCCCGGGGTGCCAGTTCGCAGGTCTCGCGGCGGCAGACGTCGGACTCGACCGCGGCCAGCGCCGGATTGGCGCGCACCAGCGCAAGACCCGCCTCGAACGCCTCCGCCGCCAGGTCGCGCTTCCTCCGCGCCGGGGTCCGGCTCACCGGCGCGCCTCCACCAGGCGCGGCATGTCGCGGGCCGCCTCCACCAGGAACCAGGAGGGCAGCACCGGATTGCCGTCGGCGTCGGGGGCGATGACGCTCTGGGCGACCTCGACGGAGATCTCGGCGAGCTGCACCAGCAGCGACTTGGCGCGGTACGCGGTCTGCCGGCCCTGGGCCGGCATGTGGTCCCTGGTCGCGGGCAGCTCCTTGACCAGGCGTCCGCGGAACGAGTCGGCGAGGTAGTAGAGCAGGTCGCGGTCCTGCAGGCGGTGCGGCCAGCGGGCCTCGCCCTTGAGGATCGCCTCGATGCCGTACCGGCTGCGGACGATCTTGACGTAGCCGCAGAAGGCGGTGGCGTGGCGCGGGGTGAGCGTGCCGTGGGCGAGCACGTTCAGGGTGTCCTCGTCGAGGTCGCGGCCGAAGGAGTGCAGCGCGTCGGAGAGCATGTGCCAGGACCGCGGGGTGGAGAACGGCTCCTCGGTCTTCGGCGGCCTGGACCACAGGTGGTCGGGGCGGTCGGTGAGGTGGTCGACGACCCAGGGGTGGATGCCGTGCTCACCGGCCCAGCTCAGCCAGTCCTGTGCGGAGGCCTCCAGATGCACATGGGTGAGGCGGTTGACCAGCGCGGAGGCGATGGGGCGGGCCAGGGCGTTGTCGGTGGCGCGGTTGCCGGCGCCGACGACGATCGAGCCCTCCGGCAGTTCGTAGCTGCCGATCCGGCGGTCCAGGATCAGGGAGTAGAACGCCTTCTGCACATCCGGGGTGGCCGCGTTCAGCTCGTCCAGGAACAGGCAGTACGGCTCGTCCCGGGCGATCACCTCCGGCGGGCAGAACACCGACCGGCCGCCGCGGATCTGCGGCACGCCGATCAGGTCCTCGGGCGCCAGCTGGGTGCCGAGCAGGCTCACACACGCCAAGCCCAGCGACTCGGCGAAGTCCCTGACGAGGGAGGACTTGCCGATGCCGGGTGCGCCCCACAGGAAGACCGGCCGCACGGTCGCCAGACCGAGCAGCAGCTCCGGGAGGCGGGCGGGAGTGACGGTGACGGCTGCCTGCACGCAGGGGCTCCTCGGGAAGGTGTTCGAAGGGATCCGCACCAGTGTGGGCCGCCGGGGAGCGCCGCGCAGCCGGATTACCGCGTGCCGGACACGTCGGGGGACCTCTGCCGGGAATCCTGCAGCGGTACCTGGGGGCCGTCGGCCTCCCGCAGCCAGCGGCGCAGCACCCGGTGGAGCTGCTCGGCGCCGGCCGGCCCCGCGCCGTCGGCGGCCGGCGGGGTGAAGGCGACCGGGGACAGCAGGAAGGCCTTCGACTGGGCGCCGCCCAGTCCGCCGTGCGAGCCGATCTGCTCCTCGAAGGCGAGGACCTCCCCGTCGGCCGGGTCGTGGAAGGAGTTGACCATGATGTCGGCGGTGTGCGGGAAGGAGTGGGTGCGGCGCACCGCGTCGGCGGCGCCCGGTCCGAACGGGGCCAGGGGGCCCGGGTTCTCGTCGAGCCGGTCCAGCGGTATCTCGGTGCCCCGCGCGCCGAGCACGATCCCGCCGTGCTCCTCGCTGCGGACCAGCAGGAAGCCGATGCCGGGATGGTTGGCGAGGGTGGTGAGCAGCGCGGGGTACCGGGCGTCGATCTCCTCCCGGCTCATCCGGTGCGGCACGTCGGGGAAGGAGACGAGGCCGAGATTGCCGGAGGCGAGCACGATCGGCTCGGAGCGGCGACGGGCCGGACGGTGCTGTTCGCCGCCCTCCTCCACGGGTATGCGCAGCGCGGCCCGTACGGTGTTGCGCGCCTCGGCACCGCTGCGGGTGCGCTGGGCCCGGCGCGGCACGGGCAGCCCGCAGCCGGCCCGCACCAGGTCGCCGAGGGTGAGTCCGTAGCGGGCACGGAAGGTCTCGCCCGGGCTCTGGCCGTGGTCGGACAGGACCACGATCCGGTAGGGGCGGGGGGCGTGCTCGGCGACCTTCTCGATCAGCGCGACCGCGCGGTCCAGCCGCTGCAGCACTTTCTCGGCGTCCCGGCTCGCCGGACCGGAATGGTGCGCGACCTCGTCGTAGGCGACGAGGTCGGCGTAGACGGCGGAGCGCCCGGCGAGCAGGTCGCCCATCACCGCGGCGACCACGACGTCCCGCTCGACGACGGTCGCGAAGGCCCGCACGAAGGGGTAGAGGCCGCCGCGGGAGACGCGCGGCCGGACCTTCCGGCAGCGGGCCCGGGTGGACTGGGCGATCTCCCGGCCCACCTCGGCGACGAAGGACAGCGCGGTGCGCACCGCGTTGGCCGGGTCGGAGAAGTAGGCGAAGTAGCCGGACCGGGAGCGGTTCTCCCGGCTGCGGCGCCGGGTGGCGATGGACAGCACGAGGGCCTGTTCGCCGGCGCCGCCGCTGAACAGGTTGCCGCGGCTGGCGCCGTCCAGACTGAGCAGCCCTCCGTCGCCGGTGTGCTGCACGGCGCGGCGCTGCAGCAGGGCGGCGCTGGTCGGGCGGTTGCAGACCATCACCTCCCGCCGGTCCTTCTCGTACCACCGGAAGGCCGGGACGTCGTGGTTGCTGCCGTGCAGGATGCCCAGCTGACTGGCGCCGGTCTGGCTGGACCAGTCGGTGTGCCACGGCGTGAGCCGGTGGGTGGCCGGCCGGCCGTCGCTGCCGTCGAGCCAGCGGGCGAGGGTGGGCATCAGGCCCCTGCCGACGGCGGCGGTCAGCACGTCGTGCCCGACCCCGTCGAGCTGCAGGAACACCGTGCCGGGGCCGGACGGGCAGGGCGGGTCGGATCTTCGGCGCCGGTCGGCGAGGCGGTAGAGCCGGCGCCGGTAGGCGTCGTCGTCGCGCACGGCCAGGGCGGCTCCGGTGGCGGAGGCGACGGCGGACATCACTGCGGCCACCACGACGGCGGTCTCCCAGGCGGCGGCGCCCCGTTCGGCGGGGTTCAGCCGCAGCGCGAGCAGCAGCAGGGCGCCGTTGAGGAAGAACACCAGCATGCCGAGGACCAGCGCGGGCACCAGCAGCAGCAGTCGGACCAGCAGCGGCCACACCACGGCGGAGAGCAGACCGAAGGCACCGGCCCCGAGGGCGGCGGCCACGGCGGTGTCGGTGGCGCTGTCACCGTCCTCGGACTGGATCTGGAAGTCGGGCAGCAGGCCGGCGAGGACCAGCATGGTGACCGTGGAGACGGCCCACACGGCGACACTGCGCCCCAGCTGGCTGACGACCCGCCGCCAACGCCCTCCGTCCACGCTGCGCCCACCTCACGTCCCGGCCCGCGGTCGGCACGGGCCCCTCTTCCACCCTGTCACAACGGCCGGCGGACTCGTTCCGTCCCCGGAAGCCCGTTCGGGCCCGGCAGGACGTCCGTGTTCACCGGCCGTCGTAGCCCGCCGTGGGCATCGACAGACGGCGGTGCACGCACGCCTTCATCTCGGCGTCGTACGACGGTTCGGCGTGCCCGACCGTCTCCACCCGCACCCCGCGGCGATCACACTCGGCGGTGAACTCCTCCACGGAGGACAGGGCCCGCTCCAGCACCCGCCGGCTGGGCGCGACGAACAGGTCGCGTCCCGGACGGACGCCCTCCCACAGGGCGTCGTGGTCCGGGCGCAGAGCCCGGACCAGCAGCTCGCGGGCGACCACGTACCCGTGCTCGTCCGCCCAGCGGGCGCACATGGCGTGCTGGCTGCGGGAGTCCACCAGGAAGGGGTCGGCGTCCAGCTCCTCCAGCGGCGTCAGGCTGGCGATCGCCGTCACCCGCACCTGTGCCGATGCCGGCCCCATGGCGTCCCCCCTCACCTCCGGATCTCGCCGCAGACCCTACTCCTGGACGTAGGCTTCGGGGAGTCGCGCGAAGGAGGCGAAGGGGTGCCTGTGGAGGTCACCTGGTGGGGTCACGCCACCTGCACGGTCGAGGACTCGGACGTCCGTGTCCTGACCGATCCTCTGTTCGCGCGCCGGCTGGCGCATCTGCGGCGCCGGCGCGGCGCGCCGCCCCCGCCCGGCGCCCGGCTCGCGGACGTGGCGCTCGTGTCACATCTGCACGCCGACCATCTGCACGTCCCGTCGCTGGCGCGGCTCGCACCGGGCACGCGCCTGCTCGTGCCCCGGGGCGCACCACGGGCGGTGCCGGGGCTGCGCCGGCTCGCGCATCTGCGGCTGACCGAGGTCGCGCCGGGCGAGGAGACCAGGGTGGGCGACCTGCTGGTGCGGGCGGTGCCGGCCCGGCACGACGGGCGGCGGCTGCCGTTCGGGCCGCGCCGCTCCCCCGCACTGGGCTATGTGATCGAGGGCGAGGCGCGGACGTACTTCGCCGGGGACACGGGCCTGTTCGACACGATGGCGAAGGAGGTCGGGCCGGTCGACGCGGCGCTGCTGCCGGTCGGCGGATGGGGCCCCTGCCTGGGCGACGGGCATCTGGACGCGGGCCGGGCGGCGCAGGCGCTGGCACGGCTGGCGCCGGGCAGCGCGGTGCCGGTGCACTACGGCACGTACTGGCCGATCGGGATGGACGCCGTGCGCCCCCACGAGTTCCATGCGCCGGGCGACGAGTTCGTGCGCCTGGCGGCGGAGCACGCGCCGGGTGTGACGGTGCACCGGCTCGGGCACGGGAAGAGCGTGCGGCTGGAGGGTACGCGGTGAGCTGGCTCGGGGCCGCCCCGACGACGATCCCGCCGGAGACCACGCAGCAGGCGCTCGGCTATCCCTCGCTGTTCCTGCTGGTGCTGATCGGCGCGCTGGTGCCGGTGGTGCCGACGGGCGCGCTGGTCAGTTCGGCGGCCGTGGTGGCCTTCCATCAGACGGCGTTCTCCTTGGGGCTGGTGTTCCTGACCGCGTCGCTCGCCGCGTTCCTCGGGGATCTGACGCTGTACTGGCTGGGACAGCGCGGGATGCGGTCGCGGAACGGGTCGCGGTGGCTGGCGGCGATCCGGGCGCGGGCACCGCAGGACCGGCTGGAGCAGGCGCAGACGAAGCTCGCCGAGCACGGGGTGGCGGTGCTGGTGCTGTCCCGGCTGATGCCGGCCGGCCGTATCCCGGTGATGCTGGCCTGTCTGCTGGCCGACTGGCCGCTGCGCCGCTTCGCGCGGGGCAATCTGCCGGCCTGCCTGGCGTGGGCGGTGACGTACCAGTTGATCGGCATCCTCGGCGGCTCGCTGTTCCGGGAGCCGTGGGAGGGCGTGGCCGCGGCGGTCGCGCTGACCGTGCTGGTCAGCGCGGCACCGAGCGTGTGGCGGCGGCTGCGGGGCCCGGCGAGGGTCTAGCCGGCCCTCCCGGCGTGCAGGCAGCCGCTGCGGGCGGCCCCGCGGGCGGGGACGGCGGCCCAGGTGGTCCGGACCGGCCGGTGCCGGGTCGACGCGGCCGTTCCGGCCGGCCGGTCGGCCGCGACGGGGCCGGGGGTCGCGGCATCCGGGGTGTGTGCGGGCCCGGGGCGACGGAGCCTGCCAAGGGCCGTGCGGGTCGCCGGGGCCCGGGGCCAGGCAGTCGAGGCGGCCGGGCGATGCGGCCGGAGGTTCTCCGCGGCCCCGCGGCGCGGCCGGCGCTACTCCAGGACGCGGCTGGCGCCCACCGGCAGGTCCCACAGGTGCTCGCGGGGCAGGCCGGCCCGCTCCCAGGCGGCCCGCACGCGCGTGAGGGGTTCCAGGACCGGTTCGGCCGAGAGCACGAAGGTGCCCCAGTGCATCGGGGCCATCCGGCGGGCGCCGAGGTCCTGCGCGGCCCGGACCGCCTCCTCGGGGTCGCAGTGGACGTCGCGCAGCCACCAGCGCGGGTCGTAGGCGCCGATGGGCAGCAGGGCGAGGTCGATGCCGGGGTGGCGGCGGCCGATGCGGGTGAACCAGTGGCCGTACCCGGTGTCCCCGGCGAAGTACACGCGGCCGCCGTCGGGTGCGGTGAGCACCCAGCCGCCCCACAGGGTGCGGCAGGTGTCGGTGAGGGTGCGCTTGGACCAGTGGTGGGCCGGTACGAAGTCGAAGCGGGTGCCGTGCAGTTCGGCCGCCTCCCACCAGTCCAGCTCGGTGACGCGGGTGAACCGGCGGCGGTGGAACCAGCCGGCGAGACCGGCCGGCACGAACACCGGGGTGTCGCGCGGGAGCCGGCGCAGCGTGGGAGCGTCCAGGTGGTCGTAGTGGTTGTGGCTGATGACCACCGCGTCGATGCGCGGCAGCGCGGTCCAGGCGACGCCGACGGGGGTGATCCTGGCCGGGGTGCCGAGGATGCGGCGGGACCAGACGGGGTCGGTGAGGACCGTGAGCCCGCCGATGCGCACCACCCAGCTGGCGTGGCCGGCCCAGGTGACGGCGATGGTGCGGGCGTCCACGCGGGGCAGCGGGCCGGGCGCGAAGGGCACCCGGGGGATGTCGGCGAGCCCCTCGCGGCCGGGCCGGACTGCACCCTCCCGGGCGAACCGGGCGACAGCTCCGAGGCCGGGCAGCGGGGCGGTGAGCCGGTCGTGGAAGGCGCGCGGCCACACCCGGCGTTCGGCCAGCGGCCGGGGCTCGGCGAGCGGCGGGCGGGGGGCGGACAGGGGTGCCGGGGCAGGCGGAGCGTCGGTGTCCTCGGTGGGGGTGCTGGTGCTCGTGGTCGACTCGGACTGCTGCGTCATCGAGGAGGCTCCCTATCGCCGAGCGTCGCGGAGATCGTCGAGGACCGACCTCAGGGTGGTCAGCGCGCCTTGCACGGAGGGCAGTTCCAACGGGTCGGGGGCGGTGAGGCATTCCGCGCGCTCCTCGTCCGTGGCACCCAGCAGGGCGGCGGTGGACAGGCGTACGCGCAGCGCGCCGAGGTGGTCGCCGAAGCGGTGGCCGCCCGGGGCGGGCATGCCGAGGCGCACGGCGAGGAAGTCCTCCAGTTCCTGGGCGTCGCCGACGCCGTGCGCGCCGAGGGCGGCGCGCAGCGGTTCCAGGTCGAGGTAGAGGTGGCGTCCGGCCCGCGGGGGCCGGGACAGCACGCCCGCGCCTACGGCGGCGGTGTGCGCGGCGGCGGCCACCCGCGCGTGCAGGCGTACGGCCGCCGCGCGGCGGTCGGTGAGCGGCTCGGGCTCGGCCAGGGCATAGGCCGCCGCGGCGGCGACCGGGGTGGCTACGCGGGCGCCGAGCGCGGTGAGCACGTCGAGCACGCGCGCGTGCAGGCCGTCCCCGGCGGTGGCGGACGCCGGGAAGCGGGCCACGGCGGCCGGCCAGCCCGGCGGCAGCAGCCCACCGGCCAGGTCGGTGACCACGGTGGCCCGCCCGGGCACCATCTCGGCAGGGCTGACCAGTACCGTCTCGTGCGGATCGTGCAGGGTGTCGCGCCAGGTCTCGTCGCTGAGCAGATGGAGCCCCTCTCCGACGGCGGCCTCGACGGTCTCGTGCAGCGCCTCGGGAGGGGTGACGGTGGCGGTGGGGTCGTCGGCGACGGACAGCACCAGCAGCCGCGGGTCGCCGCCCTCGGCACGGACCCGGTGCACGGTCTCCAGCAAGGCGTAGGGGTCGGGGACACCTCCGCTCTCGGCGGTCGTCGGGACGTGGAAGGCACGTCTGCCCAGCAGCCGGGCGTCCGGCACCCACCAGGCGGCGCAGGGGCGGGGCACCAGGACGTCGCCGCCGAGCGCGGCGGTCAGCGCCAGCAGCAGGGCGGGGGCACCGGGGGCGGCTGCGGTCTCGGCGGGCCGGGCGGGCAGGCCGCGGCGGCGCCAGTAGCCGCAGGCGGCGTCGAGGAGGGCGGGGCCGCCGCCGACCGGGTCGGCCTCGGCGCGGGCCGCGGCGCCGGAGAGCGCGGCGGAGAGCTCGGGCAGGACGGGCAGGCCGTCGCCCGGCAGAGGCGGCCCGTAGCGGACCGGGCCGTGGTCCTCGGGAGCCGCCTCGGGGGCCGTCCGCCGCATCCGTACCTCCGGGCCGTGAGTGGTGCTGCCGTCGCCGCCGGACCGTGTTCCCCGGTCGTGTCTGTCCGTACCCACCGTGCCGCCCGGCCATGGCCGGGATCCGGTGTGCGCTGTTCGCGGTCGCGCGTGCGGACCGCCGGTGGTCAGCGGTGTGCTCCGCGACCGCGACCGCGGAGCAGGCGGTGGGCTGCCAGCCCGCCCGCGCCCGCGATCAGGGCACCGCCCGCGACCAGGGCGGGCACCGAGTCGGTGAAGGCGCCGCCTGCGCCGGCGTGCACGCCCTGCGGGTGCGCCGTCTTCGCGCACGAGTGGTCCCGGAGCTCGGAACAGAGCGGCTCCGAGTACGCCGGCTCCGAGTACGCCGGCTCTGCGGCGCAGTCCACGCCGCTCCCCTTGTCGCCGCCCAGCTTGTCGCCAGCCTGCTTGCCGCCGCTCTCCATGTCGCTGCTCTGCTTGCCGCCACTCTGTTCGTCACCGCTCTGCTTGCCGCCGAGCCCACCGGACCGGGCGGGCTCCGGGCAGGCCGGCTCCGCGCAGGGGTCACCGGCGGCCTTGTCGCCGTGTTCGCCGGGCTGTACGGGCTTCGGACACGGCTCGGCGCCGCCGCTCACCCCGGTGACGGTGATCGTGGCGCTCCATGGCCTGCCCTCGCCGCCGGGCGCCCCCGGACAGGTCCCGTCCACGCTCCACCCCGAGTCGGGACCCGCGGCGGCCGGATCCCCCTCGAAGCTGTCGGCGGGGGCGAGCCGGGCGCTGCCGTGGTAGGCGGGGCCGGAGACGTCGCCGTCCTCGGCGGGTGCCTTGGGCAGTTCGACGGTTCCCTCGTCGAAGGCCTCCGAGACGGCGTCGAGGGTGTCCGGCGCGGTGCCGCCGGTCGCGGGGCAGGAGACCGAGACGGTGACGGTGCCGCCGGGTTCGACGGTGGCCGGGCTCACCTCGGCGGCCGGCTCCCCGGTGCCGGCCCGGTGCTCGGGGGCGACCGGCACCGGCAGGGGTTCCGGGTCGGCGCCGGGCCCCGCCAGGCCCGGCGCTGCGCCGGCCGTCAGAGCGGCACCGGCCAGGACGACGGCGGCGGACAGGGCACGGGCGGTGCGGCGCATGGGGCGGGCTCCTTCGCGCGACGGCTGCGGGGACACGGCACTCGCGCCCCCGCAGCCATCTCAGCCCGGTGTCCGCCGCCCCGCGCGCGGCCGTACCCCATTCGCGGGACGGGGAGCGCCGAGCGGGTGAGGAGTTCCGCGTCCACCGGGGTCCCCTCTCCGGCCGGAGACCCCCTCGCCCGCGGCGGGCACCTCGCCCGCCAGGGCCGCCTGCGGCGTCCTCAGGGCGACGGCGCGGGAGTTCCCGCCGGGCCGGGAGGAACGGCGGGAGGAACGGCGGGAGGAACGGCACTCGGGTCGGAGGGATCGGGCTGTGTCCCGGCGCTCGGCTCGTCGACCGGCAGAACCAGGTCCTCGTAACGGCCGAGCGCCAGCACCACGCCGAGCATGAGGACCGGGATGATCACCGCGAGCACCGCCATGGTCCTGTCCGTCCTTCCCGGGAGCAGGGATGGGGCGTGGGGGTGGCACCCGGGTTCCCGCCGGCCGACGGGCAAACCCGGCGGATCGATTCCGTGTCGGTGCCCGGTGTGCGGGTACGCGGGTGGCCACCCCGAGACGATCTGGAGGGAGCCATGCAGCGAGGCAGTGACCGGCTGAGTGTCCACCGCGACGACGAGATGAAGCACGAACTGCAGGGTCTGCTCCGGTCCGGGCACCCGACCCGCACCGAGGAGTGGCACGACCCGGAACCGACCGCCGAGGACGACCCCGAGGTCGCGCACGGTCCGGTGACGCCGAGCCGGGGGCCGACGTCCCTGGAGACGCTCCGGCTGGAGCTGGCCCGGACCCTGACCCGAGGCTCGTTCCCCGCCGGCCCGCGGGAGCTGGCCGGCGCCCTGCGCCGCGAACATGCGCCCGACGCCCTGGTCGAAGGCGTCGAGGGGCTGCCGCCGAGGGCGCACTACGCCACCGTCCAGGAGCTGGCCGAGGCGCTGACCGGTGCCGGTCCCCGGGGCGGGTAGCCCCGGGCGGGCCACACGAGAGGCCCGAACAGCACGAGCGGCACGGGAAGCACAGGAAGCACGAGAAGCACGAGAAGCACGAAGGGACGTACCGGCATCATGCGGATCGCGTTTCTGACCGCACGCGAGGGCGTCGAGCAGGTGGAGCTGACCCGGACGTGGCGGGCGGCGACGGACGCCGGTCACGAGCCGGTGCTCGTGTCCACACAGCCCGGCGAGATCCAGGCGTTCGATCACCTGGACAAGGCGGACAGGTTCCCGGTGGACGAGGTGGTCGGCGACACGTCGGCCGACGCGTTCGGCGGGCTGGTGCTGCCCGGTGGCGTGGCGGGCCCGGACTTCCTGCGGATGGACGACAAGGCCGTGGCGTTCGTCAGGGACTTCTGCGCGCAGGGCCGGCCGGTCGCCGCGATCTGCCACGCCCCCTGGACGCTGGTCGAGGCGGACGTCGTACGCGGCCGGGTGCTGACCTCGTGGCCGAGCCTGCGCACCGACATCCGCAACGCGGGCGGCACCTGGGTGGACGAGCAGGTGACGGTATGCGACCGCGGGCCCGGCAAGCTGATCACCAGTCGCAGGCCGCGCGATCTGAAGGCGTTCTGCGAGGCCTTCCTCGCGGAGTTCGCCGCTGCCGAGCGCTGAACGGAGAGGGCGGAGGCCGCTCAGCCCCCGGGCGTCGCCGACCGGCCGCCGCCGCGCTCCCGGGCGCCCTCGCGGGTACGGGCCGCGGCGACCGGGCGGCGCGGATTACGACGCAGCCACTCGCCCTCCAGCTGGGCCATACGCTCGTTGTGTGCCCGCAGCGCGTCGTTGGAACCGTAGAGCAGGGTGTCGTGGCGCGTGCGGTGGATCGTCTCCAGCTCCTTCATGAGCTGCTGGTCGTCCAGCCGCTCCGGATCCACTCCGGTCATGGTGCCGTCCCACGTGTCGTGTCCGTTCATGCGGTCCGGGTACCCGCCCCGGTGCACACCACCCCCGCGCGGCATCCGGGAGGGCACCATGGATCTCGCCTTTCTGCATCCACTCTACGAACATCCCGGCCCGTGGGCCTCGGTGTACGTGGACCTCTCCGGTGCGGAGGACACCGCCCGTGCCCGGGAGCTGACGGCGCGGGCGGTGGCCCGGGAACTGGCCGAGCAGGGGGCGGACGACGCGACCTGCCGGGCCGTGCGGGAGGCGCTGGACGAGCTGCGGCACTCCCCCGACCCGCACGGACGCGCCCTGTTCGCCCGCGCCGGGCAGGTGGTCCTGGACCCGCCGCTGGCCCGGCCGCCCAGGGGCGGCACCTCGGCCTGCTGGGCTCCGCTGCCGCATGTCGCACCGCTGCTGGAGCTGGCAGGCGAGGACCCGGTGTGCGTGGTGGCCTACATCGACCGCAGGGGCGCCGACTTCGAGCTGCGCAGCGGACTGGGCAGCCTGGACGCGGGCGGGGTGTCCGGCCGGCGGTGGCCGGTGCACCGTACCGCCACCGCCGACTGGTCGGAGCGCCGCTTCCAGCTGCGGGTGGAGAACACCTGGGAGCACAATGCGGCGGAGATCGCCGACGCGCTCGCGGTGTGCCAGGAGGAGACCCGTGCCGACCTGCTGATCCTGGTGGGCGACCTGCGGGAGCGGCGCTCCGTGCACGAGCGGCTGCCCCAGCGGCTGCAGGACCGGGTGGTGGAGGCCGCCGCCGGCACCGGCAGCCGGCTGCTGGACGACGAGGTGGAGCGGCTGCGCGGCGAGCATGTGCGGGCCCGGGCTCAGGCGGACCTGGACCGGTTCCGCGCCGCCCGCGCCCCCGACGCCGTCGGCCGGTCCGCCGCGGCGGAGGGGGTGCCGGCGCTGGTCGAGGCCGCGCGCGAGCACCGCATCGACGAGCTGCTCGTCCTCCCCGGCGGTCCGGACACGCACCGGGAGGTGTGGATCGGTGAGGACCCCGACCAGCTGGCGGTGCGCCGTACGGAGCTGAAGCCGCTCGGTGAGCAGCATGCCCGGTCGGCCCGTGCGGACGACGCGCTGCTGCGCTCGGCGGTGATGACGGGCGCGCCCGCGATCTCGGTGACCTCGGCCCTGCCGGAGAGCGCGGAGGAGGCACCGGTGGGCGGCCTGGGCGCGCTGCTGCGCTGGTCCTGAACGGCGTGCCCCGACCGCCCGCGCCCTGAACCCGCGTGGCCCGGACGGCCCGGGCCGGGTGCTCGGTCAGCGCACCCGCTCGACCCGGCGCTCGTCCCAGACCGGCCCGGGCGTCTCCCGGACCCGGCCGTCGCTGCCGAAGACCAGGTACCGGTCGAAGGAGCGGGCGAACCAGCGGTCGTGGGTGACCGCGAGCACCGTGCCGTCGAAGGCCTCGAGGCCCTCCTGGAGCGCCTCGGCGGACTCCAGGTCGAGGTTGTCGGTCGGCTCGTCGAGGAGGAGGGCGGTGACGCCCTGCAGTTCCAGCAGCAGGATCTGGAAGCGGGCCTGCTGGCCGCCGGAGAGCCGGCCGAAGGTCTGCTCGGCCTGCCCGGTCAGTTCGTAGCGGCGCAGCCGGGACATGGCCGCGCCGCGGTCCTGGGCGTGCTCGCGCCACAGGATGTCCAGCAGCGTCCGCCCCTCCAGTTCGGGGTGGGAGTGCGTCTGTGCGAAGTGCCCGGGCACCACCCGCGCGCCGAGCCGGAAGCCTCCGGTGTGCGCCACGTCGTCACCGGCCAGCAGCCGCAGGAAGTGGGACTTCCCGGAGCCGTTGGAGCCGAGGACGGCGACCCGCTCGCCGTAGAAGACCTCCAGGTCGAAGGGTTTCATCAGGCCGGTCAGCTCCAGCGCCTCGCAGGTGACGGCGCGGACCCCGGTGCGGCCGCCCTTGAGCCGCATCCGGATCTCCTGCTCGCGCGGCGGCTCGGGCGGCGGCCCGGCCTCCTCGAACTTGCGCAGCCGGGTCCGGGCGGCCTGGTAGCGGGAGGACATGTCGTCGCTGTTCGCGGCGGCCTGGCGCAGATTCAGCACCAGCTTCTTCAGCTGGGCGTGCTTCTCGTCCCAGCGGCGGCGCAGCTCCTCGAAACGGGCGAAGCGTTCGCGCCGGGCCTCGTGGTAGGTGGCGAAGCCGCCGCCGTGGATCCAGGCGTCGGCGCCCGCCGGGCCCGGTTCCACCGAGACGATCCGCTCGGCGGCGCGGGCGAGGAGCTCACGGTCGTGGGAGACGAACAGCACGGTCTTGCGGGTCTCGGCGAGCCGCTCCTCCAGCCAGCGCTTGCCGGGCACGTCCAGGTAGTTGTCGGGCTCGTCGAGCAGCAGCACCTCGTCGCTGCCGCGCAGCAGCGCCTCCAGCACCAGACGCTTCTGCTCGCCGCCGGACAGGGTGCGCACCTGGCGCCACTGCGCCTTGTCGTAGGGCACGCCGAGGGCGGCGGTGGCGCACATGTCCCACAAGGTCTCGGCCTCGTAGCCGCGGGCCTCGGCCCAGTCGGCGAGCGCCTGCGCGTATCCGAGCTGCGCGGCCTCGTCGTCGACGGTCATGATGGCGTGCTCGGCGGCGTCGACGCTCCGCGCGGCCTCGCGGACGCGTGGCGGCGCGACGGACACCAGCAGGTCGCGGACGGTGCTCTCGTCGCGGACCGAGCCCACGAACTGGCGCATCACGCCGAGGCCGCCGCCGACGGCGACGCTGCCGCCGTGCGGGGTGAGCTCCCCGGCGAGCAGCCGCAGCAGGGTGGTCTTCCCGGCACCGTTGGGTCCGACGAGGGCCGCGACGGTCCCCTCGCCCACCCGGAACGAGACATCGCCGAGCAGCGTCCTCCCGTCGGGCAGGTGGTACTCGAGATGCGCGGCTTCCAGGTGACCCATGGGAGGCGATTCTGCGGCGCGGCCGCGAGGGCGGGCAAGCGCTTTTCCGCGCACGCCGCAGAGCGCGGCGCCGCCCCCTCGACGTCCCGGGCGGCAAGGGTTCGGCAGGAAAGCGCGCGCAGGGGGTAGGCGGGTGACATGAGCCCCGACCTGGACCTCACCGTGACGAAACCCGGCCCGCATCCGCTCCGCAACGGCTTGCTGGAGCTGGACCGGCGGCTGTTCGCCGCGGTCGCCGCCCGGCACTGGCCCGGCGGTGACCGCCTGCTGCCACGGCTGAGCCGCAGCGCCGACCACGGTCTGCTGTGGTGCGCGGTGGCGGCGGCGCTGGCCGCGTCCCGCACCCCGCGGGCCCGTCGCGCAGCCGTGCGCGGCGCGGCGTCGCTGGGCCTGGCCTCGCTGGTCATCAACACCCTGGGCAAGCGCACGGTCCGCCGGCCCCGGCCGCTGCTGGACCCGGTGCCCCTGGTCCGGCAGTTGCAGCGGCAGCCGGTCACCACGTCCTTCCCGTCCGGGCACGCGGCGTCGGCCGCGGCGTTCGCCACCGGGGTGGCGCTGGAGTCGCCGGGCTGGGGCGCGGCGGTGGCCCCGCTGGCCGGCGCGGTCGCCCTGTCCCGCGTGTACACCGGGGTGCACTTCCCGAGCGATGTGCTGGCCGGGGCCGCACTCGGGGCGGGCGCCGCGCTCGCGGTCCGGGGTCTGGTGCCGACGCGGGCCGGGTCCGTGCCGCCCGCCCGGCCGCGCGCCGCGGTTCCGGCCCTGGAGGACGGCGACGGGCTGGTCATGGTCGCCAACATCGCCTCGGGCACCTCCGAACGGATCCGCGCCCTGTGCGACGCTCTGCCGAAGGCGGAGATCGTCGAGTGCGAACCGGGCGACGTCCAGCGGGAGCTGGAGGAGGCCGCGGGCCGTGCCCGGGTGCTGGGCGTGTGCGGCGGGGACGGCACCGTGAACGCCGCCGCCCGGATCGCCGTGCGGCGCGGGCTGGCGCTGGCGGTGCTGCCCGGCGGCACCCTGAACCACTTCGCCCACGACCTGGGCGTGGAGGACGTGCGGGACCTGTGCCGGGCCCTGGAGCGGGGCGAGGGCGTGCGGGTGGACGTGGGCCGGTTCACCACCGGCAGCCGGCGCGGGATCTTCCTCAACACCTTCAGCCTCGGGGTGTACCCGGAGCTGGTGCGGGAGCGGGAGCGCTGGGCACACCGGATCGGCGACTGGCCGGCCGGGGTGCTCGCGGCGGCGCGGGTGCTGCGGGCCGACCGGCATCCGCTGGAGGCGGAGGTGGGCGGTCGCAGGCGCCCGCTGTGGCTGCTGTTCGCGGGCAACGGGACGTACCACCGCATGGGTCTGGCGCCGGGGCGTCGGCTGGACCTGGCGGACGGCCGGCTCGACGTGCGGGTGGTGCACGGCGGCCGGCGGCCCGCGCTGCGACTGCTGTCGGCCGCCGTCGCCGGGCCGCTGACCCGCTCCCCGGCCCATGCCGCCGTGCAGGCGGGCCGGCTGCGGCTGTCCGGGATCGCGCCGGGGACGCTGCTGGCGTACGACGGCGAGATCACCGAGACCGAGGGCGATCTGACGGTGGAGAAGCTGCCGGAGGCGCTCACGGTGTACCGGCCGACGAGTACACCGACGCACCGTCAGTCCAGATAGTAAAACGCGAGTCTCATTATTCGGCGGCGGGCGTACGGTGATCACATCGCGTACGCCTACGGAGGGACCAGCGATGCCGAGGCCCGAGGAGACCGCCGTCTACACGCACGGGCACCACGAGTCCGTGCTCCGTTCGCACACCTGGCGCACCGCCGCCAACTCCGCCGGGTACCTGCTCGGCTCCCTGCGGCCCGGCATGCGGATCCTGGACGTCGGCTGCGGTCCGGGGACCATCACCGCGGACCTGGCGGCCCTGGTGCCGGACGGACACGTGACCGGCGTCGACCGCGCGCCGGAGATCCTGGACCGGGCGCGGGCCACGGCCGCCGAGAAGCGTCTGGCCAACGTGGACTTCGCGGTCGCGGACGTGCACGCCCTGGACCACCCGGACGACACCTTCGACGTCGTCCACGCCCACCAGGTGCTCCAGCACGTGGGCGACCCGGTGCAGGCGCTGCGCGAGATGCGGCGGGTGACCCGGCCGGGCGGGTTCGTCGCCGTGCGCGACGCGGACTACGCCGCGATGACCTGGTACCCGGCGTCACCGGGCCTGGACGACTGGCTGGATCTGTACCGCCGGGTGGCCCGCGCCAACGGGGGCGAGCCGGATGCCGGACGCCGGCTGCGGTCCTGGGCGCTGCGCGCCGGGTTCACCGAGGTCACGGCGACCTCCGGCGCCTGGACGTTCGCCACTCCCCGGGAGCGGCAGTGGTGGAGCGGACTGTGGGCGGACCGCACCGTGGCGTCGGACTATGCCGAGCGGGCCACGGAGGGCGGCCATGCCACCGCGGCTCGGCTGCGGGCGGTGGCGGCGGCCTGGCGGGAGTGGGCCGGGCGGGAGGGCGGCTGGTTCAGTGTGCTGCACGGCGAGATCCTGTGCCGGAAGGAGGCCTGACCGGCCCGGTCGCGGTGTCGTCCTCGCAGATGCTGTCCTCCCAGGTGCTGTCCGCACCGGCGAAGGAGTAGCCCGCCCAGGGTCCGGTGAGCTCCACCCGGATACCCGGGACCTCCCCCGTGCCCCGCTCCACATAGGCCACGAACTCCTCGGAGGACGTCCGCGGCACCAGGTAGGCGGCGTCGAGGACGGTCCGTCCGGCCCCGTCCTCAGCCCCGGTGCCGGCCCCGGTACCGGACGCCGCGGCCACGTCCGGCGCCGGGTGCTGCGGCGCCCGCAGCCGCGCGCCCTCCGCCCGGGCGGCCAGCGCCTCGTGCAGCCGGGCCGCGAACTCCTCGGCCGCGGCCCATCCCTGGGCGGGCTCCGCCTCCACGCGCACCCCGACCCGCCACTCCACCCGGCCGGCCAGCCGGTCCAGGGTGCGCCGGAAGCCGTCCTCCCGGCGTTCGATCATCACGCGGACGCCGCTGTCGTCCCGGAACACGGTGCCGGGCCGCAGCGGCAGCGGCGTGGTGACGACGGTGAGCGCGTCGACGACCTGCTGGTGGGCCCTGGCGGTCGCGGCCAGCCACGCCGGGTCCCGGAGGTGGGCCCGCAGCGGCTCCTCGGCGAAGTCCGGCTCGGGCACATGGCTGACCACGGCGACCAGACCGTGGTGGTGCAGCAGCCGGGGCGGATCGCCCGCGACGCCGGTCAGCTGGGACTGCAGGGCCGGTCCGAACGGCCGGCAGACGGCGTAGACGTACCGCAGTCCGGTCATCGTGCCTCCTTCGGTCCGGCCCGGCCGGGCCCGGCCGTCACGGGCGCGGAGCGGCCGGTTCGGCGGGGCCGGGCTCGACGAAGCTGTACGGCGGCAGCGGTCCGTCGACCCGCACGTCGAGATGGGGCAGGTCCCGGCGGACGCGTTCGACCGCGGCCAGGAAGCGTTCGGCCGCCGTCCGCTCCACCAGGAACGCCACATCGGCGAGCCGGCCCCCGGCGTCGGTGCCGACGGTCGCGTCCTCGGCCTCCGGCTCCAGGGCGCGGCGCAGCGCGGCATCGTCGCCGCCGGACCGCCGGCCGGCCGCGAGCCGGTACTCGACCCGCCCCTCCAGGGCCCGCAGCCGCTCCGTGTAGTGCTCGGCCCGCTCGGCGAGCACACCGGTGACCGCCCGGTCGTCGGGGGCGAGGCTGCCGAACCGCAGGGGCAGCACACAGCCGGCCGCGCTCGCTTCCGCGATCACCTGCTCGTGGGCGAGCAGTTCCCGGTCCTCCGGGCGCAGCCCCTCGGGGGCGTCGCTGACCAGCGCGGCCAGCGCGCCCTCGGTCAGGACGCGGACCGCACGCGGGGGTTCGCCGACGCCGCCCGTTCCCTCCGCGGGCGGGGGGTGCGAGCTCGCCGTGATGCCGTAGACGTACGTGCTCACTCCTGCTCCTCCGGTGGGGTCACGGGCGGGCCGGTGTCCTGTGGGTTCCGTGGGCGGCGGTACCGCCTCCCCTCCGCGTGTCCGCGAGTGTGGCGGCCAAACCTCCGCGGACGCGTGCGCCACCGGCGCCGCCCGGCGTCAGCCGCGGAGCGCGTCCAGCCGGCGCCGGGCCGGTCCCAGCGCCCGGCCGCGGCCCATGACCCCCGCCCAGGGCCTGGTACGGGCCTGGGCGACGGCGTCGGCGACGGTCCAGCTGCGGGCGTGCAGATCCGGGTCGTGCAGCTGGTCCCAGGTGACCGGGGTGGCCACGGGCGCGCCGGGCCGGGCGCGGACGGTGAAGGGCGCGACGGCGGTCTGTGCGTAGGCGTTGCGCTGGACGTCGAGGTAGAGGCGGTCGCCGCGGTCCTTCTTGCGGGCGGCGGTGGTGAGCTCCCCGGGGTGCGCGGCGGCCAGGGTGTCGGCGACGTCACGGGCGAACTCCCGTACCTCGTCGAAGTCCTGCTGCCCGGTCAGCGGCACCACCAGGTGCACGCCGCGGGAGCCGGTGGTCATCGGTGCGGACGGCAGGCGCAGCCGGTCGAGCAGCTCGCCGAGGAGGACGGCGGCCCGGCGGACCTCCTCGAAGTCGTCCCGGGCCGGGTCGAGGTCGAAGACCATCCGGTCGGGCCGGTCGATCCGGTCGGGCCGGTCGGCCTTCGACAGCCACCGGTGCAGGGTCAGGGAGGCCTGGCCGGCCAGGTAGACCAGGGTGGCGGTGTCGTCGCAGACGGTGTGCCGGACGGTGCCGCCCTCCTTGGGCACCTCGACGCGGGTGATCCAGTCCGGAAAGCTGTCGGGGGTGTTCTTCTGCATGAAGCGGGGTCCGTCGAGGCCGTCCGGATGCCGCTCCAGCATCAGCGGGCGGCCCCGCAGATGCGGCAGCATGTACGGGGCGACGGCCCGGTAGTACGCGACGAGGTCGCCCTTGGTGTACTCCTCGGCGGCACCGTCCCCGGCCGGGAAGAGCACCTTGTCCGGCCGGCGGATCTCGACCGTGCGCCGCCCGGCCCGCACGGTCGGCACCGGGTCCCGGCTCACGGCACGACCGCCTCCTCCACCAGCAGCCGCCCGGCCACCGCGATCGACTCGGCGTCGATGCCGGCGGCGTGCAACTGCTCGTCGGGCGCGGCCGAGCCCGGCATCGTGCGGACGGCGAGCCGCACCAGCCGGGGCACCGGCCTGCCGTCGGTGAACGCGTCCAGCACCGCGTCGCCGAGGCCGCCCTCCGGATGGTGGTCCTCCACGGTCAGCAGACAGCCGGTGTCCTCGGCGGCCCCGCGCAGGGTGGCGGCGTCCACCGGCTTGACCGAGTACAGGTCGATCACCCGGACCTGGATGCCCTCCTGGTCCAGCGCGTCCGCGGCGGCGAGCGCCTCGGGCACGGTGACCCCGGCCGCGACGACCGTCATCCGGTCCCGGCCGGAGGAGCGCAGCACCTTGCAGCCGCCGACCGGGAACTCCTCGTCGGGGCCGTACAGCACCTCGCTGCCGCCCCGCGAGGTGCGCAGGTAGCGGATGCCGTCCAGGTCCGCCGTCGCCGCGACGAGCTGTGCGGTCTGGTTGGCGTCGCAGGGGTACAGCACCGTCGAGCCGTGCACGGCGCGCATCATCGCGAGGTCCTCCAGACCCATCTGGCTGGGCCCGTCCCGGCCGATGGCGACGCCGGCGTGGGAGCCGACCAGGTTGATGCCGGAGCCGCTGACGGAGGCCATGCGCACGAAGTCGTACGCGCGGGTCAGGAACGCGGCGAAGGTGACGGCGTACGGCAGCCAGCCGCGGGTGGCCATCCCGACCGCGGCGGCGACCATCTGCTGCTCGGCGATGTAGCACTCGAAGTAGCGCTCCGGATGCTCCTTGGCGAACGCCTCGGCGCGGGTGGAGTCGCCGACCTCGCCGTCCAGGGCGACGACCTCACCGCGGGCGGTGCCGAGCGCGGCCAGCGCCCGGCCGAAGGCGTCGCGGGTGGCGACCTGCTCGCCCGGTTTCCAGCGGGGCAGCTCCACCTGACCGGTGCCCACGGTGTGCAGCGACCGGGTGGGGGGCGGCTCCTGCACCCGGACCCGCAGGGTTCCGGCGCCGCCGAGTTCGGCGACGGCGCCGTCGGAGTCCTGCAGCGGCTTGCCGTGCAGTCCCTCGCGGTCCTCGGCGTCCGCGACCCCCCTGCCCTTGAGGGTGCGGGCGATGACCGCCGTGGGCCGGCCCCGGGTGACGGCGGCCTCCCGGTAGGCCCGGTCGACGGCGTCGACGTCATGGCCGTCGACCTGCACGGTGTGCCAGCCGAAGGCCTCGAAGCGGCGGGCCCAGGCGTCGAGGTCGTGGCCGTGGCGGGTGGGGCCGCGCTGGCCGAGCCGGTTCACGTCGAGAACGGCGATGAGGTTGTCGAGGTGTTCGTGCCCGGCGTGCTCGGCGGCCTCCCACACCGAGCCCTCGGCCAGCTCGCTGTCGCCGCACAGCACCCACACCCGGTACGCCGCGCGGTCCAGCCGCTTGCCGGCCAGCGCGATGCCGACCCCGACCGGCAGGCCCTGGCCCAGCGATCCGGTGGCCGTCTCGATCCACGGCAGGCGCCGCGGCGTGGGATGGCCCTCCAGCCGGCTGCCCAGCCTGCGGAAGGTGAGCAGTTCCTCGTCGTCGACGACTCCGGCGGCCTTGTAGGCGGAGTAGAGCAGGGGGGAGGCGTGGCCCTTGGAGAGGATGAAGCGGTCGTTACCGGGGTGGTCGGGGCGCTCGAAGTCGTAGTGCAGATGGTTCGCGAGGAGTACGGCCATCAGGTCAGCCGCGGACATCGAGGACGTGGGGTGCCCCGAGCCCGCCGCGGCCGCGGAGCGCACGCTGTCCACGCGCAGCTGCCGGCCGAGTTCGACGAGTTCCTCGGTGTTCATGAGTCTCCTTTCGGCGGGTCGTCCTCTCCGGGCGGGTCGAGCGGCTGGTTCCTGGCGGGTTCCCCGTCGGGCTGGTTCTTCGCGGGCTCACCGCCGGGCTGGTTCTTGGCGGGCTCGCCCCCGGGCTGGGTCTGCGCAGCCTCCCGCCCGGGCGGCTTCCCGGCCCGGGGTGGCTTCCCCGGGGGCGGCTTCCCCGCCGGCTCCCGGCCCGCCCCGGGCCGCCTCCCGGGGCCTCCCGGTACCCGCGCCACCTCCGGCGACGCCGACTCCAGCGGCACCGACCAGGACCGGACCAGGCCCAGCTGGACGGCCTGGCGGGGCAGGACCGCGTCCAGCAGCCAGTCCGCGGCGACCCGGACCCGGTTGCCGGGCATCGACGCCAGGTGGTAACCGCGGGTGACCGCGCCCGCCACCGGGCCGGACAGGGGGACGCCCAGCGGATCGGCGGCGGCCTCGGCCCCGCCCAGGTCCACCACGAAACCCAGGTCGCGGTGGCGGTAGACACGCTGGTCTCCGGCGCCCAGCGACGCGGCGACGTTCTGCGCGCACACCCGGCCGTGCCGCCAGGCGTGCTGCGCGGTCATCGGCGTGTACCCGCCGGGATTGTGCAGATCGGGCACCGCGGCGACGTCACCGCAGGCGAACAGTTCGGGATGCCCCGGCACCTGCAGATACGGGTCGACGAGCAGCCGCCCCTGCTCCAGGGGCAGCCCCAGCGACTCCACGAGCGGGTCTGGGCGTACGCCCACGCACCACACCAGAGTGCGGGTGTCGACCGCGGCGCCGTCGGTGAGCAGGACGCCGTCGTGGGTGGCCTCCTGCACCGAGGTCCCCATCCGCACGTCCACGCCGCGCCGGCGCAGCACCCGATCGGCGGTCCGCGAGAGCCGTTCGTCCATCTCGGGCAGCACCCGGTCGGCGACGTCCAGCAGCATCCAGCGCGGCCGCATGCCCGTGCGCAGCGGGTGCCTGCGGACCTGTGCGTCCGTGAACATCTGGCCGTGCGCGGCCACCTCCGTACCGGTGTAGCCGGCGCCGACCACCACGAAGGTGCAGCGGGCGGCGCACTCCTCCCGGTCCGCCGCGGTGGCCAGCTCCACCTGCCGGGTCACGTGGTCGCGCAGGTAGAGCGCCTCCGGCAGCCCGCGGAAGCCGTGGGCGTGCTCCGCGACGCCGGGGATCGGCAGCAGCTTGTTGACACTGCCGGCGGCCAGCACCAGCCGGTCGAAGCGCAGGTCGCCCTCTCCGCCCTCGGGGCCGGTGTAGTGCACCGTGCGCCCGTCGAGGTCGATGCGGTAGGCGTCGCCGAGCACCAGCCGGACGCGGGGCAGCGTGCCGGAGAGGGACACGGTGACCCGGCGCGGCTCCAGGATCCCGGCGGCCACCTGGGGCAGCAGGGGCAGATACAGAAAGTAGTCGGTCGGGTTGAGCAGGGTGATGTCCGCCTGGCGCCGGGTGAGCCGGGACAGGGTGCGGGCCGTCCGGTACCCGGCGAAGCCGGCGCCGACGATCACGATGCGGGGTCGGCTCACGTTTCGCCTCCGGGCTGTCGTGTAGCTCGTGAGCCTTCCGCGTCCCCGTGAGCGGGGCACCCAAACGTGGCGCGGCCGCGACCGGCGCGGACCCGGCGCACCGACCAGGCCGCACGCCCCCGGGCGGCGGCCGTGGATCTCTCCCGCCCGGCCCCCAACTAGGCTCTCCCGCATGGACATTCTCGGAGCCACGCTGCGCATCTACGTCGACGACCTGGACCAGGCGATCCCGTTCTACGAGGGCCTCGCCGGGGGCCGCGCCCACCGCTTCGAACGCGGTGGTGTCGAGGTGGCCGCGGTCGGCTGCTTCCTGCTGATGAGCGGGCCCGAGGAACAGCTGTCGCTGCTGCGCAGGGTCGCGGCGACGGTCGCGGTCACGGACGTCGAGGAGGCGTGCCGGGTGCTCGGCGGACTGGGCGCCGACATCATCGCCGGCCCGGTCGCCACCCCGGCCGGCCGCAATCTGATCGCCCGTCACCCCGACGGAGCGGTCTACGAGTACGTGGACCGCCGCGGCTGAGCCGTGCGGGCCCAGCGCTGGTGGTCGCGCCAGGCCCCGTCGATGAAGAGGAAGTCCGGCGAGAAGCCCTCGAGCCGGAAACCGCAGGCGCGGGCCAGGGCGATGGACGCGGCGTTGCCGGGCTGGACGTTGATCTCCAGGCGGTGCAGCCGCATCGATCCGAAGGCGTGTTGCACCACGAGGTCCAGCCCCTCCCGCAGCAGTCCGCGGCCCGCCGCGTGCGCGAAGGCGCCGTAGCCCAGCGCCCCGCTGAGGAAGGCGCCCTCGACGATGTTGTTGACGGTGATGAATCCGGCGATGCCGCCGCCGCTCGTCTCGCACACCAGGAATCCGGCCTTGGTGGGGTCCTCGATCAGCCGGCGGGCGTACGCGGTGTACGCCTCGGTGCTGTCCGGCGGGAACAGCCAGGGACGGTGCAGCTCCCTGCTCTCCCGGGCGCGGGCGGTGAACTCGGCACCGTCCGCATAGGTGAAGCGGCGTATACCCACCCGGGGGCCTTCGGCGAGGTGACGGGACGCGCTGTGCGGCATCCCGTCACCCTAGGGCCTGCGCGGCGGATCCGCCCCGGTCCGCCGACGCCCGTCGCTCGCCGCGATCACGCACCGCAGTCGGTCCCCCTGGTCGTTGCGGTGCACGATCCCGGGGAGGGTGCCGGTGAACGGTTCGGTCACCTCGGCCGCCCCGATGTCGCAGGGCGCCGGGTCCGGCAGTCCGCCGGCGCGGGCCACGGTGCTCTCCGGGTGGCTGGTGGGGCAGAGGTTCGACGAGGCGGGTGGCCGGGCCCGCAGGCGGTGCGGCCGCCGGCGCCGTTCAGCGCAGCGCCGGTTCGTCCAGCGTCAGCGTGCCCGCCTCCGCGTCCAGCTCGGCGCCGACACCGAAGGGCACGGTGAGCGCCCCCGCACCGTGGCCGAAGCCGAACTGCTCCGCCACGGGCACCCCGAGGCCGCCCAGCCGGTCGGCGAGCATCGGCCGCAGCCGCTCGTACGGTCCGCACTCCTCCCAGGAGCCGAGCAGCACCCCGCGCACCCCGTCGAGCCAGCCGGCCCGCAGCAGCTGGGTGAGACACCGGTCCAGCCGCTACGGCTCCTCGCCCACGTCCTCCAGGCAGAGCAGCCCGCCGTACGCGGATCGCCGGGCGTGCGGGGTGCCGAGATCGGCGGCGAGCAGGCTCAGGCAGCCGCCGAGGGTGACCCCGCGGGCCCGGCCGGGGACCAGGGCCGTGCCGCTGCCGGAGACGACGGTGCGGACCGTCTCCGGGGCGAACAGGGTGGCCCGCAGATGCTCCTGGGCCCGGGCGTTCTTCAGGAAGTCGACGCCGGCCGCCATCGGACCGTGCAGGGTGGCCAGGCCCAGCCGGACGGCGAACGCCTCGTGCAGCGCGGTGATGTCGCTGAAGCCGACGAACACCTTCGGCCCGGCCGCGCGCAGCGCGTCCCAGTCCAGCAGCTCGGCCATCCGCTGGGCGCCGTAGCCGCCGCGGGCGCACAGCACCGCGTCGACGGCCGGGTCGCACCAGGCGGCCTGGAGGTCGGCCGCACGGTCGGCGTCCGCGCCCGCCAGATAGCCGAACGTGCCGTGCCGGTCCAGCACATGGGGCGCCACCACCGGGTCGAGGTCCCAGCCCCGCAGCACGTCGAGCCCGGCCTCCAGCCGCTCCTCGGGCACCGGGCCGCTGGGTGCGACGACGGCCACCCGGGCGCCGGGGGCGAGCCGGGCGGGTCGCGTCAGCTCCGGCACGTCGGGGCCGCTCGTCCGGGTCCGCGTGCTCACTTGGTCAGTTCCAGGGTCGGCACGCCGCGCGGGTTCAGCCCGAACACCTGGGCGTACAGCGACAGTTCGGCCTCCAGGGCGCGGACCATGGTCTCCGCGCGCCGGAACCCGTGTCCCTCGCCCTCGAAGGCGAGATACGCGTGCGGCACTCGCCGGCCCGCCATCCGGGCGAGGAACCGCTCGCACTGCACGGGCGGGCAGATCACGTCGTCCAGCCCCTGGAGCAGCAGGAACGGCGCGGTGATCCGGTCGGCGTGCCCGGTGGGCGAACGCTCCGCGTACCGGCCGGGCACCTCGGCGTACGGCCCGATCAGCGTCTCCAGATAGCGGGACTCGAAGTCGTGGGTCTCGCCCTCGCTCCAGCCGGTCAGATCGAGCACGGGGTAGATGATGGTGCCGCAGGCGTAGACGTCGGTCGTGGCCAGCGACGCGGCGGCGGTCCAGCCGCCCGCGCTGCCGCCACGCACGGCGAGCCGGCCGCGGTCCGCGGTGCCCTCGTCGGCGAGGGCGAGGGCGACCGCGGCGCAGTCCTCGACGTCGACCACGCCCCACTGGCCGCGCAGCCGGTTGCGGTACTCCCGGCCGTGCCCGGTGGAACCGCCGTAGTTGACCTCGGCGACACCGATGCCGCGCGAGGTGAAGTAGGCGATCTCCAGGTCGAGCACGAGCGGCGACCGGCCGGTGGGTCCGCCGTGCGCCCACACGACGTAGGGCGGCAGCTCCCCGCCGGGCGCGACGCAGCCGGGGTTGTGCGGCGGGTAGACGTGGGCGTGGATCTCGCGTCCGTCGGGGCCGGTGAAGGTGCGGATCTGGGGTTCGGGGTAGTGGGCGGGGTCGACGGCGTCGTCGTGCGGGGCGCCGATCACCCGGGCGTGGCCGGTGCGGGCGTCCAGTTCCACCACCTCGTAGGCGCTGCGCGGGCTGGCGCCGACGGCGGCCACCCGCTCGCCGAGCACCGCGAGCGCGGGCGCGAACTCGGTCCAGGGACCGGCCGCGTCGACGACCTCGCCGGTCTCCGGGTCCAGGATGCCGAGGGCGGTGGCGCCGCGGCCGTGCACGACGGCGATCAGCCCGCTGTCGAGCGGGGCGAACCAGCGCCGGCCGAGCTTCCACAGCGGCCCGCCGAACTCCTCCTGGCGCGGGCACACCGGGCGGCCGTCGCGGTAGAGGTTCCACCAGCCGGTGCGGTCCGAGGCGTACAGCAGAGCGCCGTCGGGGGCCCAGTCGACCTGGGCGACCGACTCCTCCGGGCCGCCCGCGAGGGTCGTGGGTTCCCCGAAGGTGCCACCCGGGCCGATCTCGGCGACCAGCAGTTCGGTGCCGTCCCAGGGCATCCGCGGATGGTCCCAGGCGAGCCAGGCCGCCCGCCGCCCGTCCGGTGCGAGCCGGGGTCCGGTGACGAACCGGTGCCGGTCGTCGGTGAGTTCCCGTACGGCGTCCCGGTCGCCGGCGGCCGAGCCGTCCAGCGGCACGGCCGCGAGGACCCGGCGCACGTCGGAGGGGCCGTCGCCGGTGAACTCCTCCAGGACGCACCACACCTCGCCATGCTCGGCCAGGATCTGCGGCTCCGCCCAGCGCAGCCCGCCGCCCACCGGCGAGACGGGGGTCAGCGGACGCGGCTCCTCCCCCGGGCCCGGCCGCAGCGCGTACAGCCGCTGGTCGGCGAAGTTCGCGAACACCACCAGCGGCCCGTCCGCCGTCATCAGCCCGGTCCAGGGCCGGCCGCCGTACTCGATGACGCGGGTGCGCACGTTCCACGGGGCCGCGAGCACCGGTTCCGCGGTGCCCTCGGCGCGCCGCCGCACCAGGGTGCGCCGCCCGCCCTCGGTGGGGCGGGGCTCGGTCCACCACACCTCGTCGCCGACGAAGCCCACGTCCTCGGGGCGCCCGTCGTGCGCGGCGGCGAGCACCGCGTCGATCGGCGAGGGCCACGCTCCGTACGCCAGGGTCCGCACCGTCTCCCCCACCGCGCTAGGCCGACCGCAGGAACCGGTCGAGGACCCGGACACCGAAGTGCAGGGCCTCCACCGGGACGCGCTCGTCGACTCCGTGGAAGAGGGCCTGGTAGTCGAAGCCCTCCGGCAGCTTCAGCGGCGCGAAGCCGTAGCCGGTGATGCCCAGCCGGGAGAACTGTTTGGCGTCCGTGCCGCCCGACATGCAGTACGGCACCGTGTGCCCCTCCGGGGCGAACTCCTCGACCGCGGCCCGCATCCGCGCGAACGTCGGCGAGTCCACCGGCGCCTGGAGCGCGACCTCGCGGTGGGCGAACTCCCAGTCCACGTCCGGGCCGGTGAGCCGGTCGAGGGTGGCACGGAACTCGTCCTCGGCCCCGTGCAGGAACCGCCCGTCGACATGGGCGACGGCCGCCCCAGGGATGACGTTCAGCTTGTAACCGGCGTCCAGCATGGTCGGGTTGGCGCTGTTGCGGACGGTGGCCTCGACCAGCTTGGCGGCCGGCCCGAGCTTCGTCAGCAGGGCGTCCACGTCGCCGAGGTCGGCCTCGATGCCGTACAGGGCGGCGAGTTCGGTGAGCGCCGCGCGCACGGTGGGGGTCAGCCGCAGCGGCCACTCGTGCTCGCCGATGCGGGTGACGGCCGCGGCGAGGCGGGTGACCGCGTTCTCCCGGTTCACCTTGGAACCGTGGCCGGCCCGGCCGCGGGCGGTGAGCTTCAGCCAGCCGGTGCCGCGCTCGCCGGCCGCGATCGGGTAGATCTGCCGCCCGGAGCCGTCGTGGAAGGTGAACGCCCCGGACTCGCTGACGCCCTCGGTGCAGCCCTCGAACAGGGCGGCGTGCCGGTCGGCGAGGAACCCGGAGCCGTCCTCGGCGCTGGCCTCCTCGTCGGCGGTGAACGCGATCACCACGTCCCGCCGGGGCCGTACCCCCTGCCGGGCCCAGGAGCGGAGAACCGCGAGGATCATCGCGTCCATGTTCTTCATGTCGACGGCGCCGCGCCCCCAGACCACCCCGTCGCGGATCTCCCCGGAGAACGGGTGCACCGTCCAGTCCGCGGCCTCGGCGGGCACCACGTCCAGATGGCCGTGCACGAGCAGCGCGTCGGCGGTCGGGTCGGTGCCCTCGATCCGGGCGACGACGTTGGTGCGGCCCTCGGTGCGCTCCAGCAGGGTGGGCTCGATCCCGGCCTCGGCGAGGCGGGCCGCGGCGTACTCGGCGGCCGGGCGCTCCCGGCAGTCGCCGCCGCCCCGGTTGGTGGTGTCGATGCGGATCAGCTCGGAGGT
Organism: Streptomyces poriticola; assembly: GCF_036689765.1. Lineage (NCBI taxonomy): Bacteria > Bacillati > Actinomycetota > Actinomycetes > Kitasatosporales > Streptomycetaceae > Streptomyces > Streptomyces poriticola. Next base: position 104,008 of record NZ_JBAGKH010000002.1, read on the forward strand.
GAAGCGGACGACCTCGTCCAGCGCCCGCCCGTCCGGCTCCCGCCCCTGCGCCTGCGCGTGCTCAGCCATACTGCTCCTCCACCGCCGCCGAGGCGATCGTGGTGACCGCCTTGAAGGTCCGGATTCCCTCGTACATGGTGTCCGTGGTGTATGCCACCCTGCGTTCGCCGATGCGCTCCACGCCCGGCACGACGGTGGTGGCCGCGGCCAGATGCTCGGCGTCGAACTCCACGGCGACCGTGAACGGCCCGCCGCGGACGGGCTCGTGCCGCACCGCCAGCGCCGCCGCCTCCTTGGCCGCCGCGCGGATGTCGGCGGCGGTCCTGGCCGGCGTCCGGCACACGGCCGCGTACCGGGACACATGGTCCTTGACGGCGACCTTCAGCGCCTCCGGCGCATAGCCGAGCGCGTCCTCGCAGGCCAGGTCGTCGCCGGTGACCAGAACCACCGGCACCCCGTACTCGGCGACGACATGCGCGTTCAGCAGGCCCTCGCTGGCCCGTACGTCGTTCAGCCAGACGCCGGTGATCTGGTTGGCGAGGTAGGTGTGGGCGAGCACGCCCTCCATACCGGCGCCGGCGTGGTAGCCGACGAAGGCGATGCCGTCGACATCGCCGTGCTGCACGCCCTCGACCATGGACAGCGCCTTGTGCCGGCCGGTGAGCAGCTGCGCCCGGTCGTCCAGTTCCTCCAGCAGCAGATTGCGCATGGTCCAGTGCGCCTCGTTGATGAGCACCTCGTCGGCGCCGCCGTCCAGGAATCCCAGCACGGCGGCGTTGACGTCCGACGTGAACACGGTGCGGCACCGCTCCCACTGCGGTGTGCCCGGCAGCACATCGGCGGGCCAGGTCACCCCGGTGGCACCTTCCATGTCCGCGCTGATCAGGATCTTCATAGTGCGCCACGTTACGCGCTGCGTCCGCCGCGGGCCATGCACCGGGACACAGCGGCGCAGGTCAGATACGGGCGACGGGCGACGGGCGACGGGGTCAGCGTGGCTGCGGGGGGTGCGGAGGGCGCGGCAGCCAGCCGCCCACCTCGTCCATGGCCGCGGCGAAGTCGGCCCGGTCGCTGTCGAGGAAGGCCTTGAAGAACCAGTTGGGCACCCGGGCCTGGCCCAGCCGCGTCCGCAGCAGCACGTCCTGTGCCTGCCGGGCCAGCACCAGCAGTCCCGGGGTCTCCGCGGCCGGCATCCCGGCCTCCGCGTACTCCCGCATCCGCGGCAGGATCACCTGGCGGGCGTGCTCCCGCACGGCCGCGGTGTCCCGTTGGGTCCGGTAAGTGTCGACGCCGAGCAGCAGCAGACCGAGCGAGGGGACGAACCAGTCGACGAGGACGGACACCAGGGTCGCCCCGGTCACCACCCCCACCAGTACGCCGGCCGCCACCCACACGACGATGCCGCCCTGGACGGCCGCCGCGAACCGCCGCCGCACCCGTGCCCCCCAGGCGAGGTTCTGCAGGATGCAGGACAGCACGTCCAGCGGCCGGGGCAGCTCCGGGACCTCGTAGTAGTCGCGCAGCCGCTCGGCGGACCCCTGGTAACGCCGGGCGAGCCGGCTGATCTCGTCGGCCGACGGCACCGTTCCGGCCAGGACCTCGTTCCAGGCGAGCCCGTAGAGCCGGGTGTCGAAGGTCTCCTGCAGCAGCGCCGCCCGGCGGAACTCACGCTCCGTCCAGGAGCTCGCACCCGCGGCGTAGGCCAGCGCCCACAGAAATCCCGCCACGGTGAGGGCGTCCTGGACCGCGGTGACGAACACACCGAGCACGGCCCCGGCAGCCAGAAGGAAGGACAGCGAGATGTGCGCGGACGCCAGCCGCCGCGCCCTGGCGTGGGCGGACTCCCCGGCCCGCAGGATCTTCAACAGGTCCTCGTCGTTCTGCCGCATCGGTATCGGCACGGGCAACGGTCGGCTCACGGTGTTCCCCCTGTTTCCCTGCGGTGCGCCGCACCCTACGCGGGCACCCGCGTCGATCGTTCCCCCTCGGCCCCACGAATATCGCCGAACCTGTTCGGCGGAACGCCCCGGCCGCCTAACCTGATCGGGCTGCAGTACAGGCGCCGTGCGAATGCCGTGGGCCCGGGGGGAGTCACGCATGCCACAACGACTGGCGACGCAGGACCGTCGCCGGCGCGACATCCTGCGCCGGATCGTCGCGGTCCTCGGCGACTCGGCCGCCCTCACCGACGCGCGCGGCCGGCAGCAGTGGCGGCGCGAGCTGGCGGAACTGCTCGGCGGCCAGCCGTGGGCGGAGTTGCCCACGCCTCGCCAGGAGTTCCTCGAGGTGGTGCGGGTCTGCGAGGCACGGCCGGACGGGCTGTCCCGGCTGGTCGAGGCGACCGCCCTGGTGGCGCCTCCGCTGGAGTACCATCTGACGCCTCTCGTCGAGGAGTTGTACGCGCTGCAGCTGTACGAGGGCCGGGACTGGACGGCGCTGCGCCGCGCGCTCTCGCTCACCCTGCCCGAACTCGACACCGTGGTCGCGCAGATCACCGGCGACCGCATCCGGCTGCCCGCCCACTGCACGACGGCCTGGCAGGCCTTCCTCCATCTCTCCGGCCGGTCCACCACGCCCGACGCGGCGCTGCCGCCCGGCATGCTGCTGCTGGAGCATCTCGCGCTGCACGACGATCTCGCTTCCCACGTGGGGGAGTTGCAGGGCTGGAACGACCACTTCGCCGAGCTGTGGGGTCTGGCCGACGGCGACGGCGGGCTGACCGGACTGCGCGGACTGCTGGCCCGGCGGAGTACCGCCGCCGCGGAGGCCGCGGCCAAGGAGACACAGCCCGTGCCGGGGGCGGCGGAGCACGGCACGGCCGACGGGGCGGCGGCGGCCCGCCCGGTGATCCGGCTCTATCTGAAACTGGCCCCTGACCTGGCGCCGGTCCAGGGCAGCGGCAGACGGCAGTACCGCAAGCGGCACCGGTACTGGGTCTCCGCTCGGGTGAAGTACGCGGAGTCCTCGGAGCTGCACCACGCCAAGGAGGGCGACGCGCAGCAGCCCGTTCCCCGGGCGCAGGTGCCGGCCGCGGTGGCCGAGCTGCTGTCCCGCATGGCCTCGCTGTGGCACGCCCGGGCGCAGGACGTGGTGCTGGAGTTCTTCCTGCCGACTGAGCTGCTCAACGAGCCGGTGGAGTGGTGGGACCGGGACCCGTCGCTGGGCTACCCCAACCCCTTGTTCAGCAAGTACCCGGAGATCGTCGTGCACAGTCTGGAGCGGCTGCAGCGGCGCGACGCGCACCAGGTCTGGCGGCTGCGCTGGGCGCGCTGGAAGAGCGCGCGGGAGCGTGCTGGAGCCGTCCACTGGTGCGACCGTCAGGGCCGTTCCGTGCCGGAGTACCTGCAGCGGCTGGACGCGACGATCGGCGCCCGGCAGGACGTCGTCGCCATGGTGCTCAGCGAGCCTCCGGCCACCGGGAACCCGGCCGGGTTGGGGGAAGTTCGCGTGGGCATCGATCTGGGCATTCCTGTGTTCATACACCATCGCGACGCGGTGTCCGAGCAGTTTCACAGCATGGTCAGGGACGGCCTGTCCGAAGGGGGGCTAGCGGGTCTTCCGTCCCAGGCCCGACAGTGGAAGAGCGATTCCGCAACGCGTGCCAACGGCAGTTCGCAGGACCCCGCCCAGCACCTCTGCGTCGTCTGGGACGACCCCGAGCAGTTGTTGAGTGGTGGTGCGGGGGCGCCTGCCGCCTTCATAGGGGGGATGGAATGAGTTCGTCGCAGGCAGGGCTGCTGCCGTACGACGTCCGCCGGCCCGGTGGTCTGCTGTACCGCGGGACCGGTGGCGCCTTCGCCGACGCGACTCCGTACGAGGAGCGCAGCTGGCCGCCCGGCCCGCGCTGGCGCACCTTCGACGGCGGGCCGCTGCAGCCCCGGCCGCCGGAGGACGGCGAGGCGGACCGCAGGCTGGGTCCGCCCGCCTCCGGGCGGCGTCCGCCAGCGGCGGAGGTCCGCATGGTCAACGCGGCGATCCTGCTCCGGCGTCCGTTATTGGTCACCGGCCGGCCCGGGGTGGGCAAGTCGACCCTCGCCCACCGCATCACCCGCGAACTGGGGCTGGGGCGGGTGCTGCAGTGGCCGGTCACCAGTCGTACCACGCTGGCCTCGGGGCTGTTCGAATACGATGTGCTCGGCCGCGCCCAGGCGGGACAGGCCTGGTTCGCCGCCCAGGAACGTGCGGTGCACGAGCAGGCGCACGAAGGAGCGGCGGGCGACCCGGCCGGAGCAGGGGCCGCAGGGCCGGCCCTGGACATCGGCGACTTCATCCAACTGGGCCCGCTGGGAACCGCGTTGCTGCCGCACCGGCTGCCGCGGGTGCTGCTGATCGACGAGCTGGACAAGGGGGACGCCGATCTCCCGAACGACCTGCTGTCCCTCTTCGAGGACGGCTGGTTCGCCGTCCAGCCTCTCGTTCGGGTGAAGCGCCGGATCGAGAGTGTCACCGTCCATACCGCGGATCCCGGGCGAACCGCCGAGATCCGAAATGGAATCGTCAGGACTCGATCCTTTCCGATCGTGATCATGACCTCAAATGGTGAACGAGAGTTCCCCGAGGCGTTTATGCGCCGTTGTCTGCGCCTTGATATACCGGACCCCGGACCGGAGGCACTGGGCGAGCTGGTGGCCGCACACTTCGGGGACTCGCTGGGAGACGAACAGGGAAGGCTCGTCCGGGACTTCATGACACGCAGTGCTCAGGTCGAGGGGCTGGCCGCCGACCAATTGCTCAATGCGGCACACCTGGTCACCTCCGGCGCCTACTCCTACCGTGAGGAGGACCGTGCCGAGTGGCAGGCCGTCCTCGAGGCCATTTGGCACCCGTTGAACGGAGATGGGACGGACTGGGGTGCCTGACCGATCGCCGGAGCTCAACGGTCACGCTGCGGCCGGCGGACGACATGGTCCGTCCCCCGCCGCGGACTCCTCCGGCATGCCCGTCGACGGCCTGCACCCGCGGGACGTCGCCGACGCCCTCTGGCTGGCCACGCACCACCCGGAGCTCGGCGGCGCCCCCTCCCCCGCCGCGGACCCCGGCCCGGCCGCTCCCGCCACCGGGTCCACCGCGCCCGGACCGGCCGGCCCGACCGGGGCGGAGCAGCCCGATCCGGCCGCGCCGCCCGAAGCCTCCTCCCCCGCCCCCCGCTTCCCGCGCGGGCCCCGGGACGGGGACTTATCCGGCCGGCAGCCCGACGACGCGCACAGCGACCCGGCCCCGGGCGGAAGCGCCCCGATCCCGCTGGTGCTGCTCACCGACGGCGCCCCCGCCGACTCCTCGGCCCCCGCCGCGGTCACGGGCGCCCGACCGCTGCGGTCCGTGCACCGGCGCCGGTCCGCCCTGCGGCCACGGCCCTTCGCCCGCGCCCTGGAGCCGCTGCGCCGACCGGTACCGGACCCCGCCCAGCCCGAGGTGGACGCCCAGGCCACCGCAGAACGCCACGCGGTCGCCCCGGGACTCCCCCCGGTCCTGCGTCCTGGTCCCGGGCCCCGCTGGAACGCCGTGCTGCTCCAGGACGTGGCGCCCCGGATGGGCGTGTGGCGCGAGACGGCCGAGCAGGTCGTGGGCCTGTTCCGCCGGTACGCCGGCTTCGGCGACCTGCGGCTGCTGCATCTCGACACCCGCGCACCGGAGGGCCGGGCGACCGTCCGGCTGCCCGGCTCCGGCGAGCCGCAGTCGCCGCGCCGGCTGGTGGACCACAGCGGACGGACCATGGTCTTCGTCCTCACCGACGGCCTGGCCCCGGCCTGGCGGACGGGCGCCGTACAGGCCCAGCTCGCCGCCTGGGGACGGCACCAGCCGGCCACCGTTCTGCAGGTACTGCCCCAGCGTCTGTGGCACCGTACCGCCCTGGACGTGCGGCGCATCCGGCTGCACGCGTCCGGGCCCTGGCAGCCCGGCCACACCTGGGAGCACATCGAGCCGCCCGGCCGGCCCGAGCCGCACCGCGGGCACACCGTCGTCCCCGTGCTGGAGCTGTCCGGCAGCTGGCTGGCGCCGTGGACGCAGTTCCTGGCGGGCGACACCCCCCGCTGGACCGAGGTGGCGGCCCTCGTCCTGCCCCGCGCGGCACGCCGCCCCGCCGGCCCCCCGCCCGAGCCCGGACCCCGCGACCGCAGCGCCGCCGAACGGGTCGCGCTGTTCCGCGTGTGGTCCTCCCCCGACTCCTTCCAACTGGCCACCCGGCTCGCCACCGCCCCGCTCGACCTGCCGCTCATGACGGCACTGCAACAGCGGACCATGCCCCGCACGGGCCCGGAGCATCTGGCCGAATTCCTGATGAGCGACCTGGTCGAACCCGACCCGGCCGCGGGCGAGGGGACGTTCTCCTTCCGCCCGGGGGTCCGTGAGGAAGTGCTCGCCGCCGGCAGCCGGCAGGCCACGGAGCTGGCGACCAAGGCGGCGGCAGAACTGCTCGCCCCGCACAGTGGCGCGGCCCGGGAAATGCTGGCATACCTGGACGGAGCAAGCATCCCGGACCCACAGATAACCGACGAGGACCGGCACCTTCGCGAGATAGAACACACGGTGCTCAGATCGCTCTCCGGCGCGCACGCGCGCCGGGCGAGGTTAATAGGGCAACTCATTCGGGCGCATGAGGAATCAGAACACCACATGAGTGAATCGACACGCGGCGACCGGCAGACCACCCCAGACACGGAAAGCTATGGCATAGTGACTGAACCAAACACCCCCGAGGCGCCGGTGCTCACCGAGCAACTCGGCCAGGCTGATACTGGCACCCTCCCAGGAGACGCCACAGTGGTCACCGGTTACCCCGTCACGGCGCCGCGGACAGGAATTGATCTGAGCCGCGCCACCACGCCGGCCTCCGCGCGACCCGCCGTGTGGGGGAACATGCCGCCGCGAAATCTCGTCTTCACCGGACGCGAAGACCTCCTGGACCAGCTCGAGCGGGAACTGCGCGGCGGACCCACGGCAGTACTCCCGCATGCACTGCACGGACTCGGCGGTGTCGGGAAATCACAGCTCGCCCAGGAATACGTCTATCGCCAGGCGAGCCAGTACGACATCGTCTGGTGGATCCCCGCGGAACGCCCCACGCAGATCGCCCAGGCCCTGGTGGAACTGGCACACCGGCTGCACCTGCCGGTGAGCAGCGAGGCCATCACCGCCGTACCGGCCGTGCTGGAGGCACTGCGCACCGGAAACCCGTACAGCAAATGGCTGCTGGTGTTCGACAACGCGGAAAGCCCGGAAGCGGTCCAGGAATTCTTTCCCAGCAGTTCGGAGAACGGGCCGAACGGCTCCATCATCATCACTTCGCGCAATCCCCAGTGGAATACTCTCGCCCGGCCGCTGGAGGTCGATGTGTTCGAGCGCGAGGAAAGCATCCAGCTGCTGCAGCGCCGCAATCCCGACCTGTCCCACGAGGACGCGGACGAACTCGCCCATGTACTGGGCGATCTGCCGCTCGCGGTGGAACAGGCCTCGGCATGGCGGGCCGAGACGGGCATGCCTGCGGCCGAATACCTTCGCCTGTTCGCAGAGAAACGCGCAGAACTCATGACAGTTTCCCCACCGACGCACTACGAGCAGACGGTCGCCACCGCCTGGAACGTCTCGCTGGACCATCTGGCGAGCAAGAACCCCGCGGCGCTGCAACTACTGCAGATCTGCGCCTATTTCGCGCCGGAGCCCATCGCGCGCTCGCTGTTCTCCGGGGCCCCGGTCCAGCCCATCGCACCCGATCTGGACCGCGCGCTGACCGACCCGCTGCGGCTGGCCCGCGCCATCCGGGAGATCAACCGGTACTCGCTGGCCAAGATCGACCACCGCAACAACAGCATCCAGATGCACCGGCTGGTGCAGGCGGTGCTCATCGCCCGTATGACGGAGGAGCAGCGCCGCCGGATGCGGCAGGGCGCCCATCTGCTGCTCGCGGCCAACGCACCCCGCGACCCGCGGGACCCCGACCACTGGGCGCGCTTCGGCGATCTGTACCCCCACGTGGTGGAGTCCGGCGCGATCGAGTCGGAGGTCCCCAACGTCCGGCAGCTCGTCATCACCACGGCCGACTACCTGTACTACTGGGGCGACCACGAGGGCGCCCGGAGGTTCGGCCAGAAGGCGTACGAGCGCTGGAAGGAGAAGTGGGGCGAGGGAGACCAGCAGACGCTGCTGCTGGCCCGCAGCCTGTGGTACGTGCTGTGGCGCATGGGCCGCTACGGAGAGGCCGCGGAGCTGAGCCGGCGCATGCTCGCCGCCGTGCGGGAGCTCGGGGGCGACACCGAGGAGGAGCTGCTCCGCACGATGGGGCAGGTCGCGATCGACCGCCGGTCGCACGGTGACTTCCTCGGCGCCCTGGAGATGGCCCGCGAGGTCCACGAGAGGGCCGTGCGCGCCTACGGCGAGGAGGACCCGCTGACCCTGGTGCACACCCACAACCTGGCCGTCGCGCTGCGCTCCTGCGGCCGCTACCACGAGGCCCTGACACTGGACGAGGAGACCTGGCGCCGCAGTGTGCTGATCTACGGCGAGGAGGCCTACGACAGCCTCCTGTCGGAGATGGGTCTGGCCCTGGACCGCCGCGAGGACGGCGACTACGGCCTCGGCGTGCGGATGTTCGAGGACATCGTGGAGAAGTACCGCAGTGTCTTCGGGGAGATGAACCCGCACACGCTGCGCGCCGCGGCCCGGCTGGCCGTCTCCCGGCGCAAGGCGGGCGACCACCCTTCGGCATACGAACTCAGCCAGCAGGCCAGCAAGGCGCTCACCGACCGCTACGGCGAGCGCAGTCCGGACGCGCTGGTGGCCTCGCTCAACATGTCGGTCGACCTGCGGCAGATGGGCGACCTCGACAACGCGCTGAAACTCGGCGAGAAGACCCGGGACCTGTACGTCGAGGTGTTCGGTTCGCACCATCCCGACACGGTCGCCGCCGACATCGACCTCGCCGTCACGCTGCGGCTGGTCAACCAGGTGGAGGCGGCCCGCGCACTCAACGAGAGCGCGCTGGACCGCGCGCGCCGGGCGCTGGGGGACGACCATCCCATGGTGCTGGTGTGTGCCGCGAACCTGGCCAGCGACATGTACGCGCAGGGCGACGCCAGCAGCGCCCTGGAGCTGGACGAGAACACCCTGGAGCGGGTACGGGCCACGCTGGGCGAGGATCATCCCACCGCGCTCGCCCTGATGAACAACATCGCCTGCGATCTGCGCGCACTGCGCCGGGCCGAGGAGGCGGAGGCCATGCACACGGCCGCTGTGCAGGGGATGCGCACCAAACTGGGGGACACCCATCCCGGCTGTCTCGACGCGGAGGCGTGGCGGCGCTCCAACTGCGACGCCGACCCCATGCCGTAGACCGCTCGGGCCGCGCCCGGCCGCGTCAGTACGCAGCCACCGTGCGGCCCAGCCAGCCGGCCACGGCGACCGGGTCCGGTGTGGAGTCGCCCTTGGCGCTGATCGACGCGTACACGTGCCGGACCAGCTCCGGGTGCCGGGTCAGCGCCCGTACGGCCTCCTGCCGGCCGGGGCGTCCGCGCAGCGCCCGCCCGAGGCCCGCCCACACCGTCCCGGACTCCGCGGCCGATCCTCCCTGGGCCCTGATCTCCGCCGCGTACAGGCGCTCCGCGGCCGGCAGGTCCCCGTCGAGCAGGTGGACGTCCGCCGGGCGTGCGCCCAGCACAAGGTGGCCGAGACTTTCCGCCGTGCGCAGTTGCTCGGCGGTGGCCGGGGCCAGCCGCAGACGCACCAGGACCGCCCTGGCGTCCAGATGGCGCGCCGCAGGGTCCGGAAGCAGCCGGGGCTCCGGGTAGCGCCACGCGCCTTCGGTGGCCGCCTCCGCCGGGCCCGCCCGCCACTCCTGCGCCAGATCGACGACGAGGTCGGGGTCGGGGACGAGATGGTGGGTCCGCCAGCTCAGACGGTGGTCCTCGACGGCCCGCTCGGCCGCTTCCAGACAGTCGGCACGCACCGGCTCCCGCTGCCACTCCCCCACGGTCTCCAGCAACCGGCCGACCAGTCTGCGGCCGAGCGCGGTCAGCCGGTCGTCCTGCACGAGTACCGGCAGCACACGCAGGAGCTGGGCACGGCGCAGCGCGTACTCGAACGCGGCGAGCGCCTCCTCCTCGGGGTCGCAGCCGCCCAGCAGATGACCGCGCCAGAACCGGGCCACGCCGGTGAACGCGTAGACGCCGTGCAGCATGCCGCGCAGCGGACGCGGGTCGTCCCGCCAGGGGGCGTAGCAGCGGTGGGCCACGTCGGGTGTGTGCAGCGAGTACATGTGCAGCAGGGCGCTGAGCTTGCTGTGCTGTGCCTCGTGGGTGAGGACGGCGGCGAACTGGGCAGCGGCGGCGGGTTCGGTGCCGGTCGGCTCGGAGGCGGCCATGCCGCCCATGCCGTCCTCCACGGTGGCGCTGTGCCAGCGGAACGGCCGGGCGGCCGGCAGCGGTTCGATGGAGCGCAGACAGGCGCTGACGTCCTCGGCGCCGCCGGGGTCGACGCGCGCCAGCAGGGACCATGAGCTGTGCAGCAGGGCGGTCCAGCGGCGGACGGTGTCCTCCTCGGTGGCGTCCGCGGGCCTGCCGTCCGCGCCGGCCTGCATCCGGTACGGGCCCAGGTCGTGCAGGACGATGCTCCGGGGGCCCTCCGGCAGCTCCAGGGGGAGGGTGCGGGGGACCTGCCAGTGGGGCGTCGGCTCGGTGGCCGGCTGCTCCACCCGTACCGGGTCGTGGCCCGCTCCGGCGGCTCCCGCCAGCGCGAAGGTCAGCCGGCCGGTGGCGAAGACGACGTCGGCCGGCTGCCAGGCGGCGATGTCCCCGTGCACCGTGGCGCAGCCGAGGGTGGGCAGCCACACCTGTCCGTCACGGGCCGGCACCCGCAGCTCGAAGGGCAGCCCGGCCCGGACCGCCGCCGCTGCCGCCAGCAGGTGCAGATGGCCCACGTCCACCCACAGGGGCGGCTCGTCGGGCTTCCGCACCCTGCCGGAGGCCTGTAATCGCTGGAGGCAGGAGCGCAGCCAGCGGCCCGTCTCCGGCAGCAGGAGGATCTCGTCCGTGATCACGCCGCTGTGGCGTTCCACGGCGACGAGCAGGTTCCAGGCCTCGTCGATGCCGGACAGCGGCCCGAGCGCGTCGGGCCGGCTGCCTGCGGTGGCGGTCAGCAGACCGAACAGCACCAGCCGGTGGCTGCGCTCGGAGTCCCAGAGGTGGGCGATGACGGGGCCGCCGCCCCGGCCGGCGGCCAGTGAGTCGAAGTGCCGTGGGGGAAGCCCATGGCGTGGGAGTCCTTCTGCCGATCGTCCCGAGGTGCTGAAGGAGCCACTCACCGATGGGCCTCCGTGATCGCAGTCCGGGCCTCGTCCTCACCGGTCCGCACTGCTCTGGGGGTCGGCGAAGAAGACGGAGGGATTTCTGAACTCCCTCGTCAGCCGACGCTCCACGGTCTGCCATTCGGAGCCGCCCCTGTGGGCGCGCACGTCCTCCAGCGTGAGCTGGGAGAGATCGAGCAGCTCCGACTCTATGACGGACTTCGCGTGATCCATGTTCTGCGGCCCTCCCCGTCCCGGGCCACGTGGCCCGACCCTGCGCTTTCATGATGTCCCAGCAAGGCATGGCCGGAAACCCCGAGCCGCGTAATCCGGCCTCAGGCCCCGTCGTCGTCCGGGCTCTGCGAGAATTCCGGCATTCGAAGCAGAACATCGAAAACCGCATCGCGTTCGCGGGTGCCGGTGTCCACGGCCGAGACGGCCTCCCACAGGGCCCGCAGGCCGCCGTGGAAGGTGACGCAGGTGTCGACCAGGCCGAGCAGTTCCACCCGCAGCACGGCCGACCGGGGAACGCTCGTCGCCAGCCGGCGCGGCAGCCGCCGCAGCACGGCCTCCCGGGAGACGGGGTCGGTCATCGCGGGCAGTTCTTCCAGGGCCTCGACGAGCGCCGTCCGCGGGGCGGGCCGCGGCCGGGCGGGACGGTGCGGCGCGGGCTCGGCCGGCTGCGTCCCGCGGGCCCCGGGGGCCCCGGGGGCGGTGGGGACGACGGGGGTCGCGGGGATCACGGGGGCGACGGGGGCGGTGCCGGTCGCGGTCTCGGTGCCGAGGAAGGCCCCGGCCGCGTGCGCGGCCAGCAGCTGGTACCAGTCCCGGACATCGGGGGCGAGACCGGAGTAGGTAGTGAACGCCAGTGCGCCGGCGGCGAGGGACAGCAGCAGCTGGTCCCGCCACGGCTCCCGCCACTGCCCCATCGCCTCGGCAGCGGTGTCCCGGACGCAGTCGACGCGGCGGGCCGCGCCGTCCGGGAGCCGGCCGGTGTGGCCGTGGTGCGGGGCGACGACGTAGTCCAGCAGCGCCTGCCTCCGGTGCTCCGGCAGCGGCTGCCCGAGGACGGGTAGGAGCCCCGAGAGCAGCAGCATGGCGACGTCGCGGCTCAGCGCGCCGTCGGCGCGGAAGCCGCCGAGGTCGATCAGCCGGTAGGCGTGCTCCTGCAGCAGGCCGCGCCGTACCGGCACGACCACGTTGTCCGGATGCAGGTCCCCGTGGGTCAGCCCGGTGAGCGCCGACAACTCCGGGTCGGGCAGGCCCGGTTGTGCTCCCTCGACGAGCAGATAGGGGTTGGGGAGCCGCCGTCCCGCCGCCTCGAACCACGGCCGCACGGATCCGGTCAGCCCGGCCCGCCGCCGCCACGGCCTCAGGGCGGCCGCCGCGGTCCCCGCGGTCTCCAGCTCGCCGCGCAGGAAGGCCGAGGCGGGCATGCGCACCGGGGCGGTGAGCTGCCGGTTCCACTCCGTCAGGGTCCCGCGCACCACCGCCGCCGCGGTGCGGGCGTACTCCTCGCCGTCCAGGGCGCCCAGCGGCACGGCGTCGCGCAGTCCGTCCCCCGCGACGGCCTGGAACATCAGGGCGCCGCCGGTCCTCAGCGGGAAGGGCGCGAAGGCCTGCTCGACGAGATGGGCGCCGGCGAAGCCGGGGGGCGAGTGGCGCAGCGCCTCGGTGTGCCGCCGCGGCTCGGTGCGGTGCGGCCCCTCCGGGAGCACCTTGAGGATGACGATCCGCGGCGGCGGTGCGGTCTCCAGCGCGGTCAGCACGGCGCCGGTGTATCCGGTGCCGGACGGCAGCCACGAGGGCAGCAGGCGCACCGACAGGCCGTTCAGGTCGGCCCAGTCGAGCACGGCGTGGGCGGCGTCCGGGCCCAGCCTTCCGGTCAGCTCGGCGTGGTCGGGGACCGTGGTCACGTGCGCCTCCTGGGTTCGCTGCGGGCGGGGACCGGGAGCCGGGCGGGAGCGGGACCGGAGCGGAGACCCGGGCCGCGGTCCCCGCTCCGTGCGCCGGCGCGGTCGGTCAGGCGGCGCCGGCCACCAGCCACAGGGCCGGCAGTTCGATCCGGGTGCCGTCCGGGCCGTGCTCGGTGGTCACCAGCGGCAGTTCGCCGCCGGCCAGGACGGCCAGTCCGGCCGCGCGCAGATGCTCGGAGACCGCGGAGTCCGCGGCCTCGCCGGGGGTCAGTCCGTGCCGGAAGACCGGCGCGACCTTGGCCGGCGGGCCGGCGGGGCCCTGGGCCAGGCCCATCAGCACCGACTTGGCCGCCTGGGAGGGTTCGACCAGCAGCGCCCGGCCGCGGGTGCCGAGCAGCGCGGCGAGTCCGTCGGCCAGTGGCTGCCGGTCGTCGTCCGCACACTGGTGCAGCACGCCCCGCACATAGACGTTGGCGTCGCCCAGTTCCGCGTGCAGCGTCTCCACCTCGGCCTTGTCGGCGGCGTCCAGCTGACGGTACGTCGCCTGCCCGGCGGGGTCGGCGCGCCGGGCGTGGTCGAGCGCGGCGGCGGCGAGGTCGGCGCCGACGACGCGCGGGAACCGGTCGGCGAAGTAGCGGGTCTGGGTACCGTTGCCGCAGCCGAGGTCGACCAGGGGCAGCCCGGGGTCGGCCAGATGGGGTTCGAAGAGGGCCAGGTGGCGGGCGGCGGTCAGGGCGGGCTCCGCGTCCCAGAACACCGCCCCCCGTTCCTCGGGGGCCTCGGCCCAGAAGCCCTCCCAGGCCCGACGGTACCGACTCGACACGCTCATGCCCGCTCCCCAGGGTGCGACGTCCCGCCCGCCGGAAGTGACGGGCCAGTACGGTCTATCGCGCACCCGCCACGGCCACAACCCGCGCGTACACGACCTTCACGCCGCGTTCGACACGGGTAACGCCAACGGGCGCTCTCGGTGTCGCTAGGTGCCCGGATACGGTCGCCGGCGCGGCAGGGTCAGCTCGAACCAGACGGTCTTGCCGGCCCGGGTCCGGCTGCTGCCCCACTCCCGGGCGAGGGTGCTGACCACCCGCAGTCCGCGCCCTCCGTCGTCCTCGGGTCCGGTGCTGCGCAGTACCGGCAGTTCATGGCTGTCGTCGTCCACTTCGCACAGCAGGGTGTCGGCGCGCACCAGCCGCAGTTCGACGTCCCGGCCGCCGGCGTGCCGTACGGCGTTGGTGACGAGCTCACCGGCCAGCAGCGCGGCGTTGCCGGCCAGCGGCTGAAGTCCCCAGGCGTGCAGCTGCTCGTGGACCGCGGCGCGGGCCCGGCGGACCTCGGCCGGGTCCGGGGCCAGACGCCACTCGGCGACGTCCTCCGGGGCGATGCCGCCGAGCCGGGCCATCAGCAGGGCCACGTCGTCCTTGCGTCCGCCGCGGGTGTTCAGTGCGCGGATGATGGTGTCGCAGGCGTCGTCCATGGACGCGGCCGGGTGGGCGGCGGACTCGCACAGCGTGGCCAGGCCGACGCCGATGTCCTCGCCGCGCACCTCCACCAGCCCGTCGGTGCACATCACCAGCCGGTCGCCGGGTGCCACGCGCACGCGTGCCGACTCGAAGGGCACGCCCCCGACGCCTATCGGCGCGCCGGTGGGAAGGTCGATCAGCTCGCTGCGGCCGTCCTCGGCACGGACCAGGACCGGCGGGATGTGCCCGGCGTTGGCGAGGTGGAGCTCGCCGGCGACCGGGTCGTACACGGCGTACAGGCAGGTGGCGAGGTAGCTGTCGCCGAGCCGCTGGGCGAGGTCGTCGAGGTTGCGCAGCAGTTGGGCGGGCGGCAGGTCGAGGCCGGCCATGGTCTGCACGGCGGTGCGCAACTGCCCCATCATGGCGGCCGAGTTCAGTCCGTGGCCCATGACGTCGCCGACGACGAACGCGGTGCGGGCGCCGGGCAGTTTGACGGCGTCGAACCAGTCGCCGCCGACCCGGCCGAGGAGGGTGCCGGGCAGATAGCGGGTGGCGATGTCGCAGCCCGCCAGGTGCGCGGGGATGTGCGGCAGCATGCTGTCCTGGAGCGTCTCGGCGACGTTCTCCTGGTGGGTGTACATGCGCGCGTTGTCGAGGACGAGCCCCGCGCGGGCGGCGAGTTCGGCACCGGTGACCCGGTCCATGTCGTTGAAGACGGGCCGCTCCGGGTGGCGCAGCAGGATCATGAAGCCGAGCACCACGTGCCGGGCCTTGAGCGGTACGACCAGCATGGAACGGCCGGTGATGAGCGGGCGGATGTCCCGCTTCTCGAACTGGGAGGCGATGGCGTGGCCCATCTCCTCGGTGATCCGCGGCACCAGCACCGGTTCGCCGGAGGTCATGCACTGGAAGAAGGGGGTGTGCGCCGGGAACGGCATCGCCTCGCCGACCGGGACCACGTCGTCCCAGCGGCCCGGTTCGTCGGTGTGCTCGAGCGCGACCCGGTGCCACATGGTGGTGGTGTCCGGTACGCCGTCGGGGAAGCCCTCCCCGGCGACGACCTGTTCGCGCAGATAGGTGCCGGCCACGTCGGTGAAGCGGGGCACGACGGCGCGGCTGACCTCGACGATGGTCCGCGCCAGGTCGAGGGAGGTGCCGATGCGGCCGCTGACCTCGTTGAGGAATTCCAGGCGTTCGCGGACGGCGGCGTACTCGAGATCCTCGGCGTACTCGGCGTCCCCGGCCCCGGTGCCGAGTCCCGGCGGCAGCGGTTCGCCGGACGCCGGGGCGAGCGCCGCACGCTCCCGGCGCGCCCGGCGTTCGGTGCGCCGGGCCACGCCCCAGTCGGGGGTGACGGGCACCCGCTCGTTCTGGCTGAACTCGAGGACGGGGTAGCCGAGTTCCAGCACCTGGGCGGCGATGCGGGCGCTCTGGTCGACACTCATGCTGGGCAGGATCTCGGGCAGCCGGCGGGCGAGGTCCTCGGCGCCGGGGAAGTCGGTGTGCAGCGCGAAGCCGGGGGCGATCCGCTCGCCGGCCCGCTCCGCCCCGGGCCCGTCGGCACGCAGCCCGTCGGCGTCGGCGGCCAGCACCAGCAGCCGCTCCGGGCCCGGCCCCACCAGCGGGTAGGCCCACCAGAGCACGTCCGCGCGGTCCGGGCCGGGGACGGCGAGCCGGGCGCGGCCCGCGGCCGGGTAGGAAAGCTGCCCGTCGAGGGAGGACGCCAGGCCGGGTCCGAGTCCGTCGTAGGCGGCGTACTCACCGTAGCCGGCGAGGTCCTCCTCCTCGGGGAACGCCCCGGTCACGGGCAGCAGATCGAGGGCCGGGCGCCCGATCGCCTCCTCCTTGGGAAGGGCGAACAGCCGCCGCGCGCCGCGGCTCCAGTGGGAGACCAGGCCGTCGCGGTCCACCACGACCACGGCCAGGGGGATGCGGCCGGGAGGCAGATCGCGTTCGGTGCCACGGTCCATGGCGTCAGGCCCTCTCTGCCGACAGCTCGGCAAGATCTGTACCGACGGGTTCCACCGTACGGCGCGGCCCGCCGACGATGTGCGGCAACAGGCGAATTGGCGGCACGGAAACACACCGGCGCACGGGTGTGCGCCCCGGGCCGGTTCAGTCCTCGTGGCCGAGCTGGAGGTCGCGTTCGGTGCGGCCGCCGCCGGCCACCTGGAGCACGGTGGCCACCGGCGGGTATCCGGCGGCGATGACGGTGTACTCGCCGGAGGCCAGATCGATGAACCGGAAGGTGCCCTCGGCCCCGGTGGTGAGCGTGTCGACGACGTTGCCGGCCGCGTCCAGCAGAGTGACGCGGGCGTCCTGGACCGGCCGCCCGCCGTCGGCCCGCACGGTGCCGCGCAGCAGGGCGCCGCCGGCCAGTTCGACGTCCTGCCGGGTCTCGCGGGAGGACTGGACGCTGACCGGGAGCGCGGCGGGGCGGAAGGCGGGGGCGCTCGCGGCGAGGGTGTACTCGCCGGCCACCAGTTCGGTGATCAGATAACCGCCCTCGCGTCCGCTGCGAGCGCCGGCCACCACCTCGCCGTGGACGTTGGTGAGAGTGACGGTGGCGTCGCGCACGGGGGTGCCGTCGGCGGTCAGCACGGTCCCGGCGAGGCGTCCGGCGCCACCGAGGACCACGTCCAGCTCCACCGGGCGTTCGCCGACGGTCACGGAGACCGCCTGCGGCTGGTGGCCGCCGGCCGCGGCGATCAGGACGTACGCGCCCGGGCCCGGGGTGGCCAGCGCGTAGCGCCCGTCGTCCCCGCTGGCGCCGCGCCCGGTCTGCCGGCCGGTGACGTCGATGAGGGTGAGGGCGGCGCGGGGCACGACGGTGCCGTCAGGGTGCTGGACGGTGCCGCAGACGGGAATTCCGGCGGTGCGGGAACGGGCGTGCGGGACCTGGGCGGTGGGCGGTGCGGTCGCCGGCTCGGTCACGGGGGCGTTGTGGGACACCAGCGGTTTCTCCTTGAGGAAGAAGGCGAGGACGAGGCCGAGGACGAGCACCGGCACCAGGTACAGGAAGATCCGCGGCATGGCGTCGGCGTACGCCTGGACATAGGCGTCGCGCAGCTCCGGCGGCAGGGCGTGCACCAGCTCCGGGGTGATGGCCTCGGCGGCGGGGAGCCCGCTGCCGGTCCCGGCCGGGACCCGGCCGGCCAGGGCGTCGGTGAGCCGGTCGGTGAAGAGGGCGCCGAAGACGGCGGCGCCGACGCTCCCGCCGATCTGCCGGAAGTAGTTGTGGGCGCTGGTGGCGGTGCCCAGGTCGGCGTGGCGCACGGAGTTCTGCACGGCGAGGATCAGTACCGGCATCACCATGCCGATGCCGGACCCGAGTACGGCCATCCAGATGCCGGAGTGCAGCCGGGGGGTGTCGGTGTCGAGCCGGGAGAGCAGCCACATGCCGGTCACCGCCAGGGCCCCGCCGAGGACGGGGTGGGCCTTGTAGCGCCCGGTGCGGGTGATGAGCCGACCGGAGACGACGGAGGCGCCGACGATGCCGCCCATCATGGGCAGCATCAGCAGTCCGGACTCGGTGGCGGTGGCGCCGTCGACCATCTGCAGCCAGGTCGGCAGATAGCCGGCGGCTCCGAACAGGGCGACACCGACGACGAAGCCCACCAGTGCGGTGACGTTGACGACGGAGTCGCGGAACAGCCGCAGCGGGATGAGCGGTTCGGCCGCGAACCGCTCGACGACCAGGAACAGGACGGTGGCGCCGGCCGCGCCCGCGCCGAGGCCGAGGATCGTGCGCGAGTCCCAGGCGTGTTCGGTGCCGCCCCAGCTGGTCAGCAGCACCAGGCAGGTGGAGGCGGCGGTGAGCAGGACCGCGCCGAGGACGTCCAGGCGGCGCCGGCCGCGCGGTTTCGGCAGCTTCAGAACGAGGGCGACGACGGCCATGGTGAGCAGGCCGAAGGGCACGTTGACGTAGAAGCACCAGCGCCAGGAGAGGTGGTCGGTGAAGTAGCCGCCGAGCAGCGGTCCGGCGACCGAGGCGAGGCCGAACGCGGCGCCGATCAGGCCCATGAACCGGCCGCGCTGCCGGGCCGGCACGATGTCCGCGATGATCGCCTGGACACCGGTCATCAGTCCGCCGGCGCCGATGCCCTGGACCGCTCGGAAGGCGATCAGCTGGTCCATGGTCTGCGCCCGGCCGGCCAGCGCGGAACCGGCGACGAAGACCAGGATCGCGAACTGGAAGACGCCCTTGCGGCCGAGGAGGTCGCCGAGCTTGCCGTAGATCGGCAGGCCGACGGTGGAGGTGAGCAGATAGGCGGTGATCGCCCAGGACATCCTGTCGAGGCCGTGCAGCTCGCCGACGATCTTCGGCAGCGCGGTGGCGACGATCATCTGCTCCAGGGCGGCGAGCAGTAGCGCGAGCATCAGCGCGAAGAAGACCAGACGTACCCGGCGCGGGCTCAGCGCGGCGGCCGGCTCCGGTCCGGGGGCGGGGATGTCCGGGGGTGCGGAGGCGGCCGGTTCGTCCGGCACCAGAGTGATCCCGCCCACGTACCGCTCCCCTCGTCGCACCGGCGCACCATCGCCGCCTGAGGCGACAACTGCGGACAAGTGCGGCGAGTTACGGCATACGGAACACCGGCCGGGGGATCACTCGAACCGGTGAGGCGGCCAACGGCCGCCTCACCGCAGCCGGTTGGCTACTTCTCCGTCTCGGCGGCGAGCCTGGCCAGGATCGCGTCGTAGATCCGGCCGAGCCCCTTGGGCGCGAAGGTCTTCTCGAAGAAGCCGCCGATGCCGCCGGCGCCCTGCCAGACGGTGTGCACGACCACCCGCGACCTGCCCTCGCCCGCCGGAGTGACGCGCCAGGTGGTGACCATGGAGGAGTTGCGGTCCTTCTCGACCAGTTCGCCGTCGGCGGGCTCGGTGACCTCCAGCAGGCAGTCCCGCACGCGCTTGCTGGTGGCCTGGAGCTTCCAGTGGACGAGCGTGCCCTCGCCGTCGCCGCCCTCACGGACCTCGTACTCGCTGAACTGCTCGGGCAGCAGTTTCGCGCGGGTGCCGCTGTAGTCGGCGAGGGTGTCGAACACCGTCTCCGCGTCCGCCGCGACGGTCCGCTCCGTCGTGGCCTCGACCTGCGCCATCGATTCCTCCAGGGCCTGGTTGCTCGGGGTCGGGGCAAGCCAACCACCCCTGCCTCCGGCGGCCAAATCGGGGCGATCGTTCCCGACCGGAATCCGACGGACACGCACCTTCACCCGCCCTCGCATGCTCGCGCACGATCAAGGGAACAAGTGTTCTATTCTGTGCGCCAGTGCTACCGAGGAGGCGTCATGCGCTGGGACAACCTCACCGACTCCGGCCACGGCCGGGCCGCCGACGCCGCGCTGTTCGGCGCGGACGCGGTGGTCACCCGTACCCTCGACACGCCCGAGTTCCACGGCATCACCTTCCACGAGGTGCGGGCCCGCTCGGTCCTCAACCGGGTGCCGGGCGCCTCGCGCATGCCGTTCGAATGGACGGTCAATCCGTACCGCGGCTGCACCCATGCGTGCGTCTACTGTTTCGCCCGCAGGACACACAGCTATCTGGACCTCGACACCGGGCTCGGGTTCGACTCGCAGATCGTGGTCAAGGTGAACGCGCCCGAGGTGCTGCGCCGCCAGCTGGCCTCGCGCCGCTGGCAGGGCGAGCACATCGCGATGGGCACCAACGTCGACTGCTACCAGCGCGCCGAGGGCCGCTACCGGCTGATGCCGGGCATCATCGCGGCGCTGCGCGACCGGGCCAACCCGTTCTCGGTCCTGACCAAGGGCACGCTGATCCTGCGCGACCTGGCGCTGCTGACGGAGGCGGCCCGGGTGACGGAGGTCGGCATCTCCGTCTCCGTCGGGTTCACCGACCCGGAGCTGTGGCGCACCGTGGAGCCGGGCACGCCCGCGCCCGAGCGGCGCCTCGAGGTCGTGCGGACGCTCGGCGAGCACGGCATCGGGTGCGGTGTCCTGATGGCTCCGGTGATCCCGTTCCTGAGTGACCAGCCGGAGCGGCTGCGGGCGACGGTCCGGGCGATCGCGGCGTCCGGCGCCACGTCCGTCACACCCCTGGTGCTGCATCTGCGGCCCGGCGCCCGGGAGTGGTTCACCGCGTGGCTGGCGCGCCACCATCCGTACCTGGTGCCCCGCTACGAGCGGCTGTACGCGGAGGGTGCCTACGCGCCGAAGTGGTACCAGCGCCGGATCACCCGTCAGGTGCACGAGCTGGCGCAGGAGTACGGCATCGGTCCGGCACGCGCGGGCGCGTCGCGGCGGGGCCCGGAGCCGTCGGACGCCGCGCCGGCGCCGCCCGGGGCGGCCGTGTCCGGGGCAGCGGTGTCCGGACCGACCCAACTGTCGCTCATCTGAGAGCATTCGAGGGCATCCGGCGGCCCAATCGGGTCAAGAATCGACAGAACACGTTCCTCCTGGGGTCGAGTCCGGGACGATGCGGCGAGAACCGCGGCCCCCGCGGTCCGCCCTCTCCGTCCTGGGAGGCCCCATGAGACACCGCGCAGCCGTGCTCTGCGCCGCGGCCGCCGTGCTGGCCGGGACCGGAGTCGCCGCGCAGGCCGCACCCGCCGTGCAGGCCGCACCCGCCGCACCGGCCGCCTCCTCCGGGGCGGGTGGCGCCTCCGGCGCGGGGATCGCCTGGAAGGCGTGCGGCACGGACGACTACCCGACGCTCCAGTGCGGGTCCCTCACGGTGCCGCTCGACCACCACCGCCCGGACGGGCCGCAGATCAAGCTGGCGCTGTCCCGCGTCCCGCACACCGCCCGGCACTCCCAGGGACCGCTGCTGGTCAACCCCGGCGGTCCCGGCGGCAGCGGGCTGGCCCTGGCCGGCTTCGTGGCGTCCTCGCTGCCGGCGCAGGTGGCCGCCCAGTACGACGTCGTCGGCTTCGATCCCCGCGGTGTGGGCGCCAGCACCCCTGCGCTGGACTGCCTGCCGGGCCACTTCGGGACGGTCCGGCCCGACCCGGTGCCCGATACGCCCGCCGTCGAGCGGGCCAACCTGGAACGCGCCAGATCCTTCGCCGAGGCCTGCGGCCGGAAGTACGCCCACGTGCTGCCGTACCTCGACACCGTCAGCGCCGCGCACGACATGGACGCCGTCCGCAGGGCGCTGGGCGCACCGCGGATCAACTACTTCGGCTACTCGTACGGCACGTACCTCGGCACCGTGTACGCCAAGTTGTACCCCCAGCGGGTGCGCCGGCTGGTGCTCGACTCCGTGGTCGACCCGACCGGTGTCTGGTACGAGGCGAACCTCCGGCAGGACCTGGCCTTCGACGACCGTCACCGGGCCTTCCTGGCCTGGGTCGCACGGCACGACGCGGCGTACCGGCTCGGGACCGATCCGGGGCGGATCGAGGCTGCGTGGTACCGGATGCGCGCGGAGCTGGCCCAGCGGCCGGCGGACGGCAGGGTGGGCGCCGCCGAACTCGAGGACACCTTCCTCCCGGGCGGCTACTACCACGGCTACTGGCCTCATCTGGCCCAGGCGTTCGCGGCCTACGTGCTCGACGGGGACCCGGGTCCGCTGGTCGGGGCGTACGAGAAGTTCGGCGCCGTCGGCGCCTCGGGCGACAACGGCTACAGCGTCTACACGGCGGTCGAGTGCCGGGACGCCGGGTGGCCGCGGGACTGGGCCGACTGGCGCGAGGACAACTGGGAGGTGTACGCGAAGGCGCCGTTCATGACCTGGAACAACGCCTGGTACAACGCGCCGTGTGCCTTCTGGCCGGCCGGGTCCCGGCAGCCGGTCGACGTCGCCAACCGGGCACTGCCGCCGGCACTGCTGTTCCAGGCGACGCACGACGCCGCCACCCCGTACGAGGGCGCGGTCGCCGTCCACCGGCTGCTGCACGGCTCCCGCCTCGTGGTGGAGAAGGGCGGCGGCAACCACGGCATCACGCTGAGCGGCAACACCTGCCTGGACCGGCATCTGGCGGCCTATCTGGCCGACGGCACCCTGCCGCGCGGCGGCGAAGCGGCCGACGCGGTGTGCGCGGCGCTGCCCGAGCCGAAGCCGCTGCAGTCCAAGGCGGTGTCGACGTCCTCCCCCGGCGCCACCCTGCACGGGCTGCTGGGCTTCCGGCCCTGAGCGCGGGCGGGCCCGCACCCCCGGCTGCCCGGCCCGGTCACGGAAGATCCATCATGGACGCATGAGCGAGCAGACCCCGATCCCCGCCCCCGGCGGTGCCGTGCGCGTGCGCGAGATGGAGCCGGGGGACTGCGACCGGGTGTCCGCGATCCGCATCGGCGGCTGGCGGCACGCCTACCGGGGGCTGATGCCGCAGCCGTACCTCGACGGGCTGAGCGTCGCCGAGGACGCCGAGCGGCGCCGCGAGTTCTTCGTCCGGGCACCGGCGGAGGTGGTGAACCTGGTCGCCGAGGATGCGGCCGGCACCGTGCTGGGCTGGGCCTGCCACGGTCCGTACCGGGACGGTGCGTCGCGCACCGCCGACGCCGAACTGTACGCCGTCTACGCCGACGCAGGGCGGCTGGGCGGCGGCATCGGGCGGGCTCTGCTCGGGGAGTCGGTGCGCCGCTGCACGGCCGCCGGGTATCCGCGGATGCTGCTGTGGGTGGTGGCGGGCAACGCGCGCGCCCGGCGCTTCTACGAGCGGGCGGGTTTTCGCGCCGACGGCGCCGAGGAGTCGTTCGAGGTGGACGGGACGCGGGTGCCGGAGATGCGGTACGTGCGGGCACTGGCCGGCTGACGGCACCCTCACCGCGGCTGCGGGATCCGGGCCAGCGCCCGCACCGCCGCCTCGGCGAGCGCCGGGTGGGCGAGCGCCTCGTGCAGCACCGTCCGGGCGCGGGCGTCGCCGAGCGAGCCGAGCCCCTCCACGCAGGCGAGGGCCACCCGGCGGTAGGGGTCGCGCGGGCGCAGCCGCCGCTCCAGGGTGGCGATCAGCGCGGGCACCGCCTCCGGGGCGCGCAGCTCGACCAGCAGCCGCACCGGGTGCAGGGCGTAGGCGACGCGGAGTTCGTTGGTGGCGAGGGCGGCGGCGGCGCGGGCGGTGCGCGGGTCGCCGAGGCGGGCGAGGGCGTGCGCGGCAGAGGCGCAGCGCGGCGGATCGCGGTGGTTCAGCAGCAGCACCAGCGCCTCGAAGGCACGCGGGTCCCCCGCGCGCCCCAGCCGGAACGCGGTCAGCTCCCGGGCCCACAGCGGCTGGCCCGGTGCGATGAGCACCGCCGCGAGTTCGTCCAGGTCCCCGGTCGCCGCGAGCCGGTCGAAGGCCGGCGACGATCCCGCCTCGCCCCGTAAGCGCTCCGTGAGCGATCGCAACTCTTCGTCCATGCAGCCGAGGTTAGAGCCGTCCGGCGGTGCGCGGGACGTACATCACAAACACCAGGGTCTGGCGCGCTCGTTACCCGCGAGTTAAGCTCAGACGAGCGAGTTACCCACTCGCTGCTTCTCACGGCGGTCTGGTGACGCGGCCGTCGTGAGCGAAGTCGGTTCGGTACCCAGTACCGCTGTACGACTCGGCCCCGGGACAGGGCCGGTCGGCCTCTCGCCGCCGCGCGGGCGTGTGCATCGCCCGCTCCGACGGCACCGGGCGTGTGCGCTCGCAGCCCGGCAACACCCGCACTCCAACGCACCCGGTGCGCCTTCGGCGCACCCGGGGGCGTCTTCCGTCGTCACCCTCATTCCTGGAGTCCGCGATGGCCACTCCCCTGTCCGACACCCCTCACTCCCCGCTCCGCACCGTCGCCGTCGTCGGCCTCGGCACCATG
Source organism: Streptomyces poriticola (assembly GCF_036689765.1). Taxonomy (NCBI): domain Bacteria; kingdom Bacillati; phylum Actinomycetota; class Actinomycetes; order Kitasatosporales; family Streptomycetaceae; genus Streptomyces; species Streptomyces poriticola. The sequence continues at coordinate 128,393 of NZ_JBAGKH010000002.1, forward strand.
GGCACCGGCATCGCCGAGGTCCTGGCCAAGGCCGGCCGTGATGTCGTCGGCATCGACATCGGCGAGGCCCAGACCACGCAGGCCGTCGCCAGGCTGGAGGCCTCCACCGCCCGTGCCGTGGCGCGCGGCCGGCTCACCGGGCAGGAGCGCGCCGAGGCCCTCGCCCGGGTCCGCACCGCCACCGATCTGGGCGCGGCGGCCGACGCCGACCTCGTCATCGAGGTGGCGCCGGAGTCGTACGAGATCAAGCAGCAGATCTTCCGTGAGCTCGACGGCATCGTGCGGCCCGGGACGATCCTGGCCACCGGCACCAACGCACTGTCCGTCACCCGGCTCGCCGCCGACTCGGCCCACCCCGAGCGGGTGCTGGGCCTGCACTTCTTCAACCCCGCCCCGGCGATGAAGCTGGTCGAGGTGGTCTCCTCGGTGCTGACCGCGCCCGCGGCGGTCGCCGCGGTCACCGACCTCGCCCTGGACCTGGGCAAGGAGCCCGTCGCCGTCGGTGACCGGCCCGGTTTCGTCGCCGACGGGCTGCTGTTCGGCTACCTCAACCAGGCGGCGGCGATGTACGAGGCGCGGTATGCCTCCCGCGAGGACATCGACGCCGCGATGCGGCTCGGCTGCGGACTGCCGATGGGCCCGCTGGCGCTGCTGGACCTGATCGGCATCGACACCGCGCGCACGGTCCTGGACGCGATGTACGCCGCCTCCCGCGACCGGCTGCACGCCCCGGCGCCGATCCTCAAGCAGCTCAGCGAGGCGGGCCTGACGGGCCGCAAGGCCGGGCGCGGCTTCTACACCTACGAGGCGCCGGGCAGCGCGGCCGTGGTGGCGGACGCGCTGACCCCGAGCGAGAGCGACGGCCCGGTCCCGGGCCGTCCGGTCCGGTCGGTCGGCGTGGCCGGGTCCGGCACCATGGCGTCGGGCATCGCCGAGGTGTTCGCCAAGGCCGGGTTCGAGGTCGTGCTCGCCGCCCGTACCGAGGAGAAGGCCGCGGCCGCCAAGGCCCGGATCGGCAAGTCGCTGGCCCGCTCGGTCGACAAGGGCCGGATGACCGCCGAGGCCGCCGCGCAGACACTGGAGCGGATCGCGCCGACGGGCAGCTACGACGACTTCGCCGAGGTCGACCTGGCGGTGGAGGCTGTCGCCGAGGACCTGGAGGTCAAGCAGCAGCTGTTCGCCGCGCTGGACAAGGTGTGCAGGCCGGGCGCGGTCCTGGCGACCACCACGTCGTCCCTGCCGGTGGTCGCCTGCGCCCGCGCCACGTCGCGTCCGCAGGACGTGATCGGCATGCACTTCTTCAACCCCGCCCCGGCGATGAAACTGGTCGAGGTGGTCCGCACGGTGCTGACCGCGGACGATGTGCACGCCACGGTCCGCGAGGTCTGCGGGCGGATCCGCAAGCACGCCGTGGACTGCGGCGACCGGGCCGGGTTCATCGTGAACGCGCTGCTGTTCCCGTACCTGAACAACGCGGTCAAGATGGTGCAGGAGCACTACGCGTCGCTGGACGACATCGACGCGGCGATGAAGCTGGGCGGCGGCTACCCGATGGGGCCGTTCGAACTGCTGGACGTGGTGGGCCTGGACGTCTCGCTGGCCATCGAGAAGGTGCTGCACCGCGAGTTCCGCGACCCGGGTCTCGCCCCGGCCCCGCTGCTGGAGCACCTGGTGGCCGCGGGCTGCCTCGGCCGCAAGACGGGCCGCGGCTTCCGCGAATATGCCCGCCGCTGACCCTCGTCCCGGCGACCGGCTGCGGGCCGACGAGGACTGGGGCGGGCTCCTGGACCCGGGCGCCCGCCCCGCGCCCCCGTCGGCCGGTTCCCCCCCGGCCGTGCCGGCCGGCGCTCCCCCGCGCTCCGTGGGCGGGGGAGCCCCCCCGGGGTCCGGCCCTGCGCAGCAACCTGCGCCCATGCAGTACGTTCGGGTCATGTCCCAGCCCGCCAAGTCCTCACGTACACCCACGACGCCCGACGCACCGGAGAGTGCCGCGGGCGGCCGAGCCGCCGCCCAACGGCTGAAAATGCGCCGGGAACTGGCGGCAGCCGCGATGGAACTGTTCGCGACCAAGGGGTACGAGGCGACCACCGTCGACGAGATCGCGGCCCAGGCCGGGGTCGCCCGACGCACCTTCTTCCGCCACTTCCGCTCCAAGGAAGAGGCGATCTTCCCCGACCACGACGACACCCTGGTCCGCGCCGAGGCGGTGCTCAACGCCGCGCCGGCACACGAGCACCCGCTCGACACGGTGTGCCGCGGGATCAAGGAGGTCATGAAGATGTACGCGGCCCGGCCGGAGATCTCGGTCGCCCGCTACAAGCTGACCCGCGAGGTGCCCACCCTGCGCGAGGCGGAGATCGCCTCGGTGGCCCGCTACGAGCGCCTGTTCACCCGCTACCTCCTCGGCCACTTCGACGAGCACGCCCACGACGACGACGCCAACGACGACCCGCTGCTGGCGGAGGTCGCCGCGTCCGCCGTGGTCACCGCGCACAACCATGTGCTGCGCCGCTGGCTGCGGGCCGGCGGGCAGGGCGATGTGGAGGCCCAGCTCGACCACGCCTTCGCGATCGTCCGGAAGACGTTCGGGACCGGCATCGGCGCCGGACGGGCCGGGACCTCCCAGCCGGCCGCGGCCTCGACGCTCGCCGAGGGCGAGGTGCTGGTCACGGTCGCCCGGAGCGACGCCCCGCTGGACGAGGTGCTGCGCACCATCGAGCAGGCGCTGAAGGAGCGCTGACCTCCGACCGCCCATGGTGAGAACGGCCACCCGACGGGTGGCCGTTTTTGCATGCCAATGCCCCTTTTTCCACCTCCCGGGAGACCTGTTCGATCGATCATCGCTCATTTGTTACGTAAAGATTTCATCTGAGAGCAATTTCTGGCACTCAGTGCCTTGCAGGGTGACACGCGGTGTCATACGTTGAAGGTGTCCGGGCTGTCCCCGCAAGCGATCGCCTGCGACCCGGACGCCTGCGTCACAGGCAACCTCCCGCGCCAACCAAGCGCCGCCGCACAGCACCACCCGCCGAACCGACGGCACCCACCTTCACCGACCCTCAGCAGCACCGACGTAACCCTCAGCGCCCCTCCCTCAGGGCGCTCGACGCCGGAGGCAACACCGTGACCACGAAGGACATCCTGGCCGCGATCCAGTCGCCCGACTCCACCTCGGCCGACTTCGCCAACCTGCCGCTCCCCGAGTCGTACCGCGCGATCACCGTGCACAAGGACGAGACGGAGATGTTCGCGGGCCTCGCGACCCGCGACAAGGACCCCCGCAAGTCGATCCACCTGGACGACGTGCCGCTCCCGGAGCTCGGTCCGGGCGAGGCCCTGGTGGCCGTGATGGCCTCCTCGGTCAACTACAACTCGGTCTGGACCTCGATCTTCGAGCCGCTGTCGACCTTCGGGTTCCTGGAGCGCTACGGCCGGCTCAGCGAGCTGACCAAGCGGCACGACCTGCCGTACCACATCATCGGCTCCGACCTCGCGGGCGTGGTGCTGCGCACCGGCCCCGGCGTCAACGCCTGGAACCCCGGCGACGAGGTCGTCGCGCACTGCCTGAGCGTCGAGCTGGAGTCCTCCGACGGCCACAACGACACGATGCTCGACCCTGAGCAGCGCATCTGGGGCTTCGAGACCAACTTCGGCGGGCTGGCGGAGATCGCCCTGGTGAAGTCCAACCAGCTGATGCCCAAGCCCGACCACCTCAGCTGGGAGGAGGCCGCGGCCCCCGGCCTGGTGAACTCCACCGCCTACCGCCAGCTGGTCTCCCGCAACGGCGCCGGCATGAAGCAGGGCGACAACGTCCTCATCTGGGGCGCCTCCGGCGGTCTCGGCTCCTACGCCACCCAGTTCGCGCTGGCCGGCGGCGCCAACCCGATCTGCGTCGTCTCCAGCGAGCAGAAGGCGGACATCTGCCGCTCGATGGGCGCCGACGCGATCATCGACCGCAACGCCGAGGGCTACCGGTTCTGGAAGGACGAGACCACCCAGGACCCCAAGGAGTGGAAGCGCTTCGGCAAGCGCATCCGCGAACTCACCGGCGGGGAGGACATCGACATCGTCTTCGAGCACCCCGGCCGCGAGACCTTCGGCGCGAGCGTCTTCGTCACCCGCAAGGGCGGCACCATCACCACCTGCGCCTCGACCTCGGGCTACATGCACGAGTACGACAACCGCTACCTGTGGATGTCGCTGAAGCGGATCATCGGCTCCCACTTCGCCAACTACCGCGAGGCCTGGGAGGCCAACCGGCTGATCGCCAAGGGCAAGATCCACCCGACCCTGTCCAAGGTCTACCCCCTCCAGGAGACCGGCCAGGCCGCCCACGACGTGCACCGCAACGCCCACCAGGGCAAGGTCGGCGTGCTGTGCCTGGCGCCCGAGGAGGGCCTGGGCGTGCGCGACCACGAGATGCGCGCCAAGCACCTCGACGCCATCAACCGCTTCCGCAACATCTGAGGACACCCGAGGTCATAGATGACTGAGCGTCAGCCCGCCGACGGCAGGCGGGAGAAGGACCGGCCGTGGCTCATGCGCACCTACGCCGGTCACTCCACGGCCGAGGCGTCCAACGAGCTGTACCGGCGCAACCTCGCCAAGGGCCAGACCGGCCTGTCGGTGGCGTTCGACCTGCCGACCCAGACCGGCTACGACTCCGACCACATCCTCGCCCGCGGCGAGGTCGGCCGGGTCGGGGTGCCGATCGCCCACCTCGGTGACATGCGCCGGCTGTTCCAGGACATTCCCCTGGAGCAGATGAACACCTCGATGACGATCAACGCCACGGCCATGTGGCTGCTGGCGCTCTACCAGGTCGTCGCCGAGGAGCAGGGTGCGGACATCACCAGGCTCAGCGGCACGACCCAGAACGACATCGTCAAGGAGTACCTGTCCCGGGGCACCCATGTCTTCCCGCCGGGGCCGTCGCTCCGCCTGACGACGGACATGATCGCGTACACGGTCTCCCACATCCCGAAGTGGAACCCCATCAACATCTGCAGCTACCACCTGCAGGAGGCCGGGGCCACGCCGGTGCAGGAGATCGCGTACGCGATGTCCACCGCGATCGCCGTGCTGGACGCCGTCCGCGACTCCGGCCAGGTGCCGCAGGAGCGGATGGGCGACGTGGTCGGCCGGATCTCCTTCTTCGTGAACGCGGGTGTCCGCTTCGTCGAGGAGATGTGCAAGATGCGCGCCTTCGGCCGCATCTGGGACCGGGTCACCCGCGAGCGGTACGGCATCGAGAACCCCAAGCACCGCCGCTTCCGCTACGGCGTCCAGGTCAACTCGCTGGGCCTGACGGAGGCCCAGCCGGAGAACAACGTCCAGCGGATCGTCCTGGAGATGCTGGCCGTGACCCTCTCCAAGGACGCACGCGCGCGTGCCGTGCAGCTGCCGGCCTGGAACGAGGCGCTCGGCCTGCCCCGCCCCTGGGACCAGCAGTGGTCGCTGCGGATCCAGCAGGTGCTCGCCTACGAGAGCGACCTGCTGGAGTACGGCGACATCTTCGACGGTTCGAGGGTGATCGAGGCCAAGGTGGACCAGCTGGTCGAGGACTCGCTGGCGGAGATGGACCGGATCGAGCAGATGGGCGGCGCGATGGCGGCCGTCGAGTCCGGCTATCTGAAGTCGCAGCTGGTCGCCTCGCACGCGGAGCGCCGGGCCCGGATCGAGTCCGGCGAGGAGAAGATCATCGGTGTCAACGCCTTCGAGGGCACCGAGCCCAACCCGCTCACCGCCGACCTGGACACCGCGATCCAGACGGTGGACCCGGAGGTCGAGGCGAGGGTGGTCCGGGCACTGGACGAGTGGCGCACCACCCGTCAGGAGGCCTCGGACCGCCAGGGCAACGGCGACCCGTACGTGTACCCGACCGTCACCCAGGCCCTCGACCGGCTCAAGGAAGCGGCCCGCTCCGACGCGAACCTGATGGAGGCCACCCTCGAGTGCGCCCGCGCCGGGGTCACCACCGGCGAGTGGGCCGGGGCGCTGCGGGAGGTGTTCGGCGAGTTCCGGGCGCCGACCGGGGTGTCCTCGGCGCCGGTGGCGGTCACCGCCGAGGAGGGCACCGCGATGGCCCGCGTGCGCAAGGCGGTGGAGCTGACCGCCCAGGACCTCGGCGTCGGCAAGCTGCGGTTCCTGGTGGGCAAGCCCGGCCTGGACGGGCACTCCAACGGCGCCGAGCAGATCGCGGTGCGCGCGCGTGACGCCGGCTTCGAGGTGGTGTACCAGGGCATCCGGCTGACGCCGGAGCAGATCGTGGACGCCGCCCTGGCGGAGGACGTGCACGCGGTCGGCCTGTCCATCCTCTCCGGCTCGCACGCGCAGCTGGTGCCGGACGTGCTGGAAAGGCTCCGTGTGGCCGGTGCCACAGATATTCCGGTGATCGCCGGTGGCATCATCCCGAACGGAGACGCCGAACTGCTCCGGGCCGCCGGAGTGGCCGCGGTCTTCACCCCGAAGGATTTCGACATCACCGGGATCATCGGCCGGATCGTCGACGAGATCCGCCACGCGAACAAGCTCGACCCCCTGGAGGTCCCCGCATGACGACCGTCAACCGCCTTCGCCCACGCCGCTCCTGCCTTGCGGTCCCGGGGAGCAACCCGCGCTTCCTGGAGAAGGCCCAGGGCCTCCCTGCGGACCAGGTCTTCCTGGACCTGGAGGACGCGTGCGCCCCGCTCGCCAAGCCCGAGGCGCGGCACACCATCGTCAAGTTCCTCAACGAGGGCGACTGGACCGGCAAGACCCGCGTCGTGCGCGTCAACGACTGGACGACCGAGTGGACGTACCGCGATGTCGTCACGGTCGTCGAGGGCGCCGGCCCGAACCTGGACTGCATCATGCTGCCGAAGGTGCAGGACGCGCAGCAGATCGTCGCCCTCGACCTGCTGCTCACCCAGATCGAGAAGACGATGGGCTTCGAGGTCGGCCGCATCGGCATCGAGGCACAGATCGAGAACGCCCAGGGCCTCAACAACGTCAATGAGATCGCCCAGGCCAGCCCGCGCATCGAGACGATCATCTTCGGCCCGGCCGACTTCATGGCGTCCATCAACATGAAGTCCCTCGTCGTGGGCGAGCAGCCGCCCGGCTACCCGGCGGACGCCTACCACTACATCCTGATGAAGATCCTGATGGCCGCCCGCGCCAACGACCTCCAGGCGATCGACGGCCCCTACCTGCAGATCCGCAACATCGACGGCTACCGCGAGGTCGCGCAGCGCGCCGCGGCCCTCGGCTTCGACGGCAAGTGGGTGCTGCACCCGGGCCAGGTCGAGGCGTCCAACGAGATCTTCTCGCCCTCCCAGGAGGACTACGACCACGCCGAGCTGATCCTGGACGCGTACGAGTACTACACGTCCGAGGCGGGCGGCAAGAAGGGCTCCGCGATGCTCGGCGACGAGATGATCGACGAGGCCAGCCGCAAGATGGCGCTGGTCGTCGCGGGCAAGGGGCGCGCCGCCGGCATGCGGCGCACCAGCACATTCGAGATCCCGGAGGCGTGACGGAGATGCAGTTCGGACGGACCTACGAGGAGTTCGAGGTCGGGGCGACCTACAAGCACTGGCCGGGCAAGACGGTCACCGAGTACGACGACCACCTGTTCTGTCTCCTCACCATGAACCACCACCCGCTCCACATGGACACCAACTACGCCGAGAAGACGACGGACTTCGGCAGGAACGTGGTGGTCGGGAACTACATCTACTCGCTGCTGCTCGGCATGTCCGTGCCGGACATCTCCGGCAAGGCGATCGCCAACCTGGAGATCGAGTCGCTGAAGCACGTGGCACCGACCTTCCACGGCGACACCGTCTACGGCGAGACGACCGTGCTGGACAAGTGGCCTTCGAAGTCGAAGAACGACCGCGGCATCGTGCACGTGGAGACCAAGGGCTACAAGCAGGACGGCACGCTGGTGTGCGTCTTCCGCCGCAAGGTCATGGTGCCCACCGAGACGTACATCAAGGAGCGCGGCGGCGAGCAGCCGGGCCGCCCGGAGCCGAAGTCCCAGGAGAAGTGAGGCACCCATGAGCCGACTCGCGCAGACCCACGGCCTCACGGACGTCCAGCAGGAGATCCTCTCCACCGTCCGGGACTTCGTGGACAAGGAGATCATCCCGGTCGCGACGGAGCTGGAGCACCGCGACGAGTACCCGCAGCAGATCGTCGACGGGCTGAAGGAGCTGGGCCTGTTCGGGCTGATGATCCCCGAGGAGTACGGGGGCCTGGGCGAGTCGCTCCTGACGTACGCGCTGTGTGTGGAGGAGATCGCCCGGGGCTGGATGTCGGTGTCCGGCATCATCAACACCCACTTCATCGTGGCGTACATGCTCAAGCAGCACGGCACGCGGGAGCAGAAGGAGCACTTCCTGCCGCGGATGGCCGCCGGCGACATCCGGGGCGCGTTCTCGATGTCGGAGCCGGCGCTCGGCTCCGACGTGTCGGCCATCACGTCGAAGGCGGTACAGGACGGCGACGAGTACGTCCTGACCGGCCAGAAGATGTGGCTGACCAACGGCGGTACGTCGTCGCTGGTGGCCGTCCTGGTCCGAAGTGACGAAGGTCACCCCGAGGGGACGGCGCCGCACAGGTCGATGACGACCTTCCTGGTGGAGAAGGAGCCCGGGTTCGGCGAGGTGCGCCCCGGCCTCACCATCCCCGGGAAGATCGACAAGATGGGCTACAAGGGGGTCGACACCACCGAGCTCATCATGGACGGACTGCGCATTCCGGCCGATCGGGTGCTCGGCGGCAGCACCGGCCGAGGTTTTTACCAAATGATGGACGGCGTGGAGGTCGGCCGCGTCAATGTGGCGGCGCGTGGCTGCGGTGTCGCTCAGCGTGCCTTCGAGCTGGGTGTCCAGTACGCCCAGCAGCGTCACACTTTCGGAAAGCCGATCGCCCAGCACCAGGCCATCCAGTTCAAGCTCGCGGAGATGGCTACCAAGGTGGAGGCCGCTCATGCGATGATGGTGAACGCGGCACGCAAAAAGGACTCCGGCGAACGAAACGACCTCGAAGCAGGGATGGCGAAGTACCTCGCATCCGAATACTGCAAGGAGGTCGTGGAGGACGCCTTCCGGATCCACGGTGGCTACGGCTTCTCCAAGGAGTACGAGATCGAGCGTCTCTACCGGGAGGCGCCCATGCTGCTGATCGGTGAAGGCACCGCCGAGATCCAGAAAATGATCATCGGCCGCAGGTTGCTCGAAGAGTATCGATTCCAGGGCTAGATGTCCGGATACGGGGTGTTTTCTTGGAGAAGAAGATCACACCCCGTAGGCATTCTTCGGCCTCCGACTCGGCTTCCTGGCTTACCCAGTTGCCGCCCCGAGCCGCTACGATCGCCGGAAAGCCGCCGTCCCCCGTCGAAGCGCGGCCTGATCCGCTACGAAGGTCATCCATGCCCCACAGCCAAACCTCTGCACCTCGCGACAGCCTCGCCGGCGTACGCCTCGCGCGCGGAGCATCGCCGTGGCTCCTCCCGACCGTCGCCACCGCAGCCGTCAGCCTGGCCCGTGCCCGCCGCTCGGGTGCCGCCAAGGCCGTCGCCGTCCCCGCCACCGCGCTCGCGGCGGGGATGCTGTGGTTCTTCCGCGACCCCGAGCGCGAGATCACCCAGGGCCGGGTCATCTCGCCCGCCGACGGTGTGGTGCAGAGCATCATGCCGTGGAAGGACGGGCGCACCCGCGTCGCGATCTTCATGAGCCCGCTCAACGTCCACGTCAACCGCGCGCCGCTGGCCGGCACGGTGACCTCGGTCGAGCATGTCCCGGGCGGCTTCGTTCCCGCTTTCAACAAGGAGAGCGAGAACAACGAGCGGGTCGTCTGGCACTTCGACACCGAGCTCGGCGACATCGAGATGGTCCAGATCGCCGGCGCGGTGGCCCGCCGCATCGTCCCCTACCTGCCCCAGGGCACCAAGGTCGAGCAGGGCGACCGCATCGGTCTGATCCGCTTCGGCTCGCGCGTCGACCTCTACCTGCCCGAGGGCGTGGAGGTCGATGTCGAGGTCGGTCAGAAGACGGTGGCTGGGGTGACTCGCATTGACCGTGATTGACCCGGAGACCAAGGCCGGCTGGGTGCCGGAGGCCGACGAGGTCGACGAAGAGGAGGAGATGCCGCTGTCGCTGCGCCTGTCGATAGCGGACACGCTCACCCTCGGCAACGCGACCTGCGGCTTCATGGCGGTGTACTTCACCACCACCGGCATTCTGATCCCGCACCTCACCGGCAGCCAGGAGACCGGCATGGCCCGGCACAGCGCGGCCACCGCGGTGATCCTGATGCTGTGCGCGGCGGTCTTCGACCTGTTCGACGGGCTGGTGGCGCGCAAGCTGCGCAGCTCGCCGATGGGCGCGGAGCTGGACAACCTCTCCGACCTGATCAGCTTCGGGCTGGCCCCGGCGTACTTCGTCCTCGTCTACGGCATGGTCGCCGATGACGCCCACCAGCGGGTGGCGGCGGTCGGGGCGATCGTGGTGCTGCTGGCGGTGGTGCTGAGGCTGGCGAGATTCTCGTGCGTGACGATGAAGGACGGCACCTTCCAGGGCATGCCGTCGCCGTTCGGCGCACTGACCGTGGTCTCGATCGTGCTGCTGGAGCTGCCCTTCGTGGCGACGCTGCTGGCGATCATCGGCACCGCGTGGCTGATGGTGAGCCGGGTGGAGTACCCGAAGCCGCGGGGGCGCCTCGCGGTGGCGATGCTGACCTGGATCGTGCTGAGCATGGGCCTGCTGGCGGCGTGGGCGTTCGACGCCCCGAGCGGTCAGCTGCTGCTGCAGACGGGCTGTGCGCTGCAGCTGGTCATGGGGGCTGTCATCCCCCTGTTCGCCACTGCTCGCCGGGTGAACAACTTCCGTGACAACCGGCGGGAGGCGCGGGCGGCGCAGTTGCCGTAGCGGCGCGGTCGCCGTACGGCGCGGTGTGCAGGGCCCCGGACCAGTCCGTTCCGGGGCCCTTCGGCTGTCTCCGGGCCGCGTTGTCCCGAGCCGCGGGCTCCGCCCCCTGGCCCCCGGGACCGCTGCCCACCCACCGCCCGGCTCTCCGGCCGGGGGGTACCCGGGCCTCCCCGGCCGCCCGGCACCTCGGCGTCGGGCCCGCCGAGCCCACCCAGCCCGTCCGGCGCTTGACGACGAGGCCCGTTCAGGGCCGATGCGGGGTGCGGGGGCGGCAGGCCCCGTTCGGATCAAGTGAGGGCGGCGGAGGCGCAACCCCCTGCGGCGCTCAGACCAGGAAGTCCCGGGCGATCCGCTCGGCGACCCGCTCCAGGATCGGCCCGGCCTCCGCGATGCACCTCGCCACGTCGGGCTCGGCCTCCGTCAGCGGATACGCCCGCCGGATCCCGGCCCGCCCGAGCGCGTCCGCCGGCAGCGCCAGCCGCCCGCACACCGCCACGACCTCCTTGCCCGCGGCCCGCGCCGCTGCCGCGACGCCCGCCGGGGCCTTGCCGTGCAGCGTCTGCTCGTCCAGCGAACCCTCACCGGTGATCACCAGCCCGGCCCGCTCCAGCGCCGGAGCGAAGCCCAGCACGTCCAGCATCACCTCGATACCGGGCCGGAACCCCGCGCCGAGCAGCAGTGCCCCGTAGCCGATACCTCCCGCGGCCCCGGCACCCGGGGAGGCCGCGTACTCGGCGGCCCTCGGACCCAGGACACCCTCCAGGACCCCGGCGAAGTGCACGAGGGCGGCGTCCAGCCTCCGCACGTCCTCCGGCGAGGCGCCCTTCTGCGGCCCGTACACCGCGGGCGCGCCCTTCGGCCCGGTGAGGGGGTTGTCCACGTCGCTGGCGAGCACCAGCTCGACCTCGGTGATCCGCGGGTCCAGACCCGACAGGTCGGCCGTGGCCAGCTCGGCGAGCCCGCCGCCGCCCGGCGCCACCGGCCTGCCGTCCCCGTCCAGGAACCGCGCGCCCAGCGCGGCCAGCATCCCGGCGCCGCCGTCGGTGGTCGCACTGCCGCCGACCCCGAACACGATCGTCCGGGCGCCCGCGTCCAGCGCGGCCCGCAGCAGCTCGCCGGAACCGTACGTGGACGCGGTCAGCGGCGCGAGGACGCCCTCGGGCAGCCTCTGCAGCCCGCTCGCCTCGGCCATCTCCACCACCGCGGTGTCCCCGCGCAGCGCGTACGCCGCGGTCACCTCGTCGCCGACCGGCCCGACGACACGCAGCTCCCGGCGCTCGAACCCGGCCGCGACCGCCGCGGCGACCGTGCCGTCGCCGCCGTCGGCGACGGGCAGTGCCTCCACGGCGACGTCCGGCACGACACGGCGCAGCCCGGCCGTCACCCGCTCGGCGACCTCCACGGCCGTCAGCGACCCCTTGAACTTGTCCGCGGCGACGAGCACCCGACGGGCCCCGTCCACTGCAGCGTCAGCCACCTTGCTATCCCCTTGCTCTTCGGGCCTTGCGCACGTCAAGGCAGTCGCGCCGCTGCGACCTTAACCTCAGGGCCGCCCCGGCGTCATGCCCTGCCCGGTCCCTGGAACGGCGTCCGGCGGGCCCGGAAGGGGGTACACCGCAGACATGACCCTCGACGACATCGCCGCTCCGGGGCCGGCCGACCGCATCCACGGCGGCTGGCTCGGCCGGATCGCGGGCAACATGCTCGGCAAGCCGGTGGAGCAGGGCGAGGTGTGGACCCGCGAACGGATCGACCGCTATCTGCGGCGGGCCGGCGCGCTCCCGCTGACCGACTACCTGCCCGCACCGCCGGACGACGGCGGGGCCGGCGCGCCGCTGCGCCCCGAGTGGCCGGAGTGTGTCCGTGGCCGGATCCACGGCAGCTGCCGCGACGACGACATCGACTACGCGGTCCTCGGACTCGATCTGCTGGAGACGCACGGTTTCGGTTTCAGCACCGAGCAGGTGGGTGAGCTGTGGCTGACGCGGCTGCCGTACCTGCAGACGTTCACCGCGGAGCGGGCGGCGTACCGGAACCTCGCGGGCGGGCTGAGGCCGCCGCTGACCGCCACCTGCGGCAACCCGTACCAGGAGTGGATCGGCGCGCTGATCCGCGCCGACATCCACGGCTGGACCCGCCCCGGCGATCCGGGCCGCGCCGCGCTGCAGGCCCGCCGGGACGCGGTGCTGTCCCACACGGGCAACGGCGTCTACGGCGCCATGTGGGCCGCTGCGCTGATCTCGGCGGCGTTCACGGCCCCCGGCCCGCGGCACGCACTCGACCGGTCACTGACGGTGATCCCGGCGAGCAGCCGGCTGGCCCGCACGGTGCGCCGGGTGGCCTCGCTGCACGAGGCCGGGGTGGCCTGGGAGGACACGCTCACCACGCTGGCGGCGGAGACCGCCGGGCTGGGCTGGATCCACATCGTGCCCAACGCCGCCGTGCTCACCGCCGGGCTGCTGTACGGCGACGGGGACTTCACCCGCACCATCGCGCTCACCGTGCGCGGCGGTCTGGACACCGACTCCAACGGTGCGACGGCGGGTTCGGTGGCCGGGGTTCTGTGCGGTGCGGCGGCGATCCCTCGGCAGTGGACCGAGCCGCTGCGGGACACGGTGCGCAGCGCGGTGTTCGGCTTCGACGGCGTACGCATCAGCGCGCTGGCGGAGCGCACCCTGCGGCTGGCGCAGGCGGGGGCGTGACCGGGTCCGGTCCGGCTAGGCTTCCCGGGTGACCACCACCTCTGACTTCGCCGCGTACATCGCCGGCCTGCCCCGTGTCCTGTGCGGCGCCGCGATGCTGTTCCGGGACCCCGAGGGCCGGGTACTGCTGGTCGAGCCCAACTACCGGGAGGGGTGGGCGCTGCCGGGCGGCACCGTCGAGTCCGACGACGGGGAGACCCCGCGCGAGGGCGCGCGCCGGGAGACGGCCGAGGAGATCGGCCTGGACGTCGTGCCGGGCCGGCTGCTCGCCGTCGACTGGGTGCCGGGGCCGGGCCGGCCGCCACTGGTTGCGTACCTGTACGACGGCGGGGTCCTCGGCGAGGAGGAGCTCAGGGCGATCCGGCTCCAGGAGGAGGAACTGCTGTCCTGGCGGCTGGTGCCGCGCGAGCGGCTGGGCGGCCATCTGCCGGGCATCCTCCTCGGCCGGGTGGTGTCCGCGCTGGACGCCGTGACGGACGGCACCGGCACGGTCGAGCTGGAGAACGGCCGCCGGGTCGGCTGACCCGGCGGGCCGGCCGGCGTGGCCGCCGACCACGGTGCCCGGCTGCTCGTGGTCAACGCCGAGCCGGCGCCGTACGACGACCTCGCCGACCGGGTGGGTGGTCCGGGAGCCGATCGGCACGGCGCTGCCCGCGCTGCTGCGCGGCCTCCTGGAGCAGCACAGCCGGCACACCGGCACTCCTAGAACAGCGCCCCGGCCGGTTCGCCCCGTTCGAAGTCCAGCAGCCGCTGCTTGCGGGCCAGGCCGCCGCCGTAGCCGGTGAGACTGCCGCTCGCGCCGATGACCCGATGACAGGGGACGATGATGCCGATGGGGTTACGCCCGTTGGCGAGGCCCACGGCCCGGGAGGCGGCGGGGTTGCCGAGCGCGTCGGCGAGCTCGCCGTAGGTGCGGGTCTCCCCGTACGGGATGGCGCGCAGCCGGTCCCAGACGGTGCGCTGGAACGGGGTGCCGTTCAGACGCAGCCGGAGGGTGAAGTCCTGCAGCTCCCCGGCGAAGTAGGCCTCCAGCTGCTCGGTCGCCTCGGCGAAGGGCGCGCCGTCGCGGTCCCCGAAGGTCTCCTCGGACGGGCGGTGGCGCTGCTCGGTCATGTAGAGGCCGCACAGGACGCCGTCCTCGGCGACCAGGGTCAGCGGGCCGTAGGGGCTGTCCAGGACGGTGTGCTGTTTCACTGTGTTCATCGGGGAAGCTCCTCACACGGGCAGGAAGTTGATCGGGTGGCTGTCGGTCGCCCACAGGTACTGGACGGCGTACGCCCGCCAGGGCCGCCAGGCCGTGGCGCGGGCGGTGAGCGCCGCCGGGGTGGCGGGCAGGCCCAGCTCTCCGGCGGCGCGGCGGATACCGAGGTCGGTGGGGAGGAAGGCGTCGGGGTCGCCGAGGGCACGCATGGCGATGACGTCGGCCGTCCAGGGGCCGAAGCCGGGCAGGTCGAGCAGCAGGGCGCGGGTCTCCGCCCAGTCGCTCTCGACGCCCAGGGTGAGGGAGCCGTCGGCGAGATGGCGCACGAGGGTGGTGAGGGTGGTGCGGCGGGTGCGCGGCATGGCCAGCGTGTCCGGGTCCACCGCCGCGAGCGCCCGGGGGGACGGGAAGAGATGGGTGAGGCCGCCCTCGGGGTCGTCCACCGGTTCGCCGTGGGCGGTGACCAGCCGGGCGGCGTGGGTGCGGGCGGCGGCGGTGGAGACCTGCTGGCCGAGCACGGCGCGTACGGCGAACTCGGCCTCGTCGACGGTGCGCGGCACCCGGCGGCCGGGTGCCTTGCCGACCAGCGGCGCCAGCAGCGGATCGGTGCGCAGCTGGTCGTCGACGGCGGCGGGGTCGGCGTCCAGGTCGAGCAGCCGGCGGCAGCGGCTGATGGCGACGGTCAGATCGCGCAGGTCGCTCAGGACGAGCCGGCAGCCGATGTGGTCGGAGTTCGGGGTGAGCGCTGCGATGCCGTGGCCGTAGGGCAGGCGGAGCGTGCGCCGGTAGGCCCCGTCCCGCCACTCCTCCACGCCGGGGACGGCGGTGGCGGCGAGATGGCCGAAGAGGTTGTCGGGGTTGAGCGGGGCGCGGAAGGGCAGCCGGAGCGAGAGGGCACCGGGCGCGCCGGGGGCGCCGGCCCGGGGTACGTCGGTGCGCAGTTCGCTCGGGCTGAGGGCGAAGACCTCGCGGACGGTGTCGTTGAAGGTGCGGATGGAGGAGAAGCCGGCGGCGAAGGCGATCTGTGCCATCGGCAGGGGGGTCGTCTCGATGAGCACGCGGGCGGTCTGGGCGCGCTGGGCACGGGCCAGTGCCAGCGGGCCGGCGCCGAGCTCGGCGAGGAGCTGGCGTTCGATCTGCCGGGTGCTGTAGCCGAGCCGGGTGGCGAGGCCGGGCACGCCGTCGCGGTCCACGACGCCGTCGGCGATCAGCCGCATGGCGCGGGCGGTGAGATCGGCGCGTCCGTTCCACTCCGGGGAGCCGGGGCTGGTGTCGGGGCGGCACCGCTTGCAGGCCCGGAAGCCGGCCTGCTGGCAGGCCGCCGCGCTCGGGTAGAAGGTCATGTTCTGCGGCTTCGGCGGCACCACCGGACAGCTGGGCCGGCAGTAGATGCGGGTGGTCAGGACCGCGGTGAAGAACCAGCCGTCGAACCGCGCGTCCTTGGACCGGACTGCACGCACGCAGCGCTCGGTGTCGGTGTGCATCCCCTTCTGCATGCCTCCAGGATGGCGTAGCGGACCCACCGGGGCTGGCGGGAATCCGACATGGACGTGCCGCTTCCTGGACCGATCCGGATCGCGCGAGCCGGTTACTCGGTGGCCGTGGGCCGCCGCCGGGCCGCCGCCGCGTCGCGGACGTCGGTGATCGGGCGCAACCGGTAGGTGTACGCGTAGTCTCGGTCGGCGAACAGCTTGAACTCGTCGTGGGTGTGCGCGCCCCAGCTGTTGTCGCCGCCGACGCCCATCTGCCGGTGGTTGAGGCGCAGGACGACCGCGTCCCTCGGAGTGAGCTGGTAGTCGTGGCGGGCGCCGGCCGACAGGTCCTCCGGGGTGAAGTGCGAGGCGTTGACCTCGAGGAGGGGTTCGCCGGTGGCGAGCAGCCCGACGCCGTGGCGGTCGGTGAGGGCGACCCAGCGGACGTCGGTCCTGTTGCCGTTCTCCTGGGGGCGGATGTACGGGGTCCACTGCCCGGCGACGGTGCCGGAGTATCGGCCGACGTCGGTGCCGGTGTTGCGGTCCCAGTGGTTCTCCTCGGGGCCGCGGCCGTAGTAGTGCAGCCGGTCCAGGCGGCGCGGCAGGAACAGCAGGGTGCCGACCTCCGGGAGGTAGGGCAGGCTCGGGGCGCCCGGGTGCAGGGTGTTGTCGACCTTGATCTCGCCGTTGCCGAACACCGTGTAGGTGGTGGTGTACGCCGACTCGGTGGTGGTCGGCAGGGTGCCGCTGACCCGGATCTCGACGGCCCGGTCGCCGAGGGTGCGCACGGCGACGCCGGTGACCGTGCGCCGGGCTCCGGCGTCACGCCAGGTCTGGTTGCGCACGTGCTGGCCGTTGCCGTGGTCGTTGTCGGTGGGCGCCCGCCAGAAGTTCGGCACCGGCCCGGAGGTGATCAGCGCGGTGCCGTGCGCCTCGTAGGAGGTGAGGGTGCCGCTGCGCCTGTCGACGGTGACCGAGAAGTCCCTGCCGTCGACCGTGACCTCGTCGCCGTCGTCGCGGTGGCGCAGGGCCGGGACGCGGTCCAGGGGCACCGGGGTGACCGCCGGGACGTCGGCGTCGAGGGGAAGCTGGTGCCGGGCCACCTCGAAGCCGGCCGGGGACCAGGGCGTGGACTCCCTGGTGGTGAAGGACAGTTGCAGGAAGTACTCGGTGCCCGGCGCCGGGTCGCGGGGCAGCCGGACCGGCACGGTGATGTCCTTGCGGGACAGCGGTGCCACGTCCAGCTGGTCGCGGGTGAGCCTGCCGCGCCGCACCACCTCGCCGTCGGCGACCAGCTCCCACCGGCCGTCGAACGCGCGCAGGCCGGTGAACAGATACTCGTTGCTGAGGGTGATCGCGCCGGGGCCGCCGGGGCGGGCGGTGGCGCCGATCGCCTGGTAGACGCGCTTGATCTCGGCGGCCTTGCCGGTGTGGCCGCGGTCGGCGAGGACGATGCCGTCGGCGGCGAAGTTGCCGTCGTTGGGGTTGTCGCCCCAGTCGCCGCCGTAGGCGAGGAAGGTCCGCTCCTCCGGCCGCTTGCGGTCGACGCCGACGGTAGCCGCGTCGAACCAGAAGCGGACGCCGTCGTCGCCGGGGCCGCGGTCGCCGTCGGCGAGTTCGGCGGCGGTGAGGGCGCGGGCGTGGACGCGGGCGCGGCGGACGGTGCCGCTGAACTCGCGGACCTGGTTGTCCGCGTCGGTGGCGAGGGCGAGGGGTGCCGTGGTGCTGCCGGGCCGCCGGTCGGTGCTGCGGGTGGCGCGCGGCGTGCCGTCGGCGTAGAGGGTGAGCGTGCCGGCGTCGGCGTCGAAGACGCCGGCGAGGTGGTGCTCGCGGCCGGTCCAGTCGTCGGGGACCGTCCAGGCGGCGGTGATCCACCGGCCGCCGGAGTGGATGAAGAACTCCAGGGTGCGGTCGTTCAGCTTCAGGGCGTACTGGGTGTCGCCCTTGGTGATGATCGGCTGGTGGTAGCCGGTGACGTGCGGGGTGACCCAGGCCTCCAGGGTGAGCGAGCCGGTGAGGTCGAGACTGTCGTCGCGGGCGAAGACGGTGCCGCCGGACAGTCCGCGGCCGGGGTCGAAGCTGCCGGAGGGGGCGAGGAGCTCGCCGCGCAGCCGGGCGGGTCCGGTCTCGGTGAACAGGGTGCGGTCCGGGGTGGGCCAGCGCAGCGACTGGTCGGCGAAGTCCCAGATCCAGCCGCCCTGGAGGACGTCGTGGCGGCGTACGAGGTCCCAGTACTTGGTGAAGTTGCCGTTGGAGTTCCCCATCGCGTGGGAGTACTCGATCATCACGTAGGGGCGGGTGTCGGAGCTGTCCTTCGCCCGCTGTTCGACGCGCTGGGGGGTGTCGTACATCTGGGAGCGGATGTCGCTGATCCCGGGGCGGTCGTCGCCCTCGTACTGGATGACGCGGGTGGGGTCGTAGGAGCGGATCCAGTCGTGCATGGCGGTGAAGGTGCTGCCGCCGCCCGCTTCGTTGCCGAGCGACCAGATGACGACCGAGGGGTGGTTCTTGTCGCGGTGGACCATGTTCCGGGCGCGGGCCACGCAGGCGGCGGTCCATTCCGGGTGGTCGCCGGGGTACTCGGAGCGGATGCCGTGGGTCTCCAGGTTGGTCTCGTCGACGAGGTAGAGGCCGTACTCGTCGGCGAGTTCGTTCCACAGCGGGTTGTTCGGGTAGTGCGAGGTGCGGACGCTGTTCATGTTCAGCCGTTTGATGACCCCGATGTCCTCGATCATGTCCTCGCGGGTGAGGGCGGTGCCGCGGTCCGGGTGGAGCTCGTGCCGGTTGGTGCCGCGGAAGGAGACCGGTCGGCCGTTGATCCGCATCAGCCCGTCCCTGAGCGCTAACTCGCGGAGGCCCACCCGGTGCGAGAGGGTCTCGGTCACTCTTCCGGCGGGGTCGCGCAGCCGCAGCACGGCGGTGTAGAGATACGGGTGCTCGGCGGACCACAGCTTCGGGGAGGGTACGGTCCGGGTGGCGCGTACGGTGACGTCCTCACCGGCCCTCACCGTGCCGAGGTCGGCGGTCTGCTCCAGCGGCCGGGACCAGACGGCGTGGCCGCGGGCGTCGTAGAGCCGGGTCTCGACGGTGTACCGTCCGGTGCCGCGCTCGCCGTAGGCGCGCACGCTCGCGGTGACCGAGAGTTCGGCGCCGGTGCAGGTGTCGTCCAGCGGGGTGTCCAGTTTGAAGTCCCGCAGATGCACGGCCGGGGTGGAGTACAGGTAGACCGAGCGGAAGATGCCGCTCAGCCGGATCATGTCCTGGTCCTCCAGCCAGTCCCCGTCGGAGTAGCGGTAGACCTCGACGGCGATCTGGTTGGTGCCGGGCCTGAGCCGGTCGGTGATGTCGTACTCGGCGGGAGTGCAGGAGTCCTCGTGGTAGCCCGTCAGTTCGCCGTTGATCCATACATAGTGGGCGGACCTGACGCCTTCGAAGTGCAGGAAGGTGCGGCGGCCGGACCAGTCGGCCGGGACGGTGAAGGTGCGCCGGTACTGGCCGACCGGGTTGTAGCGGGTCGGCGCGGCGGGCGGCCGCGGCTCCTCGCCCAGGCCGTTGGCTCCCCAGTACGGGTAGGTGATGTTCAGGTAGACGGGGAAGTCGTGGCCGTGCAGCTGCCAGACGGCCGGGACCGGGATGGTCTCCCAGCCGGTGTCGTCGAGGTCGGTGCGGTGGAAGTCGGGGTCGCGGTCGTCGGGGCGGTCCGCGTAGGCGAACTTCCAGGTGCCGTCGAGGCCGATGCGGTACGGGGAGCGGGTGCGGTCACCGGTCAGGGCCTGGCGGACGTCCGCGTACGGCATGAGCGTGGTGTGCGGCGGCTCGGTGCCGAGCCGGAAGACTCCGAGGTCGTTCCAGGCCGGAGGGGTGCCGGGGGCGGTCGGGGCGGCGGGCCCCGCGGGGGCGCGCCGGCCGGCCGCGTGTGCCGCGGTGGGCGACCCGGACAGCGCGAGGGCGCCGAGCACGGCGGCCCCGCTCTCCAGCAGCCGGCGGCGGCTGACGCACGGGCGGGGGTGGGGGGCGGCCTGGGAACCGGCGGGTGACACGGGCGGGTGCGGCATGACCGTGGCCTTCCGTGGGCTTCGGTGGGAGCTGCTCAACACACGGTGCACAGACGGCAGTTGGCACGGTGCCCGATCGCAACTGCCGGTGAGGGGGCGACTACCGGGTCAGCCACACCCTAGAACCCGAACACAATCGAATCAATCACCGTGTCGGACTCTGTGCGTTCCTGAGGGGCGACGGTCGGCCACCGGCCGTCGCCCCCTGGTCCGGGGCGGTTCCCCCGTCAGGCGTCCTGGACGCCCGGCCGGCCCGCCTCGATCACGAACGACCGGTCGGTGCGGACCGGGGCGCCGGGCCGGGTGACGTGGTCGACGGCCCGGTAGTCGGCCGTGCAGTGCTCCCTGGTCACCCGGCAGCGCACATAGCCGCGTCGGTTGCTGTAGTACTTCAGGTGCGGGTTCTCGTCCCAGTAGACCTGGCCCGGGTCGTGGGAACCGGTGCCGTCGCCGCCCGAGCTGATCGACGTGGTGACGAACTCGCTGCCCAGCAGCCGGGTCTCCGGGCGTTCGAAGTCGCGCCGCAGGTCGTTGGTCCAGTTGGTGTGCACGTCACCGGTGAGGACGACGAAGTTCTCGATGCCGCGCTCCTCGACGAAGCCGAGCACCCGGTCGCGGGAGACCCGGTAGCCGTCCCAGCCGTCGTTGTAGCCGCCGTCGTCCGGCCCGGCGAGGGCGTCCCAGTTGGCGAAGTAGATCTGCTGCGGGACCACGTTCCACATCGAGCGCGAGCGGGACAGGCTGCGCTCCAGCCAGCGGTGCTGCTCGGCGCCGAGGATGGTGCCGTCCGGGTCCCACTGCTCGGGCCCGGAGACCTGCCACCGGTCGCCGTAGGGCTGGTCGGTGCGGTACTGGCGGGTGTCCAGCACGCTGAAGGTGGCGGTGTTCCCGAACTCCAGCCGGCGGTACAGCGGCAGGTCCGTGTCGACCGGCCTGCGGAACCGGCGCAGCGGCATGTGCTCCCAGTAGGCCCGGTAGGCGGCGGTGCGGCGGGCGGCGAAGCGGGCGGTGGTGTCGTTGCCCTGGCCGGGGTCGGTGTTCTCCGGAACGAGGCCGGCGTAGTTGTTGTCGGTCTCGTGGTCGTCCCAGGTGACCACGAAGGGCGCGGTGGCGTGCAGCAGTTGCAGGTCGGGGTCGGTCCTGTACTGGGCGTGCCGCTGCCGGTACTCGTCGAGGGTGTTCATCTCGTCGCCGATGTGCGTGCGCACACTGCCGTTCGCCCCGGCCCGGTACTCGTAGAGGTAGTCGCCGAGATGGAAGACCACGTCGGGCCGCTCCTCGGCCATGCGCCGGTACGCCGTGAAGTACCCCTGCTCCCAGTTGGCGCAGGAGGCGAAGGCGAACTCGACGGCGGGGGCGGTGCCGGGGGCCGGCGCGGTGCGGGTGCGGCCGACCGGGGAGACGGACCGGCCGGCGCGGAAGCGGTAGTAGTACTCGTGGTGCGGGCCGAGGCCCCGTACGTCGGCGTGGACGGTGTGCGCCTCGGCGGGCACGGCGAGCTCCGTGCCGCGCCGGACGACCCGCCGGAAGCGTGCGTCGAGGGCGATCTCCCAGTGCACCGGGACCGGGCGCCGGGGCATGCCGCCGTCGAACTCCAGCGGCTTCGGCGCGAGCCGGGTCCAGAGCAGCACGCCGTAGGGGAGCGGGTCGCCGGAGGCGACGCCGAGCCGGAAGAGGTCGCCGGGGATCCGCCTCGAGGGGGCGGCGACGGCGGGCGCGGCGGCGGTGCCGACGAGCACCGCGCCCGCACCGGCGCCGGCCATCCCGAGGAATCCCCTGCGCTTCAGGGGGTCGTCCATACTGGTGCGCGGCCGGGTCATCGAACCTCCAGACGGCGGATGGTCGGACCTGACCAGCCAATCCGCGCCCGATGAACCCCGATGGGTGCGCCCGTTGCCCTGGTTCGACGGATGCATGTCGATTAACCGGAGGGCGAGTTACCGGTCGGCTGCCTTGCGGGGGACCGCGGTGGACAGGCTCGTGAAGTCGACGGTGCGGTCGCACCAGCGGTCCAGCAGGGTGCGGTCGTGGCCGACGGCCAGCAGGCCGGCGCCGGTCGCCGAACGGTAGTCCTCCACCGCCCGGACCAGCGCGGCGGTGGTCGAGGCGTCGAGCATGGCGGTCATCTCGTCGCAGACCAGCCAGCGCGGGCGCAGTACCAGGGCGCGGGCCAGGCAGGCGCGCTGCAGCTGGCCGTCGCTGACCTCGTGGGGCCGCCGGGTCAGCAGGTCGCCGGTGAGCCCCACGGTGGCGGCCAGTTCGGCGACCCGGTCGGCGCTGCCCTGGCGCCGGCCGGTGGCGCGCAGCGGTTCGGCGATCAGGTCGGCCAGCGGCAGCCGGGGGTCGGCGGAGAGCCGCGCCTGCTGGAAGACGACGCCGAACGCGGTGCGCTGCTCGCGCGGTGCGCGGTGGCGCCAGCGGCGCACCGGCTCGCCGTCGACGACGACACTGCCCGCGTCGGGGCGGTGCAGCAGCGCCGCGACGCGGGCCAGGGTGGACTTGCCGCAGCCGCTGGGGCCGAGCAGCCCGACCGCCTCGCCGGGGGCGACGCTCAGCGAGACGTCCCGGACCACCGGGGTGCTCCTGGTGTATCCGGCGGTGATGGCGCGCAGGTCAAGCACGGTCGGCGGCCTCCGGGTGGGCGGTGTGCGGGTGAGCGGTGTGCGGGTGGTGGCAGGCGACCGTGCCGGACAGCGCCGGCTGCACGGAGCAGGCGTCGGTGGCGCGGTCGCAGCGGGCGGCGAAGGCACATCCGTCGGGGAGCGCGCCGAGCTCCGGGGGCATTCCCGGGACGGGGGTGAACGCGCGGTCGGGCAGGGCCTGGAGCAGGCCGCGGCCGTAGGGGTGGCGGGGTCCGGGCGTGCCGAAGAAGGCGGCGGCCTCGGCGACTTCGACGATCCGGCCGGCGTACATCACGGCGACCCGGTCGGCGATCCGCTCGGCGGCGGCGAGATCGTGGGTGATCATCAGCAGCGCTCGGCGCCCGGCGGCGTCGCCCTTCCCGGTCCTGCCGTCGACGTGCCGGCGCAGCTCGTCGACCGTGCGGTCCACCAGGTCCCGGTCGAGTCCGGTGGTGGGTTCGTCGGCCAGCAGCAGCGGGGCGTCGCCGACCAGGGCGAGCGCGGTGGCGGCGCGCTGGGCGAGCCCTCCGGACAGCTCGTGCGGGTGGCGGTCGAGGTGGTCCGGGGGGAACGCGGCGCGTTCGGCGGCGGCCTCGGCGGCGGTGCGCAGCTCGGCGCCGCCCCGGACCGGGGTCAGGGCCGCGACGGTCTCCTCCAGTTGGGAGCGGATGGTGCGTACGGGGGTGAGGTGGGCGGCGGGGCTCTGCGGGACGAGACCGATCAGCCGCCCGCGTACGGTGCGGGCGAGGGTGCGTTCGTCGGCGGCGAGCAGGTCCAGGTCTCCGAGCCGGGCCCGGCCGGCGCTCTGCGCGTTGCCGGGCAGCAGCCCGAGCAGCGCGGAGGCCAGGACGGACTTCCCGCAGCCGCTCTCCCCGATCAGTGCCAGACACTCCCCCGCCGCCACGTCGAACGCCACGTCGGTCACCGCGGCGATCCGCCGCCCGCCCGGCATCAGAAACCGCACGGACAGCCCACGCACGGCCAGCACGGGGGCGGTGCGCTCCGTCGGGGCGTCGGCACCGGTGGCCGGGACGGCACCGTCGTGGGGCACGGGGTCGGCGGCATCCGGAGCCGCGTCGGTTCCGTGGGTCACAGCATCAGCTCCGATCGCCGGCGGGGGTTGATCCGTTCCCGCCAGGCGCCGGCGAGACCGGCGACGGCGAGGGTCGGGACGATGATGAACAGGCCCGGGAAGAGGGTCGGCCACCACTGTCCCGCCAGCAACGAGGTGCGGGCGCTCTCGATCAGGTTGCCGAGGCTCGCCATGTGGGTGGGCAGCCCGAGCCCGAGGAAGGACAGCGCCGACTCGTGCCACATGGCGTGCGGGATCATCAGCACGGCGGCCAGCGCCGCCTGCGGCAGTACGCCGGGCAGCAGATGCCTGACCGCCACCCGCCACCGGGAGGCGCCCCCGCAGACGGCGGCGTCGATGTAGGGCCGCGAGCGCAGGGACAGCACCTCGGCGCGGACGATGCGCGCGGTCGACAGCCAGTGGGTGAGCGCCACCGAGACCACCACCGGCCAGACGCCCGGCCGGAACAGGGCGACGATGAAGATGCCGAGCAGCAGGTGCGGCACGGAGGAGAAGGTGTCGACGATCCGCATGATGCCGCGGTCGAACCAGCCGCCCAGTGCCCCCGCGGCGGCGCCCACCGCGGTGCCGACGACGGTGGCCGCCACCGCCGCCACCACCCCGACCAGCAGCGAGACGCGCAGCCCGTAGACGCAGCGCAGCAGCAGGTCCCGGCCGACGTCGTCGGTGCCGAAGGGATGCTCCCAGCTGGGCGGCTGCAGCTTGGCGGCGAGGTCGACGGCCTGCTGGTCGAGCTGGACCAGCGGGGGGACGAGCAGTACGGCCAGGACGGTCACCGCCACCAGCACGGCGGAGGTGCGCACCCGCAGGGTGCGGGTGGAGCGGCGGTCGCCGCCGTAGGACCGCCAGGTCTGCTCCGGGGGAGCGGGGGCGTCACATGTCACTGAGCTTCACCCTCGGGTCGAACAGTCCGTAGAGCAGGTCCGCCAGCAGGTTGCCGGCGAGTACCGCGGCGGTGGCTAGCGTGGTCAGCGCGGCGAGCAGCGGGAAATCGACCGCGGTGGCCGCCTCCACGGTGGCCGCCGCGATGCCCGGCCAGCTGAAGACGGTCTCCACCAGCAGGGCGCCGGTGATGAGTTCGGGGACGCGGGAGCCGATCAGCGTCAGCACCGGCAGCAGTCCGGAGCGCAGGGCGTGGCCCAGCAGGACGGTGCGTTCGCTCAGACCGCGGGCGCGGGCGCCGCGTACCGGGTCCTCGGCGAGGGCGTCGGTGACCCCCTGGCGCACGTAGAGGGTGAACCAGGGCAGCTGGGAGACGGCGAGCACCCCGGCGGGCAGCACGACGTGGCTCGCCACCTGCCCCGCGGTGACCTGGCTGCTTCCGGTGTCGGTGAGGCCGCCGGCCGGCAGCAGGTCCCACTGGAGCGCGAACAGCCAGACCGCCAGCAGCGCGATCCAGAAGACGGGGGCGGCCTCCAGGGCGTACGACAGCGAGGTCACCGCCCGGTCCAGCGGTGCGCCGGGGCGGCGCGCGGCCAGCACCCCGAGCACCGTGCCGAGCAGCACGGCGGCGGCGAAGGCGACGGCGCACAGCAGCGCCGACCACACCAGGCGCTCGCCGATCACCTGGACCACCGGCTGCCGCATCACGCTGGAGTGGCCCAGGTCGCCGGAGAGCGCGGCGGTCAGCCAGTCCCACCAGCGGCTCACGAAGGGCCGGTCGACTCCGAGGTTGGCGCGCAGCCGGTCCAGGGTCTCCTGGTCGGCGCCGAGGGCCGCGGTGCCGGCGTAGGCCTTGACGGGGTCGAACGGGGAGGCGGCGGCGATGGCGAAGACCGCGAAGGTGACGACGGCCAGGACGGGGGCGGCGAACAGTGCCCGCCGCCCCGCCAGCCGTGCCATCGCTCCCCAGGGAAGTCTCCGGGGACTGCGGGTCATGCCTTCGGCTGCCAGTCCTCGATGTTCCACCACGGGCCGCTGGCGAAGCCGTGCTCGTGCGGTTCGAGCTGGGTGGTCAGCCCGTCCCAGCGGTCGGCGAGCACGTAGAGGTGGTCGATGTGGGTGAGGAAGGTGTACCCGGGGTCGTCGACCAGTGCCTTCTGCAGCCTGTCGTAGGCGGCGGCGCGCTGCTTCGGGTCCTGGCTCTGCCGGCCGGTGTCCAGGGCCTCGTCCACGACCGGGTTGTCGTAGCGGGCCATGTTGTTGAAGCCGTCGCCGGCGAGCGAGGAGTGCAGCAGGGTGTAGAGGCCGAAGTCGGGGTCGCCGACGCTGCCGAAGCCGGCGAGGACCGCGTCGCGGCCCATCCGCGGTTCGATGACCTCCCAGGTGGCGCCCTCCACCTTCACCTCGATACCGGCCTGCTTGGCGTCGGAGGCGTACGCGAGGGCGTGGTCCTGGCGGACCTTGTCGCCCGAGGGGTAGTACAGGGTGAACGTGGCGCGCTGCCCGTCCTTGCCGCGGATGCCGTCCTTGCCCGGCGTCCAGCCGGCCTCGTCCAGGATCCGCTGGGCCTCGGCGAGGTCCCGGGTCCGCTCGATGTCCTCGGTGAACCAGGGGTCGTCGGTGGGCAGCGGCCCGTACGCGGGCCGGCCGGCGCCTTCGAGGATCTTGTCGACCATGGCCCGGCGGTCCACGGCGGCATCCAGGGCCTGCCGGATCGCGCGATCGCCGGTGACCTTGTTCCCGGTGGGCAGGGTGACGGCCCGGAAGTCGTACGACTTCGCCTCGTGGGTGCGCCTGCCGTCGTCGTTCCTGAAGGTGGCCGCGAGGTTGGGCGGCAGCACGGCGCCGTCGAGGTCGCCGGAGCGCAGCCGGGTGGCGCGGACGCTGTCGTCGGCGATGACCGCCATGGTGAACGAGGTCACCGCGGGCTCGGCACCCCAGTAGTGCGGGTTGGCCTTGAAGGTGAGCTTCTCGCCCTTCCGCCAGTCGGCGAGGACGTACGGGCCGGTGCCGACCGGCTCGGTGTTGAACGACCCGGTGTTGGGGTCCTGCCCGCCGGCCACGTGCTCGGGCACGACGGGCAGCACGGTGCGCGCGGCGAAGCCCGCGTAGGGGTACTTGAGACGGAAGACGACCGTGTCGTCGCCGCTCGCGTCGACGCTCTTGACGGCGTCCAGTTCGCTCTTGGTGGTGTTGTTGGTCTTCTCGTCGAGCACCGTGCGGTACGTGTAGACCACGTCCTCGGCGGTCAGCGGTTCGCCGTCGCTGAACTTCACGCCCTCGCGCAGGGTGTAGGTGTAGGTGCGGCCGTCGTCCGTGACCTCGGGGAGTTCCGCCGCGAGGGCCGGCCGCAGCTCCAGGTCGGTGTCGCGGGCGAGCAGCCCGTCGAAGATCTTGGAGTTGCCGTCCCTGCCGTAGCCGAGCAGCGGGCTGAGCGTGTCCGGTTCGGAGGCGACACCGATGACGACGGTGTCGGCGGTCTTGCCGTCGCCGCCGCCGGAGCCGCCACCGGGGGCCGAGCAGGCGGTGACCCCCGCGGCCATCGCCGCTGCCGCCGCGGCGGCGCTACGTATCCGACGGGTCCTCATCTGCACCCCACCCTTGTTGCCCAATGCTGGTTCTTGCACATCGGACGCAATTAAAGCGCCTGGCAGGGCCCCGGCGCACCCAGGGGTCGGGTGATGGACGGCATACGGTCCCCGGCGGGCGGTGCCGGTCAGCCGAGCTGCGCCGCGAACGCCTGGTACGCCCGGTCGTCGAAGAGGACGAACCGGACCTCGGCCACCGAGGTGGTCCCGGCGGCGCGCACCGTCTCGACGGCGATGCGGGCGCCGTCGTCCATCGGCCAGCCGTAGACACCGGTGGAGATCGCCGGGAACGCCACCGTCCGGGCGCCGAGGCCGTCGGCGACCCGGAGGGACTCCCGGTAGCAGGAGGCGAGCAGGGCGGAGCGGTCCTCGGAGGACGACCAGACCGGGCCGACGGTGTGGATCACCCAGCGGGCGTCCAGCTCGCCGGCGGTGGTGGCGACGGCCTGTCCGGTGGGCAGGCCCTTGCCGTACCGGGAGGCGCGCAGCTCGCGGCACTCCGCGAGGATCGCGGGCCCGCCGCGCCGGTGGACGGCGCCGTCGACCCCGCCGCCGCCGAGCAGCGAGGAGTTGGCGGCGTTGACGATCGCGTCGACGCTCTCGCGGGTGATGTCGCCCTGCACCAAGGTGATGGTGGTCATGTCCGTCTCAGCCTCCGCTCTGCCGCAGCCTCCGCCAGACGGCCTTCGCGGCGTTGTGTCCCGACATGCCGTGTACCCCGGGGCCGGGCGGCGTGGCCGAGGAGCAGATGAAGACCGCCGGGTGCGGGGTGGCGTACGGGAACAGGGAGAGCCGGGGGCGCAGCAGGATCTGCAGGCCGGAGACGGCGCCGGTGGCGATGTCGCCGCCGACGTAGTTGGCGTTGCGGGCGGCCAGCTCGGGCGGGCCGGCGGTGGCCCGGGCCAGGATCCGGTCGCGGAAGCCGGGGGCGAAGCGCTCCAGCTGGCGTTCTATGGCGTCGGTGAGGTCGCCGGTCCAGCCGCCCGGGACATGGCCGTACGCCCAGAAGACCTGCTTGCCGGCCGGGGCCCGGGTGGGGTCGGCGACGCCCGGCTGCACGGTGATGAGGAACGGCCGGTCCGGCGCACGTCCGGCGCGGGACGCCGCGTGCAGGGCGGCGCCGATCTCCGCGCTGTCGGCGCCGATCTGGACGGTGCCCGCGGTGCGGGGCTCCTCGGCGGTCCAGGGCACCGGGCCGTCCAGGGCATAGTCGATCTTGAAGACGCCGGGGCCGTACCGGTAGCCCTCGTAGTACCGGCCGAAGCCGGCGATCCGGGCCAGGGCGGCGGGCGAGGTGTCGAAGACATAGGCGCGGGCGGGGGGCAGGTCGTCCAGCCGCTTGACCTCGAAGTCGGTGTGCAGGGTGCCCCCGAGGTCGGTGAGGTACCCGGCGAGGGCGTCGGAGATGGACTGGGAGCCGCCGCGGGCCACCGGCCAGCCGCGGGCGTGCGCGGCCAGCGCGAAGACCAGGCCGACGGCGCTGGTGGCGAGGCCGCCGAGCGGGGCCATGACGTGCGCGACCAGACCGGCGAACAGGGTCCGGGCCTTCTCGTCCCGGAACCGGCGCATCAGCCAGGTGGACGGGGGCAGACCGACCAGCCCGAAGCGGGCCAGCGTGACCGGGTCGCGGGGCAGCGCGGTCAGCGGCAGCGCCATGAAATCCCGGGCGAGGGTGTCCCAGCGGGGCAGGAAGGACTCGATCAGCCTGCGGTAGGTGCCCGCGTCACGAGGGCCGAACGAGGCGGCGCTCTCGGCGACCGACCGGGAGAGCACGGCGGCGGAGCCGTCGGGGAACGGGTGGGCCATGGGCAGGTCCGGGTGCAGCCACTCGAGGCCGTAGCGCTCCAGGGGCAGCGAGCGGAAGGCGGGTGAGTTGACGGCGAGAGGGTGGGCCGCGGAGCACGGGTCGTGCCGGAAGCCGGGCAGCGTGAGCTCCTCGGTCCGGGCGCCGCCGCCGATCGTGTCCCGGGCCTCGAACACGGCGACCGAGAAGCCGCGGCGGGCCAGCTCGACTGCGGCCGTCAGGCCGTTCGGTCCCGCACCCACCACGACGGTATCGAGCATCGACGGCACCTTCGGACCCCTTCGTCAGCCGATGGCCTCTGGGGATCAGGATATGCCGGGGCTCCGGCGGACTCCGCGCGCGGGTGGGGTGCGGCGGACTCCGGTCCGGGGCGAGCGGACAGCCGCGGCCGGATCAGGCGGCCCCGCCGGCCAGCAGGGCCGTCACCCGGCGTGCGGTGGCCGCGTCGCGGGCGGCGGTGAACGGCAGGTCGTTGCCCCCGGTGATGTGGAACGGCTCGCCCGTCCGGGTCAGATGGGCGCCGCCTGCCTCCTCCACCAGCAGCAGACCTGCGGCGTGGTCCCAGGCGGCCTCCCAGGAGAAGGCGGTCGCGTCCAGGTCGCCGCGGGCGACCGCCAGGTACTCCAGTCCGGCCGAGCCGCAGGGGCGGGGGGCCACGCCGGGGATGTGCAGGCCGAGCAGGGCGCTCTTCTGCTCGTCCGTGGTGAAGTCCGGGTGGGAGGTGGCCACCCTGAGCTCGCGGCCGGGCTCCGGGGAACCGGCCCGCAGCGGCTCGCCGTCCAGGAAGGCGCCCGCACCCCGTATCGCCGTGGCGAGGTGGTCGAGGGCGGGGGCGTAGGTCCAGGAGGCCAGGACCCGGCCGTGGTGCGCCAGCGCTACCAGGGTGCAGAAGCCGGGGTCGCCGTGCACGAACTGCCGGGTGCCGTCGACCGGGTCGACGATCCACACCGGTGTCCCGCCCCGGATCGCCTCGTACGACGCCGGGTTGGCGTGCACCGCCTCCTCGCCGACCACCACGGAGCCGGGCAGCAGGGCGCCGAGCGCGTCGGTCAGATACAGCTCGGCCTGCCGGTCGGCGTCGGTGACCAGGTCGTGCGGTCCGCTCTTCTGGTCGACCTCGTCGGCGGCGAGGCGGCGCCAGCGCGGCATGATCTCCAGCGCGGCGGCCTTGCGGAGGGCCTCCTCGACCTCGTGGGCGTGCCCGGCGAGAAACTCGTCGATGGTTTCGGTCTCTTCGATCATGACTCCATGAGAGCATGCGCCACTGACAATCCCCGCCCGCCCGGTGCACTCCGGGTGGAATCGGCATGAACAACAGGTTCCGGGGCTCAGCGTCCCACGGCGTATCCCTGCATGCCGCGCGGATTGGCCGCCGCCGACAGAATCCCGGTCCCCGGGTCCCGGGCGACCGCGCACAGCCGCCCCTCGGACCAGGCGTCACCGACGGTGACGTCATGGCCGCGGCGGCGCAGTTCCGCGACGACGGCACCGGGCATCCTGGACTCGACGGTCACGCTGCCGGGGCGCATGCCGCGCGGGAAGAAGGAGCCGGGGAAGCTGTCGTTGTGCCAGTTCGGGGAATCGACGGCACCCTGCAGGTCGAGGCCGCCGCGCACCGGGGCGCGCAGCGCGACGGCGAGCAGGAAGTGCAGCTGCCACTGGTCCTGCTGGTCTCCTCCCGGGGTGCCGAACGCCATCACGGGCACGCCGTCGCGCAGCGCGATCGACGGGGTGAGGGTGGTCCGGGGGCGGCGGCCCGGGGTGAGGGAGTTCGGCAGCCCCTCCTCCAGCCAGGTCATCTGCAGCCGGGTGCCGAGCGGGAAGCCCAGCTCCGGCACGACGGGGTTGGACTGCAGCCAGCCGCCGCTGGGCGTGGCGGCCACCATGTTGCCCCACCGGTCGACGACGTCGAGGTGGCAGGTGTCGCCGCGGGTGCCGCCGTCGGCACGGACCCCGGGTTCACCCGGCACCGCGGAGGCCGGACTCCCGGCGACGGTCGGCTCCCCGGCGCCCGTCGGGTTGAAGCCCGGCTCCCCGGTGGCCCCCGCGCGCGCGTACCGGCAGAGCCGTGGCGTGCGCCCGCCCGGGCTCCCCGGCCGCAGTTCGTACGACGCCCGCTCGCCGACGAGGCGGCGCCGCTGCGCGTTGTACGGAGCCGACAGCAGGTCGTCGAGCGGCACCTCCCGCGCGTCGCCGTACCAGGCCTCCCGGTCGGCCATGGCGAGCTTGCAGCCCTCGACCAGCAGATGGACGTAGTCCGCGGAGCCGTACGCCGGCAGTTCGGGCGGCAGCAGGGCGAGCTGCTGGAGCAGCACCGGGCCCTGGCTCCAGGGGCCGGCCTTGCACACGGTCCAGCCGTTCCAGTCGTACGTGGCGGGCGGCTCGTAGGCCGCGGACCAGCCGGCGAGGTCGGCGGCCGTGAGCGTGCCGGTGTGCCGCTCGCCGCTGGTGTCCATCGTGGGCCGACCCGCCTGCCGTATCAGCGCCTCGGCGATGAATCCGGCGCGCCACACCTCCCGGGCCGCCTCGATCTGCGCCGCCCGGTCGCCCGCCCCCGCGACCTCGGCGAGCAGCCGCTTCCAGGTGGCGGCGAGGGCGGGGTTGCGCAGCCGCTCTCCGGGCCGGGGCGGACGCCCGCCGGGCAGATAGACCTCGGCCGAGGTCGTCCACTCGGTCTCGAACAGCCCGCGCACGGCCGAAACCGTCCCGCCGACGCGTTCCACGGCCGGATGCCCCTGCTCGGCGTAGCCGATGGCGTACTTCAGCACCTCGGCCGGGGACTTGGTGCCGTGGTCGCGCAGCAGCAGCAGCCAGGCGTCGAAGGCGCCGGGGACGGCGGCGGCGAGCGGTCCGGTACCGGGGACGAGGTCCAGGCCGAGCGCACGGTAGTGCGCGACGCTCGCCCCGGCCGGCGCGACCCCCTGGCCGCACAGCACCCGCACCTCACCACCCGCCGGGGCGAGCAGGATCGGCACCTCTCCGGCGGGCCCGTTGAGGTGCGGCTCGACGACGTGCAGCACGAAGGCACCGGCGACGGCGGCGTCGTAGGCGTTGCCGCCGTCCTCCAGGACGGCCATCGCCGACTGGGAGGCCAGCCAGTGGGTGGAGGACACCATGCCGAAGGTGCCCTGGAGGGTGGGGCGGGTGGTGAACATCGGGCTCTCACCTCGCTGTCTGCGCGCGTCGGCCGGGCGGCCCGCCGTCCCGGCGGGAAGGTGCCGCCGTTGACAGCGGCAATTGAAGATCGCACAATCGGCCTCATGACTACCACCTGGTTCGACTCGACGACGGGGCACTCGCGCTGCCCCGATCGAGCCGGGTGTGAGCGCTCCGGTCGATGACCCACCGCCGTTGAGCCATCTGCGCCGCCCCTCCGGGGGCGCCGGCGCCCCCGTGTGGCGGACGGCACGGAGTACCTGCTTCTCCCCCGCCGGTCCGCCGGGCACGCAGGCCTGCCCTGCCGCCCGCCCCTCGCCGCCCCGCGCAGACGGCTCTGGCAGCACACACCCACCCCTGACACATCGGCACACGACCCGACCAGGACCGGTCGAAGGAGACGAGCAGCATGACCGCCACGGACGCCGCACCGGCAGCCGTCCTCCGCGCCGCACGCATCCCCCAGGACGGGCTCCACGAAGGACCGCGCACCCTGCACCGGCTCCCGGAGGGCTCGGAGGAGCGCCCCTACGAACTGTTCGAGCTCGTCCCGCGGGCCCGCACGATCGGCGCCGAGATCCGCGGCGTCGACCTCTCCCACCCGCTCACCCCCGCCCTGTTCGAGGAGCTCGACCGCGCCCTGCTGGAGTGGAAGGTCCTCTTCTTCCGTTCCCAGCACCTCACCTCCGACCGGCAGCGCGCGTTCGCGGGCAACTGGGGTGAACTGGAGACCAACCCCCTGCTGGCCGCCGGTTCCAGCGAGGACGTCGTCCGCTTCGACAAGGGCGCCGGCGGTGTCCGGACGTTCGAGAACGTCTGGCACACCGACGTCACCTTCCGCGAACGTCCCGCGCTCGGTGCCGTCCTCCAGCTCCGCGAAGTGCCGCCGTCCGGCGGGGACACGATGTGGGCGGACATGGCCGCCGCCTACGACAACCTTCCGCAGGACGTGAAGGACCGCGTCGACGACGCCCGTGCCGTGCACGACTTCATCCCCGGGTTCATCCGCTTCTACGGGCCCGAGCGGCTCGCGGCGTTCCAGGACCTCTTCCCGCCCGTGGAGCACCCCGTCGTGCGCACCCATCCGGTGACGGGACGGCGCATGCTGTTCGTCAACACCTCCTTCACCACGCGCATCGTCGGCATGGACCGGGACGAGAGCGACCGGCTGCTGCGGCTGCTGTTCCAGCAGGCGCACGTTCCCGAGTACCAGGTGCGCTTCCGCTGGCAGCCAGGGGACATCGCCTTCTGGGACAACCGCGCCACCCAGCACTACGCGGTGAACGACTACGACGGCCACCGGCGCATCGCCGAACGCGTCACCATCGCCGGCGACCGCCCGCGGTGAACGCGCGGCGGCCCGGGTCCGCTCCGGGCCCCGGAGCCGGCACCTGCCGACTTCCGGGGTTTCCGGGGTTTCCGGGCATATCCCCCAGCGAGCCCGGCGCCGTCCGTGTGTCTGCGTCACCGCGCGGGCACGCAGCGAGTTGACACTTCCGCCCCACAGGGAGTCGTGTGACACTGGCGTCCCGTCCGCAGTGCGGACTCCTCTCCGCACCGTCCCCACGAGAAGTGCGCCGTGCCCCTCCCCCTGCCGCTCGCCCTCATCGCACGTCTGACCCCGGTCGCCGTGCTCGCCTCGGCGGGCTGGGCGCTGTCGACCGGCCCGTTCGCCGCGGCACCGGCCGCCGAGCCCACGTCGCAGCCCGAGACCGCCACCCGGTCGCCGTCGGCCCCGTCGACGCAGGCGGTGTCCCGGACCTACGGCGCCGCCCCGGCGCCCTGCACCAGCCTGGGGAAGGAGACGGTCTCGTCGCTCGTGCCGGGCGCCGAGACGGCCGGCAAGGAGATACCGTCGACCGACTCCGAGGTGCGCCGCACCTGCTCCTGGAACGCGCTCAAGGGCTACGACTACCGCTGGCTGGACGTCTCCTTCGAGGTGATGCGGTCGGACGACGCGGCCCGGAAGTCGTACGAGGAGCGGGTCGCGGACCGGGACGGCGGGGGCGAGGTGCCCGGGGTGGGCGACGCGGCCTACTCGGTCGTCAACCTGACCACCGAGGACCAGCAGCAGACCCGTGAGGGCACCGTGCTGGTCCGCGCCGCCAACGCGGTGGTCGTGATCACGTACAACGGCAGCGACTTCGAGACGAAGAAGGCACCCAGCACGGACGAGATAAACAAGGGGGCCATCAAGGCGGCCAAGGAGGCGGTCGCCACCCTGCAGGACGGCGGGAAGGGCTGACCTGCGGCGCTGCGGCCGGCCGCGGCAGGCCCACCCCACTGGCCCCCGGACGGATACGGACGCCAACGGTCCGGATAATCCGCAGAGTTACTGGCCGGTCATGCTGTGTGACGCGCCCGCCTTCGGTTAGGTTCTCCCCAGAGTCGCCACACCGGGGGCACAAGGCCCCACTGGGACTAGCGGCTCCCGAAGGAATCGTCACCTTGACGACCATCACGACCGACATATTCACCGTGCGGCCGTACACCTCCCACTGCCGGGTCATCGAGCAAGAGGCCTGCCATGCCGTCATCGGCGTCTCGCCGGGCAACGGCTTCTTCACCGCCGACACGGTCACCGGCCTGGCGCACTGGGCGGCCGAGCGCTTCGCCCGGGTCGACATCGTCTATACGGATCTGCACGTCGCCGACATGTACGAGGCGCTGGGCTATGCGCCGGACGACGCCCGCCGCAAGGCGGTCAAGAACCTGCGCGGAGTGCGGGCCAAGGTCGCGAACGCCGCCCTGTCCGCCGATCCGTCCGGCACCCGGGTGGCGGCACGGCCGGTGTCCGCACTGACCGGACTGCCCGGCTACCGCCGGCTCAGCGACCGGGTGGAGTCCCTGATGGCCGACGACCCCGTGCTGCGGGCGACGGTCGCCGACCTGGTGGACCGCTTCCTGCAGGACAAGGTCACCGGGCGGGCCGGCACCCCCCGGCAGCGGGACGTCTGCACCCGCTACATCCTGGCCGAACTGCCGCTGTTCCTCGACTCCCCGGCGATCTTCGACGTCGCGTCCTCACTCAACTGCTACCACCAGGTACTGCCGTTGGCCGACCTGTTGTACGGGCCGGGGCACGGGCTGCGCGCATCGCGCAACCAGGGCCACGGCATCATCAACCCGACCCGCACGGAGGCCGACCGGTGACCACCGCACCCGACACGGACCTGCTCGACTTCCCGTTCTCGCCGCGCGGCGACCGGCTCCCGGAGGAGGTGCCGGCCCTGCTGCGGGACCGCCCGGTCACCCGGGTGCGCACCATCGCCGGGGACCGGGCCTGGCTGGTGTCCTCCTACGACCTGTGCCGGCAGGTGCTGGAGGACGACCGCTTCAGCCTCAAGGAGACCTCCGCCCCGGGGGTGCCCCGCCAGTACGCGCTGACGATCCCGCCCGAGGTCGTCAACAACATGGGCAACATCACCGGGGCCGGGCTGCGCAGGGCGGTGATGCGCGCCCTCAACCCCAAGGCGCACGCCGACTGGATGGAGCGGTACGCCGGGGAGCTGGCCGACGCGCTGGTCGCCCAGGGGGCACCGGCCGACCTGCGCCGGGACTTCGCGGTGCCGTACTCCACCGGTCTGCACTGCCGGATGCTGGGCGTCCCCCCGGCGGACGCGGACCGTCTCTACCGCAGCCTGCACACCGCCTTCATGAACAGCCCGCGGCCGGTGCCCGCCGCCGCGCTCAACTGGGACCGCGACATCGCCTATATGAAGGACCGTCTGGACGACCCGGACACGGCAGGGCTGATGGGCGAGCTGGCCGCGCTGCGCGGCACACCCGACTACGCGCAGGTGTCCGACGAGATGTTCGCGACGGTGGGGGTCACCATGTTCGGCGCCGGGGTGATCTCGGTGATGGGCGCCCTGACCATGATGTGCACGACCCTGCTGCTCAACCGGGAGGTCCGGGACCGGCTGGCGGCCGAACCCGGCCTGGTCCCCACCGCCGTCGACGAGCTGCTGCGCGTCAACCTGTCGATCGCCGACGGGCTGCCCCGGATCGCCCTGGACGACGTGCGGCTCGGTGATGTCACGGTGGCCCGGGGCGAGCTGGTGCTGGTCCTGGTCGAGGCCGCCAACCACGACCCCGACCGGTACGACGACCCGCACACCATCCGGCTGGACCGTCCTGACGCGGGCACACACCTGTCCTTCGGCGGCGGGGCGCACTACTGTCCGGCCACCGCCCTGGGCAGGAAGCACGCCGAGGTGGCGATCCGGGTCCTGCTGGACCGGATGCCCCGCCTGGACCTGGCCGTCCCCGTCGAGCAACTGGTGTGGCGCACCGGGTTCATGAAACGGATCCCGGAGCGCCTGCCCGTCCACTGGTAGGAGCGCCGGTGCAGGACGCCCTGCCCCGGGGACCGTCGCACCGCGCGGTGCCCCCGGGGCAGGGCTCGCTCCGGGTCAGCCGTTGACGGCCGGGATGATGTCCGAGCCGTAGGCGTCGATGGTCGCCTCCCGGGCGTCGTGCATGTTGTACAGAGCGAACTGGTCGACGCCCAGTGCCTGCAGCCGCCGGAGCTTGTCGACATGGGCCTGTGCCGGGCCCAGCAGGCAGAAGCGGTCGACGATCTCGTCGGGGACGAAGTCGGTGGAGGGGTTTCCGGCCCGGCCGTGGTGGCTGTAGTCGTAGCCGTGCCGGTTCTTGATGTACGCGGTGAGCTCGTCGGGGACCACGCCGGAGTGCTCGCCGTAGCGGCCGACCAGATCGGCGACGTGGTTGCCGACCATGCCGCCGAACCAGCGGCACTGCTCGCGGGCGTGTGCCAGGTCGTCGCCGACATAGGCGGGGGCGGCGACACAGACCGTGACCGAGGCCGGGTCGCGGCCCGCGTCGGCGGCGGCACGGCGGACCGCCTTGACCATCCACTCGGTCAGGAACGGGTCGGCGAGCTGGAGGATGAAGCCGTCGGCCTTCTGCCCGGCGAGCGCGAGCGCCTTCGGCCCGTAGGCGGCCATCCACACCGGAAGCCTGCCGTTCCTGATCCACGGGATGCGGACCGGCTTGCCGTCGACCACCGCTTCCCGGCCCTCGGCGAGGTCACGGATGGCGTCGACGGCCTCGCCGAGGCGGGCGAGGGTGTCGGGCCTGCGGCCGGCCACCCGCATGGCCGAGTCGCCGCGGCCGATGCCGCAGACGGTCCGGTTGCCGAACATGTCGTTCAGGGTGGCGAAGGTCGAGGCCGTCACCTCCCAGGTCCGGGTCCCCGGGTTGGTCACCATCGGGCCCACCCGGAGTTCGGTGGTGTGTTCGAGGATCTGGCTGTAGACGACGAAGGGCTCCTGCCACAGCACGGCGGAGTCGAAGGTCCAGCCGTAGCGGAAGCCGTTGCGCTCCGCCCGGCGCATCAGGCCGACGACCTGCGAGGCGGGCGGGTCGGTCTGCAGGACGAGTCCGAAGTCCACTCGGGACCTCC
Organism: Streptomyces poriticola; assembly: GCF_036689765.1. Taxonomy (NCBI): domain Bacteria; kingdom Bacillati; phylum Actinomycetota; class Actinomycetes; order Kitasatosporales; family Streptomycetaceae; genus Streptomyces; species Streptomyces poriticola. The sequence continues at coordinate 166,311 of NZ_JBAGKH010000002.1, forward strand.
AAAGTCGGTACGGTGCGGTGCGGTTTCTCGTGCCGTGCGGTGTTGTGCTGTGTCGTGCCGTGCTCTGTGGCGCTGTGCTGTGTGTGCCGTTCAGCCGAGGTACTGGCACGTGGAGCGGGGCACGAAGGTGCCGTGGCCGGCGCGGCCCGCGTAGGTGCGCCGGTCGATGACGAGTTCGCCGCGCGAGAGCACGGTCTCGACCTGACCGGTGACGGTCTTCCCCTCGTAGGCCGAGTAGTCGACGTTCATGTGGTGGGTGGCCGCCGACAGGGTCTGGGTGGCGTGCGGGTCGTAGATCACCACGTCGGCGTCCGCGCCCGGCGCGATCGTGCCCTTCTGCGGGTAGAGGCCGAACATCCGGGCCGGCGTGGCACAGGCGATCTCGATCCAGCGGCGCCGGGTGAGACGGCCGTCGACGACGGCCTGGTGCAGCAGGTCCATCCGGTTCTCCACTCCGGGCAGGCCGTTCGGGATCTTGGAGAAGTCGCCGCGCCCCAGTTCCTTCTGGCCCGTGAAGCAGAACGGGCAGTGGTCGGTGGAGACCACCTGGAGGTCGTCGGTGCGCAGGCCCCGCCAGAGCGCCGCCTGGTGCTCCCTGGGCCGCAGCGGGGTGGAGCAGACGTACTTGGCGCCCTCGAAGTCCGGCTCGGCCAGATTGTCGGTGGACAGGAACAGGTACTGCGGGCAGGTCTCGCCGAAGACCGGAAGCCCCTTGTCGCGGGCGGCGGCCAGCTCGGCGACCGCCTCCTCGGCGGAGACGTGCACGACGTACAGCGGCGCTCCCGCCACCCGGGAGAGCTGGATGGCGCGGTGGGTGGCCTCCGCCTCCAGCAGGGCCTTGCGGACCTCACCGTGATAGCGGGGGGCGGTCTCGCCGCGTGCCAGGGCCTGTTCGACGAGGACGTCGATGGCGATGCCGTTCTCCGCGTGCATCATGATCAGCCCGCCGGATTCCCCGGCCTGCTGCATCGCCCGCAGGATCTGGCCGTCGTCCGAGTAGAACACCCCCGGATAGGCCATGAACAGTTTGAACGAGGTCACCCCGTGCTCGATGAGCTTCGGCATCTCCTTCAGCGTCGACTCGTTCACATCCGACATGATCATGTGGAACGCGTAGTCGATCGCGCACTGCCCCTCGGCCTTGGCGTGCCAGGCGTCCAGGCCGGCCTGCAGCGCCGCGCCCTTGGACTGCACGGCGAAGTCGACGATGGTGGTCGTGCCGCCCCAGGCCGCGGCCCGGGTGCCGGTCTCGAACGTGTCCGAGGCGAAGGTGCCGCCGAACGGCAGCTCCATATGGGTGTGTGCGTCGACCCCGCCGGGGATGACGTACCGCTGCGACGCGTCGATCACCCGCTCGGCCGTCCACTGCTGGCTGCCCGGCGCCGCCAGGGCCACCACCCGGCCGTGCTCGATCAGTACGTCGGCATGCATCTCGTCGGCGGCCGTGATCACGAGACCGCCGGTGATCAGAGTCCGGGTCATGTGCGGTTCCCTCCTGTCCCTCCGGGCGGTTCCTCCCGCCGGCTCACAGGCTGCGCAGCGCGCGTTCCAGGATCGCGGCGCCCTCCTCGGCCTCCGCGACCGTGAGGGTCAGCGGCGGGGCGATGCGCAGCGCGCTGGTGCTGTGCCCGCCGCCCTTGCCGATGAGCAGCCCGCCGGAACGGGCCTCCTCCAGCACGGCCGACGCGGCCTCGGGGTCGGCCCGGTCGGTGCCGGGCCGGGTGAGTTCGATGCCGATCATCAGCCCGCGTCCGCGCACCTCGCGTACGTGCGGCACCTGGGCGGCTACCGCCCTCAGCCGCTCGATGAGCAGTCCGCCGACCCGCCGGGCGTTGCCCTGGAGGTCGTGCTCCAGCAGATGGCCGAGGTTGGCGAGGCCGGCGGCCATGGTGATCTGGGTGCCGCCGAAGGTGGAGATGCTGTTGGCGTCCAGGCAGTTCATGATCTCGGCGCGGGCGATCACTCCGCCGACGGACATGCCGTTGCCGATGCCCTTGGCGAAGGTCACGATGTCCGGCGGACCGCTGCGGGCGTGCGCCTGCCAGCCCCAGAAGTGCTCGCCGGTCCGTCCCCAGCCGGTCTGCACCTCGTCGGAGATCCACAGGATGCCGCGCTCGTGCAGCACCTCGCGGAAGGCGGCGTACAGGCCGTCCGGCGGGGAGGTGAAGCCGCCGACGCCCTGGATCGGCTCGGCGATCAGTGCGGCCGGGGGGCGGGTCTGGCCGAGGAGGTCGGTGAGGTCCTCGACGCACGCCGCGATGAACTCCCGGTCGTCCAGGTGGGCGTAGGGCCCGCGGGTGCGGACGCCGCCGTGCACGTACAGGGTCTGCAGCGGGGACAGCGACGTCGGGGACCAGCCGCGGTTGCCGGTGATGCCGACGGAGCCGAAGGAGCGGCCGTGGTAGCTGTTGCGCATGGCCAGGACGGTGTTGCTGCGCCGGTGGGCGGTGGCCAGCAGCAGGGCGGTGTCGTTGGCCTCGGTGCCGGAGGTGGTGAAGAAGACGCGGGCGTCCGGGATGCCGCTCACCTGGGCGATGCGCTCGGCGAGTTCGACCATCGGCCGGTTGAGGTAGAGGGTGGAGGAGTGCAGGATCCGCCCGGCCTGCTCGGCGACCGCCTTGGTCACCTCGGGCAGGGCGTGCGCGGTCATGGTGGTGAGGATGCCGCCGAAGAAGTCGAGGTAGCGGTTGCCGTCGGCGTCCCAGACGTAGCGGCCCTCGCCGTGGGTGATCTCCAGCGGGTCCTCGTAGTAGAGGGCGAGCCAGTCGGGCAGGACCGCCCGGTGGCGGCCGAGCAGGTCCTTGGTCACGGCCGCACCAGCCCCTCGTAGGCGTCGGGGCGGCGGTCGCGGTAGAAGGCCCACTGCCGGCGCACCTCGTCGACCAGGCCGAAGTCCAGGTCGCGGACGACGAGTTCCTCCTTGGTGTCGCTGGCCGGGTCGCCGACGAACCGGCCGCGCGGGTCGACGAAGTACGAGGTGCCGTAGAAGTCGTTGTCGCCGTACTCCTCCTGCCCGACGCGGTTGATCGCGGCGACGAAGTACTCGTTGGCGACGGCCGCGGCGGGCTGCTCCAGCTGCCAGAGGTGGGCGGAGAGGCCGCGGTGGGTGGCGGACGGGTTGTAGACGAGCTGGGCGCCGTTGAGGCCGAGCTGCCGCCAGCCCTCCGGGAAGTGGCGGTCGTAGCAGATGTAGACGCCGACCCTGCCGACGGCGGTGTCGAAGACCGGCCAGCCGAGGTTGCCGGGCCGGAAGTAGAACTTCTCCCAGAACCCCTTGACCTGCGGGATGTGATGCTTGCGGTAGGTGCCGAGGACGGTGCCGTCGGCGTCGATCACGGCAGCGGTGTTGTAGTAGAAGCCGGACTGCTCGACCTCGAAGACGGGGGCGACGACCACCATGCCGGTCTCGCGGGCGAGGTCCTGCATCCGGCGGACGGTCGGACCGTCGGGGACGGGCTCGGCCCAGCGGTAGTGCTCGGGGTCCTGGACCTGGCAGAAGTAGGGACTGTTGAAGACTTCCTGGAAGCCGATGATCCGCGCGCCCTGCCGGGCCGCCTCGCGGGCGTGCTCCTCGTGCTTCGCCACCATGGACTCGGTGTCGCCGGTCCAGGTCGCCTGGACCAGAGCGGCGCGTACGACGTTGGCCATGAGCTGCTCCTTCGACGGGACGTCAGAGCCTCTACGCCCGTAGACGCAGGCCTAGAAGGACGAACGTAAGCCCCCTCGGACAGGCTTGCCAAGACCATCGTCGTCAAGCGGCGGTGTCGATCGTGTTTCACACTCCGGTGGGTGAGAGGGGCCCGTGGGGCGTGCGGGGCCTTCAGGGGTGCGGTCCTGAGGGGGAGAGCCCGGCGACGCGCAGGGCGTGCACCAGGTCCCAGTGGCGTTGGTGGGAGACGCCCTGGGCGGCCCGCAGCAGCAGCGGGGCGAGCCGGTGCGGGTCGGGTCCGGCGCTGCGGGCGGCCTCCTCGGGGGTTCGGACGCGGACGTAGGTGTCGAGCAGTGCCCGGACCTCGCGGTCGCGGCCCGCGTCGACCAGGCCGAGCACGCCCTGACCGACCTCGGAGGCGGGACGGGCGACGCCCTGCCGCAGCACCTGCTCCCCGTCGCCCGCCCGGCCGGCGGCGGCCAGCGCGTCGGCGGCGGCGACCAGCCGGGTGACGGGCAGCGAGGCGGCCTCCCACAGCAGGGTGGCCCAGTCGGCACCGAGCCCGGCGTGGCGCAGTTCGGCGGCGAGCAGCGGCAGCCGGGCGGCGGGCCCGTGGGCGGCCTCGGCGAGCAGGGCGTGCGCCTCTCCGCTGCGCCCCTGGCCGCGCAGCCGCGCCAGCGCCTGGACCACCCGCGCGGCCTCCCGCCGGTCCTCGGCGTCCGGCTCGGGCGCGCGCGGCTGCACCGGTTCCGCGGGGCCGGCCGCTCCCGCGAAGCGGGCGCCGCGCGGGACGGCACCCCCGCCGTCGGCCGGGGCCGGTAAGGCCGCGGGCGGTACGACGGCGGGGGCGGCGTCCTCCTCGGCCGTGCCGTCGGGCAGACCGGCGAACCGGGCACCGCCACGGCGGCGTTTGCGGGGCTTGGCGGTCTTGGCGGGCACGGTGGGCTGCGAGGGCTCGGCGCGTCCGGCGGGTGCGGCGGGGCGGTCCACCGCGGCGTGCTCGGCGGAGGCCGGATCGCCCGGCTGCTGCGGTACACCGCCGGCATACCCCGCGGAGTCCACGCCGGCGCGCTCGGCGGCAGCCGGAGCACCCGGCCGGTGCGGTACACCGCCGGGAAGCCCGCCCGAGGAGTCCGCGGCGGGATCCTGCGGTACGCCGCCCGGGTACCGGCCGGGGCCCGGGGCGGTGGAGTGCTCGGCGGCGGCGCGTCGGTCCAGTTCGGCGATGCGGGCGCCGAGTTCGGCGCAGCGTGCGGTGGCCCGGGTGTGGTCGTCGCGGGCCCAGGCCAGGTCGACGTGGAGCGCCTCGGTCTCCTGGGGCGTGGCGGCCCCGGCCAGCAGCCGGCCCAGCTCGGCCTGCCGCTCGGCGGCGTACCGCTGTTCGCGCAGCATCAGGTCGAGCCGGTCGCCGAGGTCGCCCCGGGCGCCGGGCCGGGCGTCGTACGCGGCGAGCGCGGCGGTGTGCAGGGTGCGCAGCCGGCCCGCCTCGGCCCGGGCCGTCCCGGAGTCGTAGCGCGCGGCGAGATCGCTCAGCAGCGCCTCCACCACGTCCCAGGGCGGCACCTCACGCCCCTCCAGGCAGTCCCGCATGCCGTCGGGGTCACGCTGCCAGAACACCCCGCACCAGCCGTCGGCCTGGTCGAGTCGCGCCAGCAGGTCCGCCAGGCAGACGCCGAACTCCCTGGCCCGGCCCGGCAACTGGTCCGCGGTCATCGCTCAACTCCCCAACCGACTGGAGCGTTTTCGTCCGCTCGGCAGGAAACACCAGTTGTGTTACGCCGCGGCTACAGGCAGTTTTCGGGCGGCGACGTCACTCTCCGGCGGGGCGCACCGCGCGGCGATGTCGTCCATCGACAGACCGAGGGTCCCGGCGAGCGCCGCCACGGTGAAGAAGGCGGGGGTCGGGGCCCGGCCGGTCTCGATCTTGCGCAGGGTCTCCGCGGAGATCCCGGCGAGTGTCGCGACGTGCGTCATGCTGCGGTCGCCGCGGGCTTCGCGCAGCAGCCGGCCGAGCCGCTCGCCGCGCGCTCGCTCTTCGGGGGTGAGGGGGGTGCGCACCATGCCGCCTATTCTAATACCGGTATAGTAATTGGCATGGTGGAACTGAAGAGCGACACGTCGATCGATGCCATGCACGCGGCCGGCCGGGTCGTCGGGCGGGCCCTGACCGCGACACGGAGGGCCGCGCGGCCGGGCGTCCGCCTGCGAGACCTGGACGCGGTGGCCCGCGAGGTGCTGCGGTCGGCGGGTGCGGGCTCGCCGTTCCTCGGCTACCGGCCGTCGTTCGCGCCGACACCGTTCCCGGCCGTGGTCTGCGTCTCGGTGAACGACGCGATCGTGCACGGCATCCCGGACGGGTACCGGCTGCGCGACGGCGATCTGGTCTCCGTGGACTGCGGCGCCCAGCTGGACGGCTGGGCCGGGGACTCGGCGATCAGCTTCGTCGTCGGCCCGCCGCGCGCGGCCGACCTGCGTCTGATCGAGACCGCCGAGCGGGCACTCGCGGCGGGCATCGAGGCGGCGGTCGTCGGCAACCGCATCGGCGACATCGCCCACGCGATCGGCTCGGTGTGCCGGGCGGCGGGCTACGGCATCCCCGACGGCTTCGGCGGACACGGCATCGGCCGCCGGATGCACGAGGACCCGGGGGTTCCCAACGAGGGCCGGCCGGGCCGGGGCCTGCCGCTACGGCACGGGATGGTCCTGGCCATCGAGCCGATGCTGATCGGCGGTGGCCGGGACGGCTACCACGCCGACGCCGACGGCTGGACCCTGCGGACCGACGACGGCTCCCGCGCGGCCCACGTGGAGCACACGGTGGCGATCACGGACGCCGGCCCCCGCATCCTGACGACCAGAGAGACGCAGTGAAACGGACCCCGACGGCGAGCGAATCCCCACAGAGGGGCGCGGGGAGGGCCACACAGGGGCGCAGGGAACCCCGCACAGGGACGCCGGGAACTGCGCGACCGGCCACAGCCGACCCGCACACACGAGACGACACCCACCCCGAAGCCGCAGCCGCCCCTGAAAATGCCGCCCGGCACAGAACGTGCCATGTTGGGCATGACCGCCCCGGGCCGGGAAACCCGGCCCGGGCACGTCGAGCAGCGGAGCAGCGGAGGCACGGAACCGATGACCAGCGGCTTCATGGGCCAGGGCGAAGACCCCTTCGCGGAGTTCCTCGCACGCTTCTTCGGGGGCCCGCGCCCCCGCCAGATCGACATCGGCCGGCTGCTCAGCCAGCCCGCCCGTGAGCTGGTGCGCGGGGCCGCCCAGTACGCCGCCGAGCACGGCAGCCGGGATCTGGACACCCAGCATCTGCTGCGCGCCGCGCTGTCCGCCGAGCCGACCCGGAGCCTGCTCAGCCGGGCCGGCGCCGATCCGGACTCGCTGGCCTCGCAGATCGACGAGCGCTCCGGCCCGGCGCAGCACCCCCCGGGCGAGGCCCCGCCGCCCACGTCGCTCTCGCTGACCCCCGCGGTCAAGCGCGCCCTGCTGGACGCGCACGAGATGGCCCGTGCCTCCGGCACCGGATACATCGGCCCGGAGCATGTGCTCAGCGCGCTGGCCGCCAACCCGGACTCCGCCGCCGGGCACATCCTCAACGCGGCCCGGTACGCGCCCTCGGGGATGCCGCGGGAGGCCCCGGAGACCGGCGCGCCGCCCCGTGCCGAGCGCCCGGGGGCGGCCAGTAGCACCCCGACCCTGGACAAGTACGGCCGCGATCTCACCGAGCTGGCCCGGCAGGGCCGGATCGACCCGGTGATCGGCCGGGAGCAGGAGATCGAGCAGACCGTCGAGGTGCTCTCCCGCCGGGGCAAGAACAACCCGGTGCTGATCGGCGACGCAGGCGTCGGCAAGACCGCCGTCGTGGAGGGACTCGCGCAGCGCATCGTCGACACCGACGTGCCCGATGTACTGATCGGGCGCCGGGTGGTCGCCCTGGATCTGACGAGCGTGGTCGCCGGCACCCGCTACCGGGGGGACTTCGAGGAGCGGATGAACAACATCGTCGGGGAGATCCGCGCCAACTCCGACCGGCTGATCATCTTCATCGACGAACTGCACACCGTCGCCGGCGCGGGCGGCGGCGGTGAGGGCGGGTCGATGGACGCCGGGAACATCCTCAAGCCGGCCCTGGCCCGCGGCGAACTGCACATCGTGGGTGCGACCACCCTGGAGGAGTACCGCCGGATCGAGAAGGACGCGGCGCTGGCCCGCCGTTTCCAGCCGATCCTGGTGCCGGAGCCCTCCACCGCGGACGCCGTCGAGATCCTGCGCGGTCTGCGCGACCGCTACGAGGCCCACCACCAGGTCCGCTACACCGACGAGGCGCTGGTGGCGGCCGTGGAGCTGTCCGACCGCTATCTCACCGACCGTCGGCTGCCGGACAAGGCCATCGACCTGATCGACCAGGCCGGAGCCCGGGTGCGGCTGCAGGCGAGGACCAAGGGCACGGGCGTGCGGGCCATGGAGCGCGAGGTCGAGCAGCTGACCCGGGACAAGGACCAGGCCGTCGCCGACGAGAGCTACGAGCAGGCGCTGCAGCTGCGCGACCGGATCACCGAGCTGAAGGAGCGGATCGCCGACGCGGACGCCCACGACGAGGGGGACGAGGGGCTCGACCTGGTCGTCGGCACCGAGGCGGTGGCCGAGGTGGTGTCGCGGCAGACCGGCATCCCGGTCAGCAGCCTCACCCAGGAGGAGAAGGACCGGCTGCTGGGTCTGGAGGAGCATCTGCACCAGCGGGTGGTCGGCCAGAACGAGGCGGTGCGGGTGGTCTCGGACGCAGTGCTGCGCTCCCGCGCGGGGCTCGCCAGCCCGGACCGGCCGATCGGCAGCTTCCTGTTCCTGGGGCCGACCGGGGTCGGCAAGACCGAGCTGGCCCGGGCGCTCGCCGAGGCGCTGTTCGGCAGCGAGGACCGGATGGTCCGCCTCGACATGAGCGAGTACCAGGAGCGGCACACGGTCAGCCGGCTGGTCGGCGCGCCGCCCGGCTATGTCGGCCATGAGGAGGCCGGCCAGCTCACCGAGGTGGTGCGGCGGCACCCGTACTCGCTGCTGCTGCTCGACGAGGTGGAGAAGGCCCACCCGGACGTGTTCAACATCCTGCTCCAGGTGCTGGACGACGGGCGGCTGACCGACTCCCAGGGCCGCACGGTGGACTTCAGCAACACGGTCGTGGTGATGACCAGCAATCTCGGCTCCGACGTGATCACCCGCCGCGGGGCCGGGATCGGCTTCGGCGGCGGCGACGCGGAGGCGGACGAGGAGGCCCGGCGCGAGCAGGTGCTGCGCCCGCTGCGCGAGCACTTCCGGCCGGAGTTCCTCAACCGCATCGACGAGATCGTGGTCTTCCGCCAGCTCAGCGGCGACCAGCTGCGGCAGATCACCAGCCTGCTGCTGGAGCAGACCCGCCGTATGGTGCGCGCGCAGGGCATCACGGTCGACTTCACCGACGCGGCCGTGGACTGGCTGGCCGAGCGCGGCTTCCAGCCGGAGTACGGCGCCCGACCGCTGCGCCGCACCATCCAGCGGGAGGTCGACAACGAGCTGTCCCGGCTGCTGCTCGACGGCCGGGTCGGCGAGGGCGGCCGGGTGACGGTGGACGTCGCCGACGGCCGGCTGGCGTTCCGGCCGGGGAAGCGGCCCGCTCCCGAGTTGTGATGTGAGCGGAGATGACGGACCTGTCGAACACAGGTCCACCTCGGACCGCTAGCATGCGCGCCCATGACTGACGACGTGCGCAACATCGTCCTGGGCGTGGTCGCGGCGGGCATCGGTGCCGCGCTGGGCTGGATCGCCCGTAATTATCTGTGGCGGCGGAGACTGCGGCGCAAGCAGGCGTTCTTCGGGCTGCCGGACAACGCCGAGTCACTGCTCGTCGTCAACCGTGATCCGGCCACCGCCGAACCGGCGGTCCACCGCATCGACGTGTTCGCCCTGCTGGAGCTGTCCGCACTGGTCAAGGAGTGCGGTGCACATGTCCAGGTGACCACCCAGGACGCGGTCGACCAGGGCTTCGGAGAGCGCACCGAGTTCTGTGTGGGCGGTCCGGCGTCCAATCGCCGGATGGCGGCGCACATGGCGGCCATGCTCCCCGGGGTGCGGGTCAACGTGGACCCGGAGCCGGGCCCGGACCGCGGCGCCTTCCAGATCGGCGCAGAGCGCTACCGCATGGACCCCGGGGTCACGGAGTACGTGCTGCTGGCCCGGCTGACGGCCGGTGACCGGCGGGTGGCCCGGCCGGCGTTCCTGTTCTGCGGGCAGCGGGCGATCACCAACCAGGCCGCGACCCGCTATCTCGCCCGCAACCACGAGCGGCTGTCCCGCAAGTACGGCAGCGGCCCCTTCGTGCTGCTGCTCAAGGTGGTCAACTCCCAGGCCTACGGCCCGGACGTGGTGGAACTGGTCGGGGACGTGACGAAGGCGGCGACGAGCCAGCTCCCGGAGTCCGCGACCCGCCCTTCGCACAAGGCGTCCTGAGAGGGACCGAGCACCCCCGGCCGGCGCGCAGCTGACCTTCTCCTCGGCATGAGCAGTGATCTGCGGCTGCCGCCGGCGGGCAGGGGGTTCGGTTCAACGGATCGACAGCGGTGCCGGCCCTCCTTCTCGGCGGTGTCCCGATGGCCGCAACGTATCCGGAGCGGACCGCCTCGCACGACCGACACGCAACTTTCCGAGATTAACCGTATTTACCGGCATTGGACCTTATTTGTCCACTATTGCCGGATTTGCCGCGTACTCGCGGTGGCAGTGCCCGCTCACGGCTCCGAGACCTCCGCATACCGCTGCGACAGCTCGGGCACCCCGCTGGCCGCCCACGCATGACCCGAGGCCACCACGTCGAACTCCCGGCCGGAGGCGAGCCGGACGACGGGCTGGCCGTCGGTCCTGATCCGCCAGGCCGCGCCCGGCACGGTGCGCACGATGACGGTGCCCAGATACAGGCCGGCGTCGTTGCCCAGCCACGACTGGGTCTCCTCGTCGTCCCGCCAGCGCGGCACCAGCTGGTCGAGCGCCTCCAGCGAGGCCACCGAGTCGTCGAGCCGCACCCCCTCCCGGTCCGCCTGGGAGCGCAGCAGGTCGCACTCGGCGAGCAGGTCCGCGATGCCCTCGGCGTCGGGCGTTCCGCTGCGATCGCGTCGCTTGCCCAGGAAAGGGATGTTCATACCTCCAGCCTGTCATTCGTACCCGCTTGCGCACCACAGGCGCGCGGCGGGTCACCTTCGGGCGGGATCACCTCCCGGTCCCGCATGGCTCGTTGACGGACCACGGGCGGCTCTCTAGCGTCGCACTGCTGCGGGTGACTCATGCGCGGGTCGGCGGGAGGAGAGCGGCGGTGCGCCGAGGGGGCGTGTGTTCCGCGGTCGTCACCCTGGCCCTGCTGGTGGTACTGGTGCCGGGCGGTGGGCGGGCGGACGCGGCCGAGCGGGCCGGGCCACTGCCCCTCGAGCGACTGTTCGACAACACGGCCGTGAGCGATGACGCCCGGCCGGGCGAGGCGGACTTCGACGGCGCGGGCGCCTCCGTGTCGGCGCAGGACCTGGCCGCCGCCGGCTGGACCCCGGGACGCACGCTGACCGTGCAGGGCGCCCGGCTGGTCTGGCCGGGGTGGCGGGCGGGCGCGCCGGACAACGTGCGCGCCGACGGGCAGGACGTGCGGGTCACCGGGCGCGGGGACGCGCTCGCCTTCCTGGTGGCGGGCACCGGCGACGGTGCCGTGGGCGGCGCGGGCGAGGTGGCGTACGCGGACGGCAGGCGCTCCGGGTACGGGCTGACCGCGCCCGACTGGCGCACCGGGCCGCTCGCCACCAAGGCGGTGGCACTGCCGCATGTGAACACGCCGGGGGGACAACTCGCCGCCCGGGTCCGGCTGTACGTGGTGACCGTGCCGCTGCCGGCGGAACGCGACGTGGTCGCGGTGCGGCTGCCGCGGGCCCCGGGACTGCACGTGTTCGCGCTGTCGGTGCGGGACGCCGGGCGGGGCTGGACCGGCAGCTGGGCGGCGTCCACGTCGGGGTATCCGGCGGTGGGACCGTGGACGGGACGGACGCTGCGGCTGGTGGTGCACACGTCGGCGGGCGGGCCGCGGGTGCGGGTGCGCTTCGACAACACGTTCGCATCGGCACCGGTGCGGATCGGGCGCGCAGCGGTGGCGGTGCAGTCGGCGGGCGCGGCGGCGCGGGGCGTGCCGGTGGGACTGACGTTCGGCGGTGCGGCGGGGGCCGAGATCCCGGCCGGGGCGCAGGCGTACAGCGATCCGCTCGCCTTCCCGGTGCCGGGCGGCGCGAATCTGCTGGTGAGCTTCTGGCTGCCGGGTACGGTGGCGGCGGCGCCGGTGCACCGGCTCGCGGTACAGCGGTCGTATCTGAGCGAGCCGGGTGACCACACGGCGGACGCCTCGGCGACGGCGTACACCTCGGTGCTCACCAGCTGGCCGCTGCTGACCGGGGTGGACGTCGGGGGCGGGCCGGGGTCGGTGGTGCTGCTCGGCGACTCGATCACGGACGGCTCCCGGTCCACCCTCGACGCGAACCGGCGCTGGCCCGACGTGCTGGCCGGAAGGCTGCGTGAGCAGAGCGCGGTGCCCCGCTTCGGCGTGCTCAACCAGGGCATCTCGGGGAACCGGGTGGTCACCGACCGCTACCCCGGTGACGGGGTCTCCACGGACACCGCCGGGGTGAGCGCCGTGAACCGGTTCGACCGGGACGTGCTGGCGCAGAGCTCGCCACGGACCGCGGTGGTGTTCGAGGGGGTCAACGACCTTCGGGCGGGGACTCCGGCGGAGCAGGTGATCGCGGGACTGCGGCAGCTCGCGGACCGGGGGCGGGCTCGGGGCGTGCGGATGCTGGCGGCGACGATCCTGCCGTGCGGTGGTTCGGCCGGGTGCCCGGCCGCCGTCGACGCCGAGCGGACCGCGGTCAACGACTGGCTCCGCGGCGGCGGGGTGTTCGACGCCGTGCTCGACTTCGACGCGGTGGTGCGCGACCCGGCCCGCCCGGCACGGATGCTGCCCGCCTACGACAGCGGGGACCATCTGCATCCGGGTGACACGGGGCTGGCGGCGCTGGCGGAGTCGGTGGCACCGGCGCTGCTGGCGCCCGCGGGTCAGACGTCCAGGTCCACGACGACCGGGGCGTGGTCCGAGGCCCCCTTGCCCTTGCGCTCCTCGCGGTCGACATAGGCGTCCTTGACCGCCTCGGCGAACGCCTCGTTGCCGTACACCAGGTCGATGCGCATGCCGCGGTTCTTGGGGAAGCAGAGCTGGCGGTAGTCCCAGTAGGTGAACGGCTGGTCGTACTTCAGCGGGCGCGGCACCACGTCGGACAGGCCCGCCTCGCGCAGGGCGGCCAGGGCGGCGCGCTCGGCCGGGGTGACATGGGTGGCGCCCTCGAAGGCGGCGCGGTCGTAGACGTCGTCGTCCGTCGGCGCCACGTTGTAGTCCCCCATCACGGCGAAGGGGCGCGCGCCCTGCGCGTCGCCGGCCACGGCGGCGCGCAGGGCCTCGAACCACTGGAGCTTGTACGCGTAGTGCGGGTGGTCCACCTCGCGGCCGTTGGGCACGTACACCGACCAGACGCGGACCGGGCCGCAGGTGGCGGAGATCGCGCGGGGCTCCTGCACGCCGTCGAAGCCCGGGTCGCCGGGCAGGCCCTTCACGACGTCCTGCAGGCCGACGCGGGAGAGCACCGCGACGCCGTTCCACCGGCCGGTGGCGTGGACCGCCGTCTCGTAGCCCAGCTCGCGCAGCTGGTCGGCCGGGAACTGCTCCTCGGCCACCTTGGCCTCCTGCAGGCACAGCACATCGGTGCCGCTGCTCTCCAGCCAGGCCAGGAGCCTCGGCAGGCGGGCGGTGATCGAGTTCACGTTCCAGGTCGCGATGCGCATGTCTCACAACCTACCGGGCGGGTCCGACAACGCCGACCGCCCGGTGCCCGCGCACGCGGGAGCCCGGCCTCACAGCTGCGCGGAGTCGCCGGGGGTCAGCCGCAGGTGTTCGGCACCCCCGAGCTGCCCGATCTGACGGTCGTAGATCGGGCGGGCGAGGTCGGTGAGGAGCGCGTCGTGGATGTCGTAGGCGCGCCGCGGCCGGATCTCGCGGACGTAGTCGATGACCTCGGAGATCTTGTTCCAGGGGGCCATCACCGGCAGCATCAGCGTCTCGACCGGGTGGTCGGGGACGGTGAGCGCGTCGCCGGGGTGGAAGACCCTGCCGCCGTCGATCAGATAGCCGACGTTGGTGATCCGGGGGATGTCGGGGTGGATCACCGCGTGCAGCTCGCCATGGACCTGCACCTCGAAGCCGGCGGCGGTGAAGGTGTCACCGTGGCCGACGGTGTGCACACGGCCCGGGAACGCGGCGGCGATCTTCTCGGCGACCGACCTCAGCGTCCAGATCTGCGCGGCCGGGTTGATCTCCATGGCGGCGCGCAGCCGCAGCTCGTCGAAGTGGTCGGGGTGCTCGTGGGTGACGAGGACGGCGTCGGCACCGAGCGCGGCGTCCTCCTCGGTGAACCCTCCGGGGTCCAGCACGAGGGTCTGGCCGTCCTTCTCCAGCCGGACACAGGCGTGGGACTTCTTCGTGAGCTTCATGGTCCCATCGTGCCGCGATCGGCGGGGGCGGGCCGCTCGGGCCCCTGCCCGGCCCCGGTCCTGCCCCTTGCCCCGGGCCTGTTTCGCCCGGCCGTGCCTGCCGGGGCCGTGCCGGGCGAGGCCACCGCGGCCGTGCCCGCCGGAGCCGGACCGGCTCCGGTCCGGCCGGGTCACTCCGTGGGGGTCGTCTCCTCCCGGATCACCTGCTGCGCCACCCGGAAGGCGCGGTGCGCCGCCGGCACACCGCAGTAGACGGCCGCCTGGAGCAGTACCTCCTTGATCTCGTCGGGGGTGAGACCGTTGCGCAGGGCGGCCCGGGTGTGGGGGGCGAGATCCTCCAGGTGGCCGCCGGCGACCAGCGCGGTGAGGGTGACGCAGCTCCGGGTGCGGCGGTCCAGGCCGGGCCGGTCCCAGATCTCGCCCCAGGTGTAGCGGGTGAGCAGATCCTGGAAGTCGCCCGAGAACTCGTCCGCCCCGGCGAGCTCACGGTCGACGTGTGCGTCCCCGAGCACCTCGCGCCGCACCTTGAGCCCCGTCTCGTACGGGTCGGGCCGACCCTGCACCTGCGGTGGTACGGCGGCCGGGGCGGTCTCGGCGACCGGGCCGGCGGGAGGGGACGGCGGGGCGGACGGGGCCGCCTGGACGAACTGATCGGGCTGGACGCCCTGATCGGGATGGCCGGGCTGGACCGGCCGCCCGGGCTGCCCGGGCTGAAGCGCCTTGCCGGGCGGGGCGGGCTCGACGGTGTCGTCCGGATACGGCGGTGCGGCCGGGACCGGCTGGGCCGCCGTGCCGGGAATCGCGGTCTGCCCGGTGCCCGTGCCGGTGTCGTAGGCGGGCTGCCAGGCGGTGGCGAAGTGCCGCACGAGCAGGTCGGTGACGGCCGCGGGCTGCTCGACCGGTACCAGGTGAGAGGCGCCGGGGACGACGGCGAGGCGGGCGTCGGGGATCCCGGCGACCAGTGTGCGGGCCTCGGCCGGTCCGGTGACCTGGTCCTCGGAGCCGACCAGGACCAGGGCCGGCACACCGATGCGGCCCAGCTCCGGCCGGACGTCGAAGGCGGCGAGCGCCTCGCACGCGGCGATGTAGCAGCCGGGGTCGGTGGTGCGGACCATCTGTACGGCCCACTCGGTGATCGCCGGCTGTGCGGCGGAGAACCCTCCGGTGAACCAGCGGTCCGGTGCGGTACGGGCGATGGGGTCGAGCCCGTTGGAGCGGACGATCACGCCGCGCTGCCGGAACTCGTCGGCGGTGCCGAACCGCGGGGATGCGGCGATCAGCGCGAGCGAGGCGAGCCGTTCCGGGTGACGCAGCGCCAGTTCGACGCCGATCGCACCGCCGAGCGCGCAGCCCGCGTACCCGAACCGCGGCACGCCGAGCCCGTCGAGGGTGGCCAGCAGACGCGCGGTGAGCTCGGCGACGGAGCCCGCAGGACTGGCCGGGGCTCCGCCGTGTCCCGGCAGGTCGAAGCGGAAGACCCGCCACTGCTGCGCCAGCTCCGGGACCTGACGGTCCCACATGTGCCAGGTGGTACCGAGGGACGGTCCCAGGATCAGGACTGGGGCGTCTTCCGGCCCGTCGAAGCGGTATTGCAGCGTGCTGGTCCTGGTCTCGCTCACGGGTTCACACCTTCATCTGTCACGATCTGTCACACGCCCCGCGAGACCCCCGAGCCTCCGCTGCTGGAGGCAGGTCCGCCACGTCCGGCTTCACGTACCACCTCTTCTTCGGCCTCATGTCCGTGTGCCCGGCCCACACGGCGAGCAGGTGGTCCGCACACCGCCGTCGGCGAGGTACGTCGGGCGAGACGCTCGAGCATCGTACAGACGGACCCCGCGAACGCCGTCTGCGTCCATGCCGTCCGCGAAGCGGAACGGCAAGGAACCGGACACCGGACGAGGCGACGGTGACGCTCGGGGGCGGAGAGCCAGAAGGACGCCGAGAAGCCGGGACGGCCCGTCAGGACTGCGCCGCCCCGTCGAGCTTGCCGGCCTTGGCGTCCTCGACGAGATCCGCGAACTGGTCCGCGCTCATCTGCACCCGCTGGCCGAAGTCGTCGGTCAGCACGATCCGCCGGTCGGCCGGCGCCGCGGGGTCGACGAAGAGCTGGGGGCAGCCGCAGTCGCAGTTGCCGCAGAAGGCCGCCACCGGCTCCAGGCCGCTCGGTCCTGCCGTCTCCTTCATGGTTGCCAACCTCTCGCGCTCGGGGGCGCCACCGCGGTGACGCCCGGAAACGGGCCCCGGACGGCCTCCGGGGCTGCCGGGGTGATACCCGGTCCGCCACGGATCAGCCGCGAGGGTCCGATGCTCGATCTCACACCGGACGGCGGGAACCTGACGGCCTCTCGGCGCGACCCCGCAGAGGGCGGGAGAGACTGCTCCGCCCCTCCCGGCGTGCGTCCGCGACGACGCGCCCCGGCGTCCCGCCCGGCGGCTGCCGGTGGCGGGCTGCCGATGAGCGGGTCCCCGGCCGGCGGATGCTCCACGCCCGCCGCGCGCCCCGAACACCTCGGCCGGCAGGGCGGGTTCCGCCTGCGGCAGGTCAGGAGGGCGCTGTGCCCGCGGGCTGCACCAGGGCCTGGACCTGGACCGGTCCCTCGTACTCGAAGTGGAGGGTGAACGGCACCAGATCGCCGGGCCGCAGGTCCCGGTCCGCGGGCAGGATCACGGTGTAGGTGCCCGGGGACATGTCGACCGTCCGCCCGGCCGGGGCGATGATCGAGTCGATCTCCTGGTCCGTCGCCGTGTTGTCGGTGAGCATGCGGTGACCGTAGAGGGCGGGTGTGCCGGTGACGGCGCCGGAGGTGACCTTCAACAACCGGTCGTCCGCGCCTCCCAGGTTGGTGATCCGGAAGTAGGCGGAGGTCTCCGGGGTGTCGCCGAGGGACGCCCAGAGCCTGCCGTCGGTGACCACGACCCGGGGCGGGCTGCCCGCGTTGCCGGTGCTCACCCAGGTGGTCAGCGCGCCCAGCGCGACGCTGCACGCGGCGACGGGGGCCAGCGCGGCGGCGAGGGCGCCGGTGAGGCGGCGCCGAGTGGGCCGCCAGGAGCGGTGTCCGGTCACAGGGCACTCCGGCGGGACCGGGTGCGGGCGGGCGCCGGCTGCCAGGCGCGCAGCCGAAGGCTGTTGGCGACCACCAGTACGGAACTGGCGGACATGGCCGCGGCGGCCACCATCGGGTTGAGCAGGCCGACCATGGCGAGCGGCACGGTGACGAGGTTGTAGCCGAAGGCCCAGAGCAGATTGGCGCGGATGGTGCCGAGGGTGCGGCGGGCGAGCCGCACGGCGTCCGCGAGGGCCTCGATGTCGCCGCGGACCAGGGTCACGTCGGCGGCGCCGATCGCCGCGTCCGTCCCGGTGCCCATGGCGATGCCGAGGTCGGCCCCGGCCAGCGCCGCGGCGTCGTTGACGCCGTCCCCGACCACCGCCACCCGGTAGCCGTCCTCCCGCAGCTGCCGCACCAGGGCTGCCTTGTCCTCGGGAGTGCGGCGCGCGTGCACGTCCGCGATCCCGAGGGCGTCCGCGACCGCCCGGGCGGACTCCGCGCGGTCGCCGGTGGCGAGCACCGGCCGCACACCGAGGCGCCGCAGCCGGTCCACGGCACGGTAACTGCCCGGCCGCACGACGTCGCCGACCTCGACAAGGGCCTGGTCCACGCCGTCGACCCGGACCAGGACGGGCGTGTGCGCGGCGGTCTCCGCCGTCGGCAGTGCGGCGGCCAGTTCGGCGGGCAGTCCGAGATCCGGGGCGACCACCTCGACGAGGTGTCCCTCGACCCGGCCGCGCACGCCCCGGCCCGCCGTAGCCGCGAATCCGGTGACCTCGGGCAGCCGGGTCCCGGACAGGGTGCGGCTCGCGTACGTCACGATCGCCCGGCCCAGCGGATGCTCCGACCCCTGCTCCACAGCACCGGCCAGCCGCAGCGCCTCGTCCGGGCCCAGACCGCCCGGGACCGCGGTGATCCGGGCGACGCTCATGTGCCCCGAGGTCAGGGTGCCGGTCTTGTCCAGGACGACGACGTCGACGTGCTGCAGTCCCTCCAGCGCCTGCGGCCCCTTGACCAGCACGCCCAGCTGGGCGCCACGCCCGGTCGCCGCCATCAGCGCGGTCGGGGTGGCCAGGCCCAGCGCGCACGGGCAGGCCACGACCAGCACCGCGACGCACGCGGTGATCGCCGCCTGCGGCTCGGCGCCCGCGCCGAGCCAGAAACCGAGGACGGTCACGGCCAGGGCCAGGACCACCGGGACGAACACGCCCGCGACCGAGTCCGCCAGCCGCTGTGTCCTCGCCTTCCCGGCCTGGGCCTCCGTCACCAGCCGGGTGATCCGGGCCAGCTGGGTGCCGGCACCGACCGCCGTGGCCCGCACCAGCAGCAGACCGCCGGCGTTGACGGCACCGCCGACCACCGCCGTGCCGGGCCGGACCTCGACCGGGTCGCTCTCCCCGGTGACCAGCGACAGGTCCACGGCGGAGGAACCCTCCACCACCTCCCCGTCGGTGGCGACCCGCTCTCCCGGCCGTACCGCGAAGACCTGCCCGACGGCCAGTTCCTCGATGGGCACGAGGCGCTCGGCTCCACCGGGCTCCCGCACCGCCACCTCCTTGGCGGCGAGCCGGGCCAGGGAGCGCAGGGCGGCGCCGGTGCCGTGCCGGGCCCGCGCCTCCAGGTGCCGTCCGGTGAGCACGAACAGCGGGACGCCGACGGCCGCCTCGAGGTAGACGTGCGCCATGCCGTGCGAGGCCTCGGGCAGCAGGCTGAAGGGCATCGTCATGCCGGGCTCCCCGGCACCGCCGAGGAACAGCGCGTACGCCGACCAGCCGAAGGAGGCCACGACGCCCAGCGAGACCAGGGTGTCCATGGTCGCCGCCGAGTGCCGCAGCCCGCGCACCGCCCGGAGGTGGAAGGGCCACGCGCCCCAGACGGCGACCGGCGCGGCCAGTACGAAGCACAGCCACTGCCAGTTGCGGAACTGCCAGGCCGGGACCATCGACAGCACCAGCACCGGCACGGCCAGCAGCGCGGTGATGAGCAGTCGTTCACGGTCCCGCCGGGAGGCGTCCAGCGGACCCGCGTCCTGGTGACCGAAGTCGGCCGCCGGGTTCCCCGCCCCGCGCCCCCGCCCGCCCTCCGGCTGTGACGGCCGGGGCAACGTGGCCGTGTACCCGGCCTGTTCGACCACCGTGACCAGGTGCTCCGGCGGTACGCCGGCCGGATGGCTGACCCGGGCACGCCCGGTCGCCAGGTTGACGGTCGCGGTGACGCCTTCCAGACCCGCGAGCTTCTTCTCCACCCGGCGCACGCAGGCCCCGCAGGTCATCCCACCGACGGTCAGATCGGTGGTGAGAAGCACCGGGGTGCCGTTCGTGGGCGCGGACGGCGCCCCTTCCGCCGCCATCAGCAGCCGCTCCCGTGGTTCATGTCAGTGCGATCCGTGTGATCCGTGTGATCCGTCGTCGCCGCCGCTCTCCCCGTCACCGCCGAACCCGGAGCGGTGCATGCCGGGTGCGACCGGCCCGGCCCCGGCACCGACCGCGTACGACACCGTGAAGACCAGGGCGAGCAGCAGGAGGAATCCGCAGAGCGCGGGCGGCGGCACGGCCCGGCGCCGGGCCGTGCCCGACCCGGACGGCGCAGACGCTTGCGTGGGGTCTTCCATCACCGTCCTCCTGCTGCCGGTCCGGAGGTCCGGCCCGCGAGGGCGCCCACCGCACGATCCACCGTTGCCGTCGTCACAGGTCAGTGGTCGCGGCCCCGTGAGCCGGAGTTCCCGCGCCATCCTGTGATGTAGGTCACATGACGGCCCGGCGGTCGCCGGGCCGTGCGCATCCGCCGCGGGCCGGGGTCCGGAGCCGAGCGCGGCGTCCTGCACCACGCCCTCGGTCAGGCAGCAGCCGCGGGCCCGGCACCGGTCACCTCGTATCCCGCCTCGGCGATCGCCGCCCGCACGGCCCCGTCGTCGACACCGCGCCCCCGTACGGTCACCGCTCCGGCCGTGAGGTCGACGTCGACCTCGGCGACTCCGGCGAGCCCCCTCACCTCCTCGGTGATGCTCGCCGCGCAGTGGCCGCAGCTCATCCCGGTCACGCTGCAGGTCCTCTCGGCCATGGACCTGCTCCTGTCCTCGTGCGCCGCCGCGCGTCGTCGGCGAGCGCGGGCGTCCCCGTGGCCGGTGGTACGTGACGGCGGCGGTCCTGGTCACGGCGCCCGCGTGCCTGTGCCCGCAGTACGCCCCGGCGGAGCCGCACCCCGCGGGTGCGATCGTTTTCGGTCACGGTAGTCTCAGCCGGCCCATGTCGTGCGCGCCGCTCCCGTCCGGTTGCCGCGTGCCGGGGAGGGCTCGGACGGCAAGCCCGCCCGGCCGGCGCCGCCCACGGCGCGGCCGGGATTGAACCATCGGTGCCCGCATTCCGTATGCCGTATCCCCGAGGAGTACGGCACCGTACGTGAGCCGTCATGAGCGCGAGGAGGACCGATGGCCGACCGTGGCCCGCTCCGCGCCGCTCGGGCGGCGGCGTTCAGCCTGGTGTGCGTGCTGCTTGCGGCCCTCGGGCACGGGGTGGCCGGCGGGCACCCTCCGTCGCCGCTGCTGCTCGCCGTCGGCGGTGCGGCGGTGGCCGTCACGGCCGGACGCCTGGCCGGGCGCGAGCGCACCCTGACGCAGCTCGGCGTGGCGGTCACGCTCGCCCAGGGCGCGTTGCACCTGCTGTTCGCGTTCGCCGGCCCCGGTCACCCGGCCGCGTCGCCCGCCGCGCATCACGGCGGCGCCGCCGGACACGCGCACGCGGCGGGACACCACGCGGGCCGGACCGCCGCCGGAGCCTCCGAGGGGGGCGTGGCGTCGTCGGGCACTCTGCTGGACTCCGCGCACCTCGACCCGCTCATGGTGCTCGCCCACCTGGTCGCCGGGGTGGGCGCCGCCTGGTGGCTCCGCCAGGGGGAGGCCCTGGTGTGGCGGCTGTGCCGGCTGCTGGGTGCGCCCGTGTCTGCGGCGCTGCACGCCCTGGAGCTGCTCCGCCGCGGTGCGCGGAACCGGCCGGACGGCTCACGTCCCCGGCTGCCGCGGCGCTGCGGTGCGGATACCGCGGTGCCGTGCCGCACCCGCACGCTGGAACACACCCTGGCCCGACGCGGGCCGCCCCTGCCGTTCACTCCCTGATCCGGCCGGTCCCGAGGAAAGTGCCCCGCACCCCTCTCGCCCGGCCGGCGTCACGACCCCGCACGCCCCGGACCGCCGGCCGCGCGCGGGAGTCCCCACGCGTGCGCCGCGGCCCGCTCCCCTGAGTCCGGACCGCCGGCCGCGTGTGCCCTTCCGGCAGTGAACACCGAGCTCCCGGCCGCCCGCGGGCGGGCCGGGCAGCCTCCGGACCGCAGGAGCTGAACCCGAGCATGAACACCCCGTCCGACACCTCCACCGAGGGGACCCCGCCCTCGGCCTCCCCCGGCGGCACGCCGCCGCCCGACGACGCGGGCGGCACCCCGGCCCCCGCGCGCATACGGTCCGGCTGGTGGCCGCTGCTGACCCGGCTGCACTTCTACGCAGGCGTCCTGGTCGCCCCGTTCCTGCTGGTCGCGGCGGTGACCGGGCTGGCGTACACCGCAGTGCCGCAGCTCGACCAGCTCGTCTACGGCGAGCAGCTGCGAGTGGAGAGGGTCGGCGAGACGCCCCGACCGCTCGCCGAGCAGCTGGCCGCGGTCCGGGAGGCCCACCCCGAGGGCACCGTCGCCTCGGTCGTCCCGCCCGAGGCGCCGGACCACACCACCAAGGTCGTGCTGTCCGTCCCCGAGCTCGCCGAGCAGGACAAGCAGCGCACCGTCTACGTCGACCCGTACACCGCCGAGGTCCGCGGTGCCCTGACCACCTGGTGGGGTTCGACGCCCCTGGCCACCTGGCTGGACGACCTGCACCGCAACCTCCACCTCGGCGAGACGGGCCGGCTCTACTCGGAGCTCGCCGCGAGCTGGCTGTGGGTGCTGGTCCTGGGCGGTCTCCTGCTGTGGTTCGGACGCCGCCGCACCTACGCGGGCGCGGCGAAGCGCAACACGGTGCTGCCCGCACGCGGGACCCGGGGCGTGCGGCGCAGCCGCAGCCTCCACGCGGTGACCGGGGTGTGGCTCTCCGTCGGTCTGCTCGTGCTCAGCGCCACCGGCCTGACCTGGTCCGCGTACGCGGGCGCCCGCTTCACCGAACTGCGCACCTCGCTGAGCGCCTACCCGCCCGAGCTGGACACCGCCGCGTCCGGCCCGGCCGCGGCGGGGCACGACCACTCGGCGCCGGAGCAGTCCGGCGCGGGTACCGCCCCCGGCGACGTCCCGGCGGGACTGACGGTCGACCAGATCCTGGACCGGGCGCGCGCCGCCGGTCTGGACGGTCCGGTGGAGATCGGGGTTCCCGCCGAGGACGGCAGCGCCTGGACGGTCGCCCAGACCGACGGCCTGTGGCCGGTCCACCTCGACCGGGCGGCGCTGGACCCGCACAGCGGTGAGGTCACCTCGCGGGTCGACTGGGCCGAGTGGCCGGTGCTCGCGAAGCTCAGCACCCTCGGCGTCCGCGCCCACATGGGCACCCTGTTCGGTCTGGCCAACCAGATCGTGCTCGCCGTCATCGCCCTCGGGCTGACCGCGGGCATCGTGCTCGGCTACCGCATGTGGTGGCAGCGCCGGCCCACGCGGGGTGCCGGCCGCGCCCTGGTGGGCCGCCCGCCGGCGCGTGGCGCATGGCGGCAGCTGCCGTGGCCCGGCCTGGTCGTGGCGGTACCTCTGGCCGCGGCGGTCGGCTGGGCGTTCCCCCTGCTTGGCTGGTCCCTGCTGGGCTTCCTGGCGCTGGACGGAGTGCTCGCGGTGATCCGTCGGCAGCGCGCCGCCCGCGTCTCGGGACCGGCCGCCTGACGGCCACGCCCTGCCGGGTCCGCACCCTTCCGGGCCCGTCCCCGCTGCGCGGCCCCCGCACTCACCGGCGGGGGCCGCGCGGCGTTTCGCGGACTGCACCGCGGCGCCCCGGCACGTACGCACCGCGCCGCCAGGGTGGACATCCGCGAGGAGGGCGAGCTCGGCCATGCGTTCCGCTGGAAGTGCCGCGCCGTGCCGTCGCTCGTCCGCGGCGCCGTCGTGGCTGGTCGCGCAGTTGCCCGCGCCCCTTCATGGCGCTGCCGAACCGCAGGGGACTTCGCCCGAACCTGCTGAGCACTCCGGCTGCAGGAACCAGCGGGCCTGGAAAGGCAGACGGCGGCGGAACGGGGTGGGATGCGGGAGTGAACCCGGAGATCCTGTCAGCGGGTGCCTTCGGCCAGAGTGTTGAGATCGCCGTGCGCCAGCGCAGCGGGCTGGTCGGTCACCACGGGCAGCCGGGAGACCAGGGAGCGCTCCAGCAGACCGGCCTGGGCCAGGACGGAGGCCTGGTCCCAGTAGATGTGCTCGCCGGCGATCAGTGTCCCTTCGAACTCCACGACCGCCACCACGGGGACGCTGATGCGGGCCCCGGTCGGCGCGACGCCCGGCAGGATCCACGGGATCTCGACGTCATGGGTGAACGACGCGATCATCTCGTCCACGATGCGCCGCCCGTCCGCGGTCCTGGCGAGCGTGATGGTCGCGAAGTCCTCGGCATTGCGGCCCACGAACCAGCGTCCGTAGAAGTCCCGCACCTCATCGCGCCCTCGAGCGCCCATCGCGGTGGGCACATGGAGGACGGTCGGGGTGTCGGTCATCGTGGACATGGCCGCGTCCAGGTCCAGCGTGACGAACTCGCTCTCGGTGTGCAGGGCCCAGACCCGCTCCTGCTCGGCCCGGTCGGGTACGGCCGCCATGACTTCCTCCTGGGACGTGGCCCCCACACGACGCAGGATGCCGGGCGGGACACGAAAGCACCACCCGGGCGCGCCGCACGGGAGGGGCTCGAGGGTGCTGCCTCCCGGCATGCCGCGGGTTCAGTGGGCGTCGGCCGATCCGCCCAGTCCGGTCAGTGCGCCGACCGGGTCGAGGTCGGGGGTGCCGCGGGGCCACCAGTCGTCCCGGCCGGGTTCCGATTCGTAGGCGTACCACAGGCCGTCACGGCCCAGGCGGAGTTGGGTGTGGCCGCGCGGGTGGGTGAGCGTGTTGCGCCGGGGGCGGAACGCCGGGAGGTCGGCGGCGAGCAGGAGGGGGCGGGCACGGTCGAATCGCCCGGCCGGCGGGTCCCATGCCTCCTCCAGGACGGCGAGCCCGGCCGGGCCGCCCTGGCGCCAGGCGGCCACCGCGCGCGCCAGATCGGCGGTGGTGCGTCCGGTGGCGGTGGCGAGCGTGGCGTACATCGCCCGGGTGGTGGCGGTGAGCCCGGAGCCGGGACGGGCCGCGGCCAGCCGGACGGCGTCCTGCCACAGGGTGAGCTCGCCGACCGGGTCGCGTCCTGTGGTGAGCAGGGCGTGCGCACGGGCGGCGGCGTCGGTGGCCAGCTGGTCCAGCGCGAAGAGGTCGGGGCCGCCCGGGACGGCCGGGTAGGCGGGGGGCTGCGCGGGGTGCGGGGGTGCGGGCAGCGGCGGGGGCAGCGGGCCGGTTCCGGGAGCGGCCCAGGCGTCACTCGCCCGGACGCCCGGCAGCGGTGCCGCCGGCCGGTCCTGGGCGGCGCGCGCGGCACGGGCGGCACTCAACCGGGAAAGCGCGTCGAGCAGTTCGCGCTCGCCCCGGCCACGCAGCAGGAGCAGCACGAAGGGGTCGGCGTCCAGCAGGCGTGCCGTCTGGTAGCAGAGGGCGGCGGCGTGCTTGCAGGGGTGGCCGGAGTCGGGGCAGCTGCACTGGGGGGCGAGATCGCCGGGGCCCGGGAGGAGAGGGACGCCGCAGTCGGCGAGGGAGTGCGGGAGCTCCTTGTCGAGGAGGGCAGCGATATGGCCGGGCCGCTCGGCAGCGGCGTCCAGGAACCGCTCCCAGTCGGTGTCGTCGAGGGTGCGCAGCCGGACCTGCACCCGGTACGGCCGGGGACGGCTGCCCTGTACGTAGGCGAGTACGAGGCCGGGTGTCACGGTGATGGCATCGACGCTGCCCTGCTCCGCGTATCCGCGGCCTCTGGCCAGCCGCTTCGGGTCCAGCGCGGCGGCCTCCAGCGCGGTGACCCAGGCGTTGCCCCACCACGTCCCGGCGATCTCCTCGCCGGCGGCGGCCCGGGACTCGAACGCCGGGAAGGTCCGGCGCAGCTCCCCGTCACGGCCGGGGGCGGCCATCGAGCGCGGCAGGCGCTGCGAGGCCGGCGCCCCGGTGGACCGGGAGGCGTCACCGGCCGCACGGGAGGTGTCCCGCTCGGGGCCTCCGCGGGGAGCGCGAGCGGTCGCACGGGGGGTGCCGGCGCCCTGGACGGTGCCTCCGCCGCCCGCGCGAGCAGTCCCGGGTCCGGTGGTCCCTGGTCCGGTGGTCCCGGGTCCGGTGGTCCCGGGTCCGGTGGTCCCGGGTCCGGTGGTCCCGACGCTTCCGTCGCCGGGAACGCGGCCCTGGGGCCGGGCAGTGTCCGGAGCAGCGCCTCCGCCGGGAACGCGGCCCGGGACGGGGACGGGCTCCGGGGCAACGCCTCCGCCGACAGCGCCAGCGCCCCTGGGGTTCGTGTCCCGAGCACCCCGGCCACCGGGAACCCTCCCCGAGACGAAGTCAGCCTCCGCGCCTCCGCCGACAGCCCCGACGTCCCCGGGCGTTGCGTCGCCGGCGCTGCCGTCCGGGGGAACGCGGCCCAGAGAGTGGGCGGCCACGCCGTCGGCGGAGGTGCCCGGTGGTTCGGAGTTCCCGGCGGGCGATCCGGCGACGGTGGTCGGGGGTTCGCCCGGGGGAGCCGCGTCCGTGTCGGCGAGGGGGCTGGCCGACTCGGAACGACCGCCAGGCCGTCCTGCAGGGGCTGAGGACTCCGCAGGGGTGGTCGGTTCCGTGTCGGAGGGCATCCGGAACGCGTCCGCGAGCATCTGCCGCAGGGCGTGGGCGCGGGGATCCTGGGTCCGTGGGCCGCCGGTGCGGGGGCGGCCCGCGGGCGTGGAAGGGGTTCCCGTCCGGCGGTTGGGGCGGCGCGCGGCACCGGCTCCCGGCTCCTCCGCCGCGTCCGCACTTGTCCCGGGTGCCTCACGGCGGGCCGCACGCAGCGCCTCCCTCGCCACGTCACCGGGTCGGGCGGCGCGGCGCTGCGGGGCTTCCGGCGAGGACGGCTGCGTGGCGGCGTCCGCGCGGGTCCCGGTCTGCCGGGCTGCGGGTGTCGGCGGCTGATCGGGCGGGGAGCTGTCCGGGCCGGGCGTCGCCTTGTCGGGCGCCGGTGTGGCCGTCCTCGGCGTGGCGGCTCCCTCCGAGGCGGGCGCTGCCCCGGAGGGCGTCGGCGTGATGCCCGATTCCGGGTCGGGCGCTCCCCCGTCGGACACCGACGTGATGCCCGGCCCCGGAAGCGGCACTCCCCCGCCCGGCACCGACACGACGCCCGACCCCGGAACCGGCACCTCCCCGCCCGGCGCATGCGTGAGGGCCGTTCCCGTGTCGAACGTCGGTGAGGCCGTCTCCGGTGCCTCGGGCGGGTCGTCCGGCGCCTCCGGCGAGTTCTCCGGACCCTGGCTCTGGTCCTCCCCGTGCTGCCCCTCCGCCACGGCCCGCCCGGCGGTCACCGCGCGGCGGAGGGCCGCACGGGCGGCGTCGGCGGGGCGGGGGGCCTCGCCGGAACGGGGGCTCCGAGGCTCCGCGTCGGCCTCGGCCGGTCCCGTCGGCCGGTCGCGGGTCTCGCCGGAGCGGGCGGCCCGGGGCTCCGCGCGGCGGTCCTCTGCCGGGTCCGTGGGGCCGTCGGCACCCGCGGGCCCCGTGTCGGGTCGTCCCCGGGCCGCGCGGAGGGCGCGGCGGGCCTCGTCCGCGGGGCGGGCGGTCATGACGTCCTCCGCAGCGACACGAGGTCCGCCAGCTCACGGTCGGTCAGTTCGGTGAGGGCCGACTCGCCGGATCCGAGGACCGCCTCGGCCAGGGCGCGCTTGGCCTGCAGCATCTCGGCGATGCGATCCTCGACTGTGCCCTCGGTGATGAGTCGGTGGACCTGCACCGGCTGGGTCTGGCCGATGCGGTACGCGCGGTCGGTGGCCTGTTCCTCGACCGCCGGGTTCCACCAGCGGTCGAAGTGGACGACATGGCCCGCGCGGGTGAGGTTCAGCCCCGTCCCGGCTGCCTTCAGGGAGAGGATCAGGACCGGGGTCGCGCCCTCCTGGAAGCGGTCCACCATGCGCTCCCGCTCGGCGACCGGTGTGCCGCCGTGCAGCAGGTCCACCGGGACCGCGCGGGCGGTCAGGTGGGCGGTGATCAGCCGGGCCATGCCGACGTACTGGGTGAAGACCAGCGCCGATCCCTCCTCCGCGAGCACCGTGTCCAACAGCTCGTCCAGCAGGGCGAGTTTCCCGGAACGGGCGGTCAGCCGGTCGGTGCCGCCCGGGACCTGGCCGGGCTGCGGACGGTCCTCCTTGAGGAACAGCGCGGGGTGGTTGCAGATCTGCTTCAGCGAGGTCAGCAGCTTGAGGACCAGACCGCGGCGGCCCATGCCCTCGGCGGTCCCGATCGCCTGCATCGACTCGCGCACCACCGCCTCGTACAGCGCGGCCTGTTCCCTGGTGAGCGGCACGGGATGGTCGGTCTCGGTCTTCGGCGGCAGCTCGGGGACGATGCCCGGGTCGGACTTGCGGCGGCGCAGCAGGAACGGGCGGACCAGGCGGGCCAGGCGCTGCACGGCCTCCTCGTCCTCACCCGTCTCCACCGCACGCGCGTGCCGGGCGCGGAAGGACTTCAGCGGGCCGAGCAGGCCGGGGGTCGTCCAGTCGAGCAGCGCCCACAGCTCGGAGAGGTTGTTCTCCACAGGGGTGCCGGTCAGGGCGACGCGGGCGGGCGCCGGGAGGGTGCGCAGCGCCTTGGCCGTCGCCGAGTACGGGTTCTTGACGTGCTGCGCCTCGTCGGCGACGACCAGGCCCCAGTCCTGGCGGGCCAGCGTGGGGGCCGCAGAGCGCATCGTGCCGTACGTGGTGAGGACGAAGCCGCCGGTCGGTCCGTCCAGGCTGCGGTCGGGGCCGTGGAAGCGGCGGACCGGGACGCCGGGTGCGAACCGGGCGATCTCCCGCTGCCAGTTGCCGAGGAGGGAGGCCGGGCAGACGACGAGAGTGGGTTCGGGGCGGGCCCGCTTGAGGTGCAGCGCGATGAGGGTGACGGTCTTGCCGAGGCCCATGTCGTCGGCGAGGCAGCCGCCGAGACCGAACGAGGTCATCAGCTCCAGCCAGGCCAGACCCCGCAGTTGGTAGTCGCGCAGGGTGGCCTGCAGACCGGGGGGCGGCTCGGCGGGGTGCGGGCCGGCCGCCAACCGGTCGCGGAGCGCGGCCAGAGTGCCGACCGGAACCGCCTCCACCGTCTCCCCGTCGACCTCCGCGCTGCCGGTCAGGGCGACGGACAGCGCGTCGACCGGGTCCAGCAGGCCCAGGTCCCGCTTGCGGGCCCGGCGCACCAGGGCGGGGTCGACCAGTACCCAGCGATCGCGCAGCCGGACGACGGGGCGGTGGGCCTCGGCGAGGGCGTCCATCTCGGCCTCGGTGAGCGCCTCACCGCCGAGCGCGAGCTGCCAGTGGAACCGGAGCAGATGCTCACCTTCGAAGAAGCCGGTGCCGTCGGTCGCGGAGCCGGGCGCGGGCCGGACCACCGCGCTCGCGCTGAGGTCCTGCGCCAGATCGCGGGGCCAGTGCACGGCGACTCCGGCGGCGGCGAGCCGGGTGGCCGCGATGCCCAGCAGGTCGGTCACCTCGTCCTCGGACAGCGCCAGCACGTCGGGTGCGTCCTGGTCGGCGAGCCGGTCGAGCGGGGGCCAGATCCGGGCGGCGCGGCGCACCGCGAGAGCGGTGTCCACGCGCGCCCGCGGTCCGAACTCCGGGTCGGCCGCGCCCGACCAGAGGTCCGCCGCGTCGGTCACCAGGGTGGGGTCGGCGAGGCTGTGCACCTGGACGACGGCCGCGCCCGCCCGCCGCCCGCCTCCCTCCGCCTCGGCCTCGCCGTCGAAGAGGTCGTACGCCGACAGGTCCAGCCGGAGCGAGATCCGCACGCCGGCGTCCATGCCGGCGGCGACCTCGGCGGCCCACTCGTGCGCCTCCTCGGGCAGGCGCTGGGCCGGGCGGGCGGCGAACGGCCGGCCGGAGACGAGCGCCGCGGCAGGGGTGCGGGGCAGGGTGTCGGCGACGGCGTCCAGGAAGGAGCGGATCAGGGCCTGGGGCTCCGGAAGGCGCAGCGGGCCCGGACCGTCCAGTGGGACCGCATGTCCTTCGGGGGGCAGGGCGGCGGCCACCGCCCGCAGATGGGCGATGTCGTCGGGGTCGAGCGGGCCGGCCCGCCAGGCGTCGTGTCCGGTGGGTGTCAGGCCGGGCAGCAGCCTGCCGCGCGCGGCGAGCCCCAACCCGTGCAGGGCGGCGGCGCCCCAGCAGGCGGTGGCGGGGTGGGCGGCCGGGGCGTGCCGGGCACGGACCAGCAGGGGCAGCGCCGCGTCGAGGGGGAGGGACAGCGCCGGGGCGGTGCGCCGGTGTACGCCCGGACCGTGCCGTCGGACGACGGTGAGCTCGGTGTCGGCGGCGGGCGGCGGGGTCTCGCCCTGCGGGTCCCAGAACGCCACGCGTCCCTCGCGAGGGAGCGGAGCGGGCAGGAAGACGGCGGCGAGGCGCAGGGGCAGGTCAGGGTCGGGCTCTCCCGGTGTCCCGGTGGCGGGTGCGGCCACCGCGGTCCCGTCGCGCATACCTTCTGCCACCTCCCGCTCCGCCGGTCGGATCAGTCGTCTTCGACTCTACGGGCGGGGTCTGACAACGGGCCCCGGCGCCGGTCAGGGAACCGTGCGGGAGACGACGTACACCATCGGACGGTCCGTCGCGGTCATGTCCACGACCACATCGCGGGTGGGCGCCGGGTTCTGCTGCCGGTCGGAGACACCCCACCACGAGCCGGTCCCGGCGAACTCCCAGCCCGTCACGCGCTGGGCGCGGTCGCTGATGGGGATGTCGCCGCGCCGCAGGTCGTGCCGGTCGACGCCGAGGCTCGCCAGGAAGGCGTCCAGCCCGACGTCGCTGGTCTCGAACTGGACGTAGAGGCGGCTGGTCTTCCAGTTGTTCGTCTCGTAGTACGCGACCTTCTCGGCCGGGTGCGGGACCGGGACCTGGTAGAGGCGGCGCTGGAGCTTCGACGGCCAGCCGGCGGTCATGCCGGTCGCCGAGTACTTCTCCTCCTTGTCCCGGCCGCTGTCGCGGCTCTGCGCAGCGGAGATCACCAGGTAGCCGGCCGGGATGCCGATGAGCAGCACGATGATGAGCAGTGTCAGCGCCCTGCGGCGGACGACGCGGCGGCCCCCGGCCGGGTGCGGTGTCTCCGTCTGGTGCGGGAACGTGGTGGTCACAGGGCCTCCCGGGCCGACCGGCGGGCCTCGACATACCGTTCGTAGCGTTCGTAGCGCTCCACCCGGCGGCGCTTGGCGCGGCGGAACCGGCGGGCCACCAGGCGTGCGAGGTCGGCGGCGCCGACCATGCCGGCCTCCGGGCCGAGCTGGGCGCGGACGATGCGCGCCTCGGGGCGGTAGCCGCGGCCGGTGAGGTGGCGCTTGAAGGCGTCCCGGGCGGGGCCGATCAGCAGGTCGTCGGCGGCGCTGACGCCACCGCCGATCACGAAGCAGGACGGGTCCAGCGCCGCGGCGAGGTTGGCGATGCCGACGCCCAGCCACTGGCCGATGTCCTGCAGCAGCTCCACGCACATGGCGTCGCCCTCGCGGGCCAGCTCGGTGATCATCGGGCCGGTGATGTCGGAGACCTGGCCCTTGACGTGCTCGATGATCCCGTAGGCCACCGGCGAGTCGGCGGCGGCCAGCTCGCGCGCCTCCCGGACCAGGGCGTTGCCGGAGCTGTACTGCTCCCAGCAGCCGCGGTTGCCGCAGGGGCAGCGGTGGCCGCCGGGCACCACCTGCATATGGCCGAACTCGCCGGCGACACCGTACTTGCCGCGCTTGACCTGGCCGTCCTGGAGGATCGCGCCGCCGATTCCGGTGCCGAGGGTGATCATGACGAGGTGGTCCTCGCCGCGGCCCGCGCCGAAGCGCCACTCGGCCCAGGCGGCGGTGTTGGCGTCGTTGTCCACCAGGACGGGCACGGACAGCCGGCCGGAGATGCGGTCCCGGAGGGGCTCGTTGCGCCAGGACAGATGCGGGGCGAACAGCACCCTGTTGCGGTCGGCGTCGACCCAGCCGGCCGCGCCGATGCCGACGGCGTGCACATCGTGCCGGTCGGACAGGTCCAGGACCAGTTCGACGATGGTGTCCTCGACGACCTTGGGGCTCTTGGACTTGTCCGGGGTCTCGGTGCGCACCCTCTCCAGGATGTTGCCGTCGGCGTCGACGACGCCCGCCATGACCTTCGTACCCCCGATGTCGATCCCCACCGTCGGCACCCGGGGCGCCGTCAGATGCGAGCGGCGCTCCCGGGTGCCGACGGTTCTGAGGGCCGTGGCCCGGCGGGAGCCGATGGGGGCGGTGAGGTCGCGGTAGGTGCTCATCGGTTGCGATTGTGCCGCACGGCTCCGCAGGGTGCCGAACGGGACAGCGGGTGGATTGTGCGGATCACCGCCGGGTGCGGGTCTCGACGCGGCCGGTGGCGCCCGCGCGGCGGAGCACCGGCCGCCACGGTCCCGCGGCCCTCAGCGGCGCTGCAGTTCGTGGCGCAGGTCGTCCAGGTCGCTGCCGCCCGCCATCTGGCGGGTCAGTTCGTCCAGCGTGATCTCGTCCCGGGTGTGGTTCCCCGCCATCGTCCCCCGCCTCAGCAGCACGAACCGGTCCCCCACCAGATACGCGTGGTGCGGGTTGTGGGTGATCAGGACCACGCCCAGGCCCTGGTCCCGGGCCGCCGCCACGTACTTCAGGACCACCCCGGACTGCTTGACGCCCAGCGCGGCCGTCGGCTCGTCCAGGATCAGGACCTTGGCGCCGAAGTACACCGCGCGGGCGATCGCCACGCACTGGCGTTCGCCGCCGGAGAGGGTGCCGATGGGCTGGTCGACGTCGCGCAGGTCGATGCCCATGCGGAGGAGTTCGGTGCGGGTCGTGCGGCGCATGAGGTCGACGTCCATGCGCCGGAAGGGGCCGGTGCCCCTGCGCGGTTCGGAGCCGAGGAAGAAGTTGCGCCAGACCGGCATCAGGGGGACGACGGCGAGGTCCTGGTAGACGGTGGCGATGCCGCGGTCCAGGGCCTCGCGCGGGGAGGACAGCCGGGTGTCCTCGCCCTCGATCCGCAGGGTGCCGGCGTCGTGCTGGTGCAGACCCGCGATGATCTTTATGAGGGTGGACTTGCCGGCACCGTTGTCGCCCAGCACACAGGTGATCTCGCCGGGGTGGACCTCCAGCGAGACGCCCTCGAGTGCGCGGACGTTGCCGTAGTGCTTGCCGACGCCGGACAGCTCCACGAGCGGCGTACGGCCCGCGCGCTGCGTCCGCGCCTGTGCCTGTATCTGTGCCTGTATCTGTGCCTGTATCTGTGCCTGCGACTGCGTCTGTGCCCGTGTCATGTCGTGGCCTCCGCGCGCTTGCGGACCCAGGCGTTGAGCAGGGCCGCGAGGAGCAGCATGGCTCCGAGGAAGAACTTGAACCAGTCGGGGTTCCACTCGGCGAAGACGATGCCCTTGCTGGTCATGCCGAAGATGAGCGCCCCGACCGCCGAGCCGACGGCACTGCCGTACCCGCCGGTGATCAGACAGCCGCCGATGACGGCCGCGATGATGTAGATCAGCTCGTTGCCCACACCCTCGCCGGACTGGACGACGTCGTAGGAGAAGAGCAGGTGCTGTCCGGCGACCCAGGCGCCGAGGGCCACACCCATGTAGAGGCCGGTCCTGGTCCGGGCGACCGGGACGCCGACCGCGCGGGCCGCGTCCTTGTTGCCGCCGACCGCGAAGATCCAGTTGCCGGCGCGGGTGCGCAGCAGGATCCAGCTGGCGACGGCGACCAGGGCGAGCCACCACAGGACGGTGACCTTGAAGCCGACGCCGCCGACGGTGAACGTCGAGGCGAAGACGGCGCGGGCGCTGGGGAAGCCCTCCATGTCGGCGATGGTCCTGGTGGAGACGGTGCCGCCGATCAGCTTGGTGAAGCCGAGGTTCAGACCGGTCAGCATCAGGAAGGTGCCGAGCGTGATGATGAAGCTGGGCAGCTTCGTGCGGGTCAGCATGATGCCGTTGAAGGCCCCGATCGCCAGAGTGGCCAGCAGGGACACGCCCACACCCGCCCAGACGTTGGCGGTCATCTGGTAGCTGAACATCGACGACAGCAGCGCCGACGAGGTGACCAGGACACCGGCGGACAGGTCGAACTCTCCGCCGATCATCAGCAGCGCGACCGGGACCGCCATGATGCCGATGGTGGAGGCGGCGTACAGCACCGTGCTGAGGCTGGAGGGGTGCAGGAACCCGTCGGCGGCCACCGCGAAGAACAGGAAGACCGCGATCGCGCCGACGACCGAGCCGAGCTCGGGGCGGCCGAGGAGCCTCCGCAGCGCGGAGGTCTGCAGAATCCTTTCGTCGACACGGGGGAGGGCCGCGCCGGTCGCGCCGTCTGCGGCAACCGGGACGGACGCGGCGTCCGTGGCACCCCCGGCACCCCCGGCACCGCCGACGTGCTCGGTGTCCGCGGTGTCCGCGGTGGGCTTCATCGCGTGCCCCGCTTCGTGTAGTCCTCGAGCGCGGCGGCCTCGTCCTTCGTGATGATCTGCGGCCCGGTGAGCACCGGCCGGCCGCCCCCGAGGACATCGGCGTTGTACTTGTACAGCCACAGCAGGTCGACCGCCTGGTAGCCCTGGAGGTAGGGCTGCTGATCGACCGCGAAGCCGAGCGTGCCGTCCTCGAGCCCCGCGGCGACCTTGGCGTTCAGGTCGAAGGTGTCGATCTCGGCGTCGCTGCCCGCGCTCTGCCTGGCCTTGACGGCGGTGTCGGCGTACGGGGCGCCGAGGGTGACCACCGCGTCCACGGAGCGGTCGGTCTGGAGCTTGGCCTCCAGGGTCGACTGCACGTCCGGCATGCTGGTGCCGTTGACGTAGAGACGCTCGACCGTGCCGTCGAAGCTGTCCTCGACACCGTCGCAGCGCTGCTCGTGGCCGACGTTGCCCTGCTCGTGCAGGACGCAGACCGCCTTCCTGCGCCCTCGCTCGTTCAGCTCCTCGCCGACGGCCTCACCGGCGATCGTCTCGTCCTGGCCGATGTGCGTGAGCGCACCGAACTCCCTGGACTCGGCCGAGCCGGAGTTCACCGTGATCACGGGGATCCCGGCCTCGACCGCGCGGGCGACCGCGGACCTCATGGCGTCGGGCTTGGCCAGCGAGACGATGATGCCGTCGACCTTCTTGTCCACGGCCGCGTCCACCAGCTGCGCCTGCTGCTGGGCCTCGTCGTCGTGGGAGTACAGGAAGTTGATGTTGTCCTTGACGGCGGCCTGCTCGGCACCGCTCTGGACGATGTCCCAGAACGTGTCGCCGTCACCGGAGTGAGTGATCATCGCGAAGGTCCAGCGGGGGGTGTCGACCGCCGCCTTCCCCTCGGCCGCTGCGGCCTTGCGGGCGTCCTCGGCGCGCTTGCCGCCGGTGCTGCTGCATCCGGCCGTCGTCAACGCGGTGAGCGACAACACTCCTGCCAGCGCGATGCCTGCCCAGGTCCGAAACCGTGCCACGAGGCCGTGCCCTTCTTGCCGTGCTCAGTCGTACGCAAGGGGCCGGGATCAGCCACTCCGGCCCCAAACGCCCCATTGTCCGTCATCGGGACGGACCCGCGCGCCTCACCCGGACATCCACCCATCAGGTTGTCCGGACATTCACGGGGCCGGGAAGTGCCGACGAAGTCCGGCGAGGGGGCGTGCGAGCCCGTGACGGCGCCGTGGCGGTGCGGTGCCGTGGCGGTGCGGTGCCGTGGCGGTGCGGTGCCGTGGCGGTGGCTCACGACCGGACGAGCAGCTGGAACTCGAAGGAGTAGCGGGACGGCCGGTAGGTGTGCGCGCCGAACTCGACCGCGCGGCCGGTGTCGTCGTACGTGGTGCGCTGCATGGTCAGCAGCGGGGCGCCCTCCGGCTCACCGAGCCGCTCGGCCTCGGCGGCGGTGGCGGAGCGGGCCCCGATCGACTGGCGGGCGCTGTGCAGGGTGATCCCGGCGGTGCGCATCAACCGGTACAGGCCGGTGGCCTGCAACTGGTCGGTGTCCAGGTCGATCAGCCCGTGCGGCAGGTAGTTGCACAGGTGCGCCATCGGCTCGCCGTGTGCGAGGCGCAGCCTCTCCACGCGGTGCACCTCGCTCCCCTCGGCCACGCCGAGCGCGGCGGCGACCTCGGTACTCGCCGGCACCACCGTGTTGACCAGCACCTTCGTGGCCGGGCGCTGTCCTGCCGCCTCCAGGTCGTCGTAGAGGCTGCTCAGCTCCAGCGGGCGCTTCACCTGGCTGTGCACGACCTGGGTTCCGACGCCGCGCCGGCGCACCAGCAGCCCCTTGTCGACCAGTGACTGGATGGCCTGCCGCACGGTGGGCCGGGACAGGCCGAGCCGCGCGGCGAGATCGATCTCGTTGCCCAGCAGGCTGCCCGGGGTCAGCGCACCGTGCTCGATCGCCGCCTCCAGCTGCTGGGACAGCTGGAAGTACAGCGGCACCGGACTGCTCCGGTCCACGCTGAGGTCGAGCGGCACGGTGGGGTCCACATCTGGTTTCGGCACGGCCCGAGCGTAGCTCCGTGCGCTGATGACGGGAAGTCGTGTAGTTCGGTTGTCCGGACATACGGATTGACAGGGTGCGGGTGGTGGCTCACTTTGATTCCATGCGCATCGGGGTCATCGGTACGGGGCGGATCGGCACCGTGCATGCGAACACGCTCAGCCGTCATCGCGACGTCGGCTCGCTGATCCTCACGGACGCGGATCCGGCGCGCGCCCAGGAGCTGGCCCACCGGCTGGGCGAGACGGCCGCTCCGGGCGTCGACGAGGTGTTCCGCTGGGGTGTGGACGCCGTGGTGATCACCGCGGCGACCTCGGCGCACGCCGATCTGATCGGCCGGGCGGCACGCTCGGGGCTGCCGGTCTTCTGCGAGAAGCCCGTGGCCCCGGACCTGCCGGGCACCCTGCAGGCGATCGCCGAGGTGGAGACGGCCGGGACGGTCCTGCAGATGGGCTTCCAGCGCCGCTTCGACGCCGGGTACACCGGGGCCCGGGAGGCCGTGCGCTCCGGGCGGCTCGGCCGGCTGCACACCGTGCGGGCAGTGACCAGCGACCGGGAGCCGCCGCCGGAGGCGTATCTGGCGCTGTCCGGCGGGCTCTACCGCGACACGCTGATCCACGACTTCGACGTACTGCGCTGGGTGACCGGGCGGGAGGTCGTGGACGTGTACGCGGTCGGGTCCGACGCCGGACCCGCGGTCTTCCGCTCGGCGGACGACGTGGACACGGGCGCTGCGCTGCTCACCCTGGACGACGGCACGCTGGCCACGGTGACCGCCACGCGGCTGAACGGCGCCGGGTACGACGTGCGTATGGAGATCGCCGGGGAGCGGGACCAGATCGTCGTCGGGCTGGACGACCGTACTCCGATCGCGTCGACCGAGCCGACCGGGCCGCCGGCCGCGGACAAGCCGTGGACGGGGTTCGTGGAGCGGTTCGGGCCCGCCTACGAGGCGGAGCTCTCGGCGTTCGTCGAGGTGGTCCGGGGCGAGCGGGCCAACCCGTGCGACGGCCGGGCCGCGCTGGAGGCGTTGCGGATCGCCGAGGCCTGCGAGATGTCCCGGCGCGAACGACGGCCGGTGCGGCCGGCGGAGATTCCCGGTGCGGACCGGTGACGGCCGCGCGCCCGACCGCGATACCCGTGACCCCCGTGCCACGCCGCACCACCGAGCCGGTCCGCGCCCGCACCACCGAACCGGTCCGCGCCCGCGGCACCGCGCGGCGGACCGGTCCCGCAGCGCCGTGCCGCGCCACCACGGAACCGGACCTGTGGCGGGCGCGCCGAGGGCCTGGCCGTGGTGGCCCGATGCGTGGTGGGTCCGTGGCGTCGTGCGGCCGGGCCCCTCACGTGGCGGCACGCGGCGGAGCCGGTCCCGTACCGTCGCGCGGCCGGGCCCGGCGCGGAGCACCGCGCCACGCCGAGGCCGCTACCCCGCCGCCCCGTCCCCGTCGGGTTCCTCCAGCAGCCCCGCGTCGTAGGCCAGCAGGGCGATCTGCACCCGGTTGTTGAGGTCCAGCTTGGCCAGGATGCGGGAGACGTGGGTCTTGACGGTGGCGACGCTCATGAACAGCTGCGCCGCGATCTCGGCGTTGGCCAGGCCGCGGCCGACCGCGACGGCGACCTCGCGCTCCCGGTCGTTGAGCACGGCGATGCGCTCACGCGCGCGCGTGAGCCGCGTGTCGGCGGTGGTGCCCGCCGCCTGCTCCATGAGCCGCCGGGTCACGCTGGGCGACAGTACGGGGTCGCCGGACGCGACCTTGCGCACGGCGTCCACGATCGCGGCGGGCGGGGTGTCCTTGAGGACGAACCCGGCGGCGCCGGCACGCAGGGCCCGCAGTACCTGCTCGTCGGCGTGGAACGTGGTCAGTACGACGACCTGCGGCGCGTCCTCTCCGGCGCGCAGCCGCTCGGTCGCGGTCAGACCGTCCATCGCCGGCATCCGGATGTCCATCAGCACGACGTCCGGGCGGGTGCGGTCGACCAGTTCCTCGACCTCGGAGCCGTCGCCCGCCTCGCCGACGATCTCGATGTCGTCCGCGCCGCCCATCATGAAGGACAGCCCGGCCCGCACCAGCGGGTCGTCGTCGACGAGGAGCACTCTGATCGCAGTCATGCGGCCTACGTAACCACGGCGGGCCGGGGGCGCGTGGCGCCAGGGCCGGTCCCTCCCGCGCTCACCGCCCCGGCAGCCACGCGCGTACCTCGAACCCGCCGTCGCCCGTCGGGCCGTGCGCCAGGGTGCCGCCGGCCAGGGTGGCACGTTCGGCGAGCCCGATCAGGCCCTGGCCGGAGCCGGGGACGTGCGGCACGTCCGCCCCCGGCGGCGTGTTGCGCACGGCCACGGTGAGTCCGTCGCCCTCGGCGCCGGTGACCGACACCGAGACCTCGGTGCCGGGAGCGTGCTTGCGGGCGTTGGTCAGCGCCTCCTGGACGATGCGGTAGGCGGTGCGGCCGACCGAGACCGGGACGGCGGCGGGGTGGGTGACGTGTCCGGCCAGGGTCACCTTCATGCCTGCCCGGCGGGACTCGGCGACCAGCACGTCGAGCGCCGCGAGCGTGGGCTGGGGGCGACCGGCCTCGTCGGAGTCGCCGGTCCGCAGCACGCCGATGATCTCCCGCAGGTCCTGCAGCGCCTCGTGCGCGCTCTCCCGGATGACGCCCGCCGCGCGGGCCACCTCCTCGCGGGGCGCGTCCGGCCGGAACTCCAGGGCACCGGCGTGCACGCTGAGCAGCGTCAGCCGGTGCGCGAGCACGTCGTGCATCTCCCGGGCGATCGCCTCACGGGCGAGCCGCTGCGCCTGCTCGGAGCGGAGCCGGGCCTCGGTCTCCGCGCGTCGGGCCCGGTCCCGCAGGCTCAGCAGGAGCTGCCGTCTGGAGCGGGCGAGCATGCCCCAGCCGGCCACCGCGCCGAGGATCACGGAGCCGAAGACGACGGACGCGAAGTAGTTCAGTCCGGGCTCGGGACGCAGCCAGTAGTACAGCGGCTGCAGCGCCAGGAAGGCGCCCCCGACCCAGGCCACGTACCGGAACGGCCGGTGCACGGCGAGCGTGTACAGCGCGACCAGGGCGGCACCGCCCGCCGTGGCCGAGAGGAACGAGACCGGCACCATGGCCGCCGCGAGCCCGACGGGCCAGCGGCGCCGCAGCCAGACGGCGGCGCAGGCCAGCGCGCCGGCCGTCTGGTCGGTGATCTCCATGGCCCGCGGGAGGTTCGGTTCGTTCTCGAGTGCGTCGGCGGCCAGCAGGCCGATCGCGACCGCGAGCAGAAAGCAGCCGAAGTCGACGAGCCAGTCGCGCACGGTGCGCCGGGGCCGCCGGGCGCCGGTCCGGCCTCCGTCCGGGTCCAGCTCCGCGATCAGCGACGACGGCAGCATCCAGCGCCGCCCCGGGAGGGGCGGGGCGACGGTCTGCGGCGGCTTGTCTGTCCTCACAGTCGACAAATCTACGCAGCTCCGGGTCGGCCGACCGCGGCGCCGGCCGGATCACCGACCGAAGTCGCGGCACCGCAGACTTTCGGCGGACCGGCCGCCCGTGGCACGGCGACCTCCGTCGGTCCGGGACGGTCCGACGCCCGATGCGCGTGCGGGGCCCCGGGGGCGAGAGTCGGCGGCATGAAGCAGTTGCTGGAGTTCCTGGGTTTCCTCGCAGTGGTGCAGGGCGTGGCGGGCCTGCTGCACGAGTTCACCGACTGGCACTGGGGCCTGGTGCAGCGGATCGGTTTCCTCGACGGCTACGAGGTCTATGCGAGCGTCGCACTGCTGGCGCTCGGTGCGGCGCTGTTCTCCGCCGCGGCGAGCCGGACGTCCGGCTGAGCACCGCCGCGGCGGGGACCGTCCCAAGGACGTCGGGCGAAGTCCGCTGCGGTTCGGCAGCGCCCTGAAGTGGCGCGGGGAACTGCGCGGCCGGCCACGACGGCACCGCGGACGAGCGACGGCATGGCGCGGCACTTCCAGGAGAGCGCTCAGGCGTTCTCCGGGAGGTCGATCGACCCGTACTCCGGGCGGCCCGCGAAGTCGTACGACTGGATGGAGACACCCTTGCCGGTGACGTGGCCGCCGGTGTGCCGGAAGGCGGCCGGGGCGGCGCCCTCGGCGAACAGCCGGCGGCCGGCGCCGAGCACGACCGGGAAGGTCAGCAGATGGAGGGTGTCGACCAGGCCGAGCGCGAACAGTGAGTGCGCGAGGGCCCCGCTTCCGTGCACCTGGAGCTCGCCGTCGGTGCGCTCCTTGAGCGCGGTGACCTCCTTGGCGAGGTCGCCGCGGACCACGGTGGAGCCCTCCCACGCGGGGTCGGTCAGAGTGCTGGAGACGACGTACTTCGGCAGGGCGTTCAGCGGCGTGGCGATCGGGTCGGCGGGGTCGGTCGTCTTCGGCCAGTAGGCGGCGAAGATGTCGTAGGTGCGACGGCCGAGGAGGAAGGCGCTCACCCGGGAGAAGACGCCGTCGACGAACCGGCCGAAGTCGTCGTCGATGTACGGGACGACCCAGCCGCCCTGGGCGAAGCCGTCGCGGGTGTCCTCGTCCGGGCCGCCCGGCCCCTGGTAGACGCCGTCGAGGGAGACGAAGGTGTTGACAACGAGCTTGCCCATGGCGGGTGCCCTGCCTTTCGGTGCGCGGAGGGTTCTGCGGTCATCAGGTCAGACCCCTCCGGCGCCCGCAACTCATCGGTCGCGGCCGGATCGGCGTCGCTGCCCCGCCGCGCGCGGCGGCCGCGGACGGGCATCGGCCGTCCGGGTCACCGGGGCGGAGTGCGCGGTGGACGGCGGCCACGCGGCGTGACGCCGGTGGCGGGATGATGCGCGTGGGGCGCGCCGGTGCTGTCCGGGCCGACGCGCCCCACGGGTCGTGGAGGCCTGTTCAGCCGCCGAGTTCCTGGTGGCGGGCGGCCAGCCGGGCCGCGCCGTCCTCGGTCAGGGAGCCGAACAGGCGCAGGCGGGAGATGCCGCCGTCGGGGAAGATGTCGATCCGTGCGTGGGTGCCGGCGGCCGGCTCCCGCAGGACGAAGCGGTGGGCGGTGTCGGGCTGCATCCGGGTGCGCGGCAGGATCTCGCGCCACTCACCGTCCGCACCGTCCTTCACCGACACCGACGCCCAGCCGGCGCTGTTGCCCTTCAGATACGCGGTGTCGATCTCGACGGCACGGATCTGCGCGCGGTCCACCAGGCGGTAGCGGATCCAGTCGTTGCCCTGGTCGCGGCGGCGGCGGGTCTCCCAGCCGTCGTCCATCTTGCGGGAGCGGCCGGGCTGGATGGTGTTGGTGGCCGGCGAGTAGAAGAGGTTGGAGGCGTCCTCGACCCGGCCGCCGTTCTCCAGCGCGACCACGTCGAAGGTGCCGAGGGCCCGGAGCCACTCCGGGTCGGGCAGCACCTCGCCGTGCACGCGCAGCCGGGCGATGCCACCGTCGGGGTGCTGCTTGACGCGCAGGTGCGTGAAGCACTGCTCGGCGGAGACGGCGAAGCCGTTGGCCGCGTGGCCGCCGACCGGGGTGCGCGCGACCAGAGAGGTCCACTTGACGTCGTCGGCGAGCAGTTCCTCCGGCGACGGGGAGCCCGGCAGGCAGGTGCCCTCGACGGAGACCGCCTGGGGGTAGTTGCCGCGGAAGTGGGCGGTGTCGACGACGATGCCGCGGATCACCCCGGGGGCGCCGAGCCGGATCAGTGCCCAGTCGTGGTCGCCCTCGGCCGGCCAGGGATGCTCGGCGGAGACCCCGCGGCGCCGGCGGGTCTCCCAGCCGTCCATGACCTTGCCCTTGTGCCCGAAGTGCTCGGGGTCGAACTCGGCGCGCTCGGGCACCAGCAGGTTCTCGCGCTGGGCGAAGAACTCGTCGTTGGCCGCGACGACCCCGGCGCCGAGCTGACGGTCGGCGAGGTTGGCATGGTGGGTGAAGGGGAGGTCGGCCGTGCGGTAGTCCGCGTACGGGTCGCCGCCCCGGTAGGGGTTGGCGTCGCCGGTGAAGCTGGTGATGGCCGTCACGGTGATCTGGGCCTGCCTTTCGGTGTCTCGGGCGCTGCGCGGGGGCGGCGGGTGGTCAGGTGGTCCGGGTGAGGAGCTGCCCCTCCGGCTCGGTGAAGTCGCCGTCGGCGACGATGCGCCGGCCGCGCAGCCAGGTCGACTTCACGACGCCGTACAGCCTGCGGCCCGCATAGGCCGTGACGCGGTTGCGGTGCTGGAGGGCGGCCGGGTCGACGACGAAGGTCTCGTCCGGGTCGAGTACCGCG
This sequence comes from Streptomyces poriticola, assembly GCF_036689765.1. Taxonomy (NCBI): domain Bacteria; kingdom Bacillati; phylum Actinomycetota; class Actinomycetes; order Kitasatosporales; family Streptomycetaceae; genus Streptomyces; species Streptomyces poriticola. The sequence continues at coordinate 208,474 of NZ_JBAGKH010000002.1, forward strand.
AAGTCGGCGTCGCGACCCGTCTCGATGGCGCCCTTGCGGTCCAGGCCGACCAGGCCCGCGGTGCGCGCGGACATCCAGCGGACGACGTCCTCCAGGCCGTGGCCGCGCTCGCGGGCCGCGGTCCACATGGCGGGCAGGCTCAGCTGGAGGCCGGAGATGCCGCCCCAGGCGGTGGCGAAGTCTCTCGTCTTCAGGTCGGTGGTGGACGGCGAGTGGTCGGTGACCACGCAGTCGACGGTGCCGTCCGCCAGGGCCTGCCACAGCAGGTCCTGGTTGGCGGCCTCGCGGATCGGCGGGCAGCACTTGAACTCGCTCGCCCCGTCCGGGACCTCCTCGGCGGTGAGGGTCAGATAGTGAGGGCAGGTCTCGACGGTGAGGCGGACGCCCGCGGCACGGGCCTCGGCGATCATCGGCAGCGCGTCACCGGAGGACAGGTGCAGCACATGGACGCGCGCGTCGAACCGCTTGGCCTGCGCGATGAGGCTCGCGATGGCGGTGTCCTCGGCGTCGCGCGGGCGGCTGGCGAGGAAGTGCGCGTACTCGGGGCCGCCCTGCTGCGGGGCGGAGGCCAGGTGGTGCGGGTCCTCGGCGTGCACGATGAGCAGGCCGTCGAAGGCGGCGATCTCGGCCATCGACCGGGCGAGCTGCTCCTGGTCCAGATGCGGGAACTCGTCCACGCCGGACGGCGACAGGAACGCCTTGAAGCCGAAGACGCCGGCCTCGTGCAGCGGGCGCAGGTCCTTGACGTTGTCGGGCAGGGCGCCGCCCCAGAAGCCGACGTCGATGTGCGCCTTGTCGGCGGCGACCCGCTGCTTGGTGCGCAGATGGCCGAGGGTGGTGGTCGGCGGGAGGGAGTTGAGCGGCATGTCGACGAGGGTGGTGATGCCGCCGGCGGCCGCGGCTCGGGTGGCGGTCCAGAAGCCCTCCCACTCGGTGCGGCCCGGGTCGTTGACGTGCACGTGGGTGTCGACCAGACCGGGCAGGACGACGTGGTCGCCGACGTCCTCGAGCCGGGCGCCGTCCGGTACGGGGGCGTCGTAGGGCAGGACCGCCGTGATCGTCTCCCCGGTCACCGCGATCGACGCCGCGCGCATCCCCTCGGGAGTGATGACACGCGTCGAGCGCAGCACCAGTTCAGCCTCGGACACCCGAACCCCTCTCTCTGCCGCCGTACTGCCGCCGACCCACGCGCCGGGAGGAGGACATGGCGGGAGCTGTCCCGGCCCGGCGAATTCAACGTTCTGTTGAAGGAGTCTTGCTCCGCCCTTCCGTGCCGTCAAGAGGCACACTGCCCAGGGGGCCGCACAGGGGATCCACCCTGGACATTTCCACAAAGCGGAATTAAGATTCCAGCAAGCAGAACGTAGCTATGTACAAGCGGGGAGTCAACCGACTCCCGGGTAGGCTTCTGCCCTCCCGTCCGCCCCGAAAGGAACCGCGCCGTGCCGACGTCCAGCGCCAGCACCACCGACCCCGCCAGGCCCGCGACCGGTGGTGTCCAGTCCCTGGAGCGCGCCTTCGACCTGCTCGAACGGATGGCGGACGCGGGTGGCGAGGTCGGCCTGAGCGAGCTCTCCGCGAGCAGCGGACTGCCGCTGCCCACCATCCACCGGCTGATGCGGACACTGGTGGCCTGCGGCTACGTACGCCAGCAGCCCAACCGCCGCTATGCGCTCGGCCCGCGCCTGATCCGGCTCGGCGAATCCGCCTCCCGGCTGCTGGGCACCTGGGCCCGCCCGCATCTGGCCCGGCTGGTGGAGGAGACCGGCGAGACCGCGAACATGGCACTGCTCGACGGCGACGAGATCGTGTACGTGGCGCAGGTGCCGTCCAAGCACTCGATGCGCATGTTCACCGAGGTGGGCCGGCGCGTCCTGCCGCACTCCACGGGCGTCGGCAAGGCACTGCTCGCCCACTTCCCGCCGGAGGAGGTGCGGGCGCTGCTCAACCGGACGGGCATGCCGGCCGCGACGGAGAAGACGATCACGACGCCGGACGGCTTCCTCACTGCGCTGGAGGAAGTACGGCGTCAGGGGTACGCGGTCGACGACAACGAGCAGGAGATCGGCGTGCGCTGTCTGGCCGTCTCCGTGCCGGACTCCCCCACCGCCGCGGCCATCTCCATCTCCGGCCCGGCCGGCCGGGTGACGGAGGCCGAGACCGACACGATCGTGCCGCTGCTCCAGCAGGTGGCGGCGGAGCTGTCGGAGACGCTGCTCAGCTCCGGCGTCAACGGGAACGGCGGGTAGCGCTCCGCCGGGTGCCGCCGGGGCGGGCAGGCCCAGGCCGTCAGCCCCGGCGCGGTGGATCGCCGAAGAGCTCCACGGCGCGGCGGACCTCCGCCAGCCCGGGACGCAGGGCGCTGACCGAACCGATGGCCCCGGCGATCAGCAGCAGGGAGCGGCGCAGCCGGGCCGCCTCGGGCACGCCCTGCGCCGTCATCGCGGCGAGGCCGGCGAGCTCGTCCTCGGCGACGGCGCGGTCGGGAAAGTCGGCCGGCAGCAGGGCGAGCCTGCGGCGCAGCCGGGCCACGGCGGACCGCAGCTCCGTCACCCTCATGTCCTCGTCACCGGCGGTCACTCGTCCCTGCCCCAAGCTCCGCAACACAGCCCTCCCCCTCGCACTCCGTTGTGCGCCCCTCGTGGTGAACCTGCCGAGCGCCCCCTGGGCGCTCGCTCGGGCGCCGGGGACGCGGGCCAGTAAACGCCACCCCGCGTGGGCCGCGCCACCGCGCGGGCCGAAATTCAGCCCTCCGGAAACCGGGCGCTCGCCCGGCTGACGATGCCGTCGTCCGGTATGCAGGACCCATGACGGACAACGAAGACCAGGTCGCCGGGGTGCTGCTGGCGGCAGGGGGCGGCCGACGGCTCGGCGGACGGCCCAAGGCCCTGCTCGAACACCGTGGCCGACTCCTCGTCGAACGCGCGGCCGATGTCCTGCGCGCGGCCGGGTGCGCCCGCGTGCATGTCGTCCTGGGGGCGCGGGCCGATGCCGTACGCGACCGGGCGGCCCTGCCGGGGTGCGTGCTGGTCGACAATCCGGGCTGGGAGCAGGGCATGGGGTCGTCACTGCGGGCCGGACTGGAGTCACTGGCCGGGACGGGGGCGCGGGCGGCGGTGGTCTCGCTCGTCGACCAGCCGGGCATCGGCGCCGAGGCGGTGGCGCGCGTGCGGGCCGCGTTCCGGGACGAGACGACGCTGGCCTCGGCCGCGTACGCGGGGGTGCGCGGCCACCCGGTGCTGCTCGGGGCGGCCCATTGGCCGGACATCGCCATGGCCGCCACCGGGGACCGCGGGGCACGCGCCTACCTGAGGGAGCACGAGGCGGCGATCGCACTCGTGGAGTGCGGTGACGTGGCCCGGCCCTTCGACATCGACACCGAGGCGGACCTCGTCCACCTGCAGTGAACGGCGTGGCACTGAGCGCCACCTTGCCTCGACCCGGAGAATCTCGACATCAACACACCTTGTACTTCCACCATGAGAAAACTACTATCCACTGTTCAGAAGCGGCTCGCCGCTCTGCGAGGCGTGTCCGGCCCGGTCCGGGCTCCTGACACCCCGTGCCACGAAGAAGCTCGCGAAGTAGCTCGCTGAAGGAAGTGACAGCTCATGTCCGCACCAGCGCCGTCCCCGCTGGCCATCGTCGACGCCGAGCCCCTGCCCCGGCAGGAGGAGGTCCTCACCGATGCGGCGCTCGCCTTCGTGGCCGAGCTGCACCGGCGGTTCACGCCCCGGCGTGACGAGCTCCTCGCCCGCCGCGCGGAGCGCCGCGCCGAGATCGCCCGCACCTCCACCCTCGACTTCCTCCCGGAGACCGCCGCGATCCGCGCGGACGACTCCTGGAAGGTGGCCCCCGCTCCGGACGCGCTCCAGGACCGCCGGGTCGAGATCACCGGCCCCACCGACCGCAAGATGACCATCAACGCGCTCAACTCGGGCGCCCGGGTCTGGCTCGCCGACTTCGAGGACGCCTCCGCCCCGACCTGGGAGAACGTCGTCCTCGGCCAGCTCAACCTGATCGACGCGTACACCCGCGGCATCGACTTCACCGACCCGGGGTCGGGCAAGTCCTACGCGCTGAAGGCGAACGAGGAACTCGCCACCGTCGTCATGCGCCCGCGCGGCTGGCACCTGAACGAGCGTCACCTGCAGCTCGACGGCCGCCCGGTGCCCGGCGCCCTGGTCGACTTCGGCCTGTACTTCTTCCACAACGCCCAGCGGCTGCTGGACCTCGGCAAGGGCCCGTACTTCTACCTCCCGAAGACCGAGTCGTACCTGGAGGCCCGCCTCTGGAACGACATCTTCGTCTTCGCCCAGGACTACGTCGGCATCCCGCAGGGCACCGTCCGCGCCACCGTCCTGATCGAGACGATCACGGCCGCGTACGAGATGGAGGAGATCCTCTACGAACTGCGCGACCACGCCTCGGGGCTGAACGCGGGCCGCTGGGACTACCTGTTCTCCATCGTCAAGAACTTCCGGGACGGAGGCGAGAGGTTCGTCCTGCCGGACCGCAACGCGGTGACGATGACCGCCCCGTTCATGCGGGCCTACACCGAACTCCTGGTCCGCACCTGCCACAAGCGCGGTGCGCACGCCATCGGCGGGATGGCGGCCTTCATCCCCTCCCGCCGCGACGCCGAGGTCAACAAGGTGGCCTTCGAGAAGGTCCGCGCCGACAAGGACCGCGAGGCCGGCGACGGCTTCGACGGCTCCTGGGTCGCCCACCCCGACCTGGTGCCGATCGCCATGGAGTCCTTCGACAAGGTGCTCGGCGACCGGCCGAACCAGAAGGACCGGCTGCGCGAGGACGTCGACGTCGAGGCCGCCGACCTGATCGCCATCGACTCCCTGGACGCCAAGCCGACCTACGCGGGTCTGGTCAACGCCGTCCAGGTCGGCGTCCGGTACATCGAGGCCTGGCTGCGCGGTCTGGGCGCGGTGGCCATCTTCAACCTGATGGAGGACGCGGCCACCGCGGAGATCTCCCGCTCGCAGATCTGGCAGTGGATCAACGCCGGCGTGGTCCTCGACAACGGCGAGCAGGTCACCGCCGAGCTGGCCCGCAAGGTCGCCGCCGAGGAGCTCGCGAACATCCGCGCCGAGCTCGGCGACGAGGCCTTCACGGCCGGCAACTGGCAGCAGGCGCACGACCTGCTGCTGACCGTCTCCCTCGACGCCGACTACGCCGACTTCCTGACGCTGCCGGCGTACGAGCAGCTCAAGGGCTGACGCTCGCTCCGCACGCTCACTCCGCACGCTCCGAGTGGCCCAGGGTCCTTCCCGGGGCCACTCGGTCGCGTACCGCCCGCTTGACCGCCGTCGGCTCGGGGAAGCCCTGCTCACGGCGGTCCCAGACCACCTCGTCGTCCACCCGGACGACGAACACCCCGCCCGTGCCCGGCTTCAGCGCCAGCTCGGTCAGGTCGGCCTCGAAGGTCGTCAGCAGCTCCTGCGCCAGCCACGCGGCCCGCGGCAGCCATCTGCACTGCGTGCAGTACTCGATCTGGACTCGATGGGTCATCGCGGATGCACCGTCCCGTCCTGTTGCACCGCCGGCCTGCCGTGCAGGTCGGGTACCTGCTTGAGCCAGTCCGGCCGTCCCCGCCGGGTGCGAGCCGCACGCAGTGCCTCCTCGGCGGCGAGTTCCTCCCGGGTGGGGAAGCCGGTGGGGAGCCAGGCCCCGGACAGCTGCACACGCGCGAGCAGCAGGTCCACGTACGCCCGGCGGACCTCCTCCGCCGGCGCCCCGCCCCGCTCCCCGGCCAGCCACGCGTCGGGGACCGCGGCCGTGACCGCGCGCAGCAGGTCGAGCGTCACCCGGGGCGCCAGTTCGGCGTCGGCTGCGCGCACATCGGGAGCGTAGTGGCCGAGGGCGTGGTGCCTCAGGTCGTAGGCCTTGGCCGGGTCGGCGCCCTCCCAGCGGTGGTGGAAGACGAGGGCGGCGCCGTGGTCGATCAGCCACAGCCGCGGCGGCACGGTCCCCAGGGTCGGCCAGACCATCAGGTTGGAGCTGTGCACGGTGCGGTCCACATTGGCGGTGAGCGCATCGAACCAGACGATCCGGCCCGCCTCCAGCGGATCGACGCGCAAGGCCTCGGCCAGCTCGGGGGTGAAGTCCCTGGCGCCCGGCAGAAAGTCCATGCCGAGATTGACCCCGGAGCTCGCCCCGTGCAGGTCCCGCACCTCCTGGTGGGGCTCGTGACCGGCGATCGCCGGATCGAAGTGCACCAGCACCAGCTCGGGGAAGCGCAGCCCCAGGGCCCGCGCCAGCTCACCCACGATCACCTCGGCGACCAGCGCCTTGCGGCCCTGCGCGGATCCGGTGAACTTCACGACGTACGTCCCGAGGTCGTCGGCCTCGACGACGGCGGGCACGGAGCCGCCGGAGCGCAGGGGCTCGACGTAGCGGGTCGCGGTGACTTCTCTCAGCATGCTCCAAGGCCCCAGGGCTCGATTGCCTTGCCTTCCACGGAACGCTCCATCGCGGTGCGGCCTTGCTTCCGGCTTCCGGCACGAAATGAGCATATTAACCAGGCGTGACAGCCGGGGACGAGTGCCCGAGCCGTCGCGCGAGCATCACCGCCCCGCCCCCAGCGACGCACCCGCTCGCCCGCGGCGGCGCGTGGACGCTATCCGCGGCCCACCGGGGCGATGCGGACCCGGGCGCCCCCCTCCCGCAGCGTCGCGATCTCCTCGTCGTCGACGCCCGCGTCGGTGACGATCTGGTCGAAGGCGTCGAGGGACGCGAGCAGATAGGGGGCGCGGCGGCCGAACTTGGCGTGGTCGACCAGCAGGACCGAGCGTTCGGCGCACTCCATGAAGGTCCGCTTGACCTCGATGGTCGCTTCGGACCTGTGGTAACAGGCGCCGGCGCTGACCGCGGTGGTGGACATGAACAGCAGGTCCGCCCGCAGGTGCCGGATGGCCTGTGCGGTCTGGTAGCCGAAGCACGCCTCCTGGAGGGGGAAGTAGCGGCCGCCGAGTGCGACCACGTCGATGCCCTTGACGGCGCCCAGGGCCCGTACGAGAGGGAAGAAGTTGGTCACCACCGTGAGCGGCGCCGCCGCGGCCAGGTGGGGCTGCAGTGCGAGAGCCGTGGTGCTCTCGTCGACGAAGACGGTCTGCCCGCGGTGGAGCGATTCGGCGGCGACGGCGGCGATGGCCTCCTTCTCCGCGTTGAGCGCCGCCGTGCGTTCGCGTACGCCCGCCTGCTGAAGGGCGGAGGGGTTGGCCGTCGCACCGCCCCGGACCTTGGTGAGCCATCCCTCCTCGGCCAGGGCGTCCAGGTCGCGGTGCACCGTCATCACGCTGACCTGGAGCACCCGGGCGAGGTCGTCGATCCGTGTGAAGCCCTGCCGGAGCACCTCATGACGTATCACTTCACGCCGCTCGCTCAGGCCGAGACCGGACCGGTCGTTGCCCTCCACCTCGACGGGCCTTTTGTCATCCATGCACCTCAAGGTACCTGTCGCCGCGCGCATCGAGGACGCGAAGCGGTGAAGTGGATTGCGAAGATGTAACAGAAAACCCCATCAGGCTTGTCAGATTTAACATCTCTGGAGTTAGATTTCACGCAACCCGCAGGGCGGAGCCGTCGAACACCGGACCCTCCCGAGGCAGTCGGTCCCTCCGCTCCACGAACGCGTCAGGAACCGGTCCAGCCATGCGGGCTCCTCATCCACCAGGTCCGGGCCGACGGCACCGCTCCCGCGCGTCCCGCACACCGCGGCCCCGCATCCCGCGAGCCGCGTCCCGGCCACGCCTCAGCCGCTCCGGCGGCGGCGAAGGAGAATCCGATGTTCAAGCACCACGCCCTGAAGGCGGCCACCGGTGTGACGGCGCTCGCCGCTCTCACCGCCCTCACCGCGTGCGGCAGCGGCACGGCGAGCTCCGGCCCGGAGAAGATGAAGATCGCCTTCCTGATGCCGGACATCGCCTCCACCCGCTACGAGCTCTTCGACAAGCCGCTGTTCGAGGCGAAGCTGGCCTCCCTCTGCGCGGAGTGCGAGGTGGTGTACGCCAACGCGAAGGCCGACCCCGCGACCCAGCAGAGACAGGCCGACTCCGCGCTCGCCCAGGGCGTCAAGGCTCTGGTGGTCGACCCGGTCGACTCGGCCGCCGCGGTCACCATCGTCAGCAGGGCCCAGGCGCAGGACGTGCCCGTCATCGCCTACGACCGTCCCATCCCCGGCGGCAGGGCCGACTACTACGTCTCGTTCGACAACGAGAAGATCGGCCGGACCATCGCGCAGTCCCTCGTGGACCACCTGAAGAAGACCGGCGCCAAGGGCGGCCTGCTCCAGGTGAACGGCTCCCCCACCGACGCCGCGGCGGGCCTCATCAAGAAGGGCATCCACAAGGCCGTCGACCCGAGCGGGCTGGAGCTGCTCGACGAGTACGACACCCCCGGCTGGGACCCCACCAAGGCACAGAACTGGGTCAGCTCCAAGATCACGCAGCACAAGGGCGGGATCGCGGGCGTGGTCGCGGCCAACGACGGCACGGCGGGCGGCACGATCGCCGCCTTCAAGGCCGCGGGCGTCGCCACGGTGCCGCCCGTCACCGGCAACGACGCCGAGCTCGCCGCCGCACAGCGCATCGTTGCGGGCGAGCAGTACAACACCATCTCCAAGCCCATCAAGACCGTGGCAGAGGCCGCCGCGGAGATCGCCCACCAGTTCGCGCAGGGCAAGACCCCCGCCGCGGAGTCGTCTCTCTTCGGCACCCCCGCTCGGCTGTTCGAGCCGACGGTGGTCACCATCGACAACCTCGCCGCCACCTTGATCGAGAACGGGCCCTTCGAGGTGTCCGAGGTCTGCACGCCCGCCTACGCCGCGGCCTGCCGCGAGGCCGGCATCAACTAGCCACCCGTCATCCCCTCACCCGAGGGTTCCGCCAGTCACCCAGGGGTTCCGCCGGGCCGCTCCCCGGAGCGGGCCGGCGGCCCCAGACCCAAGCGAGGCAGGCTCATGCCCACATCCTCAGCCGCCGGGAGCGGGGGCGTCCCGGCGCCCGTGCTGTCCCTGCGCGGGATCAGCAAGACCTTCGGCGCGGTCGCCGCCCTCACCGGCATCGACCTCGACGTCCACGCCGGCGAGATCGTGGCGCTGGTCGGGGACAACGGGGCCGGCAAGTCCACCCTGGTGAAGGTGCTGGCCGGCGTCCACGCACCGGACGCAGGCGGCACCATCTCCTTCCAGGGGCACCCGGTCGCCCTTCCCAACCCGAGTGCCGCCCAGAGACTGGGCATCGCCACCGTCTACCAGGACCTCGCGCTGTGCGAGAACCTCAACGTCATCCAGAACCTCTTCCTCGGCCGGGAGGTGCGCCCCCACCGGCTCGCCGAGGTCGCGATGGAGACCCGGTCGTGGGAGCTCCTGGGGCAGCTCTCCGCGAAGATTCCCAGCCTCCACACCCCGGTCGCCTCGCTGTCGGGGGGCCAGCGCCAGACCATCGCGATCGCGCGGTCCCTCCTGGGCGACCCCGAGGTGATCATTCTCGACGAGCCCACCGCGGCCCTCGGCGTCGCCCAGACCGCCGAGGTCCTCAACCTGATCGAGCGCCTCCGCGAGCGCGGCCTCGGCGTGATCATGATCAGCCACAACATGTCCGACGTCAAAGCGGTCGCGGACCGGGTGGCGGTGCTGCGTCTCGGCCGCAACAACGGCTTCTTCGACGTGCGTTCCGTGACCGCGGAGGAAGTGGTCGCGGCGATCACCGGAGCCACCGACAACGCCGTGGCCCGCAGGGCCGCGAACCGCTCCGCCGCCCTGGCCCCCGCCCGCACCGGAGAGGTGACCCCATGAGCAACACCACGACCGACGTGCGGCCCGTCGCCGTCGACCTGCGTGACGAACGCCTGCGCGTCCACACCGGGGTCCGGGGAACCGCCCGCGGACTCGCCGACCGCTTCCGCTCCGGAGACCTGGGCGTCTTCCCCGTGGTCGCCGGACTGATCGTCATCTGGACGGTGCTCCACACGGCCAACCCCACCTTCCTCTCCAGCGCCAACCTGGGCAACCTCGCCATGGAGAGCGTGCCCGTCGGCGTCATGGCCCTGGGCGTGGTCTGCGTCCTGCTGGTGGGCCAGATCGACCTCTCCGTGGGCTCGGTCAGCGGCCTGGCCGCCGCCGCGATGGCGGTCATGTTCGTCAACCAGGGCCTGCCGTGGCCGGTGGCCGTGCTCGCCGCACTCACCGCCGGAGCGCTGATCGGCTGGTTCTACGCGCAGGTGTACAACAGGCTCGGGGTGCCCACCTTCGTGATCACCCTGGCCGGGCTGCTCGGCTTCCTCGGCATCCAGCTCGGCATCCTGGGCGAGCGCGGTTCGATCAACATCCCCTTCGACTCCGCCCTGGTCCACTTCGCGCAGACGGCCTACGTCCCCGCGTGGCTGTCCTACCTGCTGGCCCTGGGCGCGGCGGCGGGCTACCTCGCCAGCGGCCTCGCCCGGGCCCGGGAGCGCACCCTGGCGGGCCTGTCCGCCCGGCCGCTGCGGCTGATCGCCCTCCGGTCGGGTGCCCTGCTGGCACTGCTGGAGTGCGGAGTCTGGTACCTGAACCGCGCCAGGGGCATCGGCTGGATGTACGTCGCCTTCGCCGCCCTCGTGATCACCGCCCACTACATCCTCACCCGCACCCGGTGGGGCCGGGCCCTGTACGCCGTCGGCGGCAACGCCGAGGCGGCGCGCCGGGCCGGCATCAACGTCCGGAGGGTGTACACGGGCGCCCTGGTCACCTGCACCACCCTGGCCGCGCTCGGCGGGGTGCTCGCCGCCGCCCGCCTGGCCTCGGCGAACCAGAGCAGCGGCGGGGGCGACGTGAACCTCAACGCCATCGCCGCCGCGGTCATCGGCGGCGCGAGTCTCTTCGGCGGCAGGGGAACGGCCTTCTCGGCCCTTCTCGGCATCACGGTCATCCAGTCCATCTCCAGTGGTCTGACACTGCTCAGCCTCAACTCCGCCTACCGCTTCGCCGTCACCGGAGCCGTCCTGCTCCTCGCGGTGGCACTGGACTCGGTCGCCCGGCGGTCGCGGGTCTCGCACGGGCGCGGGTGAGGGGGCCGGCCCCGCCCTCCCCACCGCGTGGCAACGGCCGCACGGAGGCACGCCCTCCGGCCCCCGGCAGGCCCGCCCGGGCCCGACCGGACCGCCACCCGCCGAACGCCCGTCCGGCACGTCAAGCTGGAGGGGTGGGAAGCACACCTGCCCACCGGAGACGCCGGGCCGCACCGCGGTCCACGCGTCCCCCTCACTCAGCGGTGCGCTGAGACAAGGAGCCATCCCGATGTCCGTGCTTGCGGTAGACGTCGGCACATCCATGATCAAGACCGTTGTCCTGGACGACGAGGGCAACGAGGTGGCCGTCGCACGCCAGGCCACCTCCGTCTCCCGTCCGCGCCACGGCTGGGCCGAACAGGACATGACCGCGGTGTGGGAAGCCGTTGCGGCCACCATCCGGTCCGCCCGGCGCCATGCCGCGGACGGCGTGCGGTTCATCGCCTTCACGGCACAGGGCGACGGCTGCTGGCTCGTCGACCGCGACGGCGCCCCGACCGGGCCCGCGATCCTGTGGTCGGACGGGCGCGCCGCTCCGGTCGTCGAGAGCTGGCGGGCCTCCGGAGTGCTGGAGGAGGCCTTCCGCCTCACGGGGTCGCTGACGTTCCCGGGCCTCCCCAACGCCGTCCTCGCCTGGCTGGCCGAACACGACCCGGACCGGCTGGCGCGCTCGTCCGCCTCCCTGTACTGCGGAGGCTGGCTGTTCCTGCGCCTCACCGGCCTGACGGCCGTCGACGAGTCGGACGCCTCGGCCCCCTTCCTCGACCCCCGAACCCGGCGCTACTCCCCCGGGATCCGCTCGCTGTTCGGTCTGGACTGGGCGGAGCGGCTGCTGCCGCCGGTCCGGGACGACGGCCACCGGGTCGGGGAGCTCACCGGCCGGGCCGCCGCGGAGCTGGGGCTGCCGGCCGGGCTGCCCGTGGTGATGGCCCCGTACGACGTCGTCTCGACGGCGATCGGCGTCGGCGCCACCACGCCGGGCCAGGCCTGCACGATCCTCGGCACCACCCTGTGCACCGAAGTGGTGCGGGAGGGACCGGACACCGGGGGCACGCCGTCGGGGCTGACCATCGCCGTCGGCTCCGCCGGACACGCACTGCGTGCCTTCCCCACCCTCGCGGGAACCGAGGTCATCGCCTGGGCCGTGCGGACCCTGGGCCTGAGCACACCGGCCGAACTCGGCGAACTCGCCGTCCAGAGCCCGCCCGGCGCCCGCGGCCTGGTCTTCCTCCCGTACCTCTCCCCGGCCGGGGAACGGGCGCCCTTCCTCGACCCGCGGGCCCGCGGCACGTTCTGGGGGATGAGCCTGGACCACCAGTCCTGCGACATCGCCCGAGCGGTCCTCGAAGGACTCACCATGGTGATCCGCGACTGTCTGACCGCCTCCGGCGCCGCGACCGGCGAACTGCGCCTCTGCGGCGGTGGCGCGGCCAGCGACGCCTGGTGCGGGCTCATCGCCGACGTCACCGGGCTGCGCACCGTGCGGTCGACGGACAGCGAGGTCGGCGCCAAGGGCGCCTTCCTGAGCGGCCTGGTGAGCCTCGGCGAGGAACCCGACCTCGCCACCGCCGCCCGCAGGTACGTGCGGATCCGGACGGCCGACGAACCGGATGCGGAGCGGAGCGGCTTCTACAAGTCCCTCTTCGACACGTTCCTCGCCCTACGCGGCCCGTCCGCCGAGGGCTGGCAGCTTCTCGCCGACTCCCCGCGGGGCCCGGGCGCGGCGCCCCGCCCGGCCGGCCCGGACTCCCTCGGAGACCCGCATGGCTGAGCCGAACGCGCGACCCGAGGTATGGCTGGGCATCGACCTGGGCACCCAGAGCGTCCGTGTGCTCGCCGTCGACGCCGCAGGCGCAACGCACGGCTCCGGCGCCGGGCGACTGCGGAGCCACCGGAACGGCCCCCGGCACGAACAGGACCCCGAGCACTGGTGGAGCGCCGTGCGCACGGCGTGCCGCCAGGCGCTCGACGGGGTCCCCGGTGCCTCGGTGCGCGGTGTCGCCGTGTGCGCGACCTCGGGCACGATCCTGCTCGCCGACCGCACCGGGCGCCCCCTCACGCCGGGCCTGATGTACGACGACTCCCGCGCGGTCGAGGAGGCCCCCCGGGCCGCCGAGGCGGGTGCCGACCTGTGGGAACGGCTCGGTCACCGGCCGCAGCCCTCCTGGGCACTGCCGAAGCTGCTCTGGCTGCTCGGCCACCACCCCCGCCTCCCCGCCGGAGCCCGACTCCTCCACCAGGCCGACTACATCGGGGCTCGGCTCACCGGCGGCCCGGTGGCCACGGACTCCAGCCACGCTCTCAAGACGGGCTACGACCTGGAGCACGAGGCCTGGCCCACCGCGCTCCTCGAGGACCTGCGGATCCCCGCGGGGCTGCTGCCGAAGGCCGTACGACCCGGCACAGCGCTCGGCGCCGTGTGCGCGGAGGCCGCCGAGAGCACCGGCATCCCCGAAGGCACCCCGCTGGTCGCCGGCATGACCGACGGCTGCGCGGCCCAGATCAGTGCCGGTGCCCTGGAGCCCGGCGCCTGGAACTCCGTGCTGGGGACCACGCTCGTCCTCAAGGGCGTGACCGCCCGGCGACTGCGCGACCCCCTGGGCGTCGTGTACTCGCACCGCGCCCCGGACGGGAACTGGCTGCCGGGCGGGGCCTCCAGCACCGGTGCCGGAGTCCTCTCCCGCGCCTTCCCCGGAAGGAACCTGGCGACGCTGGACGCCAGGGCCCAGCGGTACGAGCCGTCCAGCCTGGTGACCTATCCACTCGCGTCCAGGGGAGAGCGCTTCCCCTTCCTCGCCCCGGAGGCCGAGGGCTTCACCCTGGGTGCCCGGCACCGCGCCCCGGAGGCCGACTACCACGCCTCGCTGCTGCAGGGCGTCGCGTTCGTCGAGCGTCTCTGCTTCGACTACCTCGGACTGCTCGGCGCCCCCCTGGACGGACCGGTGACCCTCACCGGCGGCGGGGCCCGCAGCCGCTACTGGTGCCAGCTGCGCGCCGACGTCCTCGCCCGGCCCCTCGGGCTGCCGGACAACGCCGAGGCCGCGCTCGGCATGGCCGTCCTCGCCCGCGCGGGTACCAGCACCCCCCTCAGCACCACCGCCCGCGACATGGTGCGGCTGCGCGCCGTGGTCGAACCGCGGCCCGAGCGCACGCGGCGCCTGCTGGAGAGCCATCTCGAGCTGGTCGACGCACTGGAAGAGCGCGGCTGGCTGCCCACCGCCGTCGCCCGGCACGCACGAAGGAGAGCCCACCTGTGACCGATCTCGTACTCGTCCGCCACGCGGAGACGATCTGGCACGCCGAGAACCGCTACACGGGCCGCAGCGACATCCCGCTCACCCCGCGCGGACGCGAACAGGCCGAGCAGCTCGCCGCGTGGACCAAGCACGCACGGCCGGACGCCCTGTGGGTCTCGCCGCTGCTGCGGGCCCGCGACACGGCCCGGCCGGTCGCCGAGGCCACCGGGCTGGAGCCGCGGGAGGACCCCCGCCTGCGGGAGATCGACTTCGGGCGGGGCGAGGGACTCACCACCGCCGACATGCAGGACGTGTTCCCCGAGCGGCTCGCCGCCTTCCACACCGACCCGTCGCTCCACCACCTGCCGGACGGCGAGCGCCCCGCCGACGCGGTGGAACGGGGCATGGCATGCCTGCGGGAGATCCACCGCCTCCACCCGGACGGCAGGGTCCTGATCGTCGGCCACAGCACCCTGAACCGCCTGCTCCTCTGCCGTCTGACGGGAGTCCCGCTGTCGGAGTACCGGCGCCTGTTCCCCCTCATGCGCAACTGCGCCATCACCGAACTGCGCTTCCACGGCACGGACAGGGCGGCGCTGCTGCAGTTCAACACCCCCGCCGAGGCGTTCGGCGACTTCCCGGCCCCGGACGCCGGACCCGAGGAGGAGACCCCGTGACCGTCAGGATTCTCGCCGCAGGCGACCACTTCGTCCACAGCGGCCTGCTCGCCGACGCGCTGCGCGCCGAGCACGACGGGCCCCGCGGGGAACTGGAGATCCGCGAACTGCACCTGCCCTGGCCCCTCGAACCGTTCGGCGACGTCGCCGAGGTGCACGAGGCCTCGGGCACGGAGGAACAGCTCATCGAGGCCCTGCAGGGCGCACGGGTCTGTGTGACCCAGATGGCGCCGCTCACCCGCCGGGTCCTGGAGGCCTGCCCCGACCTCGAGCTGTTCGCCGTGGGCCGCGGCGGACCGGTCAACGCCAGCCTGAAGGCCGCCACGGAACACGGTGTCGCGGTGACGTTCGCCCCGGGCCGCAACGCCACCGCGACGGCCGAGCACACCGTCGCCCTGCTGCTGGCCGCGCTGCGCCGCATCCCCCACACCCACCAGGAACTGGCCCGCAGCGTGTGGCGCGGCGACTACTACCAGTACGACGAGGTCGGCATGGAGCTGGCGGGCACCACCGTGGGGCTCGTCGGCTACGGCGCCATCGGACACCGCGTCGCCCGCATCCTCGGCGGATTCGGCGCCGACGTCCTCGTCCACGACCCGTACCTGCTTCCCACCGGGGCGCCCGAGGTGCGGAACGTGAGCCTGGACGAGCTGCTGGCGCGGTCCCGGGTGCTGTCCCTGCACGCCCGGCTGACGGCGGAGAACCGCGGCATGATCGGCGCGGAGCAGATCGCGGCCATGGCTCCCGGCTCCGTGATCGTCAACTGCGCGCGGGGCGGGCTGCTGGACTACGACGCGGTCTGCGACGCCCTCGACCGAGGACACCTCTTCGCCGCCGCCTTCGACGTCTTCCCGGAGGAACCCCTCCCGCCGGGTTCACGGCTGCTGCGCACCCCCGGCATCGTGATGACACCCCACCTCGCGGGCGCCAGCAAGCAGACCGCCCACCAGGCGGCCCGGATCTGCG
This sequence comes from Streptomyces poriticola, assembly GCF_036689765.1. Taxonomy (NCBI): domain Bacteria; kingdom Bacillati; phylum Actinomycetota; class Actinomycetes; order Kitasatosporales; family Streptomycetaceae; genus Streptomyces; species Streptomyces poriticola. Next base: position 224,414 of record NZ_JBAGKH010000002.1, read on the forward strand.
CCGCGGAGACGATCCGGCACCTGCGGGGCGAACCGCCCGCGCACTGCGCCAACCCGGAGGTACTCGCCGGCCGCGGCCGGCCGGCGGCCCGGACACCGTGACGGGACCGCGCCGGCGGGAGTGCCCTGCTCCCGCCGGGGCGGTTCGCGTGCCGGAGGGCGCGGTGCCACGATGGTGGTGAGCGGGAGCGGCCCGTGCCCGGGAGGCTCAGCGTGGACGTCGACGCCACCGCAGGCCACGGCGTGCCCGGCGACGGCACGCGGGTCGGTCCTGTCGACGCGGTGGTCTTCGACATCGGGGGCTCGATCTACGACGACGAGCGCTTCGTCGAAGCGCTCTACCGCGCGGTCCACGAACTGGCGGGCGAGTTCGACGAGAGCGCGTTCTGGTCGCTGTACGAGGCCGAGCGCGGGCGCGGGGCCGGCCTGCGCACGGCGTTCGCCCGCAGATTCCTCCGGGACCGCGACATCGGTCTGCTGCGCGCCCACATCGCCAGGCACTGGGCCTATCCCGTCGAGTCGCTCTATCCCGACGTGGCACCGGTGCTCTGGGAACTGGCCGACGACTACCGACTCGGCATCCTCTCCAACTCACCGCCCCAGGTGCGGGACGCCCTGCGACGCGACGGCCTGGCCCCGCTGTTCGGCGCCGTCGTCCTCGGCGGGGTCGACTCCGCCGAGAAGCCCGCCGCGGCGGCCTTCCGCACCGTACTCGACAGGCTCGGGGTCCCGGCCGAGCGGGCCGTGCACGTCGGCAACCGGCTCGACACCGATGTCCGAGGAGCAGCCCGAGCGGGGCTTCGCACCGTGTGGATGCTGCGCGGGGAGGCGCCACCGGCCCCCGACGGGGACAACCTGAAGGAAGCCGACGCCGTCATCACGTCGCTGACCGGCCTGCCGGTCGCGCTCTCCCGCCTGGCCGGCGGCTCGCCGCCCCCGCATGCGCGTCGGGCCTCCGCCTCCGCCCTCGACATCACCGGTCAGTACCGCACCCGGCAGCGGCTCGCGGTCATGAACACCGCGAGTGTCCGTCTGGGCACCTCCCTGGACGTGTCCGAGACCGCGCGTGAGCTGACCGAGGTGGCCATCGGCCACTTCTCCGACTTCGCCGCCGTCGATCTCTTCGAGGACGTGCTGCGGTCGGGCGTCTCCCCGGCCCGGCACGGCGAGCCGCCGCTGCTGCGCGTCGCGCAGAGCTCCGTCCTGGAGGGCTGCCCCGAGTCCGCGGTGCGGCCCGGTCAGCCGTGCCGCTACCACCCGATGTCGCCCATGGCGCGCGCCCTGCAGGCCGACGCCCCGTCGGCGCACTGGGCCGACGACCGGGATGTCCGGCGCTGGGTCGGCAGCGATTCCCGCTACGCGGCGATCCTGGGGCACCACCGCGTCCACTCCCTCATCACGGCACCGCTCATCGCCCGCGGAACGCTCCTCGGCGTCGTCCACTGCATGCGCCATCGCACCCCCGACGTGTTCGACACCGACGACATCCTGCTCGCACGGGAGATCACCACCCGGGCCGCGCTCGCCGTCGACAACGCCCGCCGCTACGCGCGCGAACGCAGAACGTCCCTGGCCCTGCAGCACAGCCTGCTCCCGCGCCACCGTGTACGGCTCTCGGCGGCGGACGTCGCCACCCGCTACGTTCCGGCCGAGTCGAGCGCGGGCGTCGGAGGCGACTGGTTCGACGTCATCCCCCTCTCGGGGGCACGCGTGGGGCTGATGGTGGGAGACGTCGTGGGGCACGGCATCCAGGCTTCCGCGACCATGGGCCGGCTGCGCACGGCCGCGCTGACCCTGGCGGACATCGACATCCCCCCGGACGAACTGCTGACCCATCTCGACGACCTCGTTCTCCGCCTCGACGAGGAGGAGGACGCCACCGGCCACGGGACACCGGCACAGCACACCCCGGTCGCCGGGGCCACCTGCCTCTACGCGGTGTACGACCCGGTGTCCCGGTACTGCACCCTGGCCCGCGCCGGGCATCCCGTGCCGGCCGTCGTCCTCCCGGACGGCACGGTGCGCTTCCCGGACCTGCCGAGCGGTCCGCCGCTGGGCGTCGGCGGGCTACCCTTCGAGAGTCACACCGTCGAGCTGCCCCGAGGCAGCGTTGTCGCGTTCTTCACCGACGGAATTCCGTGCTCCGGAGGCCGAGACCTCGACGACGGACTGCGGCTGCTCGGCGACCTGCTCACCGGTCCCGTGACCTCACTCGAAGGCCTTTGCGACAGAGTGCTGCACGGCCTCTCGCCGGGAGAGCAGCAGGACGACGCGGTCCTCCTCCTGGCACGCACCCGGGCACTCCCCCCTTCCCGCATCGCCACCTGGGACGTCGCGGCCGATCCCGCCGAAGTGGCGCGGGTCCGGCACCTCGTCACCGAGCAGCTGACGGCATGGGGGCTTCAGGAGCTGACGTTCACCACGGAACTCGTGGCCAGCGAGCTGGTCACCAACGCGATCCGCTACGCCCGCCCCCCGCTTGCGCTGCGCCTGATCCGCGACTCCGTGCTCATGTGCGAGGTGTCCGACGCGAGCAGCACCACACCGCACATGAAACGGTCCCGTGCGTTCGACGAGGGCGGACGCGGACTTCTCCTGGTCGCCCAGCTCACCCGGCGCTGGGGCACGCGGTACGCCCCCGGCGGCAAGACGGTCTGGGCCGAGCAGGACACGTGAGGGAGACACGCCCCGGGAGGACAGTACGTGCGGCTCGGCCAACCGGCGGGGCCGCCCCTGGGAAGGGGCAGCCACCGACCGGTGACCTCCGGAGATCCGCGTGACCGTGCCGGAGACATCGACGTAGGTTTCCGAGATCTGACTGAGCGTGTGTCCGGGAGGCGCCGCGGCCTGCCCGGTGCCCGCGTCGGCCGTAGAACGATGACGCATCCTCCGAACCGTGGACGGTCGGCAGTGGGCCGGCGGGCGGCGGCTGCCTGCTGGGGCACGTGCGTTCCTCGCGATCTGAGTGAACGGAGTCGTTGCCCTCTTCGACCGACCCGTGCACTCATGGCCAGTGGGGAGCGCCGCTCAGTTCGACAGGGCGTCGAGGACGATCACGCCGTCGATCTTCCCGAAGCCCCAGGTGCCGAACCGCCCCACAGCAGGACGAGCCGACGTCGCGGGCGAAGCTGAACTTCTACGTGGACCACGGTGACGCAGCGCCCTGATCAGCTCCATTCGACGACACGTTGTCTCGGCGTCCCATCACGTCCCACTTCCGTCTGCAACGGCGCTGGTCAGAAGCTCTGAGTGTCCCGCGGCTTCCCAAGCGCCGATCTGGGACGCCTGGACGCCCATATCGTCAGCGACCGAGAACGAACGCAGTAGAGGCGCCGTTTCTGAGCTTCACCCCGCCCGCTTGGAGGCTGCTTCCCGCGGGGTGGACGTCTACTGCTGAATGTGGTGAGCGACGCCCAGGGCCGTCAAGGCCCCCGCAGAAGCGTGCGCTACGCAAGAAGGTGAAAGAAGGATCAGTATGTCGAGACTGAGTGTTTCCCGTCGTGCTGCCGCTGTGGCTGCGGTGGCCGCCACGGTGCTGTCGGGCATGACCGTGGCCGCTCCCACCGCACAGGCAGCCCCCAGACTCAGCTGGGAAAGTGCAAGCCTGAAGGACAAGGACGATGAGCTCATCAAGATGAAGCACCACCCGGTGCACATCGGGAATGTGTTCTGGTCCGATGACCCTGTCCTTGGCAGCCATCTCGGCGACACGCTGTATATCCGCGACTTCGCCAGCGACGGCTACTCGATCCGCGGTCAGGTGAAGGTAGCCTCCACGAACGAGATCGTCATCGACATCGGCACCGCGGGGAAGAAGGCGCCCGCCAAGGTGCAGAAGACGAAGAACCTCAAGGAAGGAACAAAGGTCAAGGTCCGCGGGTGCGTCATGAAGGCAGGCAAGAGCTACGGGTGCACGTCGTGGTACTCGGCCCGCGCTTGAACGACCGTTCCCCTGGTCCAGGCGGCGGCACTGATACCCGACTGACAGCCCTCCACGCTGGTGGAGGAGCCGCCCCCGACCTGCTCCGGTAACCTGGGGCGTTCATGTGTCCCCTTCGGCCACCGGCGCTGACGGGGACACGTGAGGCTCAGGGACAGGTGCCCGCACTGCTGCGCTCCGGGCGCCCTTGACGGCCGCCGGCCGCCGCGAGGGCGCCCTGATCGCCTCATGAGGCATGAGGCCGCCGTACCGCTGTGCGAATTCTGCGTGGTGGCCACGTTCACGGCATGTCTGGGGTTGTCTGCCGCTGCCGCGGCCCGGCCCACGGCGGAGCGAGCGCCGCAGCGAAGTCGACTCCTCCTGAGGCCAGTTCTGGAGTCCAAGTGATTGTCCGGCGATCCGATCGCCGGCGGGGAGCACCCGAGCAGGCTCTCCGGCAAGCCGTGACGGACCCGTCCGCGCACCTAGCGGATCTGAGCCGCGCCTGTCAGTCCGTAAGGTTCCGGATTCCCGCCCGGGGCGCGTGTCACTACCTTCCCGAACGCCCGTACGTGGCGGCCCGACCAGCCGCCACCACGCGTTCCCACAGGAGGTCACGTTGACCGCGTACCACCCCACCCGCAGGAGCATCCTCAAGACCGCCGGGGGGCTCACCGCCGCGACGGCCCTGGGCGCCGGAGGCGTACTCGCCGCCGCACCGACGGCCGCGGCGGTCGGCGACGGCTTCGGCCTGCACATCGTGGACCGCAACGAGAGCGACCACCGCATGTGGTACTACCGGTTCCGGACCGACGCCATCGGCTGGGACCCCGGCGTCAACGTCCTGCTCCCCGACGACTACCACCACAGCGGGCGCCGGTACCCCGTCCTCTACCTGCTGCACGGCGGGCTGGAGGACTTCATCACCTTCGACGCCCATCACAACATCCGCGGCCTGACCGCCGGGAAGGGGCTCATCGTCGTGATGCCCGACGGCGGACCCGCGGGCTGGTACTCCAACCCGGTCACCACCAACGTCGGCCCCCGCAACTGGGAGCACTTCCACATGGCACAGCTGCTGCCGTGGGTCGAGGCGAACTTCCGCACCTATGCCGAGTACGACGGCCGTGCCGTCTCCGGGTTCTCCATGGGAGGCTTCGGTGCGCTGAAGTACACGGCCAAGTACTACGGCCACTTCGCCTCGGTCAGCGCCCACTCCGGCCCGGCCAGCCTGCGCGGAAGCGGCGGCGCGGTGACCCACTGGGCCAACCTGTCCTCCGCCGCGGTGGAACTGGGCGGCGGCACCGTCTACGGCGTGCCGTGGGACGAGGCCCGGGTCACCGCCGACAACCCGGTCCAGCGCATCGAGAGCTACCGGCACAAGCGGATCTTCCTGGTCGCCGGCACCACCCCCGAGGACATCCAGGGGTACGCCAACGAGATCGTGGTGCTCGAGACGCAGCGGGAGTTCCGCTCCCACCTCGACCGAGCGGGAATCCCGCACGAGTCGCACGAGGTGGGCGGCGGCCACCACGTCCGCCCCCATCTGCTGGAGCGGGACATCAACGGCGTCATCGCGCGCCTCCGCAAGGCGTGACGGGGGGACGTCCCGTGCTGCCCGGTCTTCCCCTGAGTCTGTCCCGGCATCTGTCCCGGCGCGTGCTGGGCACCGCTGTCGCGGCGATCGTCGCCCTGGTGGCAGGGCTTGTGGTGGCGGCTCCTGCAGGCGCGCAGGTACCCGCCAAGGCACCCGCCCAGGCACCCTCCCCGGCCGCCGGGTATGCCGCCGCGTGCCCGACGGCCGGTGAGGTGACGCAGTACTACAGCGACGCGCACAACGGCGTCGACATCGCCAGCGACTACGGCACCCCGATCTACGCGGTCGGCGACGGCGAAGTGGTCATCTCGGGCCATGAACCCGGCTACGGCCAGTGGATCCGCATCCTGCATCCCGACGGGACGATCACCGAGTACGGCCACATGTACCAGCGGGACGTGGCCGTGGGCGATCGCGTCGTGGCCGGTCAGCAGATCGCGCTGATGGGCAGCGAGGGCCAGTCCACCGGCCCCCACCTCCACCTGCGGGTCTGGGGCGACCCCGGCGCCAGTGTGCGCACCGACCCCATCCCCTACCTGGCCGCCCGCGGCGTCACCCTGCCCTGCACGCCCGGCGGTGGCCCCCGCCCGACACCCCTGGTGTATCCGGCGGAGTCGGGGCGGGTGGTGTCGGCGCGGTCGGCGGACGGGCGCCTGGAGGTGTTCGCGGCCGGTTCGGACGGCATCCACCACGCCTGGCAGACCAGCGCGAACGGCGCCTGGTCGGAATGGGAGTCCCTCGGCGGACCCGCCGACGCCCAACTCGCCATCGGACCCAACGCCGACGGCCGACTGGAACTCTTCGCCCTCAACGGCAACACCTTCCAGCACCGCTACCAACTCCAGCCCTCCGGCGGCTGGTCCACCTGGGAGAACTTCGGCGGCGGCGGACACGACATCGCCGCCGGCACCAACGCCGACGGCCGCCTCGAAGTCTTCGCATCCGGACCCGCAGGCGTCTTCCACAAATACCAGACCACCGCCAACGGCACCTGGTCCGACTGGGAACCCACCGGCGGCGGACCCGCCGACAGCCGCATCGAGATGGAGAAATCACCCGACGGACGACTCGAGGTCTTCGCCCTCAACGGCAACACCTTCCAGCACCAGTACCAGACCACCACCAACGGCACCTGGTCCGCATGGGAGGACTTCGGCGGCGGCGGACACGACCTGACCCTCGACCACAACCAGGACGGCCGCCTCGAGGTCTTCGCCTCCGGACCCGCAGGCGTCTTCCACAAATACCAGACCAACCCCACCAGCTGGTCCGCATGGGAACCCACCGGCGGACCCGCCGACTCCCAACTGACCAGCGAACGCTCACCCGACGGCCGGGTCGAGGTCTTCGCCATCAACGGCAGCGTCGCCCAGCACATCTGGCAGACCGGCGTCAACGCACCCTACGGCCAGTGGACCGAATTCGGCACCGGCGGCACCGAGATCACCGCCACCACCAACGCCGACGGCCGCATCGAAGTCTTCGGCACCAGCCACACCGGCGTCCACCACAAATGGCAGACCGGAGCATCCACCTGGTCCGACTGGACCTGGCTGAACAACACCGCCGGACCCGCCGTCGACTGAAAGTGAGTGAGCAGGTGAGCAGGGACAAGCGACGCTCGCGAAGAGCGCCCCATCGCGCCGTCCTGTCGGTGCTGGCTTCCTTGTGCATAGCGGCGGGCGTCCTCGTCGGCGCCTCGCCAGCACACGCCGCCCCGAGCGATCTGTGTGCGGAGGTCGGCTACAACGCGGGCTTCCGCGGGGACTCCCTGGTGACGGCGGTCGCGGTCGCCCTCGCCGAGTCCAGCTGCAATCCTTCGGCGTCCAACACCTACAACAACACTCCCCCGTCCACCGACCGGGGTCTGTGGCAGATCAACGACCACTGGCACTCGGAGGTCTCCGACTCCTGTGCCTACGATGCCCAGTGCAACGCGAACGAGGCCTTCCGCATCTCGTCCGGGGGTACGGACTGGCAGCCCTGGTCCACCTACAACCAGGGCCTGCACCACCGGCACCTGGACGAGGCCCGCGCCGCGGTGGAGCGCCTCGGGCACCCCGGACCGGGCCCCGCCCCGCTGACGTATCCGGCGGAGTCGGGGCGGGTGGTGTCGGCGCGGTCGGCGGACGGGCGCCTGGAGGTGTTCGCGGCCGGTTCGGACGGCATCCACCACGCCTGGCAGACCAGCGCGAACGGCGCCTGGTCGGAATGGGAGTCCCTCGGCGGACCCGCCGACGCCCAACTCGCCATCGGACCCAACGCCGACGGCCGACTGGAACTCTTCGCCCTCAACGGCAACACCTTCCAGCACCGCTACCAACTCCAGCCCTCCGGCGGCTGGTCCACCTGGGAGAACTTCGGCGGCGGCGGACACGACATCGCCGCCGGCACCAACGCCGACGGCCGCCTCGAAGTCTTCGCATCCGGACCCGCAGGCGTCTTCCACAAATACCAGACCACCGCCAACGGCACCTGGTCCGACTGGGAACCCACCGGCGGCGGACCCGCCGACAGCCGCATCGAGATGGAGAAATCACCCGACGGACGACTCGAGGTCTTCGCCCTCAACGGCAACACCTTCCAGCACCAGTACCAGACCACCACCAACGGCACCTGGTCCGCATGGGAGGACTTCGGCGGCGGCGGACACGACCTGACCCTCGACCACAACCAGGACGGCCGCCTCGAGGTCTTCGCCTCCGGACCCGCAGGCGTCTTCCACAAATACCAGACCAACCCCACCAGCTGGTCCGCATGGGAACCCACCGGCGGACCCGCCGACTCCCAACTGACCAGCGAACGCTCACCCGACGGCCGGGTCGAGGTCTTCGCCATCAACGGCAGCGTCGCCCAGCACATCTGGCAGACCGGCGTCAACGCACCCTACGGCCAGTGGACCGAATTCGGCACCGGCGGCACCGAGATCACCGCCACCACCAACGCCGACGGCCGCATCGAAGTCTTCGGCACCAGCCACACCGGCGTCCACCACAAATGGCAGACCGGGTTCTCCAGCTGGTCCGAGTGGGGCTGGCTGAACAGCACATCCGGGCCCGCCGTCGACTGACCCCCACGGGGGGTTCCTCTGGAGTGGATCCATGCATCCGATCAGCAGGCGGCGCCTGCTGGGGGCGGCCGGAGCGGGAGCCCTCGCGCTCCCGCTCGCGGGCCGTCCCGCGTCCGCCGCGTCCGCCGCCTCGGCCGGAGCCGCCGCCTCCCACCAGTGGCTCGGCGCAGGCCCGTTCACCCACGTCCACGACCCGTCCACGGACGGCCGCCGCCGCTATCTCAACGACCACACCCTGATCCGGGCGGGCGGACGCTGGCACCTGTTCAGCATCGTCGGCGACAGCGCACCACCCGGTGAGGCCCCGGACAGCGCCGCCGAGATCTCCTTCGCCCACGCCTCCGCACCCGACCCGTACGGTCCGTGGACCAGCCATCCGGACGCACTGACCGTCGCCCCCGGCTACCACGGGGAGGAACACCTCTGGGCCCCGCACGTCATCGAGGCCGACGGCAGTTACTGGATGTTCTATGCCGCGGGCGGACGCACCGGTGCGGCCATCAACGCCGCGACCTCCACCGACCTCTTCACCTGGACCCGCGTTCCCTCCGGACCGCTCTTCCGCGGGGTCGCCGCGCGTGATCCGATGGTCCTGCGGATCGGCACGGAGTGGGTCATGTACTACACCGAGGTCTCCGCCGACGACGGCCGGCACCTGGTCTGTCTGCGACGCTCCGCCGACCTCCGGCACTGGAGCGAGCCCGGCATCGCGTTCGCCGACGCGTCGACGGAAGCGACCGGCGTGTCGGTCACCGAGTCGCCGTTCGTGGTCGAACGGGACGGCTGGTACTACCTGTTCATCGGGCCACGCGGCGGCTACGACGGCACCGACGTCCTGGCCTCGCGCGATCCCTTCCGCTTCTCCCTCGACGGTTATGCGGGCCATGTCCCCGGCCATGCCGTCGAACCGGTCAGCGACGGACGGACGTGGTACGCGAGCGCGGCGGGCTGGTTCCGGCGAGGCCTGTATCTGGCCCCGCTGCAGTGGCGGACCACCCCGCCCCCGTGGCAGAGCCCGGACAACCCGGTCGCCGGCCTCGACGTCCTCGGCCGGCTGACCGTGTTCGCCCTCGACGCGCGCGACCGTTCCGTGCTGCGGCGCGTCCAGCTCGGCCCGGAGACGGACACCTGGTCGGAGTGGGAGGTGTTCGGCGGCCCGGCGGGGGCGGTGCCCACCCTCGGCCGCAACACCAACGGCCGACTGGAGGTGTTCTCGCTCGCGCCCGGGGGCACCGCGCTGTACCACAGGGCGCAGCGGCCGGACGGCGACTGGCACGACTGGGAGGAGTTCGGCGGCCCGGCCGGCGCCGCTCCCGCCGTCGTCCGCGATGCCACCGGCCGGCTGGAGGTCTTCGCGCTCGCCCCCGGGGGCAGCGGTATAGCCCGGCGGCGGCAGTGGTCGCCCGGCGCGCCGGCCTGGGACCCTTGGGAGGCCGAGTTCGGCGGTCCGGCGGGAGCGCCGCCGGCCGCCGCGGTCAATGCCGACGGACGTCTGGAGGTGTTCGCCCTCTCCCCCGGCGGCGCGGGGATCTTCCACCGCTGGCAGGAGGTACCGGGCGGCGGCTGGTCGGCATGGAGCCGCTTCGGTACGGCGGCCGGCAGCGCGCCCCGCGTGGCCCGCGACGGCAGCGGCAGGCTCACCGTCGCCGCCATCGGCCCGTCCGGACTGGGGAGTTTCCACCGGCGCCAGTCCGTGCCCAGCGGGGGCTGGGACGACTGGCAGCCCTTGTTCGGCTGGTCGGCCGCGGCCCCGCTGCTCGTCGCCGGCGCCGACGGCCGGCTCGAGGCGTTCGCCTTGTCCCCGGGCGGCGAACGGCCGTCCCACCGCCGCCAGTTCGTACCCGGCGGCGGCTGGTCGCCGGAGGAGGACTTCGGCGAGCCCGGTGCCGTGCTGGAGGCCACTCCCTCGGCCGCGGCCGACGCCACCGGGCGGGTCCGCGTCTTCGCGGTCACCGCGGACGGCCGGGTCCGGACCCGCGTCCGGGAGCGGCCCAGCGGCGGCTGGCAACCCTGGTCCGCGTTCGGCGACCGCGCGGTCGCCCCCGTCCGGGCCGGCTCTCCCGCACCCTGACCGTCCCCCTCGACCGTCCTCGGCCCGACCGGAACGGCCGCGTCCCGGCGGCCGGGGTGCGGGCCGCCGAAGTGGCCGATGCCATACGGTGGATATCCGTGTGCAGGCGGTAACGTTCCGGGTGTCGGGGTGATCGGCGTGCGGAACGGGGGAGCGGGTGAGCGGGATCGTCGTCCACGTGCCGGAGGGGACCGGCGGCGACGCGGTGACCCTGCGGCTGGGGCCCGGGGAGCATGTGCGGTTCGGCCGGGGCTCGTCGAGCACGCCGGTCGACCTGCGCCTCGCCGACGAGGCGGTGTCACGCCTGGCCGGGGAGATCCGCGCGACCGACGACCACTGGCAGCTGAGCAACCTGAGCGCCACCCACGGCTATCTCGTGGAGAACCCGGAAGGGGCGGGCGAGTACCTGCGGGTTCCGCCGCGCCGCGTCGGCGCGCCCATCCCGTTCGAGTTCGCCCGCGTGGTGCTGCCCACCCGCGGTGACGCCCCGGTCTGCCTCCAGGTGTTCGCGCCCGACCACGTCTATCTGGACCCGCACGCCCTGGGCGGGTCGTGGGAGAGCCGCACGCTCACCGCGTACTCGCTGGACGAGACCGCCACCTACTTCCTCGTGCTCGTCGCGCTCTGCGAGCCGTGGCTGCGCGACCGTTCGCCCGCCGCGGTGCCGACCACGCCCCAGGTCGTCGAACGGCTCCGGGGCCATGCGGCCTGCGCCAGGCTGACGTCCCGCGCGGTCAGTTCGCACCTGGACTACCTCGCCGACGAGAAGCTCAGGATCGCCGCGCCCGCCCCGGACCCGGCGGGCCGGGCGGACCGCAGGAACGGCAAACGCGAAGCCGTCGTCGGTCTCGCCCTGAAGTTCGGCATCGTCCGGGAGGAACACCTCGCGCTGTTACCGCCGCGCGCCGAGTCCGGCGGGCGCGCGGGCGCCAGGGCGTGACGCGGGTGCACGAGCGGGCCGTCTCCCGGGGCGGCGGCCGGACGGAGACCCTGCCCCGGGGTCACCGGATCGGCGGCTGGATCGTCGGTGAACAGATCGGTGCCGGAGGCTGGTCGACCGTCTACGCCGCACGGCGGGCGGACCGGCCGGGCGCAGCCTCGGCAGGCGCCGTGACCGCGGCCGCGGTGGGAGCCCCCGACCGCGAAGCGGCCGGAGAGGCGCCCGGGGAGGTCGCCCTCAAGGTCATGCCGACCGCCGGACTCGCGCCCCGTCAGGCCCGTGCCGTCGCCGAAGCCGCCCGCCACGAGGTCGAACTCGCCCGCAGGGCACCGCACCCCCGGCTGGTCCGGCTGCTCGACTCCGTCGTCCTCAGCACCCCGGACCGGCCGTCCCTGGACGGCGCGATCGTCCTCGTCATGGAGCGGGCCGCGGGCAGCCTGCGCGATCTGCTCGACACCGGGATCACCGAGGCCGAGGGCCACCGGATCGTCGCCGGTGTCTGCGAGGGCCTGGCCCATCTGCACCGCAGCGGCTGGGTGCACACGGACCTCAAACCGGAGAACATCCTCATCGGACAGGACGGCGAGGTGCGCCTGTCCGACTTCGGTCTCGCCATCGAGCTGAGCGGCACCCACGGCTACGCGGCGCCGATGGGCACCCTGGACTACCTCCCGCCCGAGCGGTGGAAGGAGCCGCTGGGCGAGCGTGGCGTCCGCGTGCGGCCCACGACGGACATCTGGGCCCTCGGGATCGTGATCCACGAGGTCTTCGCGGCCGGCGTCGCCCCGTTCCCCGGCGCCACACCGGCCGCGCGCGGTGCCGCCGTGCAGGAGTACGCCGGGGGGCGCGCGTCGCTACGGATGGATCACGCCGTCCCGGAGTTCTGGCGGGCCCTCGTGGCGGACTGTCTCGCCCCCACCCACGCCGCCCGGGCCCCGCACACGGCCGTGAGCCTGCTCCGGCGGATCTCCGCGCACGAGGCCGCGGGTCCCGGACCCGCCCGCCGCACTCGGCAACCGGGGCCGCGGCGCCGTACCGCCCTCGTCGCCCTGGCCGGATGCGCGGTGGCCGGGAGCGCGGTGGCTGCGGGTGCCGCGCTGGGGTCGTACGGGGGTGCGGGCGGGGCGGGCGAAGAGGCCGCCCGGATCCGGGTGTTCAACGCCGAGCTGGGCTGCCGGGACCGCCAGGGCCGTGAACTGAGGTGCAGTCTCGGCCTGGCGATCGACCCGCTGCTGCCGTACACCGCCGAGAACGTCGTGGCGACCCGGGTGTGGCACGGCGACACCCTCGACGCCCTGTGCCGGCTGCCCGACGGCCAGCTGATCACCGACGAGGCGGATGTGCGGTCCACCGTCTGGTTCCGGGTCCGGGTCCCCGGCGCGGACGCACCGGCCACCGCCTGGCTGCCCGCCGTCCGCACCGAGGACCGCCCGGACCTCCCCCGCTGCACCCTGCCCGCGGGAAGCACGGACGCCTCACCCGCCGAGGGCTCCCGGTAGCCGTGGCCCGACGCGGCGATCACCGGGGTGCTCAGACACCCGAGGCCTCTCCGGCCTCGCGGGCGATCCGGTCGAACTGTGCGCCCATGGCCTCGGACAGCGCCTTGGCGGCGGAGAGCGGGCGGACCATGACGGTGAAGTCGTCGATCTTCCCCTCCTCGTCGAAGTGGAGGAAGTCGCAGCCCTGGATCTGCTTGCCGGCGACGGTGGCGGTGAACACGAGGGCGTGGTCGCGGCCGCCCGCGTCGGCGATCTCGCGGACGTAGGTGAAGTCCTCGAAGACCCGCATCACTCCGCGCAGGATCGCGGCGGTGATGGCCTTGCCGGGGTACGGCTTGAAGGCCACGGGGCTGGTGAACACGACGTCCTCGGCGAGCAGCGCCTCGACGGCGGCGGCGTCGCGGTTCTCGACGGCCGTACGGAACGGATGCATGGTCCCGGTCACTCCCTCTCTTATGCAAAAAGTTGAATAAGTGCAGTGGAGAGTACGCGTCGACCGACACCGTCCGCCAGGTCTCGGGCACGGTGACATAGGCAACTTGTTCACTGATCAGGAGGGTGCCAAGGTGGAGCGATGAGCCTCCGCCACGCCGTCATGGCCGCCCTCCTGGAAGGCGAGGCGTCCGGCTACGACCTCGCCAAGGGCTTCGACGCCTCGGTGGCCAACTTCTGGACGGCCACGCCCCAGCAGCTCTACCGGGAGCTGGACCGCATGGAGCGGGAGGGCCTGGTCCGGGCACGTGTGGTCCGCCAGGAGCGGAGGCCCGACAAGCGCCTCTTCGATCTCACCGACGCCGGGTACGAGGCGGTGCGCACGCACCTCTCCGAGCCGATCGGCCGGCCCCCGGCGATCCGGGACGGTCTGCTGGTCAAGGTGCAGTGCTGCGACGTCGGCGATCTGACCGCCGTCCGGGCGGACATCTCCGACCGGATGGAGTGGGCCCGGGAAAAGCTCGCCCGCTACGCACGCCTGCGTGAGCGGCTGCTCCGAGGGCGCACCGAAGGCGAGTACCTGGCCGGCGCCGACCGGGTCGGCCCCTACCTCACACTGCTGCGGGGCATCGCCTTCGAGGAGGAGAACATCCGCTGGGGCGAGACGGCACTGCGCGTCCTGGCGGCGCGCACCACGGCCGTGGCACCCTCCTCCGCGCCGGAACCCTAGGCGACGCGCCTGCGGCGGGCGGTCGCCGCCCGGCAGACGACGTAGATCGTGAACGAGATGGTGGTGACGTAGGGGCTGATGGGGACGCTGCTGCCCAGCGCGAGCAGGATCCCGCCCTCGATGGAGATCATCGCGAAGGCGACGCTGAGCAGGGGCAGCAGCAGCGGTGAGGCCGTGATCCGGGCCGCGGCCGCCGCCGGGGTGACGAGCAGGGTGAGCACCAGCAACGCTCCGACGATCTGCACGGCCAGGGCGACCGCCAGCCCCAGCACGATCATGAACGCGAAGGACAGTGCGCGTACCGGCACCCCCCGCGCCTCGGCCACGTCCGGGTCGGCGCTGGCGAAGACGAGCGGCCGCCAGATGAGCGACAGCGCGGCCAGCGTCACGGCGGACGTGCCGAGCAGCCAGGACGTCTGCGGCGTGTCGACGGCGACGATCTGCCCGGTGAGCAGGCCGAACTTGTTCGCCGCCCGCCCCTCGTACAGGGCCAGGAAGAGCACGCCGAGGCCCAGCCCGAAGGGCATGATGGTGCCGATCACCGCGTTGCGGTCCCGGGCGCGGGAGCCGAACAGACCGATCGCGCCGGCCGCGATCAGGGATCCGACGATCGAGCCCGCCACGATGTTCACGCCCAGCAGCAGGGCGGCCGAGGCTCCGGCGAAGGACAGCTCGCTGGTCCCGTGCACCGCGAACGGCAGGTCTCGCATCATCACGAAGACCCCGACCAGGCCGCCGACCAGGCCCAGCGCGGCGCCGGCGACGAGGGAGTTGCGCACCAGTGCGAGCAGTTCCCCGTAGTTGTCGAAGTTGAAGATCTCCTGCCAGATCCCGTCGGCGAGCATCATGGCCGCACCCGTGTCGTCATGGCGGTGCTCCCGGCGGCGGTTCGGCGTGGTGCGGCGGCGCCTCCGGCACGTCGGGGGCGCCCACGACGGTGGTCCGGCCCCGGACGCGGACCACGTCGACCTGTGTGCCGTACAGCTGCGAGAGCGCCTCGGAGGTCAGGACGTCGTCGGGGGTGCCGACGCGGTGGCCGCCGCGGGCGAGGTACAGCACCCGGTCCGCGATGCCGAGCAGCGGGTCGATCTCGTGGGTCACGAACACCACCGCGGTGCCGTGCGAGCGGCACCGGTCGGCGACGAGTTCCGTCACGGCCCGCTGGTGGTGCGGGTCGAGGGAGAGCAGCGGCTCGTCGCACAGCAGGATCCGCGGGTCGGTGACGAGCGCCTGGGCGATGCGCACGCGCTGCCGCTCGCCTCCGGAGAGCAGACCGACGGGGACGTCCGCGTACGGGGCGGCTCCCACGGACCGCAGGGCCCGGTCCGTGCGTCGGCGAACCGCGCGCGTGCACGGCCGGGGACCGTAGGCGTGGCCGTCGATGCCGAACCGGACCAGGTCCCGGGCGCGCAGCAGCGCGTGTTCGGAGAGCGCAGCGTGCTGCGGTACGTAGCCGATGTGGCGGCTGCCGCCGCGGGGCGGGCGTCCCAGGACCGTCAGGGTGCCGGCGGAGAGGCGGCGCCGGCCCAGGAGTGCGTGGACGAGGCTGGTCTTTCCGGACCCGTTCGGTCCGAGCACCGCGAGGAACTCACCGGGCCGGACGTCGAGGTCCAGGCCCTGCCAGAGCACCCGCTCGCCGTAGGCCAGGGCGGCCCCCCGCAGGCTGATCGCCGCGGTGCCTGCGCCGCGGTGTGCGGTGCTGCGGGGGCGGGCGTGCGGCAGGGAGGCCACGGGGCCGCCTCACCTGTCCAACGCGCCCGCGAGCGCGTCGACGTTGGCGTTCATCCAGCCCAGGTAGTCCTCGCCGTCGGGCAGGGTCTCGGTCACGGGGACGACCGGGACTCCCGCGTCCCGGGCCGCCTGCTCGACCCGCTCGGTCTGCGGTCCGGTGGTCTGCTCGTTGTAGACCAGCACCTCGACCCTGTCGTCGGGGTCCCCGGTGAACAGGTCCAGGGTTTCCTGCAGGACCGCCGGGGAGACGTCGTGCCCCTCCTCGACGGCCTCGCTGAACTCGTCCGGCGTCCTGTCGACCAGGCCGCACGCCTCGGTCAGGTACAGCGGAACAGGCTCGGTGACCGCCACCGGCTCACCGCCGTGGTCCGCGTCCACCCCGGCCTCCTTCTCCTCCAGCGACCGGAGTCCGGCCTTGAAGTCCTCGGCGTTCCTGGTGAACGTGTCCGCGTCGGACGGGGCGATGCTGCCGAGGGCGGCCGCGATGCGCTCGGCGACCCTGCCCATCGTGGGGAAGTCGTACCAGACGTGCTCGTTGAGCTCCCCGTCCGGCGGAGCGGTCTTCCCGGAGACCTCGACCGCGTCGACGACCTCGGCGGACGTGTTGTCGCTGGTCCGCAGCATCCGGTCGATGAACTCGTCGTAGCCGCCGCCGTTCTGGACGACGACCTCGGCCTCGGACAGGGCCAACTGGTCCCGGGTACTGGCCTCGTACGAGTGCGGATCCTGGTCGGGGCTGGTGATGATCGACGTCACCTCCACCTCGCCGCCGCCGATCTGCTCGACCACGTCCCCGTAGACGCTCGTCGACGCGACCACCGGGATGGCGGACGAGGAGACCGGGCTCTGCGAGGCCTGGGTGGCGCTGCCGCTGCCGCCGTCCGGACCGGACGCGTTGCCGCAGCCCGCGAGGAGGATCAGGGACGCGACGGGGGTGACGGACAGGAGCCGCCATGAGGGCACATGCATCGATCTCTCCGCGAAGAAGCGCTGACGAGGTGATGGCGAGGCGATTCATGACTTTTGTTCGCTTTGATGCTGTTATTCCACGCTAGACGGAAACGAGTGTCAGGACCATCTCTTCCGCAGGCGCAGCCTCATCGGTACGGCTGGTGCGCAACGTCCGCCGAGGGACGACAATGGACGTACCGCGTCGAAGACGGCTGCCCGCTCCGCGGAAGGAGACGGCGATGCATCCCGCCGCTGTCGCAGGTGCGGTCGTGGGCCGCATCACGCACTACGCGCTGTCCGGAACCGCCGGTGTCCTCGTGCTGCGGGGCGCCGCCAAGGCCGCCCCCCGGGCGAAACCCGCGGCCCGCAGGCTGATGGTCGACGGCATCGCCGGCGGCATCACGGCGGGGCGCCGGCTCGGGGAGGCCGCCGAGGAGGCCCGGCTGAAGGCCGGGGACCTGCTGGCGGAGGCCCGGGAACAGCTGGGCGAGGAGGCGGCACCGCCGTCGGCGGTCGGTGTCGAGGGCCACGACCACGACCACTGAGCCACGACACACCAGCACTGCACGAGCAGTGCGCGTGCGCTGAACCGCGAGCACTGCACGTGCCCGGAGAGAGGCAGCGGCCATGCCCGGCAGCACGCCCGCACCCGGCGGCGCTCCCCCGGCCGGAACCGGCCCCGCCGTGGTGGTGCGGTCCGCCGCAGCGGGCCGGGTACGCCTGACGGTCCCCTGGCTGCGGGCCCGGCCCGGCTGTGCCGGGATCGTCGACGAACGGTTCGCCGGTCTGCCCGGCTTCCGGGCACTGCGCGTCTTCCCGCGCACCGGTGCCGTGATCGTCTGGGTGCGGCCCGACCTGGTGGACGTGGACCGGCTGATCGCCGCCCTGGACGAGGCGCCGCCGGCCGGGGTGCCCTCGAGGACCAGCAGGTCCGTGCCCGACTCCTCGACGGGGGAGGTCGCCCGGCTGGTGGTCGGCGGTGCGGTGCTCGCCCTGGTGGGTGTGCGGCGGCTACTGGGTCGGCCGCCGTGGGCCCCGGCGGGCTCGGCGGGCTTCCTCGGCGCGGTCACCGTCTTCACCGGGCTGCCGTTCTTCCGGGGCGCCGCCCGCACCCTCGGCGGCAGACGCCACGCGGGCACCGATCTGCTGGTGACCACGGCGACCGTGATCTCGCTGGTGCTGCGCGAGAACGTGGTCGCGCTGATGGTGCTGTGGCTGCTCAACATCGGTGAGTTCCTGCAGGCCATGACCCTGCGGCGGACCCGGCGCGCCATCGAGGAACTGCTCTCCATCGGTGAGGAACGCGTCTGGCTGGTACGCGACGGCGTGGAGGTGGACGTCGATCTCGCGGAGGTCGGGACCGGGGACGTGGTCGCGGTCTACGAGCACCACCGCATCCCCGTCGACGGTGTCGCCACCTCCGGCGAGGCGCTGGTGGACCAGGCGGCGATCACCGGCGAGGCGCTGCCGGTGTACATGCGCGAGGGCAGCGAGGTGTACGCGGGCACCCTGGTCTCCACCGGCTCCCTGACCGTGCGGGCCGGCTCCGTCGGACAGGACACGGTCGTCGGGCGGATCATCACCCGGGTCGAGGAGGCGCAGGCCGACCGGGCCCCGATCCAGACCGTCGCCGCCGCCTTCACCCGCCGCTTCGTCCCGGTCTCCTTCGCCCTGGCCGGGGTCACCTACCTGCTGACCCGGGACGCGCGGCGGGCGATGACCATGCTGCTGATCGCCTGCCCCTGCGCCGCGGGCCTGGCCACCCCGACCGCGATCAGCGCGGCCATCGGCAACGGAGCGCGCAGGGGCACCCTGATCAAGGGAGGCACCCATCTGGAGGGGGTGGGGCGGGTCACCGCCGTCGTCTTCGACAAGACCGGCACCCTCACGCTCGGCCGCCCCCTGGTCACCAGTGTGGTCACGCTCGACCCGGCGGTCACCGCCGACGAGGTGATGAGCCTCGCCGCCTCGGGCGAGCTGCACGCCCGCCATCCGCTGGCCGAGGCGATCGTCCGGCGTACCGAGGAGCAGCATCTGCACATCCCGATCCACCAGGCCTGCGAGGTGGTCCTGGGGATGGGGGTGCGTGCCGAACTCGACGGCAGCCGCCTGCTGGTGGGCAGCCCCGCCCTGCTGCGGCGGCACGGCCTGGAGCTGTCCGGGGTGGCCCGGGAGTGGACCAGCCGGCTGCGCGCCGGCGGCGAGACCGTCATCTGCCTCGCCCACGACGAGAAGCTGATCGGCATGCTGGGCCTGTCCGACGCGGTGCGCGGCGGCGCGGACACCGTCGTCCGGCAGCTCACGGATCTCGGGGTGACCCGGATCGTCCTGCTGACCGGCGACGCGCCCGAGACCGCGCAGGCCGTGGCCGACGCGCTCGGCATCACGGAAGTGCATGCCCACGCGCTGCCCGAGGTCAAGCTCCAGCTGATCCGCGACCTCCAGGCCGACGGGCACAGCGTGGCCATGGTCGGCGACGGCACCAACGACGCCCCCGCGCTGGCGCTCGCCGACGTCGGCATCGTCATGGGCTCCCACTCCTCCCATGTCGCGCTGGAGACGGCCGACATCGCCCTGGCGGGGAACGACCTGCGGCAGGTCGCCGCCGTGGTGGAACTCAGCCGGCACACGCTGCGCGTGGTGCGCCAGAACTACACCCTGGCCATCGGGGTGAACCTCGTCGGCGTGGTCGCGGGCGCCGGCGGCTCCATCAACCCGGTGCTGGCCGCGCTGCTGCACAACACCAGCAGCATCGCCGTGGTCGCGAACTCCGCGCGGCTGGTGGGGCACACCCCGCATCTGCCGAGCGGCGCCGCCGGGCGGCTGCGTGCCGCGCCGCTGGAGGAGCGGCGGGTGTCCTGAAGCAGACCGGGCGGAGTCCGCTGCCGCTCGGCAGCGCTCCGCAGGGGCACGGGGAACTGCGCGACCAGCCACGGCGGCACCGCAGACGAGCGACGGCACAGGGCGGCACTTCCAGCGGAGCGCCTAGGCGGCGACCGCCGCCCGGGGTGCCGGCGCACCGTTCCAGTCCATGCGCGACCAGGGCAGGGCGAGTTCCTCCAGCGCCGAGACGGGGCGCGGGGCGAGGTCCTCGACGCGGGCCGCCTCCCGGTGGCGGGCGAAGACGGTGTCGACGTACCGGTGCCCGGTGTCTGCGGCGATGAACACCACCGTCCGCCCCGGGTCGTTGCGGTGTTCCCAGCGGGCGGCGAGGTAGCCGGCACCGGTGGACAGCCCGGCGAAGACGGCGTGCCGGCGCAGCAGGTCGACGCTGCCGGCGAGGGCGGCGTCGAAGGCGAGCCAGTGGACGGTGTCGTAGAGGCCGTGGCGGACGTTGCCGAAGGGGATGGAGCTGCCGATGCCGGCGATGATGATCTCCGGGTCGGCGACGTGCTCGCTGCCGAAGGTGACGCTGCCGTACGGCTGCACGCCGACGAGCCGCACCTCGAGCGAGCGGGCGCGGAGGTGGTGGGCGAGGGCGCCGGTGGAGGCGCCGGAGCCGACGCCGCCGACGAGGGTCAGGGCGCCGGCGCCGGTCTCCCGGTGCAGGCGGTCGGCCACGGCCTGGTAGCCGAGGTAGTGGATGTCGTCGTGGTACTGGCGCATCCAGTGGTAGTCGGGGTGGTCGGCCAGGATCTCGCGGATGCGGGCGACCCGGCGCTTCTGGTCGAGCTTGAGGTCGGTGCAGGGCTCCATCTGCTCCAGGTGCGCGCCGAGGACGGCGAGCTGGGTGCGCAGGGTGTGGTCGACGGTGGTGGAGCCGACGATGTGGCAGCGCAGCCCGTAGCGGTGGCAGGCCAGGGCGAGGGCGTAGGCGTAGATGCCGCTGGAGCTGTCGATGAGGGTGTCGCCGCGCCGTACGGCTCCGGTGTCGAGCAGACGGCGGACGGCTGCCAGGGCGGAGACGACCTTCATGGTCTCAAAGCGAAGGCAGACGAGTCCGTCGTCGAGACGTATCAGGTCCGGTCGGCCGATGGCCTCCGAGATGTGTTCGTCCATGGGACGCGTCCTCCGTGGTGGGGGTCGGGCGGGTGGTGAAAGTGCGGGTGGGGGTGATGCCCTCGCCGGCCAGGGCGCGGGTGCAGGCGTGCAGCCTGCGGTTCAGGCCCGGCGTCGCGGGGTCGAAGAGGATCCCGGCGACGTTGCCGCTGTGGGCGATCTGCACGCCGGTGGCCCCCACCCGGTCGGCGATGGCGGTGAGGCCGGTGAACTCCTCGTGCCGCAGTGTGTGTTGGCTCAGGCGCGCGCTGGCCGTGGCGACCTGCCCGAGCAGGGCGGGGTCGGAGTCGGCGACGGCCCGGCGGAGCATGCGCCGCAGATGCTCGTAGGTGGCCAGGTCGTGCGCGCCGCAGGCGCGGGCGGGCAGGGACAGGGTGTCGACCGGGGTGCCGCCGCCCAGGGAGCAGCCCACCACGACGGCGGGCGGCAGGGCGGCGCCGAGGACTTCGAGTACGCGTCCCTCCCGGTGTGCGAAGAGCAGTGCGCCCGAGTCGAGCATCAGCGGGTCGGAGGCCTGCTCGGCCCGTACCGCCAGCCGGGCGACCGTCTCCGGCGGCAGCCGCAGCCCGTAGGAGTCGGCGACGGCCCGCACGGTGGCGATGACGTCGCTGGTGGAGGATCCCATGCCCAGCCCGACGGGGATGTCCCCGCTGAGCCGGAGCTCGCCGCCGCACGGTTCCTCGTGGCGGCGCGCGGCGCATTCGCGTACGGCGAGGACGGCGGCGCGCGCCGCCTTCGAGCGCCCGGCCGGGGTCACCGCCACCTGGTCGGGCGGGGTGTCCGGCAGGAGCCGGAAGGCGGCGCGGGTGCCCGGCCCGGTCATCGGCAGGGTGACGAGACCATGGCAGGGGCGGCGCCGCTCGTCGAGGAAGACGCCCTGGAGGATCTCGCCGTGATGGCAGGCCGCGTGCCCGGTGCCGGCCCGGTCACGCGGCCGGGCACCGGGGGCGACCGGCCCGGCGGAGCGGGTCATGAGCCGCCCGCCGCCCGGTAGCGGTACAGGGCGGTGGGTTCGGCGCTGAACTGGGAGAAGGGGAAGGGCTCCGCGGACAGGGCGGTCACCCCCGAGCCGAGGAAGGCCCGGGCCACCGCGCTGCCGCTCTGCGCGTAGACGACCAGGGGGACGTCCCGCTCGCGGCAGCGTTCCAGGATGGTGTCGAAGCTGCCGTTGCCGAGGGTCATGCCGGTGGCGACGACGGCGTCCGCAGTGTCCAGGACCTCGTGCATGTCGTCGGTGACCGCATCGCCCCACTGGGTGGTGCGCAGGTTGAAGTCGCAGGGCAGGGGCACTCCGCCGCGGTCCCGGATCGCGGCGACGAGCGGGTTGACCACACCGATCAGCCCGACCTTCGCCCCGTCCGGGAGGTCCAGCAGCCCGGCGATGGCCGCGTCCCGGGCCGTCGCCCGCGTCTCGGGGGTCCCGGCGGGCAGGGTGACGGGTTCGGCCCCGGGCGTGTCCCGGTGCGGCCGCACGGCGGCGAGGTAGGCGTCGAGGGCGGCGATCCGCAGCGGCCGGGGCGCGTCGCGCAGCAGGGTGTCGAGCGGGCTGCCGGAGGCGTCGCGGCATATCGCCGGTTCGATCTCGCCCGCCTCGAAGGCGCAGCCGCCGAAGGAGCCGCCGAGCCGGACGAGGACGTACTGGTTGAGGTAGGTGGTGTCGCCGCCGGCCAGCCGGGTGCCGTGGTGGATCCAGAACACGCTGGTGGCCACCAGGTCGGCGGGGCGCGGTCCGTGCTCCCCGGCCAGGACGCCGGTGAGGAGCTCGTCGGTGTTCTTCATGCGCGGCCTCCGTAGGGGGTGCGGTGCTGGGTGATGCGGAACAGGAAGGTCAGTACGCCGTCCCGCCAGTCGTGGAGATGGCCGATCTCGACGTGGAAGCCCTGGTCCAGGGCGGCTTGGACGACGGCGCGCAGGTCGGCGGTGTTGGAGACGACGAGATGGATCTCGCCGCCGGGGGCGAGCAGCTCCCTCTCCGCGGTCTGGGCGAAGAACCTGGCCGGCAGGGACGTGCCCACGCAGACGTTGCGGACGACGTCGGGGTCGTCGCTGACGGTCCGGCTGACGGCGGGCGGATTGAAGGTGATGACGTCCAGCCGGACGTCGCCGGGCAGGGCGTCGAAGACGTCGCTGACGACGGGGTGCAACGTGGTCCCCGGGCGTGTGCCGACGATGCGCTCGTAGTGGCGGGCGGTGGTGGCCACGCTCTCCGGGTGGATGTCGATCGCGTAGATCTCCCGGGCGCCGCGGACGGCCGCGGCCACCGCCTCGACGCCGAGGCCGGCGCCCATGGCGGCGTAGCGCCGGCCGCGCACCTCGATGCGGTCGTCGAGCAGCCGCTCGTGGATCAGGCGGCTGGTCCAGCCGGGGGTGAAGACGCCGGGCGGGACCTCGAAGGTCCAGCCGTTCCACTCGTAGGCGCGGGTGGTGTGGAGGTCGCCCTTGGGCTGGTTGAGGGCGATGATCCGCTCGGCGGGCAGCGGTGGCGGAAGCTGCTCCAGCAGGGCGGAGCCGGTCGCGGTCGGGTCCACATGGGCTCCTGGGGATTGTCGTGACGGGAGTTCAGGGAAAGGTGAACGGGAGAGGGGTGAGGTGGCGTCAGAGCGGCGCCCCTACGGGTGCGGCCGTGCCGCGGTAGGAGACCGCGAGGTTGCCCAGGCCGTCCCGGCCGACCTCGGCGTCGACCCCGAAGACCTCGGCGAGCCGGGCCGGGGTCAGGACGTCCGCGGGCGGGCCGGCGGCGACCAGGCGGCCCTGGTGCATCAGCAGGAGCCGGTCGCAGTAGCGGGCGGCCAGGGAGAGGTCGTGCAGGGCGACCAGTACCGTCTGCTCGGTGCCGGCCAGCAGCTCCATCAGTTCCAGCTGGTGCTTGATGTCGAGGTGGTTGGTCGGCTCGTCGAGCAGGATGCACCACGGTCGCTGGGCCAGTGCGCGGGCGATGTGGGCGCGCTGGCGTTCGCCTCCGGAGAGCGACTTCCAGTGGCGGTCGGCGAGTCCGGTCAGCCCGAGGCGGTCGAGGGCGGCGACGACGACCGCGCGGTCGGTGGCGTCGGGGCCGCGCCAGCGGTCGCGGAACGGGGTGCGGCCGAGGCCGACGACGTCGGCGACCCGCAGGTCGGTGTCGGTGTCGGCGGCCTGCTCGACGAAGGCGACGTGCCGGGCGACACGCCGGACGCCCCAGTCGGCGATCGGCTCGCCGTCGTAGCGCACGGTACCCGCCGTGGGCGGCCGCAGCCCGGCGAGGCAGCGCAGCAGGGAGGACTTGCCGGAGCCGTTGGGGCCGATCAGCCCGGCCGTCTCCCCCGGCGCGACCTCCAGGGTGACGTCGTCGACGATCGCCCGGCCGGACGCCGACCAGGTCAGCCGTTCGGCGCCGATTCTCACAGCTCACCTCGCTTGCGCAGCACCAGCAGGAACAGGGGGACGCCGAGCAGGGCGGTGAACACGCCCACCGGCACCTCCTGGGGGGCGAAGGCCACCCGGGCCAGCGCGTCCGTCCACACCAGGAACACCGCCCCGACGACGGCGGAGAAGGGCAGCAGCGAGCGGTGCAGCGGGCCGACGACGAACCGCACTCCGTGGGGCACGATCAGCCCGACGAAGCCGATGGCCCCGACGGAGGCGACCGCGACCGCGGTCAGTACCGCGGTCACCAGCAGCAGCACCCGGCGCACGGCCCGGACGTCGACGCCGAGCGACGAGGCCGTGTCGCTACCGAAGGCGAACGCGTCGAGGGCGCCGGCGTGCAGCCGGAAGAGCACCAGCCCCACCGCGCAGGCCACCGCGCACAGGACCACCGAGTCCCAGCGCGTCGACGCCATGGAGCCGAGCAGCCAGTGGGTGATCGCACGAGTGGACTCGGCGTCCCCGGAAGCGGTCAGGATCAGCGCGGTAAGCGCCGCGAACAGCTCGGCCACCACCACGCCCGTCAGCACGATCCGGGCGGAGTCGAGCCCCGTCCTGCGCAGCAGGAGCAGCAGGGTGCCGAAGGAGAGCAGGGCGCCCGCGAACGCCCCGCCGGTCACCCCGAACGCGCCCGCCCCCGCACCGAGCACGACCACGCACACGGCGCCGGTCGACGCCCCGGAGGAGATGCCCAGCAGATAGGGCTCGGCGAGCGGATTGCGGGTGACCGCCTGCAGCACCGCGCCACAGGCCGCGAGCGTGGCGCCGACCAGTGCCGCCATCAGCACACGCGGGACCCGCAGGTCCCAGATCAGCGAGTCGGCCAGCGGCGGCAGCGGCTCCACGTCGAGCCCGAGCCGGGGGCCCAGCACCCGGCCGAGGTCCGCGTATCCGACGTCGGCCGCGCCGATCCGCACCGACACCGCCACCGACCCGGCCAGCAGCAGCACGCCGAGGAGGAGCAGCACGGCCCGGGAGGCGGTCGACGGGCCGGAACCGGGAGGAACCCGGGTCGCCGGTGCCGGCGGCCCGGCGGGCTCCGGTGCCGGCGGCCCGGCGGGCTCCGGTGCCGGCGGTCCGGTCGGCACCGGAGCCGCCGGGTGCAGCAGGTCCGACGGGCCCGGGGCACCGGACCTAGCGGACATGCCCGAGGTCCTTCATTCCCGCGATGAGCAGGCCGAGGGTGTGCGTGGTGCGCACCGACGGGTCCATCTCGATCCCGGGCACCTCGATGATCCGGTTCTTCTCGACGGCGGTCAGCCTGGACACCACCGGGTCCTCACGCATCGTCGTGAGCTTCTCCTCGGCGCTGTCCCCGGGCTTGCCGCGCTCGGAGAGGTCGCCGACCACGATGAAGTCCGGGTCGCGGTCGGCGATCTGCTCCCAGGAGACCTCCGGCCACTCCTCGTCGACGTCGTCGAAGGCGTTCTTCGCGCCCACGAGCCTGCTCATCTCGCTGGGCAGGCCGCCCTTCCCGGCGACGTAGGGCTTGTTGTCGTAGATCGAGTACAGCCAGACGACGGTCGGTTCGCCCGTGACCTTCTCCGCGGTCCCGGCCGCCTCTTCCACCACGGCACGCTGTTCGTCGACGAGTTCGGCCGCACGGTCCTCGACGCCGAAGACGGTGCCGTAGTTGCGGTAGTCGTCGAAGAGGAGGTCGAAGGGGGTCTTGTCCGGGTCACCGTGCTCGGGGCAGTCCACCGCGCTGACGTAGGTGGGCAGGTCCAGTTCGGCGAGTTCCTCGCGGGTGCCGACCCGGTCCTTGGAGTAGTGGTCCTCGAAGGAGCCCACGACCAGGTCGGGGGTGGCCGCGCGCAGTTGTTCGCCGGTGAGGATGTCGGGGCTGAGCACCGGCACCCGGGCGTAGGCGTCCTGGTACTCCTCGGCGACCTTGGTCTTCAGATAGGCCGTCCCGGCCATGCGGTCCGCCAGGCCGAGCTCCAGCAGTGTCTCGGTGGCGGACTGGTCCAGGGTGACGGCACGCTCCGGCGGTGCGTCGAAGGAGAGTTCGCGGCCGCAGCTGGTCACGGTCGCGGCCGAGGCGGCCGCGTTTCCGCCGGAGCCTCCGGAGCCTCCGGAGCCGTTCTCCGACGAGGAGCAGCCGACAGCGGTGAGCGCGAGGGCGGCCAGGGCGACGCCGAGGCGTGCGGGGTGGTGCATGGATCCTCCGGTGGATGGAGCAGGACGGGAGACGACGTGTCCGGCCGTGCCGACGGCAGCAGGCGGGCCGGCCGACGAACACCTTAACGGTAATGATTATCATTACGATACTTTCATGGCCGACGTGACCGGACCGCGCGTCCGGCCCGACCGATCCCGCCCAGGACAGGAGCGCTCCGACGTGCCCACCCCACCCGCACCGACTACGGCCCCCGAAGCCCGCACCGACAAGCAGCGGCCGATCCTGCTCGACGTCGCGTTCCTCCGGCTCTGGACGGGGGCCACGGCATCGGGCCTGGCCACCTGGGCCCTGCCGTTCGTCCTCGGCCTCGCGGTGCTCGACCGCACCCTCACCGCCACCGAACTCGGTCTGCTGCTCGCGGCCCGCACCGCCGGATTCCTCGCGGCGGTGCCCGTCGCCGGGGTGCTGGCCGACCGGCACTCCCGCCGGGGCGTCGTGCTGTGGGCGGGACTTGCCGCCGGCACCGCGGCCCCGGTGATCGCGGCGGGGCTCGGCCGCTCGGTCCTGCTGATGGCGGTGGCCGCCGCGGTGGCCGGGGCCGGGCAGGGCGCCTGCCGCCCCGCCTTCCAGGCGCTGACCGCCGAGGTGGTGGACGCCGAGCGCAGGCAGCAGGCCAACGCCGCGATGACGCTGGCGGTCCGGGTCACCACTCTCGTGGGGCCCTCGCTGGCCGCGCTGCTCGCGGTGGTCCTGGACATCGGGTCGCTGCTGATCGGCGTCGGACTGCTGTGGCTGGTCGCCGCGTGCGTCCCCGGTCGCGGCACCCCCGCCGGCGCGACGCCCGGCACGGCCGGGAGCGGCTCCGGAGCGGGACGCGTGCCGTTCCTCACCGAGTTCGCCGAAGGCGTCCGCGAGGCCCGCAGGCACCCGTGGTTCCTCGCGGGCCTGGGCGCACTGACCGCCGTCATCGCCACCGGCTACTCCGCGACCGGCGTGGCCCTTCCTCTGGTCAGCCGGGACGAGTTCGGAACCGAGGTGGTGCTCGCGGGCGCGATGACCGCCTACACCGCCGGTGCCCTGGCCGGTGCCCTGATAGTCGCCCGGCTGCGCCCCCGCTCCCCCGGCCGGGCCGCCCTGGCCGGCCTCGCCGCGTACGGACTCGCCCCGCTCAGCCTGCTGTTCCCGGTGCATCCCGTCGGGGTGATGGCCGCCTACGCCGTCGCGGGTATCGGCATCGAACTGTTCAACGTGCCGTGGTTCACCGCCACCCAGCGCGAGGTCGCACCGGACAAGCTCGCCCGGGTCTCCTCCCTGGACTTCCTGCTCTCCTACGGCCTCGCCCCGGTCGGGCTCGCGCTGATCGCCCCCGCCATCGACGCCTTCGGCACCACGGCGGTGCTCGCGGCCTGCACGCTCGTCTGCTTCGCCGCACCGGCCGCCGCCGCCCTCGTGCCCAGCGCCCGCACCTTCTCCAGCCGCCCCGGGACGGCCGACGCCGGCTCCCGGGAGGAGCGGGCGGCCTCGTGACACGGCAGCCCGGGACCGTGCAGCCGCCCGGCGTAGTCCCCGCGCGGGTGCGGGCCGGCGTGGGGGACGAGGCCCGCCGGCTGCTGCACCGCGACGGCGCGGTGATCCTCACCGGCCACGAGAACACCGCCGACGCCCTGGTCGTCGCCGCGGCACACCTCCTCGGGCACCGGCTGCGCGAGCTGTACCCGCACCGGGTGCGCACCTCGCGCGACGCCGGCCCGGTCCATCTGCACGCCGACAGCTTCGACGTGGTCGTCGACGTCGGCGGTGTCCCGCACCGCAGGCGCGACCCCGACGAGGACCACGTCCTGGTGCAGTGCGGCCGCCCGGCGCCCGCCGGGGGCGACTCCTTCGCCCTGGACGCCCACGCCTTCGTCGACGGCCTCACCGCCACCGACCCCGAGATGCTGGACTTCCTCACCGGAACCGACGTCGATCTGTACGGCTCCTGGGCCGGGCTGCGCGGCCTGCCGGCCACTCCGCGGGTCGGACGGCACGTCGAGTACACCCGCACCGGCCGGCGCATCGTCCGCCGCACCGACGGCGCCGCACCGATCCACCGCGACCCGGACGGTGAGCAGGTGCACGCGCTGCTGACCCGCCTCCGCGACGCGGTGCACGGCGCCGAGGCCGCCCTGCCGCGTTTCCCGCTCGCCGAGGGCGACATCCTGGTCCTGGACAACTACCGCTGCTGGCACGGCCGGGACGCACACAGCGGCGAGCGCACCGTCCGCATCCTCACCCTGCGCAGTGCAGACGCCCGGTGAGACCACCCTGCGCGCCGCCGCTAGGGTGCGGCGTGTCGGTTTCAGTGTCGGTGCCGCGGCCGGCGGGGCGGCGGGGTGAGCGGTGTGAGCGGTGTGAGCGGTGTGAGCGGTGTGAGCGATCAGGAATACGGGCCGGGCAGGGTCGGACCGGCCGACGCCGTCCGGCTCGGGGTGCGGACGCTGGTGTACGCCGTCGTCGGCGGCCTCGCGCTCGGCACGGTCGTGATGGTCGCGACGGTGCTCGGACCGATACTCGCCGTCGACCTGTACACCCCCGCGGTGGCCGCCTGGTGGACCGTCTTCGCGGCGGTCGTCGTGCAGGCCGTCCCGTTCCTGCTCCTCGGTGCGCTCGTCTCCGCCGCCATCGGCGCCTTCGTACCCGAGCGCGTCTTCCGCCGGCTGCTGCCGCGCAGCCCGGCGCTGGCCGTGCCCGTCGCCGGGGTGGCGGGGGCGGTGCTGCCCGGGTGCGAGTGCGCGTCCGTGCCGGTGGCGGGCAGCCTGATGCGGCGCGGGGTCGCCCCCGCCGCCGCCCTCGCGTTCCTGCTCTCCTCTCCCGCGATCAATCCCGTCGTCCTGGTCGCCACCTCCATCGCGTTCCCGGGACAGCCGATGATGGTGGCGGCCCGGCTGGTGGCCTCGCTCGCGGCCGCCGTCGTGATGGGCTGGCTGTGGGCGCGCTTCGGGCGGGAGAAGTGGCTGCGGCTGCCGTCGGCGCGAACGGCCGGTTCGGGTACCTCCCGGTTGCAGGCCTTCACCGCCGGCCTGCAGCACGACTTCCTGCACGCCGGAGGGTTCCTGGTGGTCGGTTCGGCCGCGGCGGCGACCTTCGGCGTCGTGGTGCCGCCCGGGCTGCTGGACCTCTTCACGGGATCCGTCTGGCTGTCGGTGCTGCTACTGTCGCTGCTCGCCGTGGTGCTGTGCATGTGCAGCGAGGGCGACGCGTTCGTGGCGGCGTCGCTGAGCGCCTTCCCGCCGACCGCGGGGCTGGCGTTCATGGTGGTCGGTCCGATGGTCGACCTCAAGCTGTTCGCACTGCAGGCGGGGACGTTCGGGCGCGCGTTCGCCGTCCGGTTCTCGTCGGCGACATGGGTGGTCGCGGTGGCGAGCAGCGTGCTGACGGGATGGTGGCTGCTGTGAGGCGGTACGGGCCTGCCGTGCTGTTGCTGCTGACGGCGGGCGCGGTACTGCG
Organism: Streptomyces poriticola; assembly: GCF_036689765.1. Lineage (NCBI taxonomy): Bacteria > Bacillati > Actinomycetota > Actinomycetes > Kitasatosporales > Streptomycetaceae > Streptomyces > Streptomyces poriticola. The sequence continues at coordinate 254,362 of NZ_JBAGKH010000002.1, forward strand.
GATCTCGCTGTTCGGCGACCTGTATCTGAGGTACGTGCAGGCCGGGCTGCGTCCGTACCTGATCGCGTCGGGGGCGCTGCTGGGGCTGCTCGGGCTGGTGCGGGCGGCGCTGACCGGCCGCACGCCACGCGAGGGGACGGACCGGGAACGTGCGGACCGGGAAGATGCGCTGACCGAGCATCAGGACGCGCACGGGCACGGCCACTCCCACCCGGGCGGAGGACCGCGGGTCGCCTGGCTGCTCGCGCTCCCCGCCGCCGCCCTGCTCCTGTTCCCGCCGCCCGCGCTCGGCTCCTACAGCGCGGCCCGCGACGAGGGCCCGCGGCCGTCGGCGAACGGCGTGGGCACCTTCCCCCCGCTGCCCGCCGTCGACCCGGTGGACCTGAGCGTGGCCGAGTTCGGTTCCCGGGCCGTCTACGACAGCGGACGCTCACTGCAGGGCCGTACGGTCCGGCTGACCGGCTTCGTCACGCGCGGGGACGGGAGCTGGTACGTGACCCGGCTGCTGGTCGGTTGCTGCGCGGCCGACGCCACGGCCGGCCGGGTGGAGGTCCTGGGCGCACCCGCGCCGGAGCCGGACACCTGGGTGACGGTGACGGGCATCTGGCGGCCCGAGGGCGGCCCGGGCCCGTCGGCCACCTGGCCGCCCCTGCTGGACGCCCGCACCGTCACACGGGTCCCGGAGCCGTCGGACCCCTACGAGAAACGCTGACGCCCGCTCCGCACGGTGACCGGCGGTCAGGTCCGTTCGTTCTCGTCGGTGACCGCCTCCCGCATCGGCGACGCCCCGCCGTCCTCCGTGCAGAACTCCCGCCCGTCCAGCAGTTCGGCACAGGCCCGGACAGCGGCCGGGTAGGGCGCCTCGACCATCGGGGAGTAGGTGTCCCCGTCGTAGCTGATCGCCCGCTCCTGGGTCACTCCGTGCTCGGTCTCGACCCGGGCGACGTCGCCCACTCCCGCCTCGGTGATCCGCGCCCAGGCCGCCCGGCACCCGGGGCTGTACCGCAACTCCAGGTAGATGTCCCCGCGTTGGGCGGCCGCCGCCGTCCAGACACCTATGTGGCAGTTGAGGCGCTGCGGGTCCTTCTCGCGGCACTCGGAGCCGATGCATCCCGACACGGCGGACGTCCTGCGGTCGCCGTCGGCGCGCTCCTGGCCGAGGGGGATGCCGACAGCCAGCCCCAGCGCCGCGCCGAACCCGGCGACGCCCGCGAAGAGAAGGCCCTTGCGCCACGGACGGGCGCCCGCGCCCCGGGGTCCGGGGCGACCGTCGCCCCCGCCGTCGCCACCACCCGGCGCGGCGTCCCCGGCGGTGTCGCTCGTCACGGTCGCGACCGCCCCGGCGGCCGGACCGGCCGCTGCCGCCTCCCCCGTCCGGTCGTCCGGCGCGGCCTCCCGCGGCGCCCGCCGGGTCTCGCCGCCCGGTGCCGCCGTCTCGTCCGGCACGGCCGTGTCGTCGCGCACGTCGGGGTCACCGCCGCCCGCCGGTCCCGACGCCCGCTCCGCGCTCTCCGCCGCGTCCCGCAGCACCAGGAGTGCCTCGGGGCGTACGCCGACGGTGCGCGCGAAGGCCAGTACGGCGGACTCCGGCGGGATCACCTTGCCGTTGAGGTAGCGCTCCCAGGACGACTTGCTGTAGTTGGTTCGTTTCGCCAGCGCTGCAAGGGTCAGACCGTTGAGCTTCCGCAGCCTGCGCAGTTCCTCCGACAGCTCCGGTGCGGTCGTCTCGAATCTTCGACGCTCCGACGTCATGCTCCGCCTTCCTGCGATGCGCTCGCTCTCCAAAAGTAAAGTCACCCTAAAGCGTGCCGTGGTTCCAAGGGCGGTCGGACGGTCGAAACCCTGCCCGAATCGACCTGCCGGGATCCGGCCCGTCAGGCGGGCACGCGCAGCGGGTTGGGCAGTGGGCGGTAGCGGGCGTCGGCGCCGTCCGCACCGGTCCAGCGCAGCAGCAGGTTGGTCTTGCCGGGCAGGTCGGGCGAGGTGAGCAGGGCCGGGATCTCCGGCAGGTCGTGGCGGGCCAGCGCGCGGCGGGCGGCGGGCCAGGGATCGAGGCCGGGGTGGTGCTCGGCCAGGGCGGCGGCGATCTCGCACAGGTGGTTGACCACCAGGCAGTACACCAGCCGCTCCCAGCCGGCTCTCCGGCCCACGTCCGTCAGCAGTCTGACGCCCTCGGCGTCCCGGAAGAGCGCCTGCACCGGGAGGCCGGACGCGTCGACGGCGACCAGGGTGTTCTGCAGATGCGCCTCCAGGACGACGCCGTGGCCGGCGAAGACGGTCAGGGCGGGCGGGACCACGGCGGCCAGGTAGGACTCCCACCAGGCGCCCGGGTCCGCCGCGCCGGCGAGCGGGCTGCCCGGGAAGCCCTCCGTCAGCGCCGCGGCGAGCAGCGGGGTCGCGCCGGGCCGCACGCGGCCGTGCAGGCCGTCGCGGACCAGGACGGCGAGCTCCTCGAAGGCGAAGTCCGCGGTGCGGTAGCCGCGGTCGCCGAGCCAGGCGGCACCGGCAGGGGGTGGGCTCGCTTCGAAGGCCGCCGTGACCGCCGTGTCGGTCCGGCGGAGCTTCAGCAGGTCGTGGCGCCACAGCCGGCGGATGTCGTTGGTGATGCGCACGTCCAGGCTGAACTTCAGGAACAGGTCCGCCTCCGGCGCGTACACGGTGCGGATCGCGGCCGTGGGCCAGACGGGGAAGGAGGTGCTGCCGAGCCGGACCAGACGGCCGTCGGCGAAGGCCGGGGCGAGGGCGCGGGCGGTCAGTTCGAGCTGCCAGGGATGGGCGGGCAGCAGCCGGTAGCCGGACGGGACCCGGCCCAGGGAGTCGAGGGCGCCGGTGTCGCCCTCCTCGACGACCGTTTCCTCGCGCACACCGAGCAGGGTCAGCGGGAAGCGGGCGTGCGCCTCCGGCGCGTAGGGCAGCCAGCCGGCGTGCGGACCGCCTCCGCGCGCCTTGGGGGCGGGGTGGTACGCATGTCCGGTGAGCAGGCACTGCTCGGAGCGCAGATAGGGGTCGCCGGGCGGGGCGGCCCGGGCGCGGGCGGTCAGCAGCGCGGCCACCGCCTCCCGGCTGTCGATCATCTCGGCGGGGAGTTCGTGGTTGGGCAGCCCGGTGTGCCGGCGCAGCTCCTCCCCGACGAGTTTGACCAGTTCGGTGTGGCCGACCGGGTACCAGCCACCCTCGGCGTACACCTCGGGCTCCGCGGGCCGCCGGCCGCCGCGCACCCGGAGCAGCCGGCCCCCGGGCAGCCGGTACACGGGCCGGTCGCCCGGTCCGGGGACGGGTTCGGCCACCTCCCGCAGCAGGCAGTTCAGCAGCGGCACGGTCGCACAGGCGTCGGCGCGGGCCGCGGCGCCGGCGCCGGGCGAGGGCTGGAGGTCCACGCGGTCCCCTCGTTCCTTACGGTCTGCCAAAGGCCGGAGACGATCAGTATGTCTGTCGTCGTCACCGTGCCGTGACGCCCTACTCGTACCCGAGGAGCCCGACCGTGCACCGTCCCCCCAACGCCGAGGCCGAGGTCGCCGACGAGCTGGCCGTCCTCCGCCCCGGGCTCGTACCCCGGTTCACCGCCGCGCTGCCCGGTGCCCGCGCGGCCGTGCTGACCCGGCTGTGGCGGGCCTTCGCCCACGAGCCGCTGCCGTGGATCGAGGGCCGGGAGCGGGACGGCGACGGGCTCACGCTGCGGCTGCGCGACGGGCGCAGGCTGCACGGCCCGGCCTGCGACCCGTACCGCACCGACGGCCGGGTCGACGCCGTGCACCTGGACCGGGCGGCGTACCGGGATCCGGCCCGGCTGCTGACCGACCTCGCCGTGCCGCACGCCGTCGGCTTCGCCGCCGAACTCGGGCACAGCGTCGCGTCGCTGGCGCTGTCCCGGGCCGGGCAGGGCCCGCGCCGGCCACAGTGGCCCGGCACCGACTGGGAGTGGGAGCGGCGGGTGGTCGACGGGCATCCCTTCCACCCCGGCTGCCGCTCCCGGCCCGGCTTCTCGGTTGCCGAGCAGCTCTCCTACGGGCCCGAGCACGGCCCGGTGGTGCGGCTGGGGCTGATGCCGGTGCCGGCGGCGGAGTGCCTGGTGGCGGGGGACTGGCCGGCGGAGCTGCGGGAGCCCGGCCGGGTGCTGCTGCCGGTGCACCCCTGGCAGGCGGAGCATGTGCTGAAGCGGCCGTGCGGGGCGGGCGCGGGGCCGGACGCGCACCCGCTGATGTCGCTGCGCACGCTCGCCGTACCCGGCGGGCCGCATGTGAAGACCGCGCTCAGCGCCCGGCTGACCTCCTCGGTGCGGGACATCTCGGTGGCCTCCGTCGCCGCCTCGGCGGTCCTGTCGGCGTTCGGGGAGCGTCTGGCGGCCCGCTCGGACGGGCTGCTGCACATGACCAGGACGCTGGGCGCGGCGACCGCGCACTCCCCCGACCTGGCCGCTGTGCTGCGCGAGTCGCCGCAGGTGCACGCGGCGCCGGGGGAGCATGTGGTCCCGGTGGCCGCGCTGGACGGCACCGAACTGCCGGGCTCCGCCGCGTGGCTGACGGCCTTCGCCCGGCTCGCGCTGACCGTCGGGCTGCGTCTGCTCGACCTGGGTGTGGCGCTGGAGGCGCACGGCCAGAACCTGCTGGTCGTCCTGGCGCCGGACGGTGCTCCACGGCGTCTGGTCTACCGGGATCTGGCCGACATCCGGGTCAGTCCGGCCCGGCTGGCGCGGCACGGCATCCCGGCGCCCGAACTCCCCGCCCGGATGGTCACGGACGACGCGGCGGCCCTGCGCCGCAAGCTGTTCGGGTCGCTCGTGGGGGGCGCGCTGGCGGGGACGGCGGGATCGGGGGCGGCGCTGCGTGCCGCGCTGGAACCCGCCGTACGGGAGCTGCCGCACACGCCCGATCTGGCGGCGCTCCGTGCGGATCCACTGCCCGTGAAGGCGCTGACGCTGATGCGGCTGACGCCGGAGCGCTCCGGCGATCTGTGGACGGAACTGCCCAATCCGCTGCGCTGAAGGCCCTGTTGCGACCGGTGTGGAGCCCCGTTTTGGCCCCGGCCACCCGCGATCAATAGGATCCGCCGATGATCACAAGAACACGGCTCGCGGCGGGCGTGTGCGCCCTGCTCGCCGCGGTGACGGCCGGGCTCGCGTTTCCGGCCGGGGCGGCGGCCGGCGAACCCACGGGCGACGATGCTCCGCAGGTCGATCTGGTACTGGACGTGAGCGGGTCGATGCGGACCCGCGACATCGACGGCCAGTCCCGGATGGCGGCGGCGAAGCAGGCGTTCAACGAGGTCCTGGACGCGACGCCCGAGGAGGTGCGGCTCGGGATCCGCACCCTCGGCGCCGACTACGCGGGCGACGACCGCAAGACCGGCTGCAAGGACACCGCGCAGCTGTACCCGGTCGGTCCGCTGGACCGCACCGAGGCCAAGACCGCGGTGGCGACGCTGGTGCCGACCGGCTGGACGCCGATCGGCCCCGCACTGCTGGCGGCGGCCGAGGACTTCCGGGGCGGCACGGGCTCCAAGCGGATCGTGCTGATCAGCGACGGTGAGGACACCTGCGCCCCGCTGGACCCGTGCGAGGTGGCCCGGGAGATCGCCGCGAAGGGCATCGGGCTGACCATCGACACCCTCGGTCTGGTCCCCAACGTCAAGATGCGGCGGCAGCTCAGCTGTATCGCCGAGGCGACCGGCGGCACCTACACCTCCGTCGAGCACGCCGACGAACTCACCGACCGGGTCAACCAGTTGGTGGACCGGGCGGCCGACCCGGTGGTGACACCGGTGGCCACCGAGGGTGCGCAGAGCTGCGCCGACGCGCCGACGCTGACGTCCGGTCTCTACACCGACCGCGAGGAGTTCGGGCAGCAGCGCTGGTACCGGGTCGAGGTGCCGCCCGGTCGGGAGCTGCGGGCCTCGGTGAGCGTGGCGGCCGACCGGGCGGTGGCGCCCTCCTACGGGGTGCTGCTGCGGGCGGTGACGGTGCACGGCCGGGAGATCGTGCGCGGCGAGGCCGCGGACAACGGCCGTACGGACATGATCTCGACGGGGCTGCGCTATCCCAGGCCGGAGAGCGACGAGGAGGAGAGCCGGGCCGAGACGGTGTGCCTCCAGGTCACCCACTCCTTCGCGGCGGCCTCCGGGGTGAAGTCGACGCCGGGTCTGCCGCTGGAGCTGACGGTCGACGTGGTGGACGGCCCGCGCGGCTCCGGCGACGTGGCCTCCTTCGGGCTCGGCCGCGGCTGGTGGCTGCTCGGGGCGCTGATCCTGGCCGGCTTCGTCGCCGGTCTGCTGTGGGGCCGGCTGTCACGCTGGCGGGTCGCGGTCTGGAGGACCAACTGATGCGTATCGCACGGACACTGGGCGCGGCCCTGCTGACCCTCGCCGCCGCCGCGGCCCCCGCGGTCGCCGACACCTCCCCCGCCCCGAGTGCGTCCGCGGACGGTCCGGCGCCCACGGAGGCGGGCACGTCGTTCCGTACCGCGGCCGAGGTCGACCAGGGGCGGACGGCCACGGCGGACGGCTCCGCCGGTGACTATCTGTACTGGTCGTTCCCCGCGGACGCCGGTCAGCGCCCCACCGTGCGGGCGACGGTGCGGCTGCCCGAGACCCACGCCGCCGAGACCTGGCGGATCGACGTGTACGACGGGCTGCGGCGCCGCCAGGCCTGCCAGTACGGCGCTCAGACGCGCACCGCCGCCGCGGACGCGTCCTCCGTCGAACTGGCCTGCGTGCTGCGCACGGTCCGCGCCTGGGCAGAGCCGTGGGCGAACGACCCGCTGCCGGGCACGTACTACGTCCGGCTGACGGCCGTCGGGCTGCCCACCGCCGACCTGGGGCTGCGGATCGGCGCCGAGGTCCGGGTGGACTCCCGGGACATGGGCGGCGCGGCGGCGGTGGACGGCTCGCTGGCCGAGCCGCTGGTGCCGGGCGTGGCGATGCGCGCGGAGCGCGACGCGGAAGCGGAGGGGGCGGAGGACTCGGCGGGCACCGCCGTGCTGTCCGCCATCGAGCCCGAGGACGGCTGGTCGTCCGGCTGGTGGTCCGACCGGTGGGTGTGGACGGCGGTGGGCGGCGCCCTGGCCGCGCTGGCCGGCGTCGGCGGCTATGTGCTGACCCGCGGATCGGGGCGGCCGACGCGGGTGCCGCCGCCACCCGGCGCCTGAGTATCTGTCAGGAGGCCCGGCTCCGTACGGAGTACGGGCCTCCCCCGGGGCCCTGGGCCTCCCCCGGGGCCGGGCGCGTGCAGGCCCCTCGCCCTCTCCTCACGGTTCCTCACGCCTCCCGCAGCGCCTTGGCGAGCGCGCCGTCGCCGGTCACCTCGGCGCGGCCGTCCCGGACGGCGTCGGCCAGGCCCAGCTCGCCCCGGGCGACGGCGGCGCAGGTGGCGGCGTCCAGGGCGAGCCGGGCGTCGGGCTCCTCGGGCGCCGGGCCGTCGCCGTACACGGGGCGGTCAGCGGCCCCGGCGTACAGATGGAAGTCGCCCTCCTCCAGCCGCACTTCGACCAGCCCGGTCTCCCCGGCCAGACAGCGCAGCAGGGGCAGCGCGAACCAGTGCGCGCGCAGCGCGTCCGTGGGCCGCCGCTCGCCCAGCTCGCCCGCGCCCCACTCCCCCAGGGCCTGCAGCACCGGCAGCAGCGCGCGTCCCCGGACGGTGAGTTCGTACACGTAGGCCGCCCCGGGCGGGGGCAGCCGGCGGCGGGTGGTCAGCCCGTCGCGCTCCATGTCCTTCAGCCGCGAGGCGAGTACGTCCGTGCTGACGCCCGGCAGGTCCGCGTGCAGGTCGGTGTAGCGCCGCGGACCGGCGAGGAGCTCGCGGACGATCAGCAGGGTCCAGCGGTCACCGACGGCGTCGAGCGCGCGGGCGGCGGAACAGTACTGGTCGTAGCTTCGGCGAGGTGACATGCGACGCAGTCTAGACAAGGTGTTGGACTTTCCAAGTGTGAGCTTGGTAAAACCAAGCAACATCAGATACCGGAGGTGAAGCGGCGCATGGAGTTCCGGCAGTCGAACAAACTCAGCGAGGTCTGCTACGAGATCCGCGGCCCGGTGATAGAGCACGCCGACGCCCTGGAGGAGGCGGGCCACAGCGTGCTGCGCCTGAACACCGGCAACCCGGCGCTGTTCGGCTTCGAGGCGCCGGAGGAGATCCTCCAGGACATGATCCGGATGCTGCCGCAGGCACACGGCTACACCGACTCGCGGGGCATCCTCTCCGCCCGCCGCGCGGTCGCCCAGCGCTACCAGGACCGCGGCCTGGAGGCCGGCGTCGACGACGTCTTCCTGGGCAACGGCGTCTCCGAACTGGTCTCCATGGCCGTACAGGCCCTGGTGGAGGACGGTGACGAAATCCTGATCCCCGCACCGGACTTCCCGCTCTGGACCGCGGTGACCACCCTCGCGGGCGGCAGAGCGGTCCACTATCTCTGCGACGAGCAGGCCGAGTGGTACCCGGACCTGGCCGACATGGAGTCGAAGATCACCGACCGCACCAAGGCGGTGGTGATCATCAATCCGAACAACCCCACCGGCGCGGTCTACCCGAAGGAGATCCTCGAGGGCATCCTCGATCTCGCCCGCCGTCACGGCCTGATGGTCTTCGCCGACGAGATCTACGACCAGATCCTCTACGACGGCGCGGTCCACCACTCGGCCGCCTCGCTCGCCCCCGACCTGGTGGTCCTGACCTTCTGCGGTCTGTCGAAGACCTACCGGGTGGCAGGCTTCCGGTCCGGCTGGCTGGTCGTCACCGGCCCCAAGCAGCACGCCAGGGACTATCTGGAGGGCCTGACCATGCTGGCCTCCATGCGGCTGTGCGCCAACGCCCCCGCGCAGTACGCCATCCAGGCCGCGCTCGGCGGCCGGCAGTCCATCGGCGAACTGACCGCGCCGGGCGGCCGGCTGCGCGAACAGCGGGACGTGGCCTGGGAGAGGCTGAACGAGATCCCGGGCGTGTCCTGTGTGAAGCCCAAGGGCGCGCTGTACGCGTTCCCGCGGATCGACCCGAAGGTGCACGCCGTCCACGACGACGAGAGGTTCGTCCTGGACCTGCTGCTCCGGGAGAAGATCCAGGTCGTTCAGGGCACCGGCTTCAACTGGCCGACCCCGGACCACTTCCGCATCCTGACGCTGCCGCACGCCGAGGACCTGGAGGCGGCGATCGGCCGGATCGGTCGGTTCCTGGGCGGATACCGGCAGTGACCGGCGACGGGGCACGGCGTCAGCGGTAGGAGGTGCCGAAGGCGCCGATCCATGCGCGGCCGACGGCAGCAGGGCCAGCTGCACACCGGCAGTGATCCGGCAGCGCAGCAGGGCCGCGGCGCCGAAGGACCACCACGCGGTGGTGTGCAGGCCGCTCACCACCGCGGCCTGGTACTCCTCCCCCGACGGGTCCATCATTCCGGGACACCCCATCCGGAACTCGGTGAAGATGCCGTCGCCGCCGAACACGACCGCCGCCGACACCAGCCACAGGTCGGAAAGCAGCACGCACACGGCGAAACGCCACGTCGACGCGGAGAACGCGCGGGTGGGCACCCACAGCCGCTGCACGGGGTGCCCGGTGCGGCGCACCCGGTCCTGCGACCGGATGCGCCAGCGTCGCCACGGCGTTGCCCAGCGCACCGGCCGCCGCGAGCCTGCCGCCGAGGAGGACAAGCAGGAAGAGCAGCATCGCGAGACCGTGCCGGGCCGGATGCCTCATCGACCGGAAGAGTTCCTTCCGGCGCCGGCGTGCCCCGTCTCCGGCCGAGCGGCGCCCCGCCCGGCCGGACCGTAGCCTGGGCCGCATGAGCGATCTCTTCCTGGTACGGCACGGCGAGACCGAGTGGTCGCGGTCCGGCCGGCACACCGGCTGGACGGACGTGCCGCTGACCGAGCACGGGCGGGACGAGGCGCGGCGACTGGTGCCGCTGATCCGCTCGCACCGGATCGGGGCCGCGTTCGTCAGCCCGCTCCGGCGGGCCAGGGAGACGGCGGAGCTGATCGGGCTGCACGAGCCGCGGGTCGACGCGGACCTGCGCGAGTGGGACTACGGCGGATACGAGGGGATCACCACGGTCGAGATCCACCGGACCCGGCCGGACTGGTTCCTGTTCCGCGACGGGGTGCCGCCCGGTCCGCCGGAGCATCCCGGGGAGACCCCGGAGCAGGTCGGGGAGCGTGCCGACCGGGTGCTGGCCCGGGCGGACGCCGCGTTCGCCAACACCGAGGGGGCGGTGGTGCTGGTGGCGCACGGGCACTTCCTGCGGGTGCTGACCGCCCGCCGGCTGGGCCTGCCGGCCTCGGCCGGCGCCCTGTTCCAGCTGGCCACCGGCACCCTGTGCCGACTGGGCACCGAGCACGGACGGCCGGTGATCGCGGGCTGGAATGTCAGACCCCCGGCGTAGCCTTCGAACAGGTCGGACCCGGGCCGCCGACCGGGGAGGAGCACGCCGTGACACGACCGCCGAGCGCCGCGCAGCGCCGGGTCATCGAGGCCGCCGATCCCGTCACCGGGCGGCTGAAGGGCACTCAGGCGCAGCTCGCGGCGCTGGTGAAGCGGGGGTATGCCTTCCGGCATCCCCGTCCGCCGCACGACTGCTTCCTCACCCCGGCCGGGCACCGGATACGGGAGGCCGGGGACGGGGCGGGCACCGGCCTGCGCGGTGACGCCCCGGCGCCCGCCCCGCCGCAGCCCGAGCCGTCCGACGGAGTGTTCACCGCGCGGACCGGCGGCGAGGCGGAGAGCGCGCAGGTCCCGGGGGGCGGTGGGGCGGGCCGGCTGCGCGAGGTGCGCGGGGCCTGGCAGGGGCTGCTGGAGCTGCGCCGGATGACGCGTCCGGACGGTGCGACGGACCTCCCGTGCGGCTGGGAGCGTACGCATCTGGTGCAGGCCGCCGCGCTCGCCCTGGAGGCGGCCGGGCACCGTCCGGCGGGCCCGGGGGACGGTCCCGGCTACCGGGTCCGTGCGACGCCGCAGCCGGACGCCGTCGCCGTGCACGAGCCGGACGCGGCGACCCGGCGGGGGTGCGCGGACACCCTGCAGCGTGCAGGCTGGCAGGTCGGCGAGCACACGGACCCGAGGACGCGGAAGCGCTACCTCCTGGCCTCGCCCCGGCGGGCGTGATGCCCATGCCAAGATCGGTCGGTCAGCAGGATCACACCGCGTCAGCGGCACCAGGAGAGGGAGCAACCAGGCCGTGAGCGAACCGTTTTCCGTCCCGTTGACCGTCCGCGGCTACGAGACCGACACCCAGGGCCATCTGAACCAGGCCGTGTATCTCAACTACGCCGAGCATGCCCGCTGGTCGCTGCTGCAGGCGGCCGGTATCCGGCAGGCCGACCTGGTCGCCCGGGGCGTGGGCCCGGTGGCCCTGGAGACCACCATCCGCTTCCGGCGGGAGCTGGTCGCCGGGGACGAGATCGAGGTGACGTGCGTGTTCGAGTGGGGGGAGGGCAGGACGTTCCGGATCCGGCAGCTCGTCCGGAAGGCGGACGGCACGGTCGCGGCCGAGATCGACGCGGTCGGCGGTCTGATGGACCTGCGCGAGCGCAGACTCCTGGCCGATCCGCAGAGACGCTTCAAGGAACTGGCGGTCGAGCCGGGGCTGTTCGGGCTGTAGGGCCCGGACCGGCGCCGCGGCCCGGCGCCCCCGTGGCACCGGGCGGGCGGGTGCCGGCCCGGGGGCGCGGGGCCGGGGTCCGGTTCACGGTGTGGCCGGGGCTTTCGGCGGGTTCGTGATCTCCTCCCCGGCCTCCATCGGGTGGGTGACGTCCTGGGCGTCCGGGTTCTTGCCGAGGTGGTTGAAGACCAGGTTGAGCAGGACCGCGGCGACGCAGCCGGTGGAGATGCCCGAGTCCAGGACGATCTTCGCGTTCTCCGGGAAGGCGTGGTAGAACTCCGGCGCCGCGATCGGGATGATCCCGACGGCCAGCGAGACGGCCACGATCAGCACGTTGTTGTCCCGGTCCAGACCGGCGCGGGCGAGGGTCTGGATGCCGCTGGCCGCGACCGAGCCGAACAGCACCACTCCGGCGCCGCCGAGCACCGGTCGGGGGACGACGGCGATGAGGGAGGCGGCGACGGGGCACAGGCCCATCAGGATCAGGAAGCCGCCTCCGGTGGCGACGACGAACCGGCTGCGGATCCGGGTCATCGCGACGAGGCCGATGTTCTGGGCGAAGGCGCTGCACATGAAGCCGTTGAAGAGCGGGCTGAGCGCCGAGCCGAGGGTGTCCGCCCGCAGCCCGGCGGCGATGGTCTTCTCGTCCGCCCTGCGGTCCACGATCTCGCCGAGGGCGAGCATGTCGGCGGTGGACTCGGTCATGGAGACCACCATCACCACGCACAGCGAGATGATCGCCGCGACCTGGAACTGCGGCGCGCCGAAGTGGAACGGGGTCGGGAAACCGACGATGTCGGCGTCGCCCACCGGGCCGAAGTCGGTCACGCCGAACGGGATCGCCATGAGCGTGCCGACGACCAGGCCCAGCAGCACCGCGACCTGCTTGACGAAGCCCCGGGTGAAGCGGCGCAGGACGAGGACGATGACCAGGGTGATCGCCGCCAGCCCCAGGTTGGTCGCCGAGCCGTAGTCGTCCGCGGCGGGACCGGCGCCCTGGGCCCAGCCGAAGGCCACGGGCAGCAGCGAGACCCCGATCAGGGTGATGACGGTGCCGGTGACGACCGGCGGGAAGAAGCGGATGGCCTTGCTGAAGAAGGGGGCGGCGACGAAGCCGAGCAGACCGGCGACGATGACCGCGCCGAAGATGATCGGCAGTGCGTCGTCCTTGTCCGGGGTGGCGGCGACGATCGCGGTCATGGGGGCGACACCGGCGAAGGTGACGCCGTTGACGAAGGGCAGCCTGGCGCCGATCTTCCAGATGCCGAGGGTCTGCAGCAGGGTGGCGAGGCCCGCGGTGAACAGACAGGCGCCGGTGAGAAAGGTCAGCTCGCCGGCGGACAGGCCGATGGCTGCTCCGACGATCAGGGGCGGGGCGACGACTCCCGCGTACATGGCGGCCACATGCTGCAGGCCGGTGGTCGCCATCTTGAGTGGCGGCAGCTTCTCGTCAACTGGGTGGTCGGCCACGGCGGCTCTCCTCCGGTCGGGTACACGTCGGCTCCGACGTGGGTTTCAGGGAGGTGGTGCGGGTGGTCGTGCGGGACCGGGACGGACCGTTCCGGGGAAACGGAGGCACCGTTCCGGGGTGCGCGCTTCCACGCGCACCCCGGAGACGGCCGCCGTGGACCCCGCTCGGGTCCACGGCCGCCGACCGGGAGCCGTCCCTCCCGGCCGGAGATCGAGCCGTACGTCCGTCCGGGACGTCGGTACGGGTCAGGCCTGTGCGACGATCCGCGCCAGCCGCTGCGCCTCGTCCCGGGTGGCGCGGGCGACGGCGTCCTCGTCGACGGTGAGCAGCCGGCCGTCCTCGACGATCTGGCGGCCGTTGACGAACGAGGCCGTGACCGGGGCGGCGGCACCGAAGACGAGGGCGGTCACCGGGTCGGCGATGGAGGCGTGGGCGAGCGTGTCCATCTTCCACAGCACGACGTCGGCGAGCTTGCCGGCCTCCAGGGATCCGGTCTCGGCGGCCCGGCCCAGCACCTGCGCCCCGCCGAAGGTGCCCAGCCGCAGCGCCTGCCGGGCGTTCAGCGCGGCCTCGCGGTGCGCGCCGAGCCGGTTGATCAGCAGGGCGTTGCGCAGCTCGGTGTGGAGCTCACCGGACTCGTTGGAGGCGGTGCCGTCGACGCCGAGGCCGACCGGCACCCCGGCGGCGAGCATGTCGGGCACCCGGGCGATGCCGGCGGCCAGCCGGGCGTTGGACGACGGGCAGTGCGCGACACCGGTCTTCGTCCGGGCGAAGGCGGCGATGTCGGAGTCGTTCATGTGGACGCAGTGCGCCATCCACACGTCCTCGCCGAGCCAGCCGGTGGACTCGAAGTAGTCGGTCGGGCCCATGCCGAACAGCTCGTGGCAGAACTTCTCCTCCTCGACCGTCTCCGAGCCGTGCGTGTGCAGCCGTACGCCGAGCCGGCGGGCCAGCTCCGCGCCCTGCCGGAGCAGTTCGGTGGAGACGGAGAACGGAGAGCAGGGGGCGACGGCGACCTGGGTCATGGCGTCGAAGGAGGCGTCGTGGTGCCGCTTGACGGTCTCCTCGGTGGCGGCCAGGGCGCCGTCGAGGGTCTCGACGGCGAAGTCCGGCGGCAGGCCGCCGTCCTTCTCGCTGCGGTCCATGGAGCCGCGGGCGAGGGTGAAGCGGACGCCCGTCTCACGGGCGGCGCGGATGATCGCCCCGGACAGGTCGCCCGAGCCGTGCGGGAAGACGTAGTGGTGGTCCATGGCGGTGGTGACACCGCCGCGGGCCATCATGGCGAGGGACCCCTGCGCGGCGGCGTAGGTCATCTGCTCGTCGATGCGCGCCCACACCGGGTAGAGCGCGACCAGCCAGTTGAACAGGTTGTGGTCGGTGGCCAGGCCCCGGGTGATCCACTGGTAGTAGTGGTGGTGGGTGTTGACGAGGCCGGGCGTGGCCAGATGGCCGTCGGCGTCGATCCGGCGCACGACGTTCTCCAGGCCCTCGGGGGCGCGTCCGGCGCCGACCGACTCGATCCGGTTGCCCGCCAGCACGAGGTGGCCGGAGGCGTACTCGGTGTCGCCCGCGTCCACCGTGGCGATCGCGCAGTTCTCGATGACGGTGCGCCGGGCTGCCGAAGGTGCCATGGTGCTTCCTTGTCTTTCGGTGGCGGCCCGTGAGTGGGGAGTACCCACGGGGAGGGCACGGCAGGACCCTGGGAGGTTTTGAGTGCCGCAGCCGTGGGGCGGCTCCGGGTGCCGAGATGGTGGAGGAACTGGTCGGGCGTGACGGCGACGGGCCTCCGGTGCGGCGCGCCCGCGGCCGGTGCCGGCCGGCCGGGGCGCGTCCCGCGTCAGAGGTTGGTCATGTCGACCGGGATACGGGCCTCGCAGCCGTCCCGCAGGATGGTGGCCTCGATCAGGCCGTAGGGGCGGTCCGCGGCGTAGTACACCTCATTGTCGTTCTTCAGCCCGAACGGCTCCAGGTCCACCAGGAAGTGGTGCTTGTTCGGGAGGGAGAAGCGGACCTCGTCGATCTCGCTGCGGTTGTTGATGATCCGCGAGCCCATCTGGTACAGCGTCTGCTGCAGCGACAGCGAGTAGGTCTCGGCGAAGGCCTGGAGCATGTGCTTCTTCACCTGCTCGTAGGACCTCTCCCAGTTGGGCATCTTCTGCTCGTCGTCGGACCAGCTGAACCGCCACTGGCCGGCGACCTGGGTGGCCAGGATGCGGTCGTAGGCCTCCTGGAGCGTCGTGTACTTGTCCTTGACGTAGCCCCAGAACTCGGAGTTGGTCGAGTTCATCACGACCAGGTCCTTCAGGCCGGAGACCACCTCCCAGCTCTCACCGTCGTAGGTGATCTGGGTGGTGCGGATCTCCTGGCCCTTGCGGACGAAGGAGTGCTTGACCTCGTCGGCACCGATGAACCTGGAGTTCGCGTCGGAGGTGGCGATGCGCTCCCAGGCGTACTCCTCGATGCGGATCCGGGCGCGGTGGATCGGCTCCTGCGAGGTGACGAAGTGCCGGGCGAGGTGGATGCCGAACTGCTCGGCCGACTCGATGCCGTGCTCCTTGGCGAACGCGAACACCGTGTTCTTGGTGGTGTCGGTCGGCAGGACGTTGGCGTTGGAACCCGAGTAATGGACCTCTTCCATGTCGCCGGAGAGGGCGACGGAGACGTTCAGGTCCTTGATGTGGTGGGTGGCGCCGTCCCGCGTGATCTTGACGACCCGGTTCTCGGCCTTGCCGTACTGGTTCTGTCCCAGAATGACCGGGCGGGCCGGACGGGAATTGTCTGCCATGTCTGCTAGCTCCCTCGGTAAACGGAGTAGCCGAACGGGTTGAGCAGCAGCGGTACGTGGTAGTGCTCCCCGGGCGTCACGGCGAAGGTGATCGCCACCTCGGGGAAGAACACGGCACCGCTGTCCCGATTCGCGGGGGCGTCCTGCTGCGCATCGGCTTGCTTCTTCTCGAAGTACGGCTCCACCGCGAAGTCGAGCCGTACGTGTGTGGTGCCCTCCGGCAGGGCCGGCAGGTCCTTGCACCGCCCGTCCGCGTCGGTCGCGGACCCGCCGAGCGCCTGCCAGTCCGCAGCATGCCCGGCGCGGGCGGAGAGCCGGACGGCGACGCCCTCGGCGGGGCGTCCGACGCTGGTGTCCAGGATGTGCGTGGACACGGAGGCGGTGGTGCTGGTGCTCATGGTCAGGCGTCCTCTTCGACGAGTCGGGAGAGCCGGATACGGTTGATCTTGCCCAGTTCGGTGCGGACGATCTCCCGCTCCTGGTCCGGGGTGTTGCCGATCCGCTCCTTGACCGCGTCCCGCATCTGCTCGCCGGTCCGGCCGGTGGCGCAGATCAGGAACACGTGGCCGAACCTGTCCTGATAGGCCAGGTTCAGTTCCAGCATCTCCGCCTTGAGTGCGTCGGAGGCGCCTGCCATGCCCGCCTGCTCGCGGGAGGACGTCGGGTCCCCGGGCCTGGGGCGGCCGATCGGCGGGTGCCCGGCCATCGCCTCCGCCAGGTCCGCCGGGGTCAGCTCGGCCATGGCGGCGTCGCTGGCGGCGTACAGGCCCTCGGGGGTGGCGTAGGGGCGGGCGGCGAGCAGCCGCCGGACCCATGCCGTGGAGGCGCACGCCTCGTGGAGGGCGGCGCGGGCCGCGCGCTCCTCGAGGTCGTTGAAGCGGGCCAGGCCCGGCGGCGTGGAAGTGGACGTCACGGGGTGCCTCCGTGGCCTTGTGCTGAACGGGCGTGCCGATAGCTAACGCCCTCGGAAACACGACGTCAACAGTTTGTTGAAAATTCGGGGTAACAAATACGGGCTGCCGCGAGCCGCCGCCCCGGCGGACGGGACGACGGCTCGCGGCGGACCGAGGCCCAGGTCAGCGCGGTGAAGCGGTCAGGCGCCCTTTTCCCGGTTGAGGTAGTTGTAGACGGTGAAGCGGCTGACGCCGAGGGCGCTCGCCACCGTCTCCACACCGTGCCGCACGGAGAAGGCGCCGCGCGCCTCCAGGGTGCGCACCACCTCCTGCTTGGCCTTGCGGTCCAGGTCGGCGAGCGGCCGGCCCCGCCGGCGCTCCATGGCGGCCAGGATGTGGTCCAGGGAGTCGGCGAGCTGCGGCAGCCGCACAGCGACGACGTCGGCACCCTCCCAGGCGAGCACCACGTCGTCCCGGCCGGCCTCGTCGGGCGGGAGGAGCTCGCCGCCGATGGCGTCGACCAGCGGCTTGACCGCCGCGATGAACGGCTCGTCCGCGCCGCCGGTCACCGCTCACCCTCCCCGACCACGTTGACCTGCAGCGAGACCCGGGTGGCGCCCGCCTGCAGAGCCTGCCGCAGCAGGGCGTCCACGGCGGTGAGCACCGCGTCGGCGCCGCCCTCGGCGGTGTTGCCGAACGGACCGACGTCCACCGCGTCCAGCTCCGCGGCCTGGATGACCTCGCGAGCGACCAGCGCGTGCGCGGGCGCCTCGTCGAGGTCGAAGGGTTCGGTCGTGAACTCCACTCTCAATCGCACCCGGTCAACCTAACGCGCGGTGACCGTTTCCGCCGACCCCTCTTGACAAGTGCCGCACCCTCCCGGCAATCTTCCATTAAGCAGAAACGAACTTCCGTAATACGGAAATACACCACGGAAGGGAGCGCGGCCCCGATGGGATTCGCAGACCAGCGCTTCAACGTCAACCTGTCGATCCTCTTCACGGAACTCCCGCTCCTGGAGCGCCCCGCGGCCGCCGCCGCGGCCGGCTTCACCGCGGTCGAGCTGTGGTGGCCCTGGGTCGACTCACCCACTCCCGGGCAGTCCGACCTGGACGCCCTGAAGAAGGCGATCGAGGACGCGGGCGTCCGGCTCACCGGCCTGAACTTCTACGCCGGACAGCTCCCCGGCCCCGACCGCGGCGCCCTGTCGCTCCCCGGTGAGGAGTCGGAGCGGTTCCGCGCCAACATCGACGTGGCCGCCGGCTTCGCGCAGTCCCTGGGATGCAAGGCGCTCAACGCGCTCTACGGCAACCGCGTCGAGGGGGTGGACCCCGCCGAGCAGGACGCGCTCGCGCTGGAGAACCTCACCCTGGCCGCCCGCGCGGCCGACCGGATCGGCGCGACACTGCTGGTCGAGGCCCTCAACCAGCCCGAATCGCCGCGGTACCCGCTGGTGTCGGCGCCGACCGCGGTGCGGATCGTGGACAAGGTCAACGAGGCGACCGGGCTCGGCAACGCCGCGTTCCTGATGGACCTCTACCACCTGTCCATGAACGGCGAGGACCTTCCGCAGGTGATCGAGCGGTACGCGGCGAGGACCGGCCACGTCCAGATCGCCGACAACCCCGGCCGCGGCGCCCCGGGCACCGGCTCGCTGCCGCTGGAGGACCTCCTCGACCGGCTGCGCAAGGCCGGATACGACGGCTGGGTGGGCCTGGAGTACAAGCCGGGCGACCGCCCCAGCGCGGAGGCCTTCGACTGGCTGCCCCGCGAGGCCCGCGCCGCCCGCTGATCACCACCCCTGCACCGAGAGGCACCCACCATGAGCAACACCACCCTCCCGAAGATCGCCTGGATCGGCCTGGGCATCATGGGCTCCCCCATGTCCGAGAACCTGATCAAGGCGGGCTACCGGGTCACCGGCTACACCCTGGAGCAGGACAAGCTGGACCGCCTGGCCGCCGCCGGCGGCACCGCGGCCGGCTCGATCGCCGAGGCCGTGCGCGACGCCGACGTCGTCATCACCATGGTTCCCGCGTCCCCACAGGTCGAGGCCATCGCCTACGGCCCCGAGGGCATCCTGGAGAACGCGCGGTCCGGCGCTCTGCTGATCGACATGTCCTCGATCACCCCGCAGACCTCCGTCGACCTGGCCAAGGCCGCCGCGGGCAAGGGCATCCGAGTGCTGGACGCCCCGGTGTCCGGCGGCGAGGCCGGCGCTATCGAGGCCGTGCTGTCCATCATGGTCGGCGGTGAGCAGGCCGACTTCGACACGGCCGAGCCGATCTTCGAGGCGCTGGGCAAGACCATCGTGCTGTGCGGTCCGCACGGCTCGGGCCAGACCGTGAAGGCCGCCAACCAGCTGATCGTCGCCGTCAACATCCAGGCGTGCGCCGAGGCCGTGGTCTTCCTGGAGAAGTCCGGCGTGGACCTGAAGGCCGCGCTCGACGTCCTCAACGGCGGTCTGGCCGGCTCCACCGTGCTGACGCGGAAGAAGGACAACTTCCTCAACCGCGACTTCAAGCCCGGCTTCCGCATCGACCTGCACCACAAGGACATGGGCATCGTCACCGACGCCGCCCGCAACGTCGGCGCGGCTCTGCCGGTCGGCGCCACGGTCGCCCAGCTGGTCGCGTCGCTGCGGGCCCAGGGCGACGGCGGCCTGGACCACTCCGCGCTGCTGCGGGCGGTGGAGCGCCTCTCCGGCGCCCGGATCTGACCCGAGCCGCCACAGAACTTCCGGGTGGCGCCGTCCGCTGACACCTGTCCTGTCGCGCCCGAGCGTGCGGCGCCGCCCGGAACCCCCGTCCGCCGTCACCGAAGCCGCTCCCCGGCTTCAACAAATTGTTGACGTTCGGTTCGTCGCAAACCTAGGCTCCACCACAGGCTTCACAAAGCGGAATCAGTTTTCCGCTGCCCCTCGCACGGAAGGTCCACGATGTCGCAGCGCGTGCTCACGACAGAGTCCGGCGCCCCGGTCGCCGACAACCAGAATTCCGCCTCCGCCGGCATCGGAGGTCCGCTCCTGCTCCAGGACCAGCACCTCCTGGAGAAGCTCGCCCGGTTCAACCGCGAGCGCATCCCGGAGCGCGTCGTGCATGCCCGCGGTTCCGGCGCCTACGGCCACTTCGAGGTGACCGACGACGTCACCGGCTACACCCACGCCGACTTCCTGAACACCGTCGGCAAGCGCACCGAGGTCTTCCTGCGCTTCTCGACAGTGGCCGACTCGCTCGGCGGCGCGGACGCGGTCCGCGACCCGCGCGGCTTCGCGGTGAAGTTCTACACCACCGAGGGCAACTACGACCTGGTCGGGAACAACACCCCGGTGTTCTTCATCAAGGACCCCATCAAGTTCCCCGACTTCATCCACTCGCAGAAGCGCGACCCGTTCACCGGCAAGCAGGAGCCGGACAACGTCTGGGACTTCTGGGCGCACGCCCCCGAGGCCACCCACCAGGTGACCTGGCTGATGGGCGACCGCGGCATCCCGGCGTCGTACCGCCACATGAACGGCTACGGCTCGCACACCTACCAGTGGACCAACAGCAAGGGCGAGGCCTTCTTCGTCAAGTACCACTTCAAGACGAACCAGGGCATCCGCAGCCTGTCCACCGAGCAGGCCCAGGAGCTCGCCGGCCAGGACGCCAACTCGCACCAGACGGACCTGCTGCAGGCCATCGAGCGAGGTGTGCACCCGTCCTGGACCCTCTACGTCCAGCTGATGCCCGCCGAGGAGGCGGCCGACTACCGCTTCAACCCGTTCGACCTGACCAAGGTGTGGCCGCACAAGGACTATCCGCTCCAGCGGGTCGGCCGGCTGGTCCTCGACCGCAACCCGGACAACGTGTTCGCCGAGGTCGAGCAGGCCGCGTTCTCCCCGAACAACTTCGTGCCGGGCATCGGCCCGTCGCCGGACAAGATGCTCCAGGGCCGGCTCTTCGCCTACGCCGACGCGCACCGCTACCGCCTGGGCGTCAACCACACCGCGCTCGCGGTGAACGCCCCGAAGGGCGTGCCCGGCGGCGCGGACAACTACGGCCGCGACGGCTTCATGGCGGTCAACGGCCAGGGCCGCGGCGCCAGGAACTACGAACCGAACTCCTACGACGGCCCCGTCCAGACCGGCCGCCCGCTGTCGGCTCCGCTCGCCGTGTCCGGCCACACCGGCACCCACGAGGCGCCCCAGCACACCAAGGACGACGACTTCTTCCAGGCCGGCGAGCTGTACCGGCTGATGTCGGCGGAGGAGAAGTCCCGCCTGATCGCCAACATCGCCGGCGGCCTGTCCCAGGTCTCCCGCGACGACGTGATCGAGAAGAACCTCGCGCACTTCCACGCCGCCGACCCGGAGTACGGCCGGCGCGTGGAGGAGGCGGTCCGCGCCCTGCGCGAGGACTGATCCCCCGGCTCGCGTCGGGACTTGACGGGGAGGTCAAGACCGTACGCGCGGCCCGCGGGGTGCGGGGCGGCCCGGATGAGGGGTGGCCGCCCGGTGCACCGCGGGCGGGGACGTGGACCGCGGCGGCGTGCGAGCCAGTGCGGTGGTGAAGGGACCGGAGCCTCCTCCTACGACCTGAGGGGAGGAGCCCCGGCCCCGTCGCACCCGCCGCGGTCCCGGCCACAGCCGGACCCCGGACTCCGTCCGGCGGCGCGAACGTCCTGTCGCGCCCAGCCTCGCACCGTCGGGCGGCCACAACTCCACACAGCCTCACCGGCCGGAGAGCGCCGGATGCGGACGGTCCCGCATCCGGCGCTCTCGGCGTTTCCCGGCGTCCCCGCCCGCCCGGCCGCCGGTTCCCCTCCGCCGCGCGGCAGGGCACTTGCGGCGGGCGTGCCCGCCTCCTCGTGGGCGGGACCGGCGCGGGGCCACGGGTCACCGAGGCCGGAGCCGACGGGTCAGCACGCGGGTGGTGCTGCCGTCGCCCTCCTCGATGTCCCGGACATGCTCGAAACCGATTCTGTCCAGCAGGGTCAGCGAGGCCAGGTTCGCCGCTGCCACGGTGGCATGCACCTCGGTCAGCCGGAGGGTCCCGAAACCGTGGGCGACGATCGCCTCGGCCAGTTCGGTGCCCAGCCCGGCTCCCCACACCGCCGGCGCCAGAGCGTAGATGATCTCGTGGCCCGCGACGACGTCGGACGGCTTGAGCTCGGCGTGCCCGACGAGGAGTCCGTCCCGGCGAACCGCCCAGACGTCGAACAGGTCCCGGGCATAGACCTTCGTGAAGATCCGCCCGAACAGGGCCCGGTCCTCCGCCTCGGTGGCAGGGCCGTCCCCCATCCACCGCGACACCCCGGTGTCCTGGAACAGAGCGACGAAGTGCTCCTCGTCCTCCGGGACGTACGGCTCCAGGAGCAGCCGCTCGGTGCGCAGGGTCGGGGTCATGGGCGGGGACGCTACCCAGACGCATCCGGGTCGGCAAACCACTTTCGGCCGCGCACACGCGGCCGGCCCTACGCCGAAGGGCGGCCCGTCCACGGGGACGGGCCGCCCTTTCGCCTGCGGTGCGGGTCAGACCTTGAGGGTCCTGATCGCCGTCGGGGCGTGCCCCGGCTCGGTGGCGAGTTCCTCGAACTCGACCACGTTGCCGATGTCGTTGGTGCCCGACATGGAGATGTTGGTGATCCGCTCCAGGATCGCCTCGACCACCACCGGCACCCGGAACTCGGCGGCGAGCTTCTTGGCCTGCTCCAGGGCCGCGCCCAGTTCGCTCGGGTCGGTCACCCGGATCGCCTTGCAGCCCAGGCCCTCGGCGACCTTGACGTGGTCGACGCCGTAGACGCCGAGCTCGGGCGCGTTGATGTTCTCGAACTCCAGGTTGACCTGGAAGTCGATCTCGAACGCCCGCTGTGCCTGGCGGATCAGCCCCAGGTAGGAGTTGTTGACCAGGACGTGGACGTAGGGGATCTTGTGCTGCGCGCCGACCGCCAGTTCCTCGATCATGAACTGGAAGTCGTAGTCGCCGGAGAGCGCCACGACCTGCGCGTCCGGGTCGGCCTTGGCGACGCCCAGCGCCGCCGGGACGGTCCAGCCCAGTGGGCCGGCCTGGCCGCAGTTGATCCAGTGCCGCGGACGGTAGACGTGCAGCATCTGGGCGCCGGCGATCTGCGAGAGGCCGATGGTGGAGACGTACCGGGTCTCGGGGCCGAAGGCCTTGTTCATCTCCTCGTAGACGCGCTGCGGCTTGATCGGGATGTCGTCGAAGTGGGTACGGCGCTGGAGGGTGGCCTTCTTCTCCTGCGCGGCGGCGGCCCAGGCGGAGCGGTCGGGCAGCTTGCCCGCCGCCTTCAGCTCGCGCGCGACCTCGACGAACAGCTCCAGCGCGGCCCTGGCGTCGGAGGCGATGCCGTAGTCCGGGGCGAAGATCTTGCCGATCTGGGTCGGTTCGATGTCGACGTGGACGAACTTCCGCCCGGCCGTGTAGACGTCGATCTTGCCGGTGTGGCGGTTGGCCCAGCGGTTGCCGATGCCGAGGACGAAATCGGACTCCAGGAACGTCGCGTTGCCGTAGCGGTGCGAGGTCTGCAGGCCGACCATGCCGGCGTTCAGCTCGTGGTCGTCCGGGACGATGCCCCAGCCCATCAGGGTGGGCACCACGGGGGTGCCGGTCAGCTCGGCGAACTCCACCAGCAGGTCGGCGGCGTCGGCGTTGATGATGCCGCCGCCGGCCACGATCAGCGGGCGCTCGGCGGCGTTCAGCATCCCGATCGCCTTCTCGACCTGGGCGCGGGTGGCGGCCGGCTTGTAGACGGGCAGCGGCTCGTACGTCTCCGGGTCGAACTCGATCTCCGTCAGCTGCACGTCGATCGGCAGGTCGATCAGGACCGGACCGGGCCGGCCGGAGCGCATCAGGTGGAACGCCTGCTGGAAGACGCCGGGGACCTGCGCGGCCTCCAGGACGGTCACCGCCATCTTGGTGACCGGCTTGGCGATGGAGGCGATGTCGACGGCCTGGAAGTCCTCTTTGTGGATCACGGCGGTCGGAGCCTGGCCGGTGATGCACAGGATCGGGATCGAGTCGCCGGTCGCCGAGTACAGACCGGTGATCATGTCGGTGCCGGCCGGGCCGGAGGTGCCGATGCAGACGCCGATGTTGCCCGGGTGGGTACGGGTGTAGCCCTCGGCCATGTGCGAGGCGCCCTCGACGTGCCGGGCGAGGGTGTGGTTGATGCCGCCGGAGGCCTTGAGCGCCGCGTAGAAGGGGTTGATCGCCGCGCCCGGCACGCCGAACGCGTCCGCGACGCCCTCGCGCTTGAGGATCTCAACTGCCGCACGGGCAGCGGTCATACGAGCCATCGAGTACTCCTGCTTCGGCTGTCGGATTCGCACTCCCGTCGCGCCCCGCGGTCAGCAATTCCGTATAGCGAAATTTAATTTCTACGATCTGGAAGTAATGTAGGACGGCTGCCGAGGGCCGTCAAGGGTGGACCGGGGTTGCGCTGCCCGGACAAGCCGAGGAGGTCCGCGCCCGCGCGGACCTCCTCGGCGTACCGCTCGAGCTGTCCCTTTCGCCCGGCCGGAAGGCCGGCGGCTGGACCCGTTGGGGTCTCACCGACCCCATGCCCCGGATCTGCTCCCCGTGCGGCACCGGGATGGACCCGCCGCTGACCATCGCCACGACCCAAGGGAACGCCCGGCACCGAGAGCTGGGCCCCGAAGGAGACCGGGCCCGCGACCCGCTTCCCCCTGGCGTTCTCCCGGCGAGCCACACCGGCTCGTCATCGCCGGCAGGAACTCCTCCACCTCGCACGGGTAGATGTTCTCCCCGCCTCGGATGATCGTGTCCTTGATACGGCCGACGCTCTCTCCCGTACCCGCAGTCGCGCATCACCGCGAGGTCCCGGTGTGCATCCGGCGGCCCGCGTCGACGGCCTCGGCGGTCTCCCCCGGCTCGTCCCAGCAGCCGAGCATCACGCTGTAGCCGGGGTGCGGAGTTCGCCCGCGGTGCCGCGGGGAAGGGTCACTCCGGCGGCCGGGTCGTGCCGCAGCATTCAGACACCTGCTCCATGTGCATCTCGGCGGCCACCCGCGGACGGCGCCGGGATGACGATGCAGGCGCCGTGCGAGGTGGCGCCCAGGACCGGTCGCCGATGTGGACGGTCTCGCGCAGGGCCGGGCACCGGCTGCGGACCTGCTCCGCCAGCGCCCGGTAGTCGCTGCTCCTGCGCCCGGCGAGACGATCAGCACGCAGATCCCGGCCTGCTGCAGCCCGTCCTCCAGCTCGTGCGCGGTAGGCCGGGTCGACGTTCACCACGATCGCGCCGATCCGGCGGTGGCGTACTGCAGCAGGACCCTCCCTCACTGGCCCAAGCGGCGTGGGAGGTGCCCCGAGGGGCAGTTGACCGCCCAGATGCCGACCCGGTCGCCTTTGGTGACACCCTCGGCGAGCGGTCCGCGCGCCACCTCGTCGACCGCCGCGCCGAACTCGGCGTACGTCCACCGCCGTCCGGACACCACGTCGACCAGGGCCTCGCGGTCCGGATGGGCGGCGACGGCCCGGTCCGGATCCGCGCCGACGGTGTCACCGAGGAGGGGCGTGCAGCCGGCGCCGTGCGTGGACGAGCGCTGTGTGGTCACCGGAAGTCCTCCTCTCGGTGCTCCGCGTCCGAGCCGGCGGCGGTGGCCTCGCGCAGTTCGACACGGCGGATCTTGCCGGAGACGGTCTTGGGCAGCTCGCCGAACTCCAGGCGACGGATGCGCTTGTAGGGCGCGAGGACCGCGCGGGAGTGCTCGAACAGCACCTTCGCCGTGTCCGGCCCCGGCTCCCAGCCCGCCGCGAGGACCACATACGCCTTGGGCACCGCCAGCCGCAGCTCGTCGGGGGCCGGGACGACCGCGGCCTCGGCCACCGCCTCGTGCTCCAGCAGCGCGCTCTCCAGCTCGAACGGGGAGATCTTGTAGTCGGACGCCTTGAACACGTCGTCGGCCCGGCCGACGTAGGTCAGATAGCCGTCCGCGTCCCGGCAGCCGATGTCCCCGGTGCGGTAGTAGCCGTCGGCCATCGCTTCGGCCGTGCGCTCCGCGTCCCCGTGGTAGCCGGTCATCAGACCGACCGGACGCGCGGACAGGTCCAGCGCGATCTCGCCCTCCGCCGCGCCCGGCGCGCCGGTGACCGGATCCAGCAGTTCCACCCGGAAACCGGGACTCGGCCGGCCCATGGAACCGGTCTTCAGCACCTGCCCCGGGCTGTTGGCGACCTGCACCGCGGTCTCCGTCTGCCCGAAGCCGTCCCGGATCGTCACGCCCCAGGCCCGGCGCACCTGTTCGATGACCTCCGGGTTCAGCGGCTCACCGGCCGCGACGACCTCGCGGGGCGGGGTCGCGAGCCGGGTCAGGTCGGACTGGATCAGCATCCGCCACACCGTCGGCGGGGCGCAGAACGTGGTCACCCGCGCGCGCTCCATCTCCCGCAGCAGCCGGGCGGCGTCGAAGCGGGTGTAGTTGTGCAGGAAGACGGTCGCCTCCGCGTTCCAGGGCGCGAAGAGATTGGACCAGGCGTGCTTGGCCCAGCCCGGCGAGGAGATGTTCAGATGCACGTCGCCCGGCTTCAGGCCGATCCAGTACATGGTCGCCAGATGCCCGACGGGGTAGGAGACGTGGGTGTGCTCCACCAGCTTGGGACGGGCCGTGGTGCCCGAGGTGAAGTACAGCATCAGCGGATCCCCGGCCCGGGTCGGCCCCTCGGGGACGAAGGCGCCGGAGGCGGCGTAGGCGTCCTCGTACCGCTCCCAGCCGTCCGGCGCGCCGCCCACGGCCAGGCGTGTGTAGCCGCCGGGCACGTCGGCGAACTTGCCGGTGTCCGCCGCACGGACGACCGCGTGCTTCACCCGGCCCCGGTCGACGCGGTCGCGCAGGTCGGCCGGGCCCAGCAGCGGGGTGGCCGGGATGACCACGGCCCGCAGCTTCATCGCGGCCAGCGCCGTCTCCCACAGCTCCGCCTGGTTGCCGAGCATCACCAGCACCCGGTCCCCGGCGCCCACGCCGCGCTCGCGCAGCCGGACCGCCACCTGGTTCGAGCGGGCCGACATCTCCGCGAACGACAGCCGGACCTCGGAGCCGTCCTCCTCCACGATGTGCAGCGCGGTGCGGTCGTTGCCCCCGGCGATGACGTCGAACCAGTCCAGCGCCCAGTTGAAGTGCTCGGGCCGGGGCCACTCGAACCCCGCGTAGGCCGCGGTGTAGTCCTCGCGATGGTGCAGCAGGAAGTCCCGCGCCCCGCGGAAGAGTTCCGTCACCGTCGTCATCTGTCCTCCTTCGTGCCGGACCATTGCCGGGCGGCTCTCTGCCATCGTGTAATCCGTGAGGTAGCTCTCACTACCCCCGAACGGGGGAGTGCGGGTGCGGACACGGGCACGGCGGGAAAGGGCGGGCAGAGGTGGCAGGGGACGCGGCCGGCGCGGTGGAGATCCGCAGCGCGCTGGCACGGCTGCGGCGCACGACCGGGCTGCCGGTCGCCTTCGGCGGGCTGGTGGAGGCCGGCCGGCGGCAGATGCGCATCAGCGAGCTCAGCGGCACCGCCACACCCGCGCTGAGCGCCCTCGCGGTGGCCGCGGGCAGTGGTCTCGGCGGGAAGGCGGTGGCGCTGGCCCGCCCGTGCGCGGTCACGGAGTACTCCGCCTCCCGGCAGATCAGCCACGAGTACGACGTGCCGGTGGCCGCCGAGGGGCTGCGCTCGGTGCTGGCGGTGCCGGTGGTGGTGCGGCGCCGGGTCCGCGGCGTGCTGTACGGCGCTCTGCGCGCCGCCCAGCCGCTGGGCGACCGCACGCTGAGCGCGGCCCTGGCTGCGGCACGGGACGTGGAGCAGGCGCTGCTGCTGCGTGACGAGGCATGCGAGCTGCTGTCCGAGTCCGGGACGGTTGCGGCTGCCGGCCCCGGGACGGTTGCGGCTGCCGGCCCCATGGCAGGCGCGACCGCCGGCCCCGGGGCGGCGTGGGAACAGGTGCGGGAGGCGCACGCGGCGCTGCGTGCGCTGGCCCCGCGCATCGCCGACCCGGCCCTGCGGGACGAACTGCTGCGGGCCTGCGGACTCCTGGCGGCGGGCGGCGGACCGCCACCCGGGGTGCGTCTTGCGCCGCGCGAGGTGGACGTCCTGGCCTGCGTCGCGGCGGGCGCCACCAACGCGGCGGCGGCGGAGCGACTGGGCGTGGGCGCGGAGACCGTCAAGGCCTATCTCCGCTCGGCGATGCGCAAGCTGGCCGCCCGCACCCGGGGCGAGGCGGTCGTCGCGGCGCGCCGGGCGGGGTGGTTGCCGTAGCCGGACGTCAGGGGGACCGATGGGCGGATGCGGCGCTGTACGGGGCCGCCACCGGGGGTACCGGCACAGCCACGGCGCCGGGCTGGACACGGTGGATACCCTGGTCAGCAGCGACCCGGCGGCCGAGGACCACTCCGGCCCGGCGGCCGAGCACCCGCACCGGCACACCGACGCACAGCCTGACCCCTGCCCGCCCACGCCCGGAGCAGGCCGGAACCGCCCCCGGCGACCGGACCCGCGAACGCAGCACACACCCACACACCTGGCCCCCACGGGCACGGGGCCACCGCACGGAGCGGCACCGCCCCGGCGCCGGACGGGGCACCGCGGACGCGCTCCCCAGGAGCGGCCCTGCCGCCGAGAGCCGCCCCGGCGCGGCCGGGGAGGGCGCCCGGGGTGTGCCGGGCGGACCGGCGCCGGCCCCCGGGCCCGCCGGCGGTACCTGGCCGGAACGCTTCCGTTGCCGGGCCCCCCGGACGGGCGGCGGGCGGTGCGAGGCGCGGACGGAAGAGGCGCCGGGGGCCGGAGGGACAGGAGGTTGCGGGGGTGTTGCGGGAGGATTGCGGGATATTCTCGGCGGCCCGGTCTTCATATTTCGGTTCGGCTCCTGTTATTTCCCTCACCCCACCGTCCGTCCGAAATTCAATGGGCCGTTGCCTAACATTGGCCAGGACACGACACTCGGAGGGAGCGGTGACCGTGCGACGGGACTTCCAGGAGCCTGCCCCGAGCCGCCCCGACCTGGTCGTGGGCAGGGAGGAGCCGTTCGGCTCGGCCCGTGAGCAGCTCGCCCGCGGGGGCAGCGTCCTGCTGCACGGACCCGCCGGGATCGGGAAGTCGACGGTGCTGCGGGCGCTCGCCGCGGAATATGCCGGCACGGCCCGGACCGTGCTGCGCTGCTCGGCGACCGAGTCCGAGTCCCATCTGCCGTTCCTGGCGCTCGCCGACCTCCTGGGCCTGGTCCTGGACGATGTGGCCGGCGCGCTGCCGGCCGCCCAGCGCACCGCGCTGGAGTCGGCGCTCACCGGCCGAGAGTCCGCCCTCCAGCGTGACGGGCTCGCCCTGCGGCTGGCCGTGCTGTCCGCGCTGCGCGCGCTCGCCGCCGACGGCCCGGTGCTCCTGGTCGCCGACGACCTGCAGTGGCTGGACCCGGCGAGCGCGGAGATCCTCGGCTTCGCGGCCCGCCGCCTGGGCGACACCCCGGTGCGGATGCTGTGCGCGGTGCGCACCGAGGGCCCGGAGTACGACCGTCATCTGCGCACCGCTCCCCCGGACACCCTCGCCGTCCGCCTCGGCCCGCTGACCCGGGCGCAGACCTCCGCCCTGCTCGACCACCGCGGCTACACCGGGCTGCCCCGCTCCACGGTCCGCGAGATCCACCGCACCAGCGGCGGCAACCCGCTGTTCGCCCTCGAACTGGGCCGGGCCCTGGCCGAGAGCCCCACCCCGCCCCGGCCGGGCGAGCCGCTGCCGGTGCCGACGTCGCTGCGCGCGCTGGTGCTGAGCCGGCTGGACATGCTGTCCGACGAGGCCCGCCGCACCCTGCTGGTGGCCTGTGTGGGCGCCCGCCCCACCCCCGCGCTGCTGCATGCCGCGGGCCGTACGGACGCGGACGCGGAGACCGCGCAGGCGGCTCGGCTGGGGCTGCTGGCGACCGACCCGGAGGGTCCCGCCGTACGCTTCGCACATCCGCTGATCTCGGCCGCGCTGTACGCGGAGGCCCCGGCGCACGAGCGGCGGGCGGCACACGCGGCGCTGTCCACGGCCGCCTCCGACCCGATCGAACGCGCCCGGCATCTGGCGCTGGCCTCCACCGGCACCGACCCGGAGGTGGCGGCCCGGCTGGCGGAGGCCGCCGCGCTGGCCCGGGACCGCGGGGCACCCTCGGTGGCCGCCTCGCTCGGGCTGCTCGCCGCCCGGCACACCCCGCCGGACGGCGAACCGGGTCCGGACGGCCACCGGCTGCAGGCCGCCGAGGACGCGATCACTGCGGGTGAGGTCGATCTCGCCCGGGACATCGCCCGCGAGGTGCTGACCCGGGCCGTCGCGCCGGCCGAGCGGGTACGGGCCTGGATGGTGGTGATCGAGGCGGCCGGGCAGGCCATCGGCGAGGTCGACGCGGCCTTTCCGCAGGCGCTGGCCGACGCCGGCGACGACCCCCGGCTGCTGGCCCTGGTCCACTACCAGCTGGCCTGGCGCGGCCTGGTCGTCCAGGGCGACTTCGCGCAGGGCCGGGAGGAGGCGGCGCACGCCGCGGCGCTGGCGGCGCGCGCCGGGGACCGGCGCACCGAACTGCTCGCGCTCGCCTTCCAGGCGCAGGCCGAGATCCTCATGGGGCACCCGGACGCGCCGGCCACCATCCAGCGGGCGCTGCGCGAGCCGCAGGATCCGCGGGTGGCGTGTCATCACAACGGGGCGGGTTCGGCCCGCTTCCGCTGGCTGATCATGAGCGACCGGCTGGCCGAGGCGCGGTCCACGGTGACGGCGCTGCTGCGGGAGGTGCAGCGGCGGGGCATGGCCGAGAGCGAGGTCCACTATCTGCGCTTCCTCGCCGAGACGGAGCTGCGCTCCGGGCAGTGCGGCCGAGCGCTGGCGCTGGCCCGGGAGAGCCTGACGCTGGCCCGGGACGCCGGTATCGGGGAGGGCGCGGGGGCGATGCAGGCTTCGCTGGCCGAGGCGGCGGGCGGGGACGTGGAGCGGGCGCTGGAGCTGGGGCGGGAGGCGGTGGGCCGGGCCGAGGAGGACGGCGACGCCGTGTATCTGTCCCGGGCGCTGGCCGCGCTGGGGCACGCCCAGTTGGTGGCCGGTGACGCGCGGGCCGCGGCGGGCACGCTGCGCCGGGTGCGGCAGCTGGAGGCCGGTGCGGGCATCACCGATCCGGCGCGCGGCCGGTGGCAGGGTGATCTGGCCGAGGCGCTGGTGCGGATCGGAGAGCCCGCCGAGGCGCAGGAGGTCGTCGACGTCACCCGCACGCATGCACTGCGGCTGGGCCGGGAGAGTGTGCTGGCGGACCTGGACCGGGCCGAGGCGCTGGTGCGGGCGGAGCGCGGCGAACACGAGGCGGCCATCGCCCAGTTGACATCGGTACGGGACCGGCTGGCGAAGCTCGGGCATGCGCTGGAGGAGGCGCGGACCGTGTTCGCGATGGCGTCGCTGCCCGTCCGGCGGCCGGCCGCGTCGTACGAGGAGGCGGCGCAGCAGTTCCGGCGCTGCCGGGCGTTGCCCTGGCTGCGCCGGGTGGAGGCGGCGGCCGCGAACGGCCCGGCGGAGCGGTCCGCGGCGGCTCCGGGCGGGCTGCCGGTGGCCTGTCTGGAAGGGCTGGCCTCGATGGAGCGCCAGGTGGCGGCGCTGGTGATGGAGGGCGCGACCAACCGGGAGATCGCCGGGCGGCTGTTCGTGAGTGTCAAGACGGTGGAGGCGACCCTCACCCGGGTCTACCGCAAGCTGGGGATCCGTTCCCGGGTGGATCTGGTGCGGCTGGCGGCGGGCCAGGGCCGGCGCTGAACTCGCGGCGCGGCGCGGTCCGTAGGGTTTTCCCTTCCCAACTCCCTTAGGGGGTTCCCTCATTGGGCTCTGCCGGGCCCGGTTCTAGCGTAAGGGGCGTGCCGCTCGCCGGGCACACGGGGGTCGGTCCCGAGACCCCCGTGCTTCACCCCCCACCCCGCGCGACCCCCCACCGGCAACCCCCCTTGAGGAGACTCATGTCCGGGTTCACCCGTGCCAGACGCGCCGGACGGACCGCCGCCGCCCTGGCCGCCTCCGCCGCTGCCGCCGCCACCGGCCTGCTGGCCGCCGCCCCCTCCGCCGTCGCCGCGCCCCAGCCGATCGTCGGCGGTACGACCACCACCACCTCCGCGTACCCGTTCATGATGCAGATCACGGACCGCTGGCAGAACCAGTTCTGCGGCGGCACCCTGGTCTCCCCGACGAAGGTGGTCACCGCCGCGCACTGCATGGTGGGCGAGAGCACCCGCAGCGTCCGCGTGGTCGGCGGCCGCACCTACCTCAACGGCAGCAACGGGACGGTCGCCCGGGTCGGCGGCATCTGGATCCACCCGGACTACTCGGGCGTCACCCGCGGCGAGGACGTGGCCGTCCTGACGCTGTCCTCCCCGATGCCCTACGCCCCGGCGCCGTACGTGTCCTCCTCGGACACCGGCGTCTACACGCCCGGCACCACCGCCCGCGTCCTGGGCTGGGGCGACACCCGCGAGGGCGGCAGCGCCTCCGACCAGCTGCGCACCGCGACCGTCCCGGTCGTCTCCGACGCGAGCTGCGGCACCTCCTACGGCTCGGACTACGTCGCCGCCGAGATGGTGTGCGCCGGGTACACCTCCGGCGGTGTGGACACCTGCCAGGGTGACAGCGGCGGACCACTGCTGGTGGGCGGTGTGCTGGCCGGCGTCACCTCCTGGGGCGACGGCTGCGCCCGGGCCGGCTACCCGGGTGTGTACGCGCGGCTGTCCGCCTTCTCGGATCTGGTGACCGAGCAGGTCCGGTCATGAGCCACCAGGACTCCTGAGCACCCCTCAGGTGAAAGACCAGGGGGCGTTGCGAGCCACCACGAGCGGCCCGCAACGCCCCCTCTCCATCCCGCTCCACCCGCTATGAATCGCGTATATACACGCCGTGTATAGTCCCCGCATGCCTTCTCTGATCAGGAAGACGACGAATACGGGGACCCGGTTGCGTGCCGCAGCGGCGCTTGTGGCGGCCGTCACCCTGGGAACGGCGCTGACCGGCTGCTCGTCCCTGGAGACGACCAGGCCCAGCACCGTCCGCGCGGCGGCCGGGGCGACCGGCGAGCAGGCCGCGGCACGGTTCGGTCCCGTCGACTGCCGCCGGGCCAAGTGCATCGCGCTGACCTTCGACGCGGGCCCCAGCGAGCACTCCGCCCGGCTGCTGGACATCCTGAAGGACAAGCAGGTCCCGGCGACCTTCTTCCTGCTCGGCAAGCGGCACATCGAGAAGTACCCGGAACTGGTGCGACGGATGGCCGACGAGGGTCACGAGGTGGCCAGCCACACCTGGACGCACCGCATCCTCACCCGCAGCACCCCGGAGCAGATACGGGAGGAACTGGAGCGCCCGAACCGGGAGATAGAGCGCCTGACCGGCCGGCGCCCGACCCTGATGCGCCCGCCGCAGGGCCGCACCGACGAGACGGTGCACGAGATATCCCGCGAGCTGGGCCTGGCGGAGGTCCTGTGGACGGTGACCGCGAAGGACTACCGGACCACCGACTCCGAGCTGATCACCCAGCGGGTGCTCGCCCAGTCCTCCCGGGACGGGATCATCCTGCTGCACGACATCTACGACGGCACCGTGCCGGCCGTCCCCGGCATCATCGACGCCCTCAAGGAGCGCGGATACGTCTTCGTGACGGTGCCGCAGCTGCTGGCCCCGGGGAAGGCGGAACCGGGCCGGGTCTACCGGTGAGGTGACCGGGGCGGTGGAGGACCGGGGTGAGTCCCTACGATCGTCCCGTGGTCACCTTCTCCCTGGAGCGCACTGCGCCCCTCCCGCTGGACGAGACCTGGCGCCGGATCACCCGGTGGCAGCGCCACGGCGCGACCGTGCCGCTGACCCGGGTCACCGTCACCACTCCCCCGCCCTCCGGCCCGGGGACGGTGATCGTGGCCCGCACGGGCCTCGGCCCGCTCGGCTTCGACGACCCGATGGAGGTGACGCTCTGGCAGCCCCCGCGGGAGGACGAGCGCGGGCTGTGCCGACTGGCCAAGCGGGGCCGGGTGATCAGAGGCTGGGCGGAGCTGGAGGTGCGCCCCGGCCCCGGCGGCCGGTCCCGCGTGCTGTGGCGGGAGGAACTGGACGTGCGGGGGCTGCCCGCGCCCCTCGACGGCGTCGTCGGCCGCTCGGGCCGCTTCGTCTTCGGCAGGGAGCTCAATCACCTGCTCAGGCAGCCGTGACGGTCGTCGAACCGGCCCACTGGGAGGCCCACTTCGCCTCGGGCCGTGGCTTCCGCCCCGTCGACGCCCAGGAGGCGGACCTCCTCGCCGAGGCCGTGCGCCCCGGCCCCGGCACCCGCGCCCTGGATGTCGGCTGCGGCCTGGGCGGCTACGCGGCCGCACTCGCCCGGCTCGGCTGCCGCACCTGGGCGGTCGACCGGGCGGCGTCCGCTGTGGCGGCGGTCCGCGACCGGTACACGGACCTGGAGCCGTCCCTGACGGTCGGCCTGCTGGACTTCAATGACGGCGCCGCCGTGTCCGCGCGGTTGCCGCGGGCGTCGTTCGACCTGGTGACGATGCGGTTGGTCGTGGCGTTCCTGCCGGATCTGCCAGCCGTGGCGGCACGGGTGCGCGGCCTGCTGTCCCCCGGCGGGGCCTGGGTGGTCACGACGCCCTTGACCGGCCGCCTGCCCGCCGGGCGCACGGGCATCGGACTGGCGCCGGACGACGTCGCCGCCCTCACCGACGGCTGGCCGCGGGGCCACTGGTACGACCTGCAGGGCGGCCTGCGGTGCTTCGTGCTGTCCGATGCCGGCCCGGTCCCCGGGCGCACCTGACCACAGCCCCGGGTGGGTTGCCTGGGCCCGTGCGCCGCGGACCGCCCGGCCCGGCGGATCAGGCCACCGACCCGATCCGCCGGGCCGGGGCCGACGGGCCGTCGTGGTGGATCGGGGTGTGCGCGCCGGTGAGGGGCGCACCGGTGCCGCCCCGGCGCGCGGCGACGATCTCGGCGGCGATGGACAGGGCCGTCTCCTCCGGGGTGCGGGCGCCGAGGTCCAGCCCGATCGGGGAACGCAGCCGGGCCAGTTCCAGATCGGTCACGCCGACCCTGCGCAGCCGCTCGTTGCGGTCCAGATGGGTACGGCGCGAGCCCATCGCGCCGACATAGGCCACCGGCAGCCGCAGCGCCAGCTTCAGCAGCGGTACGTCGAACTTGGCGTCGTGGGTGAGGACGCACAGCACGGTGCGGCCGTCGACGTCTGTGCGCTCCAGATACTCGTGCGGCCACTCGACGACGACCTCGTCGGCGTCCGGGAAGCGGGCCGGCGTGGCGAACACCGGCCGGGCGTCGCACACCGTGACGTGGTAGCCGAGGAACTTGCCGGCCCGGACCAGCGCCGAGGCGAAGTCGATCGCCCCGAAGACGATCATGCGGGGCGCCGGGACGGAGGACTCCACCAGGAGTGCCAGCGGCGAACCGCACCGCGAGCCCTGCTCTCCGATCTCCAGTGCACCGGTGCGCCCGGTGTCCAGGAAGGCGCCGGCCTCCGCGGCCACCGTCCGGTCCAGTTCGGGGTGGGCGCCGAAGCCGCCCTCGACGGACCCGTCGGGCCGGACCACCAGGGCGCGGCCCATCAGCCCGGCGGGTCCGGCGACGATCCGCGCCACCGCCGCCGCCTCTCCTCGGGCGGCGGCGGCGATCGCGGACGCGAGCACGGCACGGACGGGGGCGTCCGCCCGTACCGGCGTGACGAGGATGTCGATCTCGCCGCCACAGGTCAGGCCGACGGCGAAGGCGTCCTCGTCGCTGTAGCCGAAGCGCTCCCGGACGGTCTCGCCGTCCTCGAGCGCCTGCCGGCACAGCTCGTACACGGCCCCCTCCACACAGCCCCCGGAGACCGAGCCGATCGCGGTGCCGTCGGCGTCGACCGCGAGGGCGGCGCCGGGCTGGCGCGGGGCGCTGCCGCCGACGGCCACCACGGTGGCGACGGCGAAGTCGCGTCCCTGCTCGACCCACCGGTTCAGCTCTGCGGCGATGTCCAGCATCTGTCGGTCTCCTCGGGCTCGTGTGAACGGGTTCCCGGCGGGCGGCTAGTGCACGCCCAGCCAGCTCTCGATCGGGTTGAGGGCGAAGTAGACGAGGAAGACCCCGGTCAGCACCCACATGAACGCGCCGACCTCCCGGGCCTTGCCCTGGGCGACCTTGATGGCGGCGTAGGAGATGACACCGGCGGCGACACCGGTGGTGATCGTGTACGTGAACGGCATCAGGACGACCGTCAGGAACACCGGGATCGCGGTGGCCCGGTCGGCCCAGTCCACGTGCCGGGCGTTCATCATCATCATGGCGCCGATGACGACCAGGGCGGCGGAGGCGACCTCCTGCGGCACGATCGCGGTCAGCGGGGTGAAGAACAGGCACAGGGCGAAGAACCCGCCGGTGACCACCGAGGCGAGCCCGGTGCGGGCACCCTCGCCGACGCCGGTCGCGGACTCCACGAACACGGTCTGCCCGGAGCCGCCCGCCACACCGCCGATGGCACCGCCGGCGCCGTCGACGAACAGCGCCTTGGACAGGCCCGGCATCCGGCCCTTGTCGTCGGCGAGCTTGGCTTCCGTGCCGACGCCGATGATCGTGGCCATCGCGTCGAAGAAGCCGGCCAGCACCAGCGTGAAGACGATCATGCCGACGGTCATCGCGCCGACCTCGCCCCAGCCGCCGAACTCGACCTCGCCGAAGAGCGAGAAGTCGGGCATGGAGACCGCGCTGCCCTGCAGCTCGGGTGCGCCGTTGGCCCACTGCTTGGGATCGATCACGCCGAACGCGTTGAGCAGCATCGCGACGACCGTGCCGGCGATGATGCCGATCAGGATCGCGCCGGAGGTGTTGCGCGCCTGCAGCATGAAGATCAGGAGCAGCGTGCCCGCGAAGAGCAGCACGGGCCAGCCCGCGAGTTCACCGGCCGGGCCGAGCGACAGCGGGGTCGCCTCGCCCGGGTGCACGAACCCGCCCTTGACGAGGCCGATGATGGCGATGAACAGGCCGATGCCGATCGTGATGGCGTGCTTGAGGGCCAGCGGGATCGCATTCATGATCATCTCGCGCAGCCCGGTGACCACGAGCAGCATGATGACCACGCCGTACATCACGCACATGGCCATGGCCTGCCCCCAGGTCATCTGGGGAACGACCTGGCCGGCGAGGACGCCGGACACCGAGAGTCCGGCGGCGAGGGCGAGCGGCACCTTGCCGACGAAGCCCATGAGAAGCGTGGTGACCGCCGCGGCGAGCGCCGTCGCGGTGATCAGGGCCTTCGGGCCCAGGGTGTTCCCGGCGACATCCTCACCGGAGAGGATCACGGGGTTGAGCAGGACGATGTAGGCCATCGCCATGAAGGTGGTGATACCGCCGCGCACCTCACGCGCGACCGTCGATCCTCTGTGGGATATGTGGAAGTACCGGTCGAGCCAGGACCGGCCGGCGGGGACGCGGCTGCCCGCGCCCGCGTCCTCGGCGGTGGTCCTCGGCTCCACTGACTGCTGGGCCATGGTGCCTTCTCCCAAGGTTCAAAGGGGCACCCGCATCGACGGCCGCCACGGCGGCGGCTGCGGGATTTGGGATTGCACGACCCGGGGGACGGCCCGAGACGAACGCATGTGGGGTTGGTACTTCAAGGACCGCGAGCGGTGCGGAACTTGGTGGGGGGTGCTCCGGGCGGCGCGGAGTGTGTGACGTTCCGTGCGCCGCCCGGAGGGTCGGATCACGCCGTGCCGGTGAGGTGCTCCGGACGGACCGGCGTGCGGTCCAGTTCCAGCCCGGTCGCGTCCCGGATGGCCGCGAGGACCGCCGGGGTGGACGACAGGGTGGGGGCCTCGCCGATGCCGCGCAGTCCGTAGGGCGCGTGGTCGTCGGCGAGTTCGAGCACGTCGACGGGGATGGTCGGCGTGTCGAGAATCGTGGGGATCAGGTAGTCCGTGAAGGACGGGTTCCTGACCTTGGCGGTCCTGGGGTCGACGACGATCTCCTCCATCACCGCCACGCCCAGGCCCTGGGTGGTGCCGCCCTGGATCTGGCCGACCACGGAGAGCGGGTTGAGCGCCTTGCCGACGTCCTGGGCGCAGGCCAGCTCGATCACCTTGACCAGGCCGAGCTCGGTGTCGACCTCGACGACGGCTCGGTGCGCGGCGAAGGAGTACTGGACGTGGCCGTTGCCCTGGCCGGTGCGCAGGTCGAAGGCCTCGGTCGGCCGGTGCCGCCACTCCTCCTCGACCTCGACGGTCTCGCCCTGAAGGACGTCGACCAGGTCGCCGAGGACCTCGCCGCCGTCGGTGACGACCTTGCCGCCCTCCAGCAGCAGCTCGGCGGTCGCCCAGGCCGGGTGGTAGGAGCCGAACTTGCGGCGCCCGATCTCCAGCACCTTCTCCCGGACCAGCTCGCAGGCGTTCTTGACGGCGCCGCCGGTGACGTACGTCTGCCGGGAGGCCGAGGTGGAACCGGCGCTGCCCACCTGGGTGTCGGCCGGGTGGATGGTCACCTGGGTGACGCCCAGCTCGGTGCGGGCGATCTGCGCGTGGACGGTGACGCCGCCCTGGCCGACCTCCGCCATCGCGGTGTGCACGGTCGCCACCGGCTCTCCGTTGATGACCTCCATCCGCACCTTGGCGGTGGAGTAGTCGTCGAAGCCCTCGGAGAAGCCGACGTTCTTGATGCCGACCGCGTAGCCGACGCCGCGGACGACGCCCTCGCCGTGCGTGGTGTTGGACAGGCCGCCGGGCAGCTGGCGTACGTCCGCGCCCTCGCTGGACTCCCACTGCCGCTCCGGCGGCATCGGCATCGCCTTGACCCGGCGCAGCAGTTCGGCGACCGGCGCCGGGGAGTCGACCGGCTGTCCGGTCGGCATGATGGTGCCCTGCTCCATGGCGTTGAGCCGGCGCAGCTCCACCGGGTCCATGCCGAGCTTCGCGGCGAGCTTGTCCATCTGCGCCTCGTAGGCGAAGCAGGCCTGGACCGCGCCGAAGCCGCGCATGGCGCCGCAGGGCGGGTTGTTGGTGTAGAGGGCGATGGCCTCGATGTCCACGTCGTCGATCACGTACGGGCCGACCGACAGGGACGAGGCGTTGCCGACGACCGCCGGGGAGGCGGAGGCGTAGGCGCCGCCGTCCAGGACGATCCGGCACTTCATGTGCGTGAGCTTGCCGTCCTTGGTGGCGCCGTGCTCGTAGTAGAGCTTGGCCGGGTGGCGGTGGACGTGCCCGAAGAAGGACTCGAACCGGTTGTAGACGATCTTGACCGGCTTGCCGGTGCGCAGCGCCAGCAGACAGGCGTGGATCTGCATCGACAGGTCCTCGCGGCCGCCGAAGGCGCCGCCGACGCCGGAGAGCGTCATCCGCACCTTGTCCTCGGGCAGTCCGAGGACCGGGGCGATCTGCTTGAGGTCGGAGTGCAGCCACTGGGTGGCGATGTACAGGTCGACACCGCCGTCCTCGGCGGGCACCGCGAGGCCGGACTCGGGGCCGAGGAAGGCCTGGTCCTGCATGCCGAAGGTGTACTCGCCCCGGACGACGACGTCGGCCTTCCTGGCGGCCTCGTCGGCGTTGCCGCGGACGATGGGCTGGCGGTGCACGATGTTGGGGTGCGGGACGTGCCCGGAGTGGTGGTCGTCGCGGCCCTCGTGGACGAGGATCGCGTCCGGTGCGGTCGCGGAGGCCTCGTCGGTGATGACGGGCAGTTCCCGGTAGTCGACCTTGATCTTCGCGGCGGCCCGGCGGGCCGTCTCCGGGTGGTCTGCGGCGACGATGGCGACCGGCTCGCCGTGGTGGCGGACCTTGCCGTGGGCGAGGACCGGGGTGTCCTGGATCTCCAGGCCGTAGTTCTTCACCTCGGTGGGCAGGTCGTCGTAGGTCAGGACGGCGTGGACGCCGGCCGTGGCGAGCGCCTCGGATGTGTCGATGGAGACGATCTCGGCGTGGGCGACCGTGGAGCGCAGGATCTGGCCCCAGAGCATGTCCTCGTGCCACATGTCGGACGAGTACGCGAACTCGCCGGTGACCTTGAGGGTGCCGTCCGGGCGGAGCGTGGACTCGCCGATCCCGCCCCTGGTCCGGGAACCCTGCGTGATCTTGGTGGGTGCACCGTTGGCAGCCATGCTCAGACCCCCTCGGACTGCCGCGCCGCCGCCAGGCGGACCGCGTCCATGATCTTCTCGTAGCCCGTGCAGCGGCACAGGTTGCCCGACAGCGCCTCGCGGATGTCCGCGTCGGTCGGGTTCGGGTTGCGCTCCAGCATCTCGTCGGCGGCGACCAGCAGGCCCGGTGTGCAGAACCCGCACTGGACGGCGCCGGCGTCGATGAAGGCCTGCTGGACCGGGGAGAGCTCCTCGCCCTCGCCGGTCTGCGAGTCGGTGCCCTTGGCCTGCCACTGCTTGGCCTCGTCGAGCGAGGTCCCGCCGCAGGCGCCGGTGGCGCAGCCGCCCCCGGCACGCTGCTTGGCGTAGTCCGCCAGGCCCTCGACGGTGACCACCTCGCGGCCCTGCGCCTGTCCGGCGGCGACCAGGCAGGAGCAGACCGGCACCCCGTCCAGACGTACCGTGCAGGAGCCGCACTCGCCCTGCTCGCAGGCGTTCTTGGAGCCGGGCAGGCCGAGCCGCTCGCGCAGCACGTACAGCAGGGACTCGCCCTCCCAGACGTCGTCGGCCTCCTGCGGGCGTCCGTTGACAGTGAAGTTGACGCGCATTACGCAGCTCCCTCCGTGATGCGGCGGGCGCCGCGGTACGACTCCCAGGTCCAGGTGAGCGTCCGGCGGGCCATCACGCCGACCGCGTGGCGGCGGTAGCTCGCGGTGCCCCGGACGTCGTCGATCGGGTTGCAGGCGGCGGAGCACAGGTCCGCGAACTGCTTGGCGACCGACGGGGTGATGATCTTTCCGTTGTCCCAGAAGCCGCCCTCTTCCAGGGCCGCGTTCAGGAACTCCTCGGCGGCCGTGGCCCGGATCGGCGTCGGCGCGGCCGAGCCGATGCCGGTGCGCACCGTCCGGGTCTCCGGGTGCAGGGCAAGGCCGAAGGCGCACACGGCGATGACCATGGCGTTGCGGGTGCCGACCTTGGAGAACTGCTGCGGGCCGTCCGCCTTCTTCACATGCACGGCGCGGATCAGCTCGTCGGGCTCCAGCGCGTTGCGCTTCACGCCCTTGTAGAACGCGTCGATCGGGATCATGCGGGTGCCGCGCACCGACTGGGCCTCGACCTCCGCCCCGGCGGCGAGCAGCGCGGGGTGCGCGTCGCCGGCCGGGGAGGCGGTGCCGAGGTTGCCGCCCACGCCGCCGCGGTTACGGATCTGCGGGGAGGCGACCGTGTGCGAGGCGAGGGCGAGACCGGGGAGCTCGGAGCGGAGGTTCTCCATGATCTGCGTGTAGGGCACCGAGGCGCCGACCCGGACGGTGTCCTCGCCGACCTCCCACTCGGTGAGGTCGCCGATGCGGTTCAGATCCATGAGGTACTCGGGCCGGCGGTGGTCGAAGTTGATCTCGACCATCACATCGGTGCCACCCGCAATCGGCACAGCGGTGGGGTGCTCTGCCTTGGCGGCGAGCGCCTCCTCCCAGCTGGCGGGGCGAAGGAAGTCCATGACCGGCTCTCTTCTTCGTCTCGTGGGTCTCGTGGGGTGCAGATTGAGCCAATCCGTGTGCGGCGGGCCCGGCTCGTTCATGTGCTGTTCACGTGGAGTGGGCTCAGTACACCGCTCGGTGCTCCACCGGGGTCAGTCGCAGAAACACTGAAGGAGTTGGCTGGCCATGGTGGTCATCTTGTAGATTCGTATGAACGGAGGCCCTCAGTAACCTCCCCGTCTTCCTGTGGAAACGCGCGACACAGCCGCGTGGCCTGCACCACAGCCCGACACGGACGGGCTCTGCTCTCCGGTTCCCCGAACGGACACCCGACCGCGGACACCTTCAAGATCAACAGAACGATTCGAGACAAAGAACGGCGGCGACGAGAATGCGGCTGCGCGCACTGCTGGACACCGACGCGCTGGGCCTGAAGCTGCTCGGCGGCGAGGACGAGCTGGACCGCACGGTCCGGGGCGTGATGACCACCGACCTGCGGGACCCCAGCCGCTACCTCTCCGGCGGCGAACTGGTCCTCACCGGCCTGGCCTGGCGCCGCGACGCCGCCGACTCCGAGCCGTTCGTACGGATCCTGGCGCAGGCCGGGGTGGCGGCGCTGGCGGCCGGCGAGGCGGAGCTGGGGAGCGTGCCGGACGACCTGGTGACGGCGTGTGCCCGGCACCGGCTGCCGCTGTTCGCGGTGCACGAGTCGGTGGCGTTCGCGACGGTCACCGAGCATGTGGTGCGGCAGGTCTCCGGGGAACGCGCCGGGGATCTTGCGGCCGTGGTGGACCGGCACCGGCGGATGATGACCTCCGGCCCGGCGGGCGGCGGCCCGGACGTCGTCCTGGACCTGCTGGGCTCCGACCTGGATCTGCGGGCGTGGGTGCTGTCGCCCACCGGGCGGCTGATCGCGGGCTCGAAGACGGCCGGCCCGGCGCTGCCCGCCGACGTGTGCGCCCGGCTGGCGGCGGAGGCGCTGGCGGCGGCACGCACCGGCCGCCGGGCACCGCACCGGGTCATGCTGGGCTCGACGTCGTACAGCCTGTTCCCGGTGCGCAGCACCGGCCGGACGGCACAGCCCGCGCGGGACGTGCGCGAGACGGTGCTCTCCGACTGGCTGCTGGCGGTCGAGGCGGACGCCGGGGACTGGGCGGCGGAGCGCCTGGACCTGCTGTACGGGGTCACTCAGCTGATCTCGGTGGAACGGGACCGCCGGGACGCGGCCCGCACCGTGCGCCGGCGGCTGGCGCAGGAGGTCCTGGAGCTGGTGCAGACCGGCGCGGCGCCCGCGGAGATCGCCGCCCGGTTGCGGGTCGCGGCCCCGGTGCTGCTGCCCGGTCTGGGCGCGGCCCCGCACTGGCAGGTCGTGGTGGCCCGGGTCGAGTGGGAGGACGGGGATATCGACGGCGGGCGGGTGGCGCAGACGCTGCTGGAGGAGATCCTGGTCGACCCGGTCGCGGCGGGCCCGGAGCACTCCGACCGGATCGCCGTGGCGCACGCCGGCGAGGAGGCCGTCGCGCTGGTGCCGCTCCCGGCGGTGTCCGGGGAGCCGGACGACGCGGAGGCGGGGATCCTCGCCGACGCGCTGCTGCAGTCCGTACGGGATCCGTTGGCCGCCGGGCTGGACGGCGACGGGCGGGTCACGCTCGGCGTGAGCGCGGCCGTGCACTCGGCGGAGGGGCTGCGCGGGGCGCTGGAGGAGGCCCGGCACGCCCGCCGGGTCGCCGCGGCCCGGCCGGGCCTGGTGTGCGCGGCCGGGCACCAGGAGCTGGCCTCCCACGTACTGCTGCTGCCGTTCGTCCCCGACGACGTCCGACGCGCCTTCACGGCCCGGCTGCTCGACCCGCTGCGGGACTACGACCGCCGCCACCGCGCCGAGCTGATCCCGACCCTGGAGGCGTTCCTGGACTGCGACGGCTCCTGGACCCGCTGCGCCGCCCGCTTGCACCTGCACGTCAACACGCTGCGCTACCGGGTGGGCCGGATCGAGCAGTTGACGGGGCGTGATCTGTCGCGGCTGGAGGACAAGCTCGACTTCTTCCTGGCGCTGCGGATGAGCTGAGACGGGCCGAAACGGCGGCCAAACCCCGGGAGGCCCCCAGTCCCACGACTTTGTGAATTCCTTCACCCACCCTCTTGGCCGGGCCGGTGGTTCCGTGCTGAGATGCCGCCACCACTCGACGGCTCCATGGCGTGCCGATATCCGTGTCCTCCGGGTCAGCCCGACCCGAAGTGCGGCTGCCCGGCACACCGCTGAGCGGGGCTCGGATGTGCGTGCCGAGCTCCGCGGCCCCGGGATGATCCGCACGACACGGACTAGGGGAGGGCAACGTGGCGCATTCCGCCATGTCTGGTTCTGGTACGGGAACGACCCCAGGTGACGATCCGCTCCAGACCGCGGTATGGCGGCTGCGCTCGCGCGCATGCTGGGCCGACGCGGCGGCGCTGCTGCAGCCGGCCACCGCGGCCACCGCGCTGCAGCGGGCCGCGCTGCTGGTGGAGCGGTGTCTGTACACCGAGCAGGGCTGGGAGGAGGCCGAGGACGCGCTGCGCAGCGCCGAGGCGCTGGCCCACGACGACGAGGAGCGCGGGGCCGCGGCCTGCGAACGCGGCCGGCTCGCCTACGCCGCCACGCTGCACGGCGTGCGGGACCGGGCCGACGAGGCGCGGGCCGCGCTGGGCCGGGCGGCGGCGCTGATCCCGCCGGGCTCCCCGGGGCGGGCGCTGCTGGACTTCCGGCGCGGGCTGCTGGCGGAGAACCTCACCGGCTCCCCACAGGCGGCACGAGCGGCGTACCGGCGCGCACACGCCTCGGCGACGGCGCACTCCGACCCGCTGCTGCTCTCGTTCACCTGGCGGCATCTGGCCGGACTGGCCTTCCGGGACGGCGAGTTGGCCGAGGCCCGGCACGGGTTCGCCGAGTCCCTGCGGATCCGCGAGGAACTCGGCTATCTCGTCGGTACGGCTCCGGCGCTGTGCTCCCTGGCGGACACCGAGACCGAGCCCGAGGCCTCCCGCCTGCGCGACGAGGCCCGCCGCCTGTACCGCCTCCTCGGCGGTGTCCCCACCTGGCTGTCCCGCCGGCTGACCCCACCGGCCCCGGGAGCCGCCACCGCCTGACGCCGTGGGCCGCGCGGCCCACGGACCGACCGGCCCGGCACCGCGGTGCCGTGACAGCCGCTCAGCCGCCTGTCCGGCGGATCAGGCCGCAGACGCGGGGTCGGCCCCGGCAGGCACTCCCCCGACTGCGTGCAGGCCATGGGGCGCCCCGGTCGCAGGGACCCCGACCAGCCACTGCCGGCGTCCTGTGACCCGATACGCCGGCCGGGCCGCGGAGACCCGGCGCGGGACCGGCACGCGCCGCGGGCGCCCGGGCCACCCACGCGCGGGGACCGCACCAGGGGCACCGGGCGCCCAAGCGGAGCGGATCGGCAGCCCCCGGCGCTCCGCACGGACCCGGGGACGACATGCGC
Organism: Streptomyces poriticola; assembly: GCF_036689765.1. Taxonomy (NCBI): domain Bacteria; kingdom Bacillati; phylum Actinomycetota; class Actinomycetes; order Kitasatosporales; family Streptomycetaceae; genus Streptomyces; species Streptomyces poriticola. The sequence continues at coordinate 299,108 of NZ_JBAGKH010000002.1, forward strand.
CGTGCGGCGCTCCCACCCCGCGGGACGCGCATCGGTCCGCAGGCCGGGGGCCTGGGGCCGATCCCGGGATCAGCCCGTGGACCGGGGGCAGGGGTCGGTCCGGGGGGTGGGGATCGACCCGGGTCAGGAAGGTCCGGAAGGTCCTGGGCCGCGGGTTGGGAATCCGTCCGGGGGCCGGGGCCATGCGGGGACCGAGGGCCAGTGCGGGGACCGAGGGCCTGTGCGGGGACCGATCCGCGGCCGGGGCCGGGGACCACGCCGGGAGCCGTCCGCGAGCCCAGGGCGGGGGACGCGGACCGATCCGCAGGCCGGGGGCCGGAGACGACGCCAGACATCCGCCCCCAAGCCGACAGCCCGCGACACGGCCGATCCGCAGGCCGACGGCCGGGGACGAGGCCGGAAATGCGCCCGCGAGCCGGAACCAGGACCAGGGATCGATCCGCAGGCCGGGAACCACGGGGGATCCGTCCGCGAGACGAGGGGCCGGGTTCCATGCCGGGGAGCCGTCCGCGGGCCGAGGGGCGCGGGCCGCGGGCCGAGGCCCGCGGCAGGGATCGCGGGCCGTGCGGCGGGCGGGCGGGCCGTGCGGCGGGCGGGATCAGGACGGGCCGGTGAAGTGGTCGGTGACCAGGGCTCGTACCGCGTCCGCGTCGCCGGCGATCAGGGCGTCCAGCAGGGCGGTGTGTTCGCGGGCGTCGGCGACCAGGTCGGCGCGGCCCCGGGAGGCCGTTGGGCCGGACTGCGGCCACTGGGCGCGGCGGTGGAGTTCCTCGGCGATCTGCACGAGCTGCTCGTTGCCGGCGAGTGCGAGCACCGCGCGGTGGAAGGCCCGGTCGGCCTCGGCGTACGTCGCCCGGCAGCCGACGGCCGCGGCCCGCACGGTCGCCTCGGCCAGCGGGCGCAGTTCGGCCCAGCGTCCGGCGGGCACGGTGCGGGCCAGCCGCAGCATCACCGGTACCTCCAGCAGGGCGCGGACCTCGGCCAGTTCGGCGAGCTCCCGGGCGCCCCGCTCGACCACGCGGAAGCCTCGGTTCGGTACGACCTCGACGGCGCCCTCCAGCGCGAGCTGCTGCATCGCCTCCCGTACCGGGGTGGCGGAGACGCCGAAGCGTTCGCCGAGCGCGGGGCCGGAGTAGACCTCGCCGGGCCGCAGTTCGCCGGTGACCAGGGCGGTGCGCAGGGCGTCGAGGATCTGCCCGCGCACGGAGGTCCGCTGCACCGGGCGCCGGGTGCGCGCCCCCGGCAGGCCGGCCTCGCCGTGCGTGTGCTCGCCGCGCACCCCGGAGGATGCGGGCGCCGCAGGCAGTGGCCCGCCCGCCGCGGCCCGGGGCTGGGCCGGCACGCGGGCGGCCCCGGACGTGCGGGGTCGGGCGGCCTCCGTCCCGGCGTAGCCTCGAGCGCCCTGCTTCACGGCTCCTCCAGAGGCGTGTCGGTCCATGTATCGGTACATAGGGTCATGACGGCGGGTTGCTACCCGTCCGTCAGCACGATAGGCGCACCGGTCGTCAGTTCACATCCCGATCAAGTCCCGATCACATCCCGATCGGCGTCCGGCCGGATCCCGGGGATCACAGACCATCCAAGCTTAGGTAAGGTAAGGCTTACCTGAAACAGCCCGTTGCACCCGACGTGGATCGGTGGTCTCGCATGTCTGTGTCCCGCTCGGCCGTCGCGGACTCCTACGCGCGTCTGTCCGAGGTCCTTCCGGGCCTGGCGGTGACCCAGCCGGGCGCCGGGGAGGCCGCCCCGCGGGGCGGCGGCTGGGTCCGTGCCGCATCGCTCGCGGAGGGCGGGGCCGACCTGGAGTCCTTCCTGGCCTGGGACGACGCGCAGGTGCTGCGCGACTACGGACAGCGGGCGCGGCCCGACGTGGTGGCCGGCTTCGGTCTGCACCGGTACGCGTGGCCGGCCTGTCTGCTGATCACCGTGCCCTGGTTCCTGCACCGTCGGGTGCCGCGCTACCCCGTGACGCATGTCTCGTACGACCGGACCGCCGCGGGACTGCCGCTGGGCCGGATGGCCGCCCGCCCGGCCGGCTTCGCCTGCCTGCCCGGCGACCCGGCCGCCGCACTCCCCGGCGCCCGCGTCGTCGCGGACGAGGAGGCGCTGCGCGCCGAGGTGCGGTCCGCGGTCGCCGAGCACCTGGAACCGGTACTGGCCGGTTTCGCCCCGCGCATGCGGCGGCGCGGGCGCGCCCTGTGGGGCATGGCGACCGACGAGGTGGTCGAAGGCCTCTGGTACGTCGCCCATCTCCTCGGCGAGCAGGAGCGGGCCCGGCACGAACTGGAACAGCTGCTGCCGGGCGCGACCCGGCCGTACGTGGGCACGGCCGCCTTCCGCGAGCTGACCGGCCCGAACGGCGAGCCGCTGCACACCCGGGACCGGGCGAGCTGCTGCATGTTCTACACGCTGCGCCCCGAGGACACCTGCGCCACCTGCCCACGCACCTGCGACGCGGACCGGGTCGAGAAGCTGCTGGCCGCGGCGGGCTGACCCGACGGACTGAAGCAACGGGCCGACGCGGCGGGCCGACAGCGCGGGAAGCGACCCCGGAACCACCCGCAGGGGTTGTCTTGTTCGAACTCAACTCACAGACATCAAGCGACAGTTCGAGCAGAACGGTGTCCCCGGGGCCCCACTGACACCTACTTGGCGGCCTCTTCCCCGAAACCCCCTGACCACCGTCGGGCTTGGGCCACTATGGCGGGCGTCACGCCCTATCCCAAGGCAGGGGACCCCAGATGAAACTGACCGACATATCGCTGAACTGGCTGCTGCCGGGCGCCGTCCTGCTCCTGGGCATGCTGGCGGCGGTAGCGGTGCTGGCGCGTGGCAGGCGCGCCGCGGGGAAGGACGCCAGGGCCGACGACTCCTGGGAACGTGCCGAGGAACGCCGACGGCGCAAGGAAGCCGTCTACGGCACCGTCTCCTATGTCCTCCTCTTCTGCTGTGCCGCGGTCGCCGCGGCACTCTCCTTCCACGGTCTGGTCGGCTTCGGCGAGCAGAATCTCGGCCTGAGCGGCGGCTGGCAGTACCTGGTCCCGTTCGGCCTCGACGGGGCGGCGATGTTCTGCTCCGTGCTCGCGGTGCGCGAGGCCAGCCACGGCGACGCGGCGCTCGGCTCCCGGATACTCGTGTGGACGTTCGCCTTCGCCGCGGCGTGGTTCAACTGGGTGCATGCGCCCCGCGGCGCGGGGCACGCGGGGGCTCCGCACTTCTTCGCGGGCATGTCCCTGTCGGCGGCGGTCCTCTTCGACCGCGCACTGAAGCAGACCCGCCGGGCCGCGCTGCGGGAGCAGGGCCTGGTGCCGCGTCCGCTGCCGCAGATCCGTATCGTGCGCTGGCTGCGCGCACCCCGAGAGACCTACCGTGCCTGGTCGCTGATGCTGCTGGAGGGGGTGCGCAGCCTCGACGAGGCGGTCGAGGAGGTCCGCGACGACAAGCGCCGCAAGGACGAGGAGCGGCAGCGCCGACGCGGCCAGGAGCGTCTGGAGCGGGCCCGGCTGAAGGCGATCAGCAGGGGGCACCGGGGCTTCGTCGGCCGCGGCGGCCGCCAGGTCGAGGTCGAGGTGCAGGCGGTGGACCGGGGCGCCGACCGGGTGTCCGCGGAGCCTGCCATACCGGCGCAGCCGTCCGCACCGGAGCAGTTGCCCGTACGCCGGCGCCCCTCCCTCCAGCCGGTACGAGGCGGCGGTGACGCGGTCACCGTCGACCTCACCGCGGAGGACGACACCCAGGCCCTGCCGCGGCTGGACTCCCTCGAGCAGAAACTGAAGGATCTGGAGCAGCAGTTCGGCTAGGTCCCGTACTACGGCCAGGCCACCGGGCGCACCCTGCAGCCTCTCCTCGGCTCAGGCGGCCTCGGCCCCGGCTTCGGCCCCGGCCTCCAGTTCGAACCAGACCGCCTTGCCCACTCCGTGCGCCCGCACTCCCCACGCGTCCGCGAGGGACTGCACCAGCATCAGCCCCCGGCCGTGCGTGCTGTCGTCGCAGGCGGGAACGCGCGGCCGGGGAAAGCGCCCGACGAAGTCCCGCACCTCCACGCGCAGCGCGCGGGGCCCGACGGTGGCCGTGAGCACCGCGTCCCGGTCGGTGTGGACGAGTGCGTTGGTGACCAGTTCGCTGGTCAGCAGCTCCGCGATGTCCGACTGACCGGGACGGCCCCAGTGCCGCAGCAGCCCGCGCAGTGCCCGGCGGCTGTCGGGCACCCCCCGCAGATCGCCCCGGCCGAGTCTGCGGCGCAGCCGGGGCGCCCCCGCCGCCCGCTCGCCGCCCCGCACCGCCGTGCCGTCGTCCTGCTCCTCGGCGCCGTGGCCCACCGAGGAGGTCCCGACCGCCATGGGACCGCCCCCTCGTGCCTGACTCACCCTGTCCCCCGTCCCCGTGTGGATGGTCCGTTCTCTCCCTCTCGAACACGTTCACGGGGATCCTTGCCCGATCGGACCCCGGGCAGTCATGTCGAATGCTCAACGACCGCATCCACGGCGGTGACTTCGGCCACCGGTTCGACTCGCCCCGGCTCCGGGAGAGGAAGTCCTGACCGGGAAGTGACCGCTAGGGCCGCGGGACGTTGCGCAGGTTGGAGCGGGCCATCTGGAGCATGCGGCCTACCCCGCCGTCCAGGACGATCTTGGAGGCGGAGAGCGCGAAGCCGGTCACCATCTCGGCGCTGATCTTCGGCGGGATGGAGAGGGCGTTGGGATCCGTGACGACGTCGACGAGGGCCGGGCCCTTGTGTCGGAAGGCGGCCTTGAGCGCCCCGGCCAGCTGCTTGGGCTTCTCGACCCGGACGCCGAAGGCGCCGCAGGCCTCGGCGACGGCCGCGAAGTCAGGGTTCCTGTTCGCCGTGCCGTACGACGGCAGCCCGGCGACCAGCATCTCCAGCTCGACCATCCCCAGGGACGAGTTGTTGAACAGCACCACCTTCACCGGCAGGTCGTACTGGACGAGGGTGAGGAAGTCGCCCATCAGCATGGTGAAGCCGCCGTCGCCGGACAGCGACACGACCTGCCGCCGCCGGTCGGTGAACTGGGCGCCGATCGCCATCGGCAGCGCGTTCGCCATCGAGCCGTGCGAGAAGGAGCCGATGATCCGGCGGCGCCCGTTGGGCGAGAGATAGCGGGCGGCCCAGACGTTGCACATCCCCGTGTCGACGGTGAACACCGCGTCGTCGGCGGCGGCCTCGTCGAGCACCGCCGCCACGTACTCGGGGTGGATCGGCACATGCTTGCCGACCTTGCGGGTGTAGGCCTTGACCACCCCCTCCAGCGCGTCGGCGTGCTTCTTCAGCATCCGGTCCAGGAACCGCCGGTCGGTCTTCTCCCGGACCCGTGGGATCAGACACCGCAGGGTCTCGCGGGCGTCGCCCCACACCGCGAGGTCCAGTGTGGAGCGGCGGCCCAGGTTCTCGGGGCGCACGTCGATCTGGGCGATCCGCACGTCGTCGGGCAGGAAGGCGTTGTACGGGAAGTCGGTGCCGAGCAGGATCAGCAGGTCGCACTCGTGGGTGGCCTCGTAGGCGGCGCCGTAGCCGAGGAGTCCGCTCATGCCGACGTCGTACGGGTTGTCGTACTGGATCCACTCCTTGCCGCGCAGTGCGTGCCCGACCGGGGACTTGATCCGTCCGGCGAGTTCCATCACCTCGGCGTGGGCGCCGGCCGTACCGCTGCCGCAGAACAGGGTGACCTTGCCTGCGTCGTCGATCAGCCGCACCAACCGGTCGATCTCGTCGTCACCGGGGCGGACGGTGGGCCGGGAGGTGACCAGCGCCGTCTCGGCGGCCCGTACCGGCGCGGGCTGTGCGGCGATGTCACCGGGCAGGGAGACGACGCTGACGCCGGAGCGGCCGATCGCGTTCTGGATGGCGGTGTGCAGCAGCCGGGGCATCTGCCGCGGGTTGGAGATCAGTTCGCTGTAGTGGCTGCACTCGCGGAACAGCTGGTCCGGGTGGGTCTCCTGGAAGTAGCCGAGACCGATCTCGCTGGAGGGGATCTGCGAGGCGAGGGCGAGCACCGGGGCCATGGAGCGGTGGGCGTCGTACAGGCCGTTGATGAGGTGGAGGTTGCCGGGGCCGCAGGACCCGGCGCACGCGGTCAGCTTCCCGGTGATCTGCGCCTCCGCGCCGGCCGCGAAGGCGGCGGTCTCCTCGTGCCGGACGTGCACCCAGTCGATGTCCCGGTGGCGGCGTACGGCGTCCACGACCGGGTTGAGGCTGTCGCCCACGACACCGTAGAGGCGCTCGACCCCGGCGCGGGTGAGGATGTCGACGAACTGTTCCGCGACGCTCTGTCTGGCCATGGCGTTCCGTAAGCCCTTCGGTCACCGGCGGACCCGCGCGTTCCGGTCCCTCGGTCTCCATGGAGACACAACGGACGCCGTCACGCCTCCCACACGGCCACGGCCGTACGGTCGTCGGCGTAGCCCTTGACCCGGGTGCGGCAGTCGGCCAGAAACTCCGTGAGGCCGGGCGGGGTGCCGCCGGACCACCGTGCGGCCAGGTGGGCGGCGAGTTCGGCCTCGCCGTGCAACGGCTCGGCCAGGCCCGCGCTGCACATCAGCAGCACATCACCCGGGCGGGCGACGGAGGCGCGGAACCGGAAGGGTTCCCGGGGCGGCCCGGGCCGCGGGTCGTCGTACGGGCTCGGGGGTGTCGGGATACCGAGGTCCATGGTGAGCCGGTCGCCGTCGGGCGGCTCGGCGGGCCGTGACCCGAAGCCGACGACCGGTTCGCCGACGGTGTCGGAAGGATGCGGCTCCATGTCCTGCCAGCTGCCGTCCCTCAGCCGGGTCAGCCCGCCCGCCCCGACACCGAAGAACACCCGGGTACGGCACCGGGGGTCCGCGGGCAGCAGAAGACAGCGCAGGGTGGCGGAGTACGCCTCCGGGGGCAGGCCCTGTTCGGCGGCGGCGGCCCGGAGTCTGCCGAGACTGCGGTCGGTGAGGCGGTGCAGGCCGGATTTCAGGTCGCCGCGCCGGCCGGCCCGGAGGTCCTCCGCCAGCCGGACGTGGCTGCGGCCCACGGCCCGGCCGATCCACCGGCAGACCTCGGCGGCGGCGCGGTGCGCCCCGGCCGTGGCGCGGGCGCCGGTCGCCGTCGCCACCAGGACCAGGGCCTGCTCCCCCGCGCCGAACCGGGTGGTCAGCAGCGCGTCGCGGCGCGGGTCGCCGCGGTACCTCGCGGAGTCGCCGCGCACCGAGACGGCCCGCAGTGTGCAGGCACCGTACCGGGCCCCGTCCAGCACGGTGTCCGCCACCAGGTCCGCGAGCCCGTCGGGATCGGCGAGCGGCAGCGCGGTGGGCTCGGCGTCGTAGGTCGGCGGCCCGGACCCCACGTGGTCCCGCGCGGTGGGCACCTCGGCCGCCGCGGGAGGGACGGGCCGCCCGGCGGGTGCGTCGGGCGGCGGCATGCCGCTGTCGGGTCCGCCCGTGCCGGGGGCCGGGTCTGCGGGCCCGGGCCGCGGGCCCCGGCCCTCCCCGGGCAAGGCCCCGGACCTCCCGGCCCGCGGAGAGCCGCCGGCCCGGCGTTCGGGGGCCGTGGGCGGTGCGGCCGTGGGCGGGGGAGGTGGTGCGTCCGGCGCACCGCCCGGTGCCGGCGAGGGTGGCCCGCCGCCGGGTCCGCCGGACACGGGCGGGCGGTCCTCCCGGGGGCCGGGGGTCTGCGCGGGCGGCGCGGGGAAGCGGTCGGGCGGTGTGCGGGCGCCCGGGACGGTCGGGGCGGGAGTCTCGGCGGGACGCGGCGACGCTGTCCCGGCGCGGGGGTCGGGCGGCGCGGACCGGCCGGGCGGCCCGGGTTGCCCGGCCGACGCAGGCTGACCAGGCGGCGCAGGCTGACCAGGCGGCGCAGGATCTCCGAGCGACGCCGGGTGACCGGGCGACGCAGCTTCACCGGGCGATCCGGAGTCACCGGGCAGCGCACCTTCACCGGGCGATCCGGAGTCACCGGGCGACGCGGGCTGACGAGACGCCTCGGACTCGTCGGACGGCCCCGGTCGGCCGGACGAGCCGGATCGATCGGGCGGCGCGGAGCGGAGCGGCTGGCCGGGGCGGCCCGGCGGTTCGGGGCCGGGTGGGAAGGTCACCGGGCCGGTGGAGGTGGCAGGCGGCGGTTCCCAGGGGGCGCGGGGGGGTGGGGGGCCGGTGCGGGGCGGGGCCGGTGTCCGGTCGTCAGAGCTCGGCCGTGGCAGCCACGGCCCTCGGGTACGGGGCCCCGGAGGTCCGGTCCGGGCGGGTGGTTCGGTGCGTCCGCCGGGCAGTCGGCTCGAGGGTGACGCGGGCGGTTCGTCCGGAGCTCGGGCGGGCGGAGAGCCGGAGCCCTCGCCCGGGGCGTCCGCCGGGGCGGGTACGTCGCCGGGGGCGCCGCTCCGCGGGGCGGTCGCTCGGGATGCGGAGGCGAACCGGTCGTCCACGGAATCGCCGGTGGGCGCTGGGCCCGTGTCGCCGGCGGCGGCATCGTACAACTCGCCCCACCAGTCGTCCTCGTGGCCGGTGGGCCTTCCCCCCTGCTGGCTCATGCCGGTCATTGTCCACGGCGGGGGCCGGGGGAAAACGGGGCATCCGGAAAATCCCGGCACCCCGGGGCGCAGAGCGCGGCGTGTCGGGTGACTCGCCGAATGGACGTGCGACTCGAAAGCCGGACGGTTCCACCCCCCACGGGAGAACCGCCCGGCAGGGTCACCTTGGCAGACTGACCGCAACCAGGACGATGATGGTCCGAGGCGGGTTTGCGCCGTGGCCGGTTTCCGCCACTTTCCGCCACGGAGGCACCGCAGAGCTGCGAAGTCGGGAGGGGCGACGCCTGATGCTGGGAGTGCTGGGGCTGGAGGAGCCGCAGGAGTCGGCGTACCGGGCGCTGGTGTCGGTCGGCGCCGCCGACGTGCCCGACCTCGCCCGGCGGCTGGCACTCGGCGAACAGGACACCGAGCGCGCGCTGCGCCGGCTGGAGCAGAACGGCCTGGCGGCCCAGTCGTCGGCCCGGCCGGGCCGGTGGGTGGCCGCACCGCCGGGCGTGGCCCTGGGCGCGCTGCTCACCCAACAGCGGCACGAGCTGGAGAAGGCGGAGCTGGCGACAGCCCTGCTGGCGGAGGAGTACCGCGCGGCGATGTCGGAGCCCGCCGTGCACGACCTGGTCGAGGTGGTGATCGGCGCGGCGGCGGTGGCGCAGCGATTTCTGCAGCTGCAGCTCGGCGCCAGCGACGAGGTGTGCGCGCTGGTCACCGGCACCCCGGTGGCCGTCACCGGGATGGAGAACCACGCCGAGGAGCAGGCGGCCGGGCGTGGGGTCCGCTACCGGGCGGTGCTGGAGCGCGCCGTGCTGGACCGGCCACAGGGCATCACCGAGCTGACCGCGGCCCTCGACCGGGACGAGCAGGTACGGGTGGTGGACCGGGTGCCGACCAAGCTGGTGGTCGCCGACCGGACGCTCGCCCTGGTGCCGCTCACCGCACACTCGGCGGAGCCCGCCGCGCTGGTGGTCCACGCCAGCGGACTGCTGGAACTGCTCTCGGCGCTGTTCGAGTCGGTGTGGCGGGCCGCGCTGCCGCTGCGGCTCGGCGCATCCGGTGTCACCGAGCAGGACCCGGACGGCCCCGACGCCACCGACCTGGAGATCCTGTCGCTGCTCCTGGCGGGTCTGACCGATGCCAGCGTCGCCAAACAGCTCGACCTGGGCCTGCGGACCGTGCAGCGCCGGGTGAAGCGGCTGATGGAGCTGACGGGTGTGACGACCCGGCTGCAGCTGGGCTGGCACGCATACGAGCGCGGCTGGGTGGCCCGCGGGCGCTGAGCGGGCGCGGGCCAGGGCACGCCGGGCACGCGCACGCCGGGCGCGGTCACGCCGGGCGACCGGCCGGGCGGGCACGGACACGGCGGGCACGGCCGGAGGCCGTTCGCAGCAGGCGGTGGCCGGGGACGCGGTGCCCCGGGGCACGCCGAACACCGCAGGCCCGGCGGTGCGCGGGCGGCCGGCCACTGCCGGGCGGCGAGGGCATACTGCGGCCGGCCCGCGGCGCCGGCCGCTGTGCGCGCCCAGGCTGCCGCAAGCGATGGCACGCTGCCCGAAGCGACGGCACGCCGCCGCACGGACACACCGGGGCACGGACACGGCGGGCGACCGCCGATCGGGCCCGGACACGGCGGGCGCGGGCACGGCGGCCCCGGGCAGGGCGAACGATCGGCCTGGCGGGCGCGCGTGCGTGCGGCGCGGCCCTCGGCAGCCGGTCCGGACGGGGCCGCGGACCTGCGCGCGCGAAGTGGCTCCGGCACCCTGGGCGGATGGGAGTGGTGGACCTCCTGCTGGTCGGCCTGGTCGTGCTGCTCGGGCTGTGCGGTGTGCTGCTGCCCGGCGTGCCCGGGTCGTGGCTGGTGTGGGCCGCCGTGATGTGGTGGGCGCTGAAGGATCCGCAGCCGCTGTCGTGGGCGGTGCTGGTGGCGGCCACGGCGGTCCTGCTGCTCTCCCGGGCGGTGCGCTGGGCGCTGCCGCCCCGTCGGCTGAAGGCGGGCGGCGCCGACGGCCGCCTGATGGTGTACGCCGGTGCGGGCGCGCTCCTCGGCTTCGTCCTGATCCCCGTCCTCGGCGCGATCCCCGGCTTCATGGGCGGCATCTACCTGGCCGAACGGATCCGCCTCGGCCGCCACGGGGAGGCGCGTGCGGCCCTGCGGACGACGATGCGCTCGGGCGGCTCCAGCGTGCTGACGGAACTGTTCGCCTGTCTGCTGATCGCGGGCGCGTGGCTGGGGGCGGTGTTCGCGGGCTAGCCGGAGTCCGCGTCGGAAGTCACGCCCACAGCTGCAGGGATCCGAGGGGGACGGCAGGCCGACAGGACTCGGCCGTCTGTCGTGCGGCCGGCTCGGCCCGGGCGAGCGCTCGGCAGCAGAGCGAGGCCGAGGCCGGCCACCGCCACGGCGGGGCGCCCGCCCTGCGCCGCAACCGCGACCGTCGGCGGGTCCGGATGCCCTCGCGCGAACCGCTGCCGGTGCGCGGTCTCGCCGATCGGCGCCCGTGAGCCGGCCGCGCGACGCGGAGCGGAGCGGCGCCGACCACCGGGCGGCCACGAAGGCGTCGAAGCTGCCCGCCCGGACCGCTCCATCCCGCTCCATCCCGCTCTGTTCCGCTCTGCTCCGCTCTGCTCCATCCCGCTCCGTCCCGCTCCACCCTCCACCGCCCCGCTCTGGCGGCCTCCTGCACCTCAGGGAGCGACAGGCCGGACCCTGACGGGAACCGAGCCGCCCGCCGGGGCGTTCCACTCTTGGTGAACATCCACTCACGGAGGGTGGCTCGGCATGGATCCGATATCGATAGGTCTGCTCGCGGCCTTGGCGGGCGGTGTAGGCGGCGAGCTGGGCCGGCAGGCGTGGGCGGGGCTGAGTGCCCTGGTACGGCTGCCGTTCCGGCGTGGCCAGGCCGATGCAGATGCCCCTCGGGTCAGTACCGGGGAACCGGAGTTGACAGCCCTGGGGCAGGCGCCGGACGACCGGGCGCGCGCACAGGCCCTCAGCGCCGCCCTCGCCGCTCGCGCCTCGCTGGACCCCGGCTTCGACAGCCGCCTGCGGCAGTGGCACGAGGGGGCGAGGCTGATCCCCACGGAAGTCGGGGACGTGCGGAACAGCATCAGCGGGGGCAGCCAGTACGGGCCTGTGCTGCAGGGCCGGGACTTCTCCGGGATCTCCTTCAGCACACAGCCTCCGCCGCCCCCCGCCCCCGAGGGCGGAACTCCTGCGGCGCGGGACTGAGCGGCGCTGAGGCGGCCCCGCGCGGGGCGGGTGCGCTTCCGGCCCCGCGCGCCGAAAGCGGTCACCGCGCGGGACCGCGGAGGCATGCCGGGCCGGCACCGTTCAGGGGGGACCGTCGGGATCCGGCGCAGCGCGCTGCTGCTCCCGGGCGGCTTCGAGTCGCTCACGCGACCAGCGGGTGTCCGGCTCCTCCGGCCCGAGTTCCCGCTCCCGCTGGGCGAGCGTGCGCTCGTGCAGCGCAACGGCTTCGGCCATCCGGCCCGCAGCGAGATACGAATCGGCCAGATGGGACTGGGACCGGAGAGTGTCACGGTGCTCCGGCCCCAGGACACGCACGCGGTCCGCGACGCTCTGCTCCTGCGCGGCGATGGCCTCCTCGTAGCGCCGCGCATCGTGGTGCGTGTTCGCGATGTTGTGCAGGCACCGCAAGGTGTCCGGGTGGTCCGGTCCCAGCACCTCCGTGCGGCGCTCGAGGACCTGCTGGTGCAGATCCAGTGCCTCATCGAGCCGGCCTGCCTGCTTGTAGGTGAGTGCGAGGTTGTGCATCGACCACAGCACGTCCGTGTGATCGTCGCCGAGGGCCGCTGCACGGTCGCGCAGGACGGCCTCGTGCTGGAGGATGGCCTCGTCGGTTCGCCCCATGGCCTTGCAGGTGATGGCAATCGCCTCCCGCGTCTGGAGGGTGAGCCGGTGCTCCGCGCCGTGCAGCCTCAACCGGGCGTCCAGCGTCGCGGAGTGGACGTCGAGCGCCTCCTCGAGGCTGCCGAGGGCGCGGAGCGCCTCTCCGAGGCGATGGCGGGAGGCGAGGGTGTCGGCGTGCCCCTCTCCCAGTGCCGTCGTCCGCCGGTCGGCGGCCCGCCCCAGAGCCGCACGCGCCTGGCCGGTCCACCCCTGGGCCAGCATGAACGTCCCCACTCCGTGCAGTGCTCCCGCGAGGTCGGCGACCGCTTGTCCCGGCACACCGCCGACCTGCCCCGGCACACCGCCGATCGAGTCGACGAAGGCGTCCAGGGCCTCGGTGTGCGAGATCAGGCCGAGCCAGTGCGGCCAGTCGGCGACCGTCGAGAACGGGTCCTCGGGGAGGGCGGCCCTGAGCAGTCCGCAGGCCGTGGCCGCCTCCCCGCCCTCCGCCGTCATGCCCGACCGGAGCAGCCGTCGCAGGAGCTGGTGGACGCTCACGCTTCCGCGGTCCGCCGTGATCAGCGAATAGGCCCGCAGGAGTTCGATGTCGGAGCGTTGGCGTATCGACGTCCGAGGTTCCGGCGTCAGCAAGCCGAGCGGGATGGTCTCGGGCGCATAGCAGCAGGCGGTCTTGAGGAGACGGACGGCGCTCGGCCGCAGTGCCGCGACGGCGTCGACACTCAGGCGAAGGCTTCGCGCCGTGTTGCGGCGGTGCACGTCCGTCCATGCCGGCGAGTCGAGGAGTTCGCCGGGCTCGGCGTCGAGCAGCCGCTGGTAGCTCTCGTAGGACAGGCCCTGTTCGCGCAGGTAGGCGGAGGCCTGCTGGAGGGCGAGCGGAAGCCCTCCCAGGTCCGCCGCCAGCCGGTGGGCCCCGTCGTCGGCGTCCAGGCCCGTGTGTCCGGAGAGCCATGCCGCGCCGACGGGGGCAGGCAGGGGCTGCACGGTCCTCGCGACCAGCCCGTACTCCGTCCAGTCCACGTCCCATCGCGTGGTCACGACCACCGGCCCGCGATCGATCCGGGCCAGCACGGCGGCCACGTCGCCGGGCGCCTCGACGCTGTCGAGGACGAGCAGCCAGCCGTCGTGGTGGTGCAGCCAGTCCATGGCCCAGGCGGCCGCGTCCGCCGGTGTGCGCCAGTGCCGGTGTCCGGGCAGCAGGTGGTGGGCCAGGGCCGCGAGGCTCCGGGTCAGGGCCGTGCCGTCCTGCGCACTGACCCACCAGGTGATCGGATACCGCTCTCGCAGCGCGCGGGCGGAGTGCAGGGCGAGTTCGGTCTTGCCCACGCCGGGCATGCCGACGAGTGCCACGCCGAAGGCGTCGTCGGTGGGCGCCTCGAGCAGCCGGACGACTTCGGTCAGATCGTCGTCGCGCCCCCACAGGCGACCGGACGGGAGCCGTGGCGGGTTCGCCGCGGGCGTGAACGCGTGGACGTCCGATGCCAGCGGCAGCCCCGACTCGTGGAAGTGCGTGTGCACGCCGCCCTTGACCGTGCCGGCCTGGACGACCGGCCCGAAGACGGTACCCGACAGATCGTTCCTGGTGACTTCCCGCTCCGTGCCGTCGGCCGCGCCCTCCGCCATACGTGCCCCCCTTCGTCCCCGGGATACAGCGTGGCACAGGTCCGTCGGCCTGGGACCGCACCGCACGGCGGTCTTCGTGGCCCACCTACATGCGCGGCTCCCGCCGAACCGCCCGGGCGACGGTTCACGGCAGGCGAGTGCCGGCCGACCCGTCCGCTCCGGGCGCCCGGGCGGCGTCGGCGGTGCGCAGGTGGTGGACGGCGTAGGTGCGCCAGGGGCGCCAGCTGTCGGGGGTGTCCGTGCCGGGCGGGGCGACGTCCGGGTCGCCGAGGGCGCGGGCCCGGATCTCGGCGGCGGTGCGGAGGTCGATGCCGGGCACGGCGAGCAGCGCCTGCTCGGCGTCGTCCCGGTCCGCGCCGGGGTCGAGACGTACGGTGCCGTCGGCCAGGGCGGCGGCGAGCGCACCCGGGGTGCTGCGCGGTTCGGCCTCGGCCAGCGCGCCGGGTTCGGGGAACAGGTGGGTGAGGGTGCCGCAGGGGGCGTCCAGCGTCTTGCCGTACGCCTGGACCAGCCGCTCCGCCTCCGCCCTCCCGGCCAGTGCCCGGACCGCCAGTTCGGCCGGGTCGGCGGCGCCCGGGGCGCGCAGCCCGGGGCGGGCGGTCACCAGCGGAGCGAGCCGCGGGTCGGCGCCGAGTCGCGCGTCGACGGCGTAGGGGTCGGCATCCAGGTCGAACAGCCGGCGCAGCCGCTGCGCGGCGGTGGTCAGGTCGCGGGGGTCGGTCAGGTGCAGCCGGGCGTCGAGCCAGCCGCCGGTGCGGTTCCTCGGGGCGCCGGTGCGTTCGCCGACGGCGACGATGCCGGTGCCGTAAGGCAGGCGCAGGGTGCGCCGGTAGACGCGGCGGCCGGGCGGGCCGGTCACCTCCTCGATGCCGGCGACGGCCTCCCGCCGGAGCAGGTCGAAGACGGGTCCGGCCTGGTACGGGCCCCGGTGGGCGAGCCGCAGCGGGATCCCGGCGGATGTGCCGGTGCCCTGGTGGGCGGGGCGGGTGCCGCCGGGAGCGGTGGCGCGCAGGGCGCTGGGGGTGGCCGCGTACACCGCCCGGATCGTGTCGTTGAACTGACGGACGCTGGCGAATCCTGAGGCGAACGCGATCTCGGTGACCGGCATACCCGTGGTCTGCAGCAGAACGCGTGCGGTGTGGGCCCGCTGGGCTCGGGCGAGTGCCACCGGACCGGCCCCCAGCTCGGCGGTGAGCTGCCGCTGGACCTGCCGGGCACTGTAGCCGAGGCGGGTGGCGAGCCCGGCGACGCCCTCCCGGTCGACCACGCCGTCGCCGATCAGCCGCATGGCCCGGCCGACGACGTCCGCGCGGACGTTCCAGTCCGGCGAGCCCGGCACGGCGTCCGGGCGGCACCGCCGGCAGGCCCGGAAGCCCGCGCCCTGCGCGGCGGCGGCCGTCGCGAAGAACCGCACGTTGTGCCGCCGCGGCGGCACCGCCGGGCAGCTGGGCCGGCAGTAGATGCCGGTGGTCTCGACGGCGAAGAAGAACACCCCGTCGAACCGGGCGTCGCGGCTGCGCACCGCCTCGTACCTGCTGTCCTCGGCCGGCATCCCGCCGCCCGTCACCCGTCCGGTCACCGGGCCCTTCACATGTCGCTTCACATGTTCCAGTCTCCGCCGGCCCCGGGTCCGGGGCTGGCGGAAATCGGACACGGCGGGCGTATGCGCCCAGGAACCGGCTCCCTAGGGGAGGCGTCCGCGCTTCGCCGACGGCTCCCTAGGGGAGGCGTCCGCGCTTCGCCGCCATTCCCGCCCTCCCCTCGGCGTCCCGGCGCTTCCACTCCTTGCGCATCTCGGCGCGCAGCCTGGCGTCGTTCTTGGCGACGATGCGCTGGTTCTCCCGCATCAGCTTGCGGTAGCTCTCCAGCCGCCGCACGGGCAGGTCGCCGCTGTCGACGGCGGCCCGCACCGCGCAGCCCGGTTCGCTCCGGTGGGCGCAGTCCTGGAAGCGGCACTCCGCGGCGAGTTCCTCGATCTCGGCGAAGACCTGGCCGACGCCGGCGCCGGCGTCCCACAGGCCGACGCCGCGCAGTCCGGGCGTGTCGATGAGTACGCCCCCGCCGGGCATCACCAGCAGATTGCGGGTGGTCGTGGTGTGCCGCCCCTTGCCGTCGACGTCACGGACGGTCTGTACGTCCATGATGTCCGCGCCCAGGAGCGCGTTGGCGAGGGTGGACTTGCCGGCGCCGGACTGCCCGAGCAGCACCGCGGTGCCCCCTGCGACGGTCGCGGCGAGGACGTCCAGCCCGTCGCTCTGCGTCGCACTGACGGTGAGCACGGGCACGCCGGGGGCACTGGTCTCCACGTCCTGCACGAGGTGCGCCCGGGTGACCGGGTCCGGCACCAGGTCGGCCTTGGTGAGGACGACGACGGGCTGGGCGCCGGACTCCCGGGAGTCCGGCGACGTACGCATCAGTGCCTCACCCGTCGAACCGGACATCGCGAGCGCGAGGAACCGTTCGATCCGCCCCAGGTCGAGTTCGACCGCGAGCGACACACAGATGACGATGTGGTCGATGTTGGCGGCCAGCACCTGGCCCTCGGAACGCTTGGACGACGTCGACCGCACGAAGGCCGTACGGCGCGGGAGGATCGTGCGCGCGTACCGCGGATCACCGCCCTCGGGATCGACGGCGACCCAGTCCCCCGTACACACGACTTTCATCGGGTCACGGGGAACGACGAACTCGGTGTCGGCCCGGACGACGCCGGTGGAGGTGGCGACGTCACACTGACCGCGGTCGACCCGTACGACCCGGCCGGGGACCAGACCCTGCGCGGCGTACGGGGCGAACTCCGCTGCCCAGCCCTCATGCCAACCGTAGGCGGCGAGGACGTGCTGAGCGTCAGAAGTGGGAGACGTGTTGAGCGAAGCGTTGAACAAAGGGAACCCTTCGAAGGGTGGCCCCGGCGGCGCGCTCTGCGCGCGTAGGTCGAGTGGGTGTCAGCCGGAGACCACAGGGGTGGAAACGATGAACTCCTGAACACGGGCAGCGCCCGTCACCATGACAGTCATGTCCTCACCTCCTGCTTCTTCTCGACGAACCAACCAGCGTGCCTCGGCAACGACACCCAGCCGCGCCTCGGAACGAAGAGAACCCTAGCCCCACTCCAGGGCACGGCGCCACCGATTAGGTCCGGGGCGTCACCTGCACGACCCCGGCGTCGGCGAACCGGCGTCACGCCGCGAGTCGTACGACCCCGCTCACCGGCGCGATTCCGGTTCGCCGGTAGACGCAAGCCGTGGCCGCTGTTTTCGGACCTGTCAGACAGAAGAACGCCAGCCGGATTTGAACATGTTCAAATCCGGGTTAGAGTTCTCGTCACACTGAGGGAGAAGGCCGGATGAAGATCGTGATCCCCGGGGGGAACCGGGCAGGTGGGCTCCGTCCTGAACCGCGCGCTGAGCGCGGCCGGGCATGAGGTCGTGGTGCTGACCAGACGGCCGGTGAAGCCGGGTGAGGTCCACTGGAACGGCGTGACCCGTGGACCGTGGGCCGAGGAGATCGACGGCAGCGACGTCGTGATCAACCTGGCCGGCCGCAGCGTGAGCTGCCGCTACACCCCCGCCAACCTCCAGGCCATGATGGATTCACGGGTGTTCTCCACCCGAGCCGTGGGCGAAGCGATCGGCGCCGCGGCACACCCGCCGCGGGTGTGGCTCCAGATGAGCACCGCCACCATCTACGCCCACCGCTACGACGCGCCCAACGACGAGGCCACCGGCGTGATCGGCGGAGCGGAACCCGCCGTCCCCGGCTACTGGTCCTACAGCGTGGACATCGCCAAGGCCTGGGAGCGGGAACAGGAACAGGCGGACACGCCCCACACCCGCAAGGTGGCCCTGCGCTCCGCCATGGTGATGAGTTCCGACCGGGGCGGCGTCTTCGACGTCCTGTCGTGGATGACTCGCCTGGGCCTCGGCGGCCCGGTCGCGGGCGGCCGGCAGTACGTGTCGTGGATCCACGACCACGACTTCGTCCGAGCGGTCGAGTTCCTGGCGGGCCGGGACGACCTCACCGGCCCGGTGAACCTGGCCGCCCCCGAGCCCCTCCCCCAGCGCGCGTTCATGCGCGCCCTGCGGACGGCGTGGCGTAGACCGGTGGGCCTGCCCGCGACGCGGTGTATGGCCGAAGTGGGTGCCTTCGCGTTGCGCTCGGACACGGAACTGCTGCTGAAGAGCCGACGAGTCGTCCCCGGCCGCCTGACCGAGGCGGGCTTCACCTTCACGTACCCGAAGTGGCCGGAAGCGGCCCGCGACCTCACTCGGCGCCGACGTGAGGGCCATGGGCGCAGTCACGTCCGTTCAGGGTGAAGCCGTACGGCAGCGAGTTCTTGCCCTCCCAGGAGGCGACGAAGCCGAAGGCGAAGCGCCCGTCGGCCGGGACGGAGGCGTTGTATGCCTGGGCGTGGGCGGTGACGTGTGTGCCGTGCTGGGTGTGGTTCGCGTCCCACATGTGGCCGACCTGCTGGCCGTCGGGGAAGTGCCAGCCGACGCTCCAGGAGTCCAGGGCGTGGCGGGTGGTGACGGTGACGGCGGCCTGGAAGCCGTCGGGCCACTGGTTCACCAGGTCGTACTCGACGCGGCAGGCGGGCGGCCCGGCGCCGGTCTCCGTGCCGCTGCCGGGACCCGGACCCGGACCGGTCCCGGTGGGCGGCGGGGTCCCGGTGGCCGAGGCGGTGCCCTGGGGCTCCGGGTCCGGTTTGCCGTGCGGGCCCGAGGGGAGCCGCGCCTCCGGCCGGTCCTCGCGGTCGTTGTGGTCCTGGGCGGGGTCGCGGCTCGGGCGTGCTGTGCCGGACGAGGGGCGGGCCGTCGTCGTGGGCACCGGGGAGAGGTCCGGCAAGGTGACCGGCCGCCGGTCGACGGTGTCCACGGGTGCACTGGTCGGCTCACCGGCGTCCCCGAACGGCATCAGGGTGACGGCGAGCGCCAGCAGGGACACCAGTGCGGCGGTGACGAGTATGCCGCCGCGCACCGCACGGGCCCGGCAGCTGCCCTCCTCGGCCCGCACGACGCTGTCGTCGGCGGGATGTCCGGCGGCGCCGAGGCGGGCGTCCGCGGCCTTGCGGCGGCGCTGCAGATAGGCCGGTCCGCCCCAGCCGAGCACCCCGTCGGCGAGGGCCGCGGGCAGTTCCTCGGGCCCGCGCAGACAGGCGGCGGCCTCGGCGCAGTCGGCACAGCCGACGAGATGGTGCGAGAGGTCCTCCGGCGGCGCGGCACCGGCGGTCCGGGTGACCGCGTCCAGCAGCCGGGCGTAGCCGAGGCACCCCGGGTCCAGCTGGGCGTCGCGGTGGGCCTGTCGGCAGCGGTCCCGGAACAGGGCGCGCACCTCGGTCAGTTCGCCGGAGAGCGCGGCCGGGTCGAGGCCGATCCTGCGGGCCGTCACGGCCAGGGGCAGCGCCTCCACGTCGGCGAGCCACAGCAGCTCGGCGTCCGGTGCGGGCATGTCGCGCAGTCCGCGCAGCGCGAGCGGGCGGCGCGGGGGCGGACCGGTGTGGCGGCCGGCCTGGTCGGAGCCGAGCCAGCGGCGCAGCTCGGGGGCGAGCACATCGCCCTGCCCCTCGGCCTCCCAGTCGGCGGCCGTGGTGCGGACCGCAGTGAGCAGCAGCGGGATGCGCGGCAGCCGGGCCGGACGGCGCCCGGCGCGTCCGGCCGGGTCGGCTCCGGCGCGCGCCTCACGCATGCCGCGCCCGAACGCCTCCTCGGCCAACCGGGTGGCCGCCTCGGAGCCGGTGGTGCACAGCTCGGCATAGCAGAGCACCGCGTCCCAGCACTCGGCGTACAGCGCGGCCTCGGCGGCGTCCTGGATGCTCGGCAGGTCGGGCAAGGGATCTCCTGCGTCCACGAGCGAGGCCAACTCATCACAAAAGCAACGCAGTTGCAGGGGAACCTCGCGGCAGGCGCCGAGCCTTTCACGCCGTCGGCACGCCTGACAAGCGACACAGGCAGACCGGGGCCCGGCCCCCGGAGAGTCACGCGGAGGCCGGGCGGGATCGTCTCAACGCGTCAGGGGCGGAAGGCACCTCGAAGCCGGAGGGCGAATCGAGGCCGGAACACTTGCTCGAGACCGGAACGCGGCTCGAGACCGGAACGCGGCTTCGTGCGGGACCGACCGACCGCTGCTCACACCTCGACGGGGTCGTCCGCGGGCAGGCTGTCCATGAAGGAGCTGACCGAGAAGACCGCCCGGCCGGCGCCGGGCGGGCCGTATCCGGGCGGGGAGGAGAGCCCGAACTCCTCCATCGTCTGCCGGTAGGCCTGCAGCAGCCGGATGTGGTACTCCAGCGGCGCGCCCTGCGGGTTGGCCTTGCCCAGCGGCGTGGTGGGCTCGGGGCACCAGGTGGTGAACCGGGGCGTGATCCCGTGCGCCATGAAGAACCGCAGGCCCTCGGTGGTGGAGGCGATCGCCTCGTCGACGGAGGTGAAACCGAACGGCTCGGCCATCTCGACACCCGCGACGAAGTTCGGGATGACGTTGCGGGCGCCGAAGACGTCGGCGGAGTCGAGGATGCGCCGGTGCCACTCGTCCCGGCCGACGTACCGCTCCTTGCCGGGGCAGTACATCTTGAACAGGTACTCGTCCCACACCTCGTAGTTGGGGTGGTAGATCTGCACGCCGTAGTCCTTGAAGCGCTGCACGTCGTCGCGCGGCAGTGCCTGGGCGACCACCTTGCCGATCCAGCGGCCCGGGAAGCGCTCCTCGATGGCCTTGGCGTAGCGGCCGTAGAAGTCGGCCTCGTCCCGCCCGCCGACGGTCTTGGTGATCGCGCCACCGGTGAGGGTGTAGGCGGTGGAGGCCTTGGCGGTGTCGTACCGGTCGATGATCTCCAGGGCCTCGAGCACCTCCTCGACGTCCTTCACACCGGTGTAGGGCCGGCCGGCGGCCTTGTGCTGCCGCCAGTTGTGGTTGATGTCGCAGTACTGGCACTCCTCCTTGGCGCCGAAGTACTGGCAGACCCGGAAGACGGTCAGATAGATCAGGTAGCCCCACTGGATGGTCGGGGCGACCTCCATGACCGACTTCCCGTTGGACAGGGTGTGCCGGTAGTACTCGGGCATCGGCGGCACGCCGACGTCGGCGATCCGCCTGCCGTCGAGGTAGAGGCCGAGCATGCCGCTGTCGTCGGCGGCCACGCGGTACGGCGACGACGGGTTCACCCGGACCGACACCACGGTGCGCCGCAGGTCGTAGGGGCCGCCGGTGAGGATGATCTCCTCGGGCGGACGGCGCAGCGCGGCCTCGCCCAGCTCCGGCAGGGTGCCGTGGTCGAAGGAGAAGATGAAGTACGACTTCGGCTTGACCTCGCCCGCTGCCTCGTTGGCGGTGTCGCTGAGGGCGGATGCGTCGAAGGCCACCCCGCCACGGAGCAGGTCCTCCTTGAAGACCGCTTCCCGCGGTACGTGCGGGAAGCGGTCCATCAGATCCTCGACCAGCGCGGTGCGGCTGCCCATCCCGTGTCTCCTCCCGAGCTCAGGCGTTCCACTTCTCACGGTATGCCCCCGCCCGTGCCGCTTCCCCGCCGGGTCCCCCCTACACGCCTGCACGGGTGGCTTCCGGCACGGACCTCTGTCGGGACACGGGCGCCGACTAGGCTGCCGGTCCGACCGCCCCGACAGGCCCGCTTCCCCCGGAGACGCCCTTGCCCCGTGCCGGACTCACCACCGACCGCCTCGTCGCGGCCGCCGCCGAGCTCGCCGACGAGTCCGGCTTCGAGAACGTCACCCTGTCGGCCCTGGCCCGCCGCTTCGGCGTCCGGGACGCCAGTCTCTACGCGCACGTCGGGAGCCTGCGGGAGCTGCGCACCCGGCTGGCCCTGTTCGCGGGCGGCGAGCTGGTCGAGGAGATCGCCGAGGCGGTCGCCGGGCGGACCGGCAGGCCCGCGCTGATCGCGTTCGCAGCTGCATACCGGAGTTACGCGCTCCGCCACCCGGGCCGGTACGCGGCGACGCAGACCCGCGTCGATCCGGCCCTGGTGGCCGACTCCCCGGCGCTTCGGCGCACCGCCGAGGTCACCTACGGCGTGCTGCGCTCCTACGGCCTGGCCGAACCCGGCCTCACCGACGCGGTGCGCCTGCTGCGCAGCACGTTCCACGGTTTCTGCGCACTCGAGGCCACCGGCGCCTTCGGCGCGCCCCGCGATGTCCGGGCCTCCTGGGACATGGCGGTGGACGCGCTGCACACGGCGCTGGAGCACTGGCCCCGAGAGCCCGCTGCAGAGTGACCCCTACGTGCTCCCCACGTGATCCCTACGGAGTGACGCCCGGGCCCGGGACCCGCCCGAGCGCCATCACATCGCCGTACGACGGTGTCCTCCCGCCCGGCACCCGCCCGGCCCGGATGTCCGCCGCCGCCTCCAGCGCGGCGCCGAGCGCCCGCCGGTAGAGCAGCGAGCCGAGACTGACCCGGCCGGCCCCGAGGTCGGCGAGCCGGGCGAGCGAGGGACCGCCGGGTGCGTACAGGACATTGACCGGTACGTCCGTGTCACGCACGAGAGCGGCGAGGGCGCCGGGGTCGGTGAGCCCGGGCACGAAGACGCCGTCGGCTCCGGCGTCCCGGTAGGCGTCGAGACGGCGCAGCGTCTCCCGGGGGTCTCCGTCGCCGAGCCAGCAGGTGTCGGTACGGGCGTTGACGAAGAGCGCCGGAGCCGTCTCCTTCACGGCGGCGATCTTGGCGGCGTGCAGGCCCGCGTCCCGCAGCCCGTCCTCCAGATTGATGCCGACGGCCCCGGCCGAACCGAGCCGCCGGGCGAATTCGGCCACCTCACCGGGGTCTTCGCTGAAACCGTCCTCGGCGTCGACGGAGAGCAGGAACGGCCCCGAGCGGAGCGTGAGTGCGAGCTCCAGCGTCCGGTCCCGGGTCGCCGACGCCCCGTCGGGCAGCCCGGCGCCCGCCGCGACGGCCAGGCTGGTCGTCCCGACGGCCCGGAACCCCTGCCCGGCGAGGGCGACCGCTGAGGCGTGGTCCCAGGCGTTGGGGAGCAGCAGGGGCTCCCCGGGGCGATGCAGGGCGGCGAAGTCGGTCACGGTCGCGGGGGCCGGCATGGACGGCACAGGTGGCACAGGTGGCATGGACGGCATGGACGGCATGGACGGCATGGACGGCACGGTAGGCGGCGGTCGGTTCGGTGAGCGCCGAAAGGTCGGCGGGCCGGCGGTGGACTAGCGTGCCGTCCATGACCAGCGACTTCGCCGACGCCCTGGCCGCAGGCCCGCCGCTCGTCCTGGACGGCGGCATGTCCAACCAGCTGGAGGCGGCCGGTCACGACCTGGGGGACACGCTGTGGTCGGCGCGGCTGCTCGCCGACCGCCCGGAGGCGATCACCGCCGCCCACCTCGCCTACTACGAGGCGGGCGCGGACGTGGCGATCACGGCGAGCTACCAGGCCACGTTCGAGGGCTTCGCCGACCGCGGCGTCGACCGGGCCCGGACGGCGGCACTGCTGGCGCTCAGTGTGGAACTGGCCCGTGAGGCAGCCCGGCAGGCCCGGGCGGAACGTCCGCTGTGGGTGGCGGCGTCGGCGGGCCCGTACGGGGCGATGCTCGCCGACGGCTCCGAGTACCGGGGGCGGTACGGGCTCACGGTGGCCGAGCTGGAGCGCTTCCACCGCCCCCGCCTGGAGGTGCTGGCCGCGGCCCGCCCCGATGTGCTGGCCCTGGAGACGGTCCCCGACACCGACGAGGCGGCGGCCCTGCTCCGGGCGGTCCGCGGGCTCGGCGTCCCGGCGTGGCTGACCTACACGGTCGCCGGGGACCGCACCCGCGCCGGACAGCCCCTGGAGGACGCCTTCGCCCTGGCCGCGGCGGCCGACGAGGTGATCGCCGTCGGCGTGAACTGCTGCGCGCCGGACGACGTGGACGCCGCCCTGTCCGCAGCGGCCCGGGTGACGGACAAGCCGCTCGTCGTCTACCCCAACAGCGGCGAGACCTGGGACGCCGGGAGCCGGACCTGGCGGGGACGTTCCGCCTTCACCGCCGAGCGTGTACGGGGCTGGCGGTCGGCCGGGGCCCGGCTGGTCGGCGGCTGCTGCCGGGTGGGGCCGGACACGATCCGGGACCTCGCCCGGACCGGCCCGGTCCAGAACCGGTCCTGAACCGGTCCTGAACCGGTCCCGGACCGGCCCCGGCGGGGCGGGATCACACCCGGGGCGACGCGCGGACCCCGTAGTGCACGTAACCGTCGCCGTCGTTGTTCCAGTTGAGCTTCCAGGCACCGTCGCCGAGCGCCCAGCGGGAGATGCGGTGCCGGATGGTCGGGGTGGTGTAGGAGCCGTCCCCGGACTCCAGCCGGCTCTCGATGCCGAAGTCCCGGCGCTTGCGGATCGGGTCCGGAGCACCGGCGACGCTCTTCTTGAGGTACACGCGGAACTTGGCCGCGTCGAAGAACAGGTGGGGCGCGCCTCCGTGGGCGGGCATGTCCCACGACAGCTTGGCGTAGCTGTAGAGGTAGCCGCCGGACCGGTAGGAGCACATCTTCGCCGTCAGCTTCCAGTCGTCCGGCCACGGGCCGGTGTAGCCGCGGTCGTCGACGTACTTGGTGGTCTTGTTGCAGGACGCCGCCGCGGCCGGGGTGGCCGTGGCGACCAGTCCGCCGACCACCGTGCCCAGGCAGGTGGCGGTGACGGCGGTGCGGCGCAGGAAGGTGCGCACGGAATCACTCCTCTTTCTCCGCACGAGGGTGCGGTGGTCCTGGCACCACGGTGCGGTGTGACTCGGGTCGGGCTGACCGCGGTCCGGGCTCGGCGCACGCCGGTCGACGGTGAACGGTGACCGTTCGGCACCGGGCTTCCGCGCGCCTCGGACCGGCAGGGACGGGCCGCTCCCCCGTTGGACCGGCCCGTTCCCCGCGGCGCGGTCGAACACGGGGAGAGTAGGCACGCCGACGGTGGCGGCGCCTCGTGCATCCGAGGCGGAGGGCTGTGCATGTGAGGCGCGGGGGACTGGACTGCGGCCCGGGGGGTGCCCTCTACGACTTTCGTCAAGGCGCCCTCGGGCGGGTCTGGGGTGGTTGGGGCTCTGCGGCGATACCGGCGTCCGGGATCGGGCCTCGCCGCCGCAGCGGCGCTTCCGGCTCCGCACCGCCTCGCCGACCAGGACGACACCGTCGTCTCCAACCGTGCCGAGGACGACGTCGGACGCATCGACGACCGGTCCCGCGCCGCCCTGCACAGCACCATCGACGCCGTAGAAGGTCCGGCTCCCGCTCGTCTCCCAGGTGCTGACGGCGAGAGCTCTTCACCGGACGGGATGCGACAGTCCTCTGCGGCCCCGGTCGGCCGCACGTCTCCTCGTTGCCGCAGCCGACGATCGACCGGCATGGCAGGGCGTGCGGATCGCCGGGCTGTCGACGGACCAGCCGCAGCGCTCGGGCCGGGCATCAGGCCCACTCCCGCTCAGGAGGAGGCAGGGGGCTCTGTTTCGCGTTCCAGGGCGCACACCAGCACGGTGATCAGGCGGGTCGCCGCCTCCCACTGCTTCACGGTCAGCCCGGGGAAGCTCTCCCTCGGCAGCGGCGTGGACTCGATCTCCCACGCCACATCGCTCAGGGAAACGTCGGTGCCCTTGATCGTCAGGCCGGACCGCGACCGGCCGTCACCGAGGCCGTTCCCGGGGAGTTCCGCGGCGTACTCGATGTTCCGGGCGCAGTTGAGGTTGTCGGGGGTGTGGGACCCGACGAGCAGGAACGTGCGCATGAACTCCCGGGTGAGCTCCCCTGCGTCCGTCGTGGTGTCCGCGTCCAGCAGCATCCGGACGAGGGCTGTGCGAAGCTCGTGGTCCATCGAGGAAGCATCGCACGGTCCGCGGTACCCCGGACGGCGGGTGCCGGGTGGCATCCCGGCCCGTACGCAAGGCGACGGGGCCGACAGCCACGCCCTTCGGGGCCGCGCTCCGGCATGGCCGACCACAGGCACAGAAGCACCGCAGAAGGCGGCGTGTCCAGGATCAGCGGCCACAGCTCCCCGGACTGGAGGCCGGCCACAATCTGCTTGTCCGACGTGCCGGAGGGAGCCGTCACCACGGCCGTCCAGTCGAGTGCCCGTTCGTACCGACGCCGGGCGACACGGGTACTCACCCGCAGCAGCCGGACCGCCTCCGGATCGACGAGCGAACGTTCGAAGTACGCGCCTGCGTCAATCTCCAGCCCCTTGAACGGGTAGGCCACGATGTCGACGGTCAGCACCTCACCGTCCAGTCGCCGCTCGGCCCAGCCGTCCGTTCGGAGGAGACCGAAACAGTTCGCCATCTCGTGCCCGTAGTTGCCGAGCTCGAAGACGGCGCGTTCCTCCGGTGAACCCTCCGGATCCACGACAACAGCGACCACGACCGCTTCCGGGTCGTCCGGGTCCATTCCGCTGCGCACCCAGACCTCTGCCACCGTGAACTCCCACTCCGTTTCCACTCGTCGAAGCGTCACAGGACTGCGTTCCCCGGGCCGCACCCACGTCTGGAGATCATTCCCTTGCGCCGGGGCTGTTCCGTCGTCCCGGCTCCTGGTGAGGCCGGCCCGGTGGGGTGGGGTGGGCCATACTGGTCGCGTGACAGGGCGGCGTGCATACCGGATCGTGGGCGAGGAACGGATCGACGGCACGTGGCGGCACGTGTTCATCGACAACGGCGGAACCTACCACCTCACCGACCTGGTCGTGTACGCGGACGGGGTGATCCAGTGCGGTTTGGAGGCGCTCACCCTCGACGAGCTGCGCGAGAAGCTCGAGTCCGGCTGGATCACCGTCGCGCCGAGCGACGGTGCCCGCGGCTGGGCGCACAGCCTGGCCTCGTGGCGGTTCGCAGAGGCCCGGACCTGGTTCTCCGGTGAGGACCTGCTCGCGGAGGTCGCCAACGAGATCGAGAGGCTCGCCGGCCGGCCGACCGCTGCGCGCCAGTGCCACGAGGCGGTGGACAGGGTGCGGCGGGAGCCGACCGAGGCCAACCGGGCCGCACTGCGGGCGGCGTACCTCGCCGTGCCGTCGCATGAGCGGGTCCACCTCGGTGACATGGATGTCAAGGACTGGCCGTACCGGGTACTGGCGACTGCGGTCGGCGAGCCCCTGATCGATGACGACGAACCGGTCACGGCCGAGGATCACCACGATGCGCTGCAGTACTTCGCCGAACAGGAGCGGAGGGCTGCGCAGGCACGGGAACGGGCGCACGCGGACGGGCCGGAGACGCCGGGGGACCAGACCGTCGAGCTCGATATGAGGATGATGCGGTGGCCCGAGCCGCCCAGCCGGCACGTGTTGCGGGCCGAGTATCCGGCGCCGGTGGAGTATGCCGGCCGGCGGTATCCGACCGTCGAGCACGCGTACTGGGCGCTGGCCGTGCGCGACCCCGCCACCCACGACGCCGTCCTGGCGGCGGCGAGTCCGTACGAGGCCCGGCAGATCGCGGTGAAGGCCTCGCTGCGGGACGGTTGGGCGGTGGGCCGGGAAGCGGTGATGGCGGCCCTGCACCGGGCGAAGTTCCGGCAGCACCCTCAGCTGCTGGCAGCGCTGCTGGCCACCGGCGACGGCCGCATCGTCTACCGGGGTGCCGGGTCGGCGTTCTTCGGCGCGCGCAACCGGATGGGCCGCCTGCTGGAACAGGTCCGGGCGGAGTTCGCCGCCGAGCGCGCCGGTCTTCCCGTGATGTCCTGATCCGGGGCCGTCACGCGCGGCCCGGGTTCCCCGAGACCGAGGTGACAGGCGGTCAGGCGGTGCGCGACCGGATCCACCAGGCCGAGATCGACACAGTGGCTGCCACGGCACTCTGTGTTTGGTTGTGAACCGGTCACGCAACGGCAGACGCTCTGGACTGTCGGGCGCCTCAGGAGCGGACGTCCTCCGTCGCGGTCCTGCACGTTCGCGGCGGTGACCAGGACGATCAGCAGCAGGCCGAGGGTGTCCACCGCGATGTGCCGCTTGCTGCCGTTGTCCTGAGCCTGCACTGGCGTGTCCTTCATGTGCGTGACGTGCGCTGAATGTCCCCGACTCCCGTGGTGGATGCGGTTGTCTGCCGCCGTCCGGCACGGATGATCCGGAGGCGCGATGCGCGTACCGAGGATGCTGACGCCCGGGTCGACGACAGAGTCGTGGACGCTGCTGGGGGACGATCTGCGGCCGGTCGATCCGGTGGAGTCGTTCCTGTCCTACCTCGCGGCGATCGAGCGGTCGCCGAACACCGTCAAGGCGTACGCCCACGACCTGAAGGACTGGTGGTACTACCTCGACGGCCGTGCCCTGGAGCGGACAACGGTCGATCTGGAGGCGGTGGGCCTCCTTCGTGGCTTGGCTTCGGCTTCCACCGCCGGCCCGGAACGGGGCGGTGGCGGTCTTGACCCGCTACGGCATTGCTACCCAGACCCTGCCCAACGGCTGCTGCGGGCTGCCCGTTCAGAAGACCTGCCCGCACGCCAACGCCTGCCTGACCTGCCCGGTCTTCCCTCACTGGGCCCGAGTTCTGCCGGAGCTCACCGGCACCGCGATCACCTTCGACCGTCGCCCGCGAAGCGGGCGTCTCCCGGTCCTGGCTCTCCAACCAGCCGGACCTGAAGGCCGAGATCGAGAGACTTCGCGCCCGTCACCGGCCTCTTTCCGCGGCTCGAGAGAGGAACTGGCCCTGGCGTTGGGCGAGCACCGAACTGCCACTATCCGAGGTGTCCATGAGACGGCGACGAACGCAGAGACCGGCCCTTGCTGAACCTCAAGGAGTTCCCGCACCACCACACATCAAAGGGCCCACCAGCAATACAGGCGACATCCTGCCGCGCGTGCGCGACTGGCCAGGCCCGAAAGAAGGTCCAACACCCCGACCGCGGCTTCGGCAGTGATGCCGTACTGCCGAAGCTCATCGCTCTCGGACCACGGCCCGGCGGCCCTGGCCAGGGAGGCATGCGTTGCCGAGGCCAGCGTCTCCTGCAGGGTGTCGGACACACTGACGATGAAGGCGCTCTCGGCTTCGGGGGAGGAGAGCAGTTGTCCAGAGCGGGGACGCTCGGATGCTTCGTCATACGTGCAGCCGGTCAAAATCGATTCGAGCTGAGCCATCACAACGACCGGATCGATGCCCTTGAGCGACACCACATCGAATCTCGCAGTGTCCGGACCACCCGGCTGGTCAAGAACACCGACAGCCGTGTCGTCATCGGAGGCCGAGAAATAGTCGCACATCACCATACGAGGATCCTCGCATCCGGGACTGACAGGGACGCAGCTGGCAGCATCGTCGCCCACTGCCGCCATCCCGCACTCGTACCCGGCGACACGCCAAGAGGCTCAACTTCACGACCCCGACCACGGGCGTGCTCTGCTGCGTCGAAGACACTGTCCGCATCGCATCGCCCCAGCTCAGACGAACGGTCATCGGGCAGGCTCAAGACAACGGGCGTTCACTTTCTTACCCGCGTCCCAGCCCCGGCCGGCCATGCCGACCGTCTCGGCGGCCCGCAGCGACTGGGAGTCGGCGATCGCCGCGCTCGGCTCGGCATCCCGCCCGGCGCGTTCGCGCAGTCGGTCGCGGGGTGCGTTGTGCAGGTCGTCGAGGAACTGCCCGCGCTCCCAGCGGACGAAGAAGGCGTACACCGTGCGATACGGCGGAAAATCCGCAGGCAGGGCACGCCGCTTACATCCGTTGTCCACGACGTACCGGATGGCGTCGACGATCACGCGGCGGCAGTACTTCTCCGGGCGGCCGCCCTTGCCCCAGCGCCAGGCCGCGAGCGGAACCAGCGGTTCGGTGAGTGCCCACTCGGCGCATTCATGTCCGACGGGTACCGCTGCCGGATGGCGTCCCGCCACGTGGTGTAGGGGATCAAGGCACCGGAATCCGCAGGTCGGGAGCGGTGACCCCGTCGAGTCGGGGGCTCAACCCCCCTCAGCGGGACGCTTCGCGGGCTGACGCCTACACGGAGGTCGCCACGGGCCTCGTACCGGAACGCGAAGCGCTTGATCCCCTACACCGCGTCGCGGGACACGACCCGCTGCCGGCGGCGTCGGGTGGTGGCACCCTGACCGAACCGGCGGGCCACGCAACAACATGCTTCCGTAGCGGAGTCGGCATCCGATGCTCAGGCGGCGTAGAACGACATGCAGGGCTCCCGGCGGCGGGGCTGGATTCGACAACCGCTGCATCCGCCGGGAGCCCTGTTGCGTTACCGCAGTCGGCTGACGGCATCGTCAGGCGTCCGGAAGCCGTTCCGACAGCTCTTCGGCGAAACGTGCCCGGTAGACGCCGTAGACGATGGTCCCGGGGGACTGATAGCCCCTGTGCCGGGAGTCCGTGACGACCCCGTCCCAGGAAGCCGCCCCGTCGGGGAGCAGAGGCGTGCGGCCGAGATACGCCTGCGCGACCTCTTCCAGGCCGAGTTCCCTTGCCGTCACCAGTTGCCAGAGCCCGCGGCCCTGCCCGACCACCCACATGCACAAGTCCTCGGTGCTGTCCTCGGACCAGATGTCTCCGTCGACGCTCACGCCTTCCGAGAAGTCGACCAGTGCCTCTGCCGCATTCAGGTAGGCGAGCGCGAAGTCCTCGAGAACTTCCCGGCGCTGTGACACCAGCCACGACTCCAGGGCAGACAGACGCGGTCGTGTCGCCTCCAGGACTTCCCAGAACCAATCAGGAACATGATCCGATTCCACTTCGGCTCCCGTCTCGACGGCCGCGCATCCGCCCGACCGTACAGCGGGCCAGCGCCAGCGGCACTCCCAGACCTCCCGTCTGCCAGGCAGCACGCTGATCGCCCACACGGTCACCGGTTTACAGTCAGGCGCTCAGCTTGACGTTCAACCTCAAGGGTCGCCCTGCGTCATCGCGGGGACTTCAATGCATGTCCGATCGCGATGGGGAGCGCAAGTTCCAGCTGATCAGTATCAGGATCGCTCCTGCTCTCCAGAATCTGGGTTGCCGTACTCGCTGCTGGAGCCATCGACCGGGCATACGGCCGAGCAGCAGAGCGTGCACCCCGATGACAGCCAGGACGATGGCGAGGGCGACCGGCACAAGGCCCAGCACAAGGAACGTGAACAAATCCCTTCCCTCCTGCTTCTGGCTGTCACGCCGCATCGCTCGTGATGGGCCAGACGGGTGTGTGCCTCGCCGGTCGCGAGAACTCTCCCCACTTCATGGCGGGTGGCCAGCTGACGGCTTTTCGAGCCCGGAGGTCGTCCGGGTCCGGGACGAGAGGGTTTCGGTGCACCGGCTGGGGAGCCGGTCTTCGTGCGCAGGTTCCAGAACCCCCGCCGGACGCGGGAGGGCGTGAGATTGTTCGCCTCGGTCGGCTGCTCCCAGGGCCTGCGGAGGTCAGCGGCCAGCGGTCGGGCGAGCCGGAACTGGGCATAGGCGGCGATAACGAGCCAGGTCCACCGGTCGGCCGCTTCGAAGCTGCGGAGGCGGGGCTTGGTCCAGCCAAGGGTCTGCTTGAACAGGCGGAATGCGTGCTCGATGTCGAAGCGGCGGAGGCAAGACTGCCGACAGCGGTCGACGTGCACTTTGGTGGCGCCGGTGCGCGACCACCACAGCCAGACCGGCTTGTTGACTCCGCCGCTGGGCAGCTTCTCCACGACCAGGCGGATGACGGTGCCCTCGATGATGGGCAGCGGGTCGTTGTGGGGTCGCCGAAAACGAACTCGCCGCCGCGCCTGGGCGGCCGGCCGCCCTTGGGGTTGGCCAGATGGAACTCTTCGCGGGAGGGTGTCGGACGCCGCATGACCCGGTCTGAACGGAGCCGGCCGAGGATCTCGACGGGCAGGCCGTCCAGCAGGTGGGCGATGCGCGGGGCGTCGTACCCGGCGTCCAGCACGACCAGGATCTCCCGGTCGCCCGGCTTCCACTGGCCGGCCGCGACAAGCCGCTCGACGACCTCACGGATCTGCATGGTGGTCACCGCAGCGACGTCGACACCGGGCTCCAGACAGTATCCAGCACCGCCGTCCAAGACGTGCGGCCGGACTCCAGCGCGGCCACCACCGAGTACGGCCGGGCACCATCTGATGCTTGCCCTCGCCACGGCCGAAGGTGTGGCAAAAGGCCCGGTCAGCACGCGTGTTGGCGTCCGGTCGCAGCCACGGCGAGACATCCACCGCCAGCACGAGCCTACCGTCCGCCGCTCTCTGAACTGCGAAAACGCCGATCAAGCTCGAGTCGCGTTCGACGCCGGTCGCTAAATGACAAGCTCAGTCCCTCGGCCACCGTAGGGCACCTTCCCGACCCCGACGGAACCGTGTGGACGGGCGCGGTTCTGCTACGGTCCCGCGCATGGCCGACGAGCTGGTGGAGGAGATCCGGAAGCTGGCGCGGACGGCGTTCGCGGGTCTGCCTGCCGACGATTACCGCGGCTACGCGCTCTACTCCGACGACAGTGCGATGACCGTGTGCTGCGCGGCGAACACCCGAGCACATCTGGCCCGGGTACAGGGCGCCGATCCGGAGGATGCCGAGTACTACCGCTGGAGTCCGGGCGAGTGGGCGCTGGAAGGCGTGGCGGGCGATCTGTTCAAGCCCCTGTGTGCCCGGCTGCGACACAGCGCCCTTGCCGGCGTCGATCAGCGTGCCGAGGTCTACGAGGCGTGCGTGGCCGCGCTGGAATCACTGGTCGCCGAGGGTGCGTTCGGAGACGGTGCGGCGGTGGTGTTCGCGGTGTCCGACACCGACGACGTGGGGCGGGATATCGGGTGGCTGAACCGGCTCAACCCGCCGGATCTCGCAGCCGAGCACGCCCGGTGGCGGGCGTCGGTGGGGAAAGGATGAGCGCTCCACCGTCCGGCACGCGCGGCCGAATGCCGCCGCGTCGTAATGTCGGTGAGGAGCAACTGACCGGGTCCCGAGCGCGCTGGCCTGTGACCGGTCGGCCACCGCCCATGCCGCGCTGGTGGGGTGAGCTCCACAGCTCTGTTCCAGCTCGCCACCGAGCTGCCCGCCGCAGACATCGCCCGCACCCTCGGCATCCACATCACCATCGCCGTCAAGTGGCAGCGGGCCGCCGCCGGGGACTGCGGCGCCTACGCAGCTGAGATCAGCCACCGAGCCACCAGCCGGACGGGGGATTCGACCGCCCGTCGCCATGGGACTCTCCAGCACGCCGCCGCAAGACCTCAGCAGCCCCACACCACTGCACCCAGCCGCCCGCCGCCCGCTGTCCGCCGTCCCCGAGGTTTCAGCGGCTCGCCGCCACGGGGTCCGGCACGGCCGTGACCGGGATCTCCCCGGCCGCCACCAGCAGCCACAGCACCTGGTACGGCGCGGCCCCCGGATCCCCCAGCGGCAGCCGCAGCCGAGCGCCGACCGCGGGCAGCCGAGCCGCCAGGGTGTTGCGATGGATGCCCAGCGCCGCAGCCGTAGCACCCGCACGGCAGTTGTGCCCGAGCCACACCGCCAGCATCCGCCGGCCCCCCACCCCGCCTCCTTCTTCCCCGCCCCCGGACGCCGATGGGTGGGAGAGTTCCGCCCCGGCCCCGCCCGCATGGGGTTCTGCCGGAACGTTCCCACCCTCCAGTTCCATCAGTGCCGTGGACCGGGGGCGCGCGAGCCGACGCGCCGAGTCGCCGAGCGGGTCGCCGTCCGGCGCGGGGCCCTCGGGGGCGTCCAGGGCGCTCAGCTCGCGCGCGGCCCACTCCACCACCGGCCTCTCCCGCAGCAGCGCACGCAGGCCGCGCGGCGCCGTGTCCGGAGCGTGGTCCGCCGGTTCCGGCTCCGGCAGGTCGGCGAGCTGGAAGGCGAGGTCCGCCACGGCCCGGTGCGTGACCTGCCGGTGGTCGAGTCCCATCGCCTCCAGGACCAGCCGCAGCCGCTTGTTCGCGGTGGTGCGGTCGACCCCGAGCAGCCGCCCGGCGCGCAGCGCGCCGTACGACAGCGCCCGCCGGGCCGTCGGTACGGCCTGCGCCCGCTGCTCCTCCGTCAGCTTCCGCAGCCCGGCGCAGACCCGGCGGGCCCACCCGCGCGCACCCGGGGACAGGGACGCCACGAGCGGGGCACTGCCGAAGTCCCGGACGATCCGCTCCGCACCGTGCCCGGCGGCCGTCAGCCCCCGTACGGCGGCCTCGTAGGCGGAGGAGGTCTGCGACCAGGGCCGCGGCCCGGAGACGCCGGCGAGACGCCCGGGCACCTGACCGACCAGCGGACGCAGCAGCGTCACGGCTCCCCCGCCGCTGCCCCGCTCCTGCGGGAGCACGACTATGACGTGCCGTGGCTCGGCCGGGCACGGCACCACCAGCGCCCCGCCACCGGTCGCCGCCTCGCACGCGGCGGTGGCCCCGTCACGGTCCTCCCCGGGCGCGCACTGCAGGACGGCCACCACCGCCCGACGAGCGCCCAGCACCTCGCCGCCGCCGCCGGACTCGGCGGCGCCGCCCAGCCGGGCCAGCGGTTCGGCGAGCCGCACCGCCCCCTCCCAGCTGCCGAGCATCAGGTACTGCAGCACCGACACCCGTACGCCCCACAGCGCGGCGCGCAGCACCTCCCGGTCCTGACGGTGCCGTACCGAGCGGTCCAGCAGCGCGGCCTGACCGGCCGTCTGCGCCAGCAGTCGCCGCAGGTGCGGCGGCCAGCCGCCGGTCCGCAGCGCCGCCAGCACCCGGTGCGGCCGGTCCTGGCCGACCGCGTGCAGCACCAGTTCCCGGCCGTCGCAGGGCACCACGGCCGTACGCACCCGCCCGCACCGCAGCTGTTCCAGCGCCCGCGGCTGCTCGGTCGCCAGCCGCTGCCACCCGGCATCGCCCGGTTCGACCAGCGTCAGCGTGCCGCCGGTGAGCGCCGCCACCTCCCGCAGCAGCCGCTCCGGCCCCTCCGCCTGCTCCAGCGATGTCGCGGACAGCGTCAGCACCCGCGCGGTGGCCTGCGCCTTCTCCCGCTCGACCGCCAACTGCCGCCGCAGCAGCCGGTGCAGAGTCTCTCCGGGATCCCGATCGCCGGTCGGCAGCAGCACCGGCACCCCGGCCCGCCCGGCCTCCTCGCACAGCTCACGGACCGGCTCCTCCCCCGGGTCCCCCGGGTGCGCCGTGTCCCCCGGGTGCACCCCGCCGTTGGGCGCCGACGCCACCACCGCGGTCACGCCCGCGCGGACCAGTTCCCCCAGCGCCGCCCGCACACCCACCGGCCCGGCGTCGGACGGGCCGACGGGCAGCACCGCCAGCCCCGCACGCATCCGGGGGGCGTCCTCCGGCAGCCGCCAGCGCGCGTCGCACAGCACCGCCTCGTCCACGTGCCTCGCCCGCGCCGCCGCGTCGGCGGACGGATCCGGGATGCACAGCACCGGGTCGGGGCCGTCGGTCAGGTCGGAGATGAGCAGCATGAGGACCAGAGGGACGGGGGCAAAGGGACGGTCAAGGGGAGAGCACCCTACACGGCGCCTTCCCACCGCCTGCCTTCGAACTCGCACCACACCACCTTGCCGGGAGACCGCTCCCCCACTCCCCACTTGTCCGAGAGCTCCGACACCAGAACCAGCCCGCGCCCGCCCTCACCGGGCTCCGAACCAGGGGCGGATGACGGCACGGCAGGCACCCCGCCACCGCTGTCGTGCACCTCGATCCGTACGCAACCGTCGCCATACCCGATCACCTTCAGCAGGAACCCGCGTCCGGGTGGCACACCGTGTACGAGGGCGTTGGTCGCCAGCTCGCTGACACACAGCAGGACGTCGTCCGCACGCCCGCACGCTTCCCAGTCCGCCAGCGTCACCCACGCGAACGCACGCGCGGCGGGCACGGACCGGCGCTCACGGCGAAAGAGCCGCTCACGGGAGACGGGACACCGGGGCCGGGGTGGAGTTTCCGCGTTCACGTGACGAGAGTCACGCTCCGTGGCCATGATGAAACAGTCCGCGCACCCGTACACCTGGACTGTACGGGTGCGCGACAGTGAACGTACGCGCGCGGGTGGGGAGTTGGACCGCATGAGCACCACGACACGGTCACGACGGTCACGGTCGCACCGGAACGCCTCGGCTATGAAGATGGTGGGCGCGCTGCTCGCCCTCTACCGCGAGGCCGCCGGTCACACACAGAGGTCCCTCGGCGAGATCTTCGTCGTCGGCGAGCAGCAGATCGCCTCCATCGAACAGGGCAGGCGCCCACTGAAGCCGGACCTGGCCCAGCAGCTCGACGAACTCCTCGAGACCAAGGGGGCGTTGTCGACGGCGTTGAGCCGGATGCCGGAGGTGGATCTGGTTCCGCTGTGGGCGGAGGAGTTCCTGGACCGGGAGCAAGAGGCCCTCGTGATCTCCTCCTACGAGAATCAGGTACTGCCTGGGTTGTTGCAGACGGAGGCGTATGCGGAGGCGGTGTTCCGCAGTCGGGTTCCCGTCTACGACGAGAACAGGGTTGCGCAGTTGGTGGCGGCACGCATCGAACGGCAGGTGATCCTTCATCGCAAGGAGCCGCCGATCACCTCTTTCGTGGTCTGGGAACCAGTGCTCCGAGCGCCCATCGGCGGAGAAGGCGTTTGGGAAGAGCAGTTGCAGCATCTGCGCGAGTGCTCCGAACTGCCCGGCCTCATGCTTCAGGCGCTACCACTGGGCAGGGCCACGCACGCAGGGCTCAACGGACCGTTCGTCCTGTTGGAGACACCCGAGCACCAGCGGCTCGCCTACACCGAGAACCAGCGGGGCAGCCAACTGATCGCCGACCCGGACGAGGTGGCGATCCTTGCGCAGAAGTGTGCGATGCTGCGGTCACAGGCCCTCACTCCGGAGGACACGAGGGATCTGCTGGACCGTCTGCTAGGAGAGCAATGAGCAGCACCGCGCTTGAGTGGTTCAGGTCGAGCTACAGCGGCGACGAGGGCGGCAACTGCATCGAAGTAGCCACCGAACCCACCGCCGTCCACGTCCGCGACTCCAAGACCCCGACCGCGCCGCACATCACCGTCGGACCGGAAGCCTGGACCGCGTTCCTGAAGGGCTGAAGCCGGTCCCCCACAGGGC
Organism: Streptomyces poriticola; assembly: GCF_036689765.1. Classification (NCBI taxonomy): domain Bacteria; kingdom Bacillati; phylum Actinomycetota; class Actinomycetes; order Kitasatosporales; family Streptomycetaceae; genus Streptomyces; species Streptomyces poriticola. Next base: position 335,990 of record NZ_JBAGKH010000002.1, read on the forward strand.
CAACTCCCGGTCCCGCGGCCCGCGCACCGTACGCGGCGCCCCCGCATCGAAGAGGCGCACCGGATGGGTGGCGTCCCACGCCTCCCACCCGGGATCACCGTCGGAGACGAACCGCACCCATGCGCCGTGCATGGCGTCGGCCAGTTCCTTCGGCGCCCCCTCCCCCGCCAGCATCCGCGACTCCGGCGCCTCGCCGGTGTCGAAGACGAACCCGAGCTCGAGGGCGTGGCAGGCACCGAGGCCGGGCCTGTTCGACGGCCAGGCGAACTCGTAGACGTACGACGACCCCGGCCGGGCGTCGGCCAGGCGGTGCAGCGGGATCCGCAGCAGGTGGTCGGTGACGAGCTGGCCGACGATCTCGGCGGTGCCGGCGTCGGGATGCAGGGCACGGTAGCCACGGGTCACCTCGGGGCCGCAGCGGCAGCGGGCGCGGACAGCGGTCAGGGCGAGGGAGCCGAGCCGGTCGACGCGCTCGAGGAGCCCGCCGGGGACGAGCCAGAGCCGGTACTCGTCGCGGGTCCACCCCATCATCAGATCGACACCGGCGCCCGCGTCTCCCTCCACGACGGCGGCCAGCGGATCACCAGGTACGAGGTCCCCGTCGACGACGACACCGAAGGCGGGCCCGCCGAGGACGGGACTGCTGAGCTTGCCGACCTCGGCCTGGGTGCGCAGCAGCAGGTCCGGGTCGACGGCGGCGAAGGCCTCGGCGGTGGCGGGGACCTTCAACCGCCCGGCCATTCGACGCACCATGCGCCGCACCTTGTCCCGGTCGGCGGCCTCCGGCGGCCCGCTCTGCAGCACGGCCCGCCGGAACAGACCCTGGGCTGCCGGGGCGGCGAGGAGAGCTCCGACGCTGATGGCCCCGGCCGACTGCCCCGCGACGGTCACCCGGTCGGGGTCACCGCCGAACGCGGCGATGGACGCGCGGACCCACTCCAGGGCAGCGAGCTGGTCCCGCAGGCCGGGATTGGCCGGGGCGTCGGGGAACAGTCCGTAGCCCTCGACCCCGAGCCGGTAGTTGACCGAGACACAGACGACGCCGTCCCGGGCGAAGGCGCGCCCGTCGTACACGGGCACGGCGGAGGATCCCCTGGTCAGGGCCCCGCCGTGCAGCCACACCAGAACGGGCAGACGCGCACCGGGACCCGGCTCGGGGGTCCAGACGTTCAGGTTGAGACAGTCGTCCCCGGGTACGGACGGATCGGACAGATACTGGGCGAAGGCCTCGGAGTACGGCGGCTTGGGCGCGGTCGCCCCGAAGGCACCGGCATCGCGCACGCCGTGCCAGGGCTCGGGCGGAACGGGCGGCCGGAACCGCAGCGCCCCGAACGGCGGAGCCGCATACGGAACCCCCCGGAACACGGCGACCCCGCTCTCGTACCGACCGTGTACCGCCCCGTACGGCGTGCCGACCACAGGCCCGGCCGTCATGTTCGGGTCCGCCGCCGCCATACGCCCACCAGCCCTTCACCAACCGACGTGCACACGCCCTGCACACATCACAGCCGACCTCCGCCTGCACTGTAATTCCCGTGCATGCTCCACGGGCGGTCACGGCCGGTCCGCGGACATCCGTCGGTGACGAAGTGGAACGTGGTGCCGCCGTCCATCCGCTGCGGCTCGCGGGGGTGATGGGCGAGCACGAAGACCGGGGCGTGGAACGGCGGGTCGTCACCCCACCAGCCGTTGGGCCCGGCCGAGTACCCGTCGGCCGAGACGGTGATGTCACAGGTCACCCTGCCCGTATGTGGAGTCATGGGGTTCCTCCTCCTCGTAGCACGATCGTGCCCGAGGACGCCGCCCCGCAGACGGAGACGATCCGGGAACGGGCTGAAACCCGATCGACCGTCACCCGGTCGACGCGCTGCCGCAGGAGTACCGGTGCAGGCCAACGCCTCCGCTCCTGTGGAGAACGCTGTCCCGCTTCTTCGGGAGATTCTGGCAGTGGGCCCGGCAAGCGGCATTCAGGCGCTCCACGAAGGACAGCAGGGCTACTGCCACTGATCGCTGGCACAGCCATCACGTGGCCCCGTCAGCCACCCACCCCCACGTCGTTGTTCGGAGCCCCGTCGCCGTAGCGGGGCAGGTCGCCGCGTTCCACCGGGGGTTCGGTGGCCGCCGGGTCGGCGGGCGGGAGGGCGGATTCCGCCTCGGCGGGGTCGGGGCGGTGGGCGGCCTCGGCGGCGCTGCGCAGGACGTCGCGCGGTACCGCGTCCTTCTCTGCCCTGACCCTGATGACGTGGCCGTTCTCCGGGCGGGCGTACCCGTGCTCCTGCTTCCCCGTCAGGTACCAGACGTCGCCGTCCCGTTCGCAGCTCGTCCACTGCTGCTCGCAGGTACCGGTGTCGAACTCGCCGCGTTCGGCGTAGAGCGTGAAGTGGGCGCCGCTGTCGCGCAGTACGTAGGCCGCGGAGAAGCCGTCGTCGCCGGACACGCCGACGGACTGCTCGGCGAGGGTGTAGCCGGAGGCCTCGGTGACGTAGACGAGTTCCGGGGCCACGCCCAGGGCCCGGGCGCGCTTGGCCAGTTCGGCGGACGCGGACGCATCCGCCGCGGTGGCGGAGCCCGGAGCGACGCCGTCGCCCTCTGCGGCCTTCTCCGTGCCGCAGGCGGTGAGGACCAGTGGTGCCAGCAGCAGGGCCGGCAGGACTCGGGCGCGGGCGCGGGCACGGGTGCGCATGCGGGCACGGGTACCGATATGGGCGCGTACATGACGAATCATGGGCTCCATCCTGTCAGGCGGGAGCTGCGGACGCGGTGTCCGATTCCTTCAAGACGCCTCCGCCGAGCCCGGCCTACGGTGGTCCCATGACCGCACGATTCAACGCCATCGGCCTCGTCGTCTCCGACATGGCCGCCTCAGTGACCTTCTACCGCCGTCTCGGTTTCGCCTTCCCGGAGGGCGCCGAGGAGCAGCCGCACGCCGAGGCGGAGCTGCCGGGCGGGATCCGGCTGCTGCTCGACACCGAGGAGACGGTCCGTTCCTTCCACGCCGGGTGGCAGCCGCCGTCCGCTCCCGGTGGGCGGGCGTCGCTCGCCCTGCTGTGCGATACGCCGGAGGAGGTGGACGCGCTGTACGAGGAGCTCGTCGGGGCCGGATACCACGGCGAGCTCGAGCCGTGGGACGCCTTCTGGGGGCAGCGGTACGCCGTCGTCGCCGACCCGGACGGCAACGGCGTCGACCTGTTCGCCCGGCTGCCGGACGCCCGGACCCCGTAGCCGGGCCCGCTGCCCGAAGCAGCCGCGTGCCGTCACCGGGGGCCGACGCCCGGCAGTTCCGTCGGCGGTACGCCCGCCAGTTCCCGGACCTCGCGGGTCAGATGTGCCTGGTCGGCGTATCCGGCCCGGGCGGCGGTCTCCGCGAGGGGGATACCGCCGCGGGCCAGGGCGAGCGCGCGCTGCAGGCGCAGTACGCGGGCCAGGGTCTTCGGGCCGTAGCCGAAGGCGGCCAGCGAGCGGCGGTGCAGCCTGCGGGCGCCGATGCCGAGGGCGTCGGCGGTCTCGGCGACGGGGCCGCCCGCTTCGAGGGCGGCCACGACGCCGCTCAGCAGAGGGTCGGGCGGGCCGGCGTCGGCGGCCCGGCCCAGCGCCGCCTGTTCCAGGCCGTCCGCCGGGTCGGCCGCCGCGTTCACCCGGGCCGTGAGGCGCCGTACCTCCGCCGCCGGCCACAGATCGGTGAGCGGCACGCGCCGGTCGCGCAGCTCGTGCGCGGGGACGCCGAGGAGGGTGGGCGCGGTGCCGGGGAAGAAGCGGACGCCTGCCCAGGGGCTGCGATCGCCGTCGGTGACGTGGGCGCGGGTGTCGGGGCCCGCGACCAGCAGCCGGCCCTCGTGCCACAGCAGGTCCATGCAGCCGTCGGGCAGGACACGGCCCGGCCCGGACGCCGGCGGCTCCGGTGTCACCGTCCACACCACCGCTCCGGCCAGCCGGGAGCCCCGTTCGGTGTACACGACGGCCAGGTTACGCCGCGGCCGTGCGGTGCTCCTGGGGGCTGACGCCGTAGGCCCGTTTGAAGGCGGTGGACAGGGCGAACGCACTGCCGTAGCCGACCTGGCGGGCGATGGCGGCCAGGGTGTCGTCGGTGTCGCGCAGCCGGTCGGCGGCGAGCGCGAGCCGCCAGCCGGTCAGGTACGCCATCGGGGATTCGCCCACCAGTGCGGTGAAGCGACGGGCGAGGGCGGCCCGGGAGACGCCCGCCCCGGCGGCGAGGGACGCCACGGTCCACGGGTGCGCGGGGTCGTCCTGGAGCAGGCGCAGGGCGCGGCCCACGACCGGGTCGCCCAGAGCCCGGTACCAGGCGGGCGCCTCGGCCTCGGGGCGAGCGAACCAGGCGCGCAGCGCGGCGATCACCAGCAGGTCGAGGAGCCGGTCCAGGACGACCTCCTGCCCGGGCTCGTCCCGGGTGACCTCGGTCGTCAGCAGCGGGGTCAGCGGGCAGTCCCACACGTCGGAGGTGAGGGACAGCAGCGGCGGCAGCGCGTCCAGCAGCCGGCCGCCGATCTCGCCGCGCACCAGATAGCTGCCGATCAGCAGCACCGTGCCGGCCTCGGGGCGGTCGCCCCAGGTGCGTACCCCCAGGTCCATGGAGCCGCCCAGGGAGCGGCCGTCGGGGTAGCGGCACTCGCCGCCCGGCAGGATCAGCGCCTGCGGTGCGGTGCGGGGGTCGTCGGCGCAGGTGTAGGGGGCGGGACCGCGGGCGATGGCGAGGTCGCCGGCGCGCAGCAGGAGCGGCTCCCCCTCGTCCGGGACGACCCGGGCCTCGCCGCGCACCACCAGCATCACCGTCAGCGGCGCCCGGTCCTCGACGCGCACGGCCCACGGCGGGTCGAAACAGGCGCGGATCATGAACGCGCCCCGGGCGCGGGGGCCCTCCAGCAGGCCGGCGAGTGCGTCCATGGCGTCAGCGTAGACGTGCGTGCAAGGGACGTGTACGGAGACGTGCGCGCATGGGGACGAGCCGTTCGGCGATGGGCGCGGGGGCCGCCCGGCGGTTGGCTGGAGGCATGACACGGAACACGGGCGACATCACGGGAACCATCGAGGACAGCCGGGACAACCGGGACACCCGAGACACCCGGGAAACACCGACGACCGTCGTCGTCACCGGCGCCTCCGGGCGGGCCGGGAGCCGCGTCGCCGAGGCGGCGCGGGCGGCCGGGCTTGCGGTCCGGCCCGCGTCCCGCGCCGGCGGTTTCGACTGGCGGGACCGGGCGACCTGGGCGGATGTGCTGCGCGGCGCCGGCGCCGCCTTCCTCGTCCACCCCGCGGACGTCGGTGCCCCCGGCGCCGCCGAGGAGGTCGGCGCGCTGGCGCGGGAGGCCGCGCGGCTCGGCGTACGGCGGCTGGTGCTGCTGTCGGCGCGCGGCGAGGAGCAGGCACGGCCCACCGAGGACGCGGTGCGGGACGCGGGGGCGGACTGGACGGTCGTACGGTCCTCGTGGTTCGCACAGAACTTCAGCGAGGGGCCGCTGGCGGCGCAGCTGCGGGAGCGCGGGGAGCTGGTGTTCCCGGCCGGGGACGTGCGGGAGCCGTTCGTGGATCTGCGGGACGTGGCGGAGGTGGTGGTGGCGGCGCTGACCGGCGGGGAGCGGTACGCGGGTGAGGTGCTGGAGGTGTCGGGGCCGCGGCTGCTGTCGTTCGGGGAGGCGGTTTCGGAGATCGCGCGGGAGACGGGGCGGGCCCTGGCGTACCGGGCGGTGCCGGCCCGGGAGTACGGCGGGCAGCTGGCGGCCTTCGGGGTGCCGGCCGGGGAGGCGGAGTTCCTGGTGGAGCTGTTCGCGTCGCTGCTGGACGGGCGCAACGCCCATGTCTCGGACGGGGTGGGCAGCGTGCTGGGGCGGGCGCCGCGGGACTTCGGCGCGTTCGTGCGGGAGGCCGCCGCGGCGGGGACCTGGGCGGGGTGAGCCCGGGCCCCGGGCCAGGGGGGACGCGGCGCGACACGGCACGGCACGGCTCGACGCGACACGGCGCGACACGGCTCGGCTCGGCTCGGCGCCGCTCGGCTCGGCTACGAGGGGTCGCGCTTGTCGTGGTGCGGGTGGTGCCGGGCGTGGGTGCGCAGCCGGGAGGTGACGTCCTCCGGGGGCAGGAAGCGGGACCAGCGCTCGGGGAACTCGGACGGCATGTCCGGGTCCGCGTCGCCGTTCTCGGCGGTGCGGGCCACGTACTCGGCGACCTGCGCCCGGCGCTGCCGCTCGTTGGCCTCGCGGGCGGCGGCTGTGGCGGCGGCCGGCCAGACCCGGTCGATGGCGGCATTGACGGCGGCGCCGACGAGCACGGCGAACGCGGACACACCGATCCACAGCAGTACGGCTACGGGCGCGGCCAGTGAGCCGTAGATGGTGGGGCCCTCGACGGTACTGGTGAGGTAGATGCGCAGCAGGAAGCTGCCGAGCACCCACATGCCCAGGGCGACCAGGGCGCCGGGGACGTCCTCGATCCACGGCGAGCGCACGGGCACGGATACGTGGTACAGCGTGGTCAGGAAGGCGATCGACAGGACGATGACGACCGGCCAGTACAGCACCTGGACGACGGTCGCGGACCACGGAACGACCCGCACCACCGCGTCCGGCCCGGCGACCATCAGGGGCAGCGCCACCGAGCCGATCAGCAGGGCCACCAGGAACAGCAGAAAGGCCAGCAGGCGGGTCTTGACGATGCCCCGGACCCCGTCGAGGCCGTACATCACGGTGATGGTGTCGATGAAGACGTTCACCGCGCGGGAGCCGGACCACAGGGCGAACAGGAATCCGAGGGAGATGACGTCGGGCCGGCCGCCCTTCATCACGTCGTCCAGGATCGGCTCGGCGATCTGCTCCACACCGCGCTCGGACAGCACCGCGCGGGAGGCGTCCAGGATGTTGGCGCGCACGCTCTGCGTGGTGTCGGCGCCGGTCCACAGGTCGACGTAACCGAGCAGTCCGATGACGCTGAGCAGCAGGGGCGGTACCGACAGCAGCGTGAAGAACGCGGCCTCCGCGGCCAGGCCCAGGATGCGGTACTCCATGCAGGAGTTGACGGTGTCCTTCAGCAGCAGCCAGGCCGTCCTGCGCTTGGAGACGTTCCGGTAGAGGGCGCGGGCCCGGTGGAGCCGGCCGGAGGGCCGCTCGGGGGGTTCACTTGCTGGCTGCTGCACGTCCTAAAGGTATATCCGCCGCGCGGGGCGCCACCCACCCCGGAGGCCGAGCGGTAGGTTCGCATCATGGCAGGCAGCAGCACCCGCACCGGGTCGAACCAGCCCCCGCCGCTCGTCGGGTACGACGTCTTCACCGCCGACCGGGCCCTGTCCGCCGCGGTCCACCGGCATCTGCCGCCCGAGCTGCACGACACGGCCCGCGAGGAGCTGTCGGGGCTGGGCCGCAGCTGCGGATCGGCGCAGGTGCAGCGGTGGGGCGCCGAGGCGAACGAGAACCCGCCCCGGCTGCGCACCCACGACCGCTACGGCCATCGCATCGACGAGGTCGACTTCCATCCGGCCTGGCACCGGCTGCTCGGCAAGGGTGTCGCCGCGGGGCTGACCGCGGCCTGGCACCGGCCCGGCGGCCACGTGCGGCGCGCCGCCGCCTTCCTGATGTGGACGCAGGCCGAGGCGGGCGTCGGCTGCCCGCTGTCGATGACCCACGCCGCCGTGCCCGCCCTGCGTGCGGAGCCCGCGCTCGCCGCGGAGTGGGAGCCCCTGCTGACCTCCACGGTGTACGAGCGTGAGCTCAGGCCCGCCCGGTCGAAGGCGGGTGCGCTGCTGGGGATGGGGATGACGGAGAAGCAGGGCGGGAGCGACGTCCGGGCGAACACCACTGCCGCCCGGCCGCTGGCCGAGGACGGCGGCTACGAGCTGACCGGGCACAAGTGGTTCTGCTCGGCGCCGATGTCGGACGGCTTCCTGGTACTGGCCCGGGCGCCTGGCGGGCTGAGCTGCTTCCTGGTGCCGCGGGTGCTCGCCGACGGCACCCGCAACCCGTTCCTGATCCAGCGGCTGAAGGACAAACTGGGCAACCGGTCCAACGCCTCCGCCGAGGTCGAGTTCGCCGGGACCTGGGCGCGCCGGGTGGGCGAGGAGGGGCGCGGGGTGGCCGCCATCATCGGGATGGTGGCGGCGACGCGGCTGGACTGTGTGCTGGGGTCGGCGGGGCTGATGCGGCAAGCGGTGGCGCAGGCGGTGCACCACTGCACGTACCGGGAGGCGTTCGGCGGCCGGCTGATCGACAAGCCGCTGATGCGCAATGTGCTGGCCGACCTGGCGATCGAGTCCGAGGCGGCCACGACGCTGGCGCTGCGGCTCGCCGCGGCCTGCGACGACGGCGGCGAGCGGGAGCGTGCGCTGCTGCGGCTGGCGGTGCCGGCGGCGAAGTACTGGGTGACCAAGCGCTGTGCGCCGGTGGCGGTGGAGGCCGCCGAGTGCCTGGGCGGCAACGGGTACGTGGAGGAGTCGGGCCTGCCCCGGCTGGTGCGGGAGTCGCCGCTGAACTCGGTCTGGGAGGGCGCGGGCAACGTCCAGGCGCTGGATGTGCTGCGGGCTCTTCGGCGGGAGCCGGCGGCGCTCGACGCGTATCTGAGCGAGGTGGGGCGGGCGCGCGGCGCCGATCACCGGCTGGACGCGGCGATCAAGGATCTGCTGACCGAGCTGGCGGATCTGGCGGACGCCGAGGGCCGGGCACGGCGGCTGGTGGAACGGCTGGCGCTGGTGTTGCAGGGGGCGCTGCTGGTGCGGTATGCGCCGCCGGAGGTCGCCGACGTGTTCTGCGCCTCGCGCCTCGGCGGCGACGGTGGCGCGGCGTTCGGCGCGCTGCCGACGTCGCTGGATCTGGCGTCGGTGGTGGAGCGGGCGCGGCCGGTGTCCTGACCGCCCGGAAGCCGCGCACGGCGGGGGCGCGTTCCGCTCGTCGCGCGCGGGGGGCGTAAACGAGGGTGGTGCTGCGCCGACACGGCACCACCCCCGCCTCACTGGGCCTTCGAGGCCGCGTGCGCGCCGCTCGGGACGGCGCTGCTCAAGTTTCGGCCAACCACGTGCCCGGTCACCAGAGTTGCAAGGGGTTGCAACTTGCCGGTGACTACGGGTGGACTGCGCACATGGCACAGTGGCAAGCGGTCACTATGGGACGGACTCACTCACGGACTCAGCATGAGACGGACGACGGGTACGGACTCCGCAGGGGGACGAGGACCAGTGGCGCTCTCGCCGATGGACATGACGCAGTTCGCCGCCGCGGACGCCACGCGTGCGGCCCGGGTGCTCAGAGAGGTGCGCTCGGCCAGACTGTCCGGCGGACAGGCGCCGGTGGCGCCGCGCCCGGTGATCGAGCAGTCCTGGGCGCGGATGCTGCGCAGCGGCGTCGACCCGGACCACGACTTCCGGTCCGGGCTGCTGCCGCGCGAGGAGGTCGAGCGGCGGCGGGAGGCCTCGGGGCTGCGGCAGGTGCTGCCGGTGCTGCGGGAGGGTCTGCTGTCGGTGGCGGACGTCGCCCACCACATCATGGTGGTCGCCGACGCCGAGGGCCGGGTGCTGTGGCGGGAGGGCAGCTCGCCGGTGCTGCGCAAGGCCGACGGGTTCGGGTGCGAACCGGGCGCGGACTGGCGGGAGGAGGTCGTGGGCACCAACGGCGTGGGCACCCCGGCGGTCACCCGGCGGCCGGTGCAGGTGTTCGCCTCCGAGCACTTCGTGCAGTCGCACGCCACCTGGACGTGCGCGGGCGCGCCCATCACCGATCCGCGTGACGGCCGGCTGATCGGCGTGGTCGATGTGAGCGGGCCGCTGGAGACGATGCATCCGGCGACGCTCGCCTGGGTCGATTCGGTGGCCAAACTCGCCGAGGCGCGGCTGCGGGAGCTGCATGTGCGGTCGCTGGAGCGGCTCCGGGCGGTGGCCGCACCGGTGCTGGCCCGGATCGGCGGGCGGGCCGTGGTGGTGGACCGGGACGGCTGGACCGCGGCGGTGACGGGGATGCCGTACACCAACCGGGTGGCGCTGCCCAGGGGGTCTGCGGCCGGGCCGCGGTGGCTCCCGACGCTCGGTGCGTGCACCGTGGAGCCGCTGGCCGACGGCTGGCTGGTGCGCGCGGCGCCGGAGGAGGCGGGCCCGTGCGGGGCCGCGCGGATCGTGCTGGATCTGCGGCAGCCGCGGCGCTGGTCGATGGAGGTGCGGGCCGGGGCGGGGTCCTGGGTGCATGAACTCAGTCCGCGGCACGCCGAGTTGCTGTATCTGCTGGCGGTGCAGCGCACCGGCCGCAGCGCGGCGGGGCTGGCGGCGGACCTGTTCGGCGACCCGGGCCGCACCGTGACGGTGCGGGCGGAGATGTCGCGGGTACGGCGGTACCTCGGGGCGTTCCTGGAGCACCGACCGTATCGTTTCTGCGAGGACGCCGAGGTCGAACTGCTGCTCCCGGAGGATCCCCACGACCTGCTCCCCCAGTCGACGTCTCCGGTGGTGGCCGGCCGCCGAGGACCCTCACCCACCCGGTGACGACCCGGCACCACCCGGACCGACCCGGCCGCGACCCGACTTCAGCCCGCCACCTCGGCAGCACCCGGGCCGCCCGGTGCGACGACCGGATCCCCGGCGGCCACCCGCCTCAGCCACGGTCACCCGGCTGCGGCTCCGGCGCACCCCGACGCCAGCGTCACCGCAGCTCGCCGCACCAGTCGCAACCCACCGCCCCGGTGACGGCCGGACACCCGACACGCACCCCGGTTCCGGCGCGGGTGGCGCGGTGGAGGGTCCGGGCGCGGCAGCCGGGCGGCTGCGGCCAGTCGTCCGGCCGGGGCTCGGTTGCGACCTACACCGTCGCCGCAGCCGACATCCGGACGGCGGCCTCGTTCCGGTGCGGATGGCACCGGAACGCGGTTTCTTCCGCGTATTTGCACCGTCCGCGTCCGCGGACGCACTCCCCTGCCGTAACATCGCCCTTCGGACCGCCACACCGCTTCTCGGTCAACACGCGGACCGTCGGACGCAGTTGACCCCGGTGCCCGTGGAGGTGGGATGAAGCATCGCGGCAGACACCGCCGGCGCAGGCGGGGCAGAGCGCTGCGGGCAGCGCTGGCCGGCGCTGCCCTGGCGCTGACCGGCGCCGCCACGATGATCAGCGCCTCGCAGGCCACGGTCGCCGACGACCCCGGCCGGCTCAAGCCGCTGCTGTCCCACTCGGAGCGGGCGCCGATGCGGCTGACCGAGCACCGGGTGCCGCAGCGCTGGCTGGACCGGCTCTCCTCCGCGATGGGATCACCCCTGGACGTCGCCACGGTGCTCGGCACCGCGGACCGCACGCTGCGCGGCACCGCGGAGTGCACCGCCGGGGAGCGCCGTGCGCTGCCGGTCGCACCCGCCGCCACCCGGGCCTACTGCTGGGACGAGGCCGACACCCGGGGCTGGCGCCCGGGGGCGGTGGCCGCCTCCGGTGACAGCGACGGCTCCCCCGGGCCGGACCCGGTGATCGTCTCGGCGTGGTCCCGGGAGACGGGCGGTCCGGCGGGCCGGGGCCTGGCCCGGGTCGACCTGGTCGCCGCGGGCGCCCCGGACGCTGCCGGGGACGCGGGCGAGGAGGACCGTCCGCGCCGGACTTCCGCCCTCCTCGTCGTCCCGGTCGACGGCGGCGACGACTACCGGGGGCTTGCCTCCCCCGTCACCGGGATGGTCCGCCACCAGGACAAACTCCTGGTCACCGGGGGTACCGGGGACCGCAACGCACTGTACGTGTACGACCTGGACCGCATCCTGCGCACCACGGCCGACGCCGACGCGGTGGGCCGGGTGCCCGGCGGCTGGGCGGCGCTCGGCCAACCCTACGTACTGCCGGCGGTCGCCGCGTACCGGCTGTCCGAGGGCGTCGGCGCGGCGCGGCCGTACACGCTCGCCCTGGACCGCGGCAGCACTCCGCCGGGCCTGGTCGCCGGCGAGTGGGTGCCGCCGGACGGCGAGCGCCCCACCCGGCTGTGGCGGTACGCCTTCAGCACGGACCCGTCTCGCGCGGGGCTGCCGGCCGCCGAGGCGGACGGCCGGGTGGACGCGCGGGAGGCGTACGAGACCGGAGCGGACGGCGTCCGGGGCGTGCTGGCCCACCGCCCGCCCGGCCAGGCGCGGGCCGAGTGGTATCTGGGCCGGGCGGCCGGGGACGGACCGGACGGCCGCGGGACCCTGGTGCGCCAGGACACCGGCGGCACCCGGGCCGCGGAGTGCGGCGCCGACCGCTCACAGCGCTGCTGGAGTCCGGGGGCGGGGCCGCTGTCGTACCGGCCGGGGACCGGCGAGGTCTGGTCCCAGGCCGGCCGGGTCCTCTTCGCGATGCCGCTGACCTCGGTCGACGGGTCCCTCGGATAGCCGCCGGACACTTCACCCACGGAGCCGACCGGCCGCTCACCCGGACGGTCGACAGCGCGGGCCGCCGGATGGTTCCCTGACCGGTATGACCAACATCGCCGTGACCACCTGGTCGCTGGAGCAGACCGCGCCGAGCGACCTGCTGCCGGCGGCCCGGCCGGAGGGGGACGTGCGGATCGTCCGCGCCGAGGTGCCCTCGCCCGAGTTCAGCCGTTTCCTGTACGCCTCCGTCGGCGGTGACATCCGCTGGACCGACCGGCTGAGCTGGACGTACGCACAGTGGCAGCAGCATCTCCGGCGGCCGGGCGTGGAGACCTGGGTCGCCTACGACCGCGGCACGCCCGCCGGGTACGTGGAGCTGTCCCCGGGCGAGGACAGCGTCGTGGAGATCGAGTATTTCGGGCTGATCCCGGCCTTCCGGGGCCGGCGTATCGGCGGCCATCTGCTGTCGTCCGGCACCGCCCGCGCATGGGACCTCGCCGACCGCTGGCCGGAGCTGTCCCCGACCAAGCGGGTGTGGCTGCACACCTGCAGCAAGGACGGCGAGTACGCGATGGACAACTACCAGCGCCGCGGTTTCCGGCTGTTCGACACCAAGCTGGAGGAGGAGCCCGAGGTGCCGACGCCCGGCCCCTGGCCCGGAGCCTTCCCCGCCTGACCTGGTGTGACCGACGACACTCTTGTCTCGTAGTACGGGACAAGGGTGTCCGCATTTTGGACAAAGCTGGACTGTGTCCAGATCGCCGTGCCAGGCTTCCGTCATGCCTGGAACTGGAATTGCCTTGGTGAGTCGGCGCCACGTCGACCTCGGCCGCATGTCCAGCGCCATCTGTCCGGCGCGCTGAGAGCACTCCCAGCAGCCCCAGCAGCCCGGAAATCCCCCGCCTCGTTCGCATCCCCGCGCAGCGCCGCGCAGGACTGCACCTGCGCCTGCGCCGCGCAGGTCAGCGCTTCTCTCCACCGGTCCCGAAGGACGTGTCATCCATGGCCGCCACCCCGCAGAACCCCGCCGCCGCGACTCCCCGCCGCAAGGTGAGCCGTCACCGCGGCGAGGGTCAGTGGGCCGCGGGTCACTTCACCCCGCTCAACGGCAACGAACAGTTCAAGAAGGACGACGACGGTCTCAATGTGCGGACACGTATTGAGACGGTCTACTCCAAGCGCGGATTCGACTCGATCGACCCCAACGACCTGCGCGGCCGGATGCGCTGGTGGGGCCTGTACACCCAGCGCAAGCCCGGCATCGACGGCGGCAAGACCGCGGTGCTGGAGCCGGAGGAGCTCGAGGACAGCTACTTCATGCTGCGCGTCCGCATCGACGGCGGCCGGCTGACCACCCGGCAGCTGCGCGTCATCGGCGAGATCTCGCAGGAGTTCGCGCGCGGCACCGCCGACATCACCGACCGGCAGAACGTGCAGTACCACTGGATCCGGATCGAGGACGTGCCCGAGATCTGGAACCGCCTGGAGGCCGTCGGCCTGTCCACCACCGAGGCCTGCGGCGACACCCCCCGCGTGGTCCTGGGCTCGCCCGTGGCCGGAATCGCCGCGGACGAGATCATCGACGGCACCCCCGCCATCGAGGAGATCCAGCGCCGCATCGTGGGCAACAAGGACTTCTCCAACCTGCCCCGCAAGTTCAAGTCGGCGGTCTCCGGCTCGCCACTGCTGGACGTGGCGCACGAGATCAACGACATCGCCTTCGTCGGTGTCGACCACCCCGAGCACGGCCCCGGTTTCGACCTGTGGGTCGGCGGCGGCCTCTCCACCAACCCCAAGATCGGCGTCCGGCTCGGCGCCTGGGTCCCGCTGGAGGAGGTCCCGGACGTCTACGAGGGCGTCATCTCCATCTTCCGCGACTACGGCTACCGCCGGCTCCGCACGCGGGCCCGCCTGAAGTTCCTGGTCGCCGACTGGGGCGCGGAGAAGTTCCGCCAGGTGCTGCAGGACGAGTACCTGAAGCGCAGGCTGCTCGACGGACCGGCCCCGGCCCAGCCCGTGGAGCGCTGGCGCGACCACGTCGGGGTGCACCGGCAGCAGGACGGCCGCCACTACGTCGGCTTCGCCCCGCGTGTCGGCCGGGTGGACGGCACCACCCTGACGAAGATCGCCGACCTGGCGGAGGCGCACGGCTCCGGCCGGGTGCGGACCACCGTCGAACAGAAGATGATCATCCTCGATGTCGCGGAGGACCAGGTCGACTCGCTGGTCGAGTCCCTGGAGGCGCTGGACCTCACCGCCCGGCCCTCCCCGTTCCGGCGCGGCACCATGGCCTGCACCGGCATCGAGTACTGCAAGCTCGCCATCGTCGAGACCAAGGCGCGCGGCGCCTCGCTGATCGACGAGCTGGAGCGCCGGATCCCGGAGTTCGAAGAGCCCATCACCATCAACATCAACGGCTGCCCGAACGCCTGTGCCCGTATCCAGGTGGCGGACATCGGTCTCAAGGGCCAGCTGGTCATGAACGACCGGGGCGAGCAGGTCGAGGGCTACCAGGTGCACCTCGGCGGCGCCCTCGGCCTCGAGGCGGGCTTCGGCCGCAAGGTGCGCGGTCTGAAGGTGACCTCCGAGGAACTGCCGGACTACGTCGAGCGGGTGCTGAAGCGCTTCCAGGAGGAGCGCGAGGACGGCGAGCGGTTCGCCGCCTGGGCCGCCCGGGCGAGCGAGGAGTCCCTCTCATGAGTGAGCGCGCTGCCCCCTTCTACTGCCCCTACTGCGGCGACGAGGACCTGCGGCCGAACGAGCAGGGCCACGGCGCCTGGGAGTGCGCGGCGTGCAACCGCGCCTTCCGGCTGAAGTTCCTCGGGCTGCTCGCCCGGGGGCTGCAGGCCGATTCCACGGGAGGGGAACCCATATGACCGCGGTACAGGAAGAGCGCACCACCGAGGATCTCAAGGCGCTCGCCGAGCAGGCGGGCCGTGAACTGGAGAACGCCACCGCACCGGAGATACTCCGGTGGGCCGCGGACACCTTCGGCAGGCGGTTCTGCGTGACCTCGTCCATGGAGGACGCGGTCGTCGCCCATCTCGCCTCCCGTGCCCTGCCCGGCGTGGACGTGGTGTTCCTCGACACCGGCTACCACTTCCCGGAGACCATCGGCACCCGGGACGCGGTCGAAGCCGTGATGGACGTCAATCTCATCACCCTCACCCCCCGGCAGACGGTCGCCGAGCAGGACGCGGAGTACGGGCCGCGGCTCCACGACCGTGACCCCGACCTGTGCTGCGCGTTGCGCAAGGTGCGGCCTTTGGAGGAGGGGCTGAAGAACTATGTGGCCTGGGCGACCGGACTGCGCCGCGACGAGTCCCCGACCCGGGCGGACACCCCGGTCGTCGGATGGGACGAGAAGCGGCAGAAAGTGAAGATTTCCCCGATCGCGCGATGGTCACAGGAAGATGTGGCAGCCTACGTCGCCGAGCACGGAGTCCTCACCAACCCGTTGCTGATGGACGGCTACGCCTCCGTCGGCTGTGCTCCCTGCACCCGGCGTGTGCTGGAGGGCGAGGACGCCCGGGCGGGCCGCTGGTCGGGCCTGAGCAAGACCGAGTGCGGGCTGCACGGATGACGACGACCCATCATCGGACCCAGGAGAACCACGTGACGAGCGGAGCCACCGTCTGGCTCACGGGCCTGCCCAGCGCCGGCAAGACCACGATCGCCCACGAGCTGGCCGGGCGGCTGCGCGCCGAGGACCGGCGCGTGGAGGTCCTCGACGGCGACGAGATCCGCGAGTTCCTCTCCGCGGGCCTCGGCTTCTCCCGCGAGGACCGGCACACCAACGTGCAGCGCATCGGCTTCGTCGCCGAGCTGCTCGCCCGCCACGGCGTCACGGCGCTGGTCCCGGTGATCGCGCCGTACACCGACAGCCGCGACGCGGTCCGCAAGCGGCACGAGGCGAACGGCACCGCGTACGTCGAGGTGCATGTGGCCACGCCGGTGGAGGTGTGCTCGGTACGGGACGTCAAGGGCCTGTACGCCAAGCAGGCCGCGGGCGAGCTGACCGGGCTCACCGGCGTCGACGACCCGTACGAGCAGCCCGAGACGCCCGACCTGCGCATCGAGTCGCAGAACCAGACCGTCCAGGAGTCCGCCGCGGCGGTGTACGCCCTGCTCACTGAAAGGGGACTGGCATGACGACCTCCGTCGCGACCGTCACCGACGAGGAGACCGACAGTCCGTACACGCTGTCCCACCTGGACGCGCTGGAGTCCGAGGCGGTGCACATCTTCCGCGAGGTGGCGGGCGAGTTCGAGCGGCCGGTGATCCTTTTCTCCGGCGGCAAGGACTCCATCGTCATGCTGCATCTGGCGCTGAAGGCGTTCGCCCCGGCGCCGGTCCCGTTCGCGCTGCTGCACGTGGACACCGGGCACAACTTCCCCGAGGTCCTCGACTACCGTGACCGCACCGTCGAGAAGCACGGGCTGCGGCTGCATGTCGCCTCCGTGCAGGACTACATCGACCGGGGCGTGCTCAAGGAGCGCCCGGACGGCACCCGCAACCCGCTGCAGACGCTGCCGCTGACCGAGAAGATCCAGGCGGAGCGGTTCGACGCGGTCTTCGGCGGCGGGCGCCGCGACGAGGAGAAGGCCCGCGCCAAGGAGCGGGTGTTCTCCCTGCGCGACGAGTTCTCCCAGTGGGACCCGCGCCGCCAGCGCCCCGAGCTGTGGAACCTGTACAACGGCCGCCACTCCCCCGGCGAGCACGTCCGGGTCTTCCCGCTGTCCAACTGGACCGAGCTGGACGTCTGGCAGTACATCGCCCGCGAGGGCATCGAGCTGCCCGCGATCTACTACGCACACGAGCGCGAGGTGTTCGCCCGCAGCGGCATGTGGCTGACCGCCGGCGACTGGGGCGGGCCGAAGGACGACGAGTCCGTGGAGAAGCGGCAGGTCCGCTACCGCACCGTCGGCGACATGTCCTGCACCGGCGCGGTCGACTCCGACGCCGACACCATCGAGAAGGTGATCGCCGAGATCGCCGCCTCGCGTCTCACCGAGCGCGGCGCCACCCGGGCCGACGACAAGCTCTCCGAGGCCGCGATGGAAGACCGCAAGCGCGAGGGGTACTTCTAGCGATGACCAGCACCACCGAACCCACCGAGCCGCTGTCGGTCGAACAGCTGTCGGCGACCACCCTGCTGCGGTTCGCCACCGCCGGCTCGGTCGACGACGGCAAGTCCACCCTGGTGGGCCGGCTGCTGCACGACTCCAAGTCGGTCCTCGCCGACCAGCTGGAGGCCGTGGAGCGCGCCTCGGCCGGCCGTGGCCAGGACGCCCCGGACCTGGCGCTGCTCACCGACGGCCTGCGCGCCGAGCGGGAGCAGGGCATCACCATCGACGTGGCCTACCGCTACTTCGCCACGCCCCGGCGCAGGTTCATCCTCGCCGACACCCCGGGGCACGTGCAGTACACCCGCAACATGGTCACCGGCGCCTCCACCGCCGAGCTGACGGTCATCCTGGTCGACGCCCGCAACGGAGTCGTCGAGCAGACCCGGCGGCACGCCGCCATAGCGGCACTGCTGCGGGTGCCGCACGCGGTCCTCGCCGTCAACAAGATGGACCTCGTCGGCTACGACGAGCAGGTGTTCGCCCGGATCGCCGAGGAGTTCACGGCGTACGCCACCGAACTGGGCGTCCCGGAGGTCACCGCGATCCCGATCTCGGCGCTGGTCGGCGACAACGTGGTGGAGCCGTCCGCGCACATGGACTGGTACGGCGGCCCGACCGTCCTGGAACACCTGGAGACCGTCCCGGTCTCCCACGACCTGGCGCACTGCCACGCCCGGCTGCCCGTGCAGTACGTGATCCGGCCGCAGACCGCCGAGCACCCCGACTACCGGGGCTACGCCGGCCAGATCGCCGCCGGTTCGTTCCGGGTCGGCGACCCGGTCACCGTGCTGCCGTCCGGCCGGAGCACGAAGGTGGCCGGGATCGATCTGCTGGGCGAGCCGGTGGACGTGGCCTGGACGCCGCAGTCGGTGACACTGCGGCTGGAGGACGACATCGACGTCTCGCGCGGCGATCTGATCGTGCCCAGCCAGGACGCGCCGGCCACCACGCAGGACCTCGAGGCCACCGTCTGCCACGTCGCCGACCAGCCGCTGACCGTCGGCCACCGGGTACTGCTCAAGCACGGCACCCGCACGGTGAAGGCGATCGTCAGGGACATCCCGTCCCGGCTCACGCTCGACGACCTGTCGCTGCACCCGCACCCGGGTCAGCTCACCGCCAACGACATCGGCCGGGTCAAGATCCGCACCGCGGAGCCGCTGCCCGTCGACTCCTACGCCGACTCGCGGCGCACCGGCTCGTTCATCCTGATCGACCCCGGCGACGGCACCACGCTGACCGCCGGCATGGTCGGCGAGTCCTTCGCCTCCCCGGAGCCGGTCAAGGATCAGGCCGACGACGACGGGTGGGACTTCTGACATGGACTCCCCCGACGTCTACTCCACGTTCGCCAAGGAGGGCGGCCGCATCGGCAGCGGCGCCGTCGGAAGCGGGCAGGGCGGAGTGTCGCGATGTGCGGGCTGAGCCGCGGGCACGGCGCACCCCGCCGGCTCCGCCGCTCGCGCCGTCACCCGCACCGCCGAAAACCCGCCGACCTCCCGGCCACGACCTGACCGACGTACCAGACCGACCTGGCAGACCGTGACCGCCGGGCCAACGAGAGGAACACCTCCCGTGCCTGCCACCACCGCCCTGCGCCGTGTGCTCGCGGCCCTGACCGCCCTGCCGCTGCTGGTCCTCGCCGGCTGCGGATACGGGTCGCAGGCCAAGGACGACGACACGGTGCAGATCGCCGCCGGGGCGAAGAAGACCGACGGCCTGGACTCGGTCCGGATCGGCTACCTCGGCAACGTCACCCACGCCACGGCGCTGGTGGGCAACCGGCAGGGCTTCTTCCAGAAGGAGCTGGGCGCCACCGAGGCGAAGTACGCGGTGTTCAACGCGGGACCGTCCGTGATCGAGGCCCTGAACTCCGGTTCCCTCGACATCGCCTGGCTCGGCCCGTCCCCCGCGGTCAACGGCTACACCAAGGCCGAGGGCAGGAACCTGCGGATCATCGGCGGTTCGGCGTCCGGCGGGGTGAAGCTGGTGGTGAACCCGGACCGGATCGCGTCGCCGAAGGACGTCGAGGGCAAGCGGATCGCGACCCCGCAGCTCGGCAACACCCAGGACGTGGCCTTCCTCGACTGGGCCGCGGAGCAGGGCTGGAAGATCGACCCGCTCAGCGGCAAGGGCGATGTCACGGTGGTCCGCAGCGACAACAAGGTCACCCCCGACGCCTTCCGGTCCGGTTCCGTCGACGGCGCATGGGTGCCGGAGCCGACCGCGTCCCAGCTGGTCGCCGCGGGCGGCGAGGTGCTGCTCGACGAGACGTCGCTGTGGCCCGACGAGGAGTTCGTCACCACCAACATCGTCGTGTCCCAGGAGTTCCTCGAGGAGCATCCGAAGGCCGTCGAGGCGGTGCTGAAGGCCTCCGTGCGGACCAACGCCTGGATCGAGGCCCACCCGGACCGGGCCAGGGCCGCCGCCAACGAGCAGATCGAACGCGACACCGGCAAGGCCCTGCCGGACGAGGTCCTGGGCCCGGCGTGGGAGTCGGTCCGGGTCACCGACGACCCGCTGGCCGCCACCCTCGCCACCCAGGCCGGACACGCCGTCGAGGCCGGACTGCTGGACGAGCCCGACCTGACCGGCATCTACGACCTCACGCTGCTCAACAAGGTCCTCGCGGCCGAGGGCGAGCCCGCCGTCGACGACGCCGGTCTCGGCGTCCCCGAGTAGGCCCGGATGACGACCACTGACCAGGAGGTGACGACCATGGCCACGACCACGACCCTCGCCAAGGCCGACGAGACCACCGGATCGGCCGTCCGGGCCGCCCGGATCGAGCATGTCTCCAAGTCGTTCTCGGGCCCCGGCGGGACACAGCTCGTGCTGGACGACATCAGCCTCGACGTCGCGCCCGGCGAGTTCGTCACCCTCCTCGGCGCGTCCGGGTGCGGCAAGTCCACGCTGCTGAACCTGGTGGCGGGCCTGGACCGGCCCAGTGCCGGCACGATCGAGACGGACGGGCGCCCGGCGCTGATGTTCCAGGAGCACGCCCTGTTCCCGTGGCTGTCCGCCGGGAAGAACGTGGAACTCGCCCTGAAGCTGCGCGGTGTGCCCAGGTCCGAGCGGCGCGGCCGGGCCGAGGAGCTGCTGGAGCTGGTCCGGCTGAAGGGTGCGCACGGCAAGCGGGTGCACGAGCTGAGCGGCGGTATGCGCCAGCGCGTGGCGATGGCCCGGGCGCTCGCGCAGGAGTCCCGGCTGCTGCTGATGGACGAGCCGTTCGCGGCGCTGGACGCGATCACCCGCGACGTGCTGCACGACGAGCTGACCCGGATCTGGCGCGAGACGCAGCTTTCCGTCCTGTTCGTCACGCACAACGTGCGCGAGGCGGTGCGGCTCGCCGAGCGGGTGGTGCTGCTGTCCTCCCGCCCCGGGCGGATCGCCCGCGAGTGGACGGTCGGCATCCCGCACCCGCGGCGGATCGAGGACTCCGCGGTGGCGGAGCTGTCCGTCGAGATCACCGAAGAACTGCGTGGGGAGATCCGCCGCCATGGCCAGCACTGACAGCACCGTCAAGGACCGCGGCAACGATCTCGCCGGGCTGGAGGCGGGCCTCGACGCGCTGGAGACGGTGCAGCGGGTCCGCAAGCCGTTCCGGCAGACGTTCACCGAGAAGATCCTGCCGCCGGTCATCGCCGTCGCCCTGGTGCTGGCGGTCTGGCAGGCGCTGGTCTCCTTCGGGATCGTCGACGACCCGACCAAGCTGCCCGCGCCCTCCGACGTGTGGAACGTGCTGCGGGACGCCTGGCTCCAGGGCGAGCTGCTCGGCTACATCTGGACCAGCGTCTCGCGCGGCCTCCTCGGCTTCTGCCTCGCGCTGCTGATCGGCACCCCGCTGGGGCTGCTGGTGGCGCGGGTGAAGTTCGTGCGGGCGGCCATCGGACCGATCCTGTCCGGGCTGCAGTCGCTGCCGTCGGTGGCGTGGGTGCCGCCCGCGGTGATCTGGCTGGGCCTGAACAACCAGATGATGTACGCGGTGATCCTGCTCGGCGCGGTGCCGTCCATCGCCAACGGGCTGGTCTCCGGCGTCGACCAGGTGCCGCCGCTGTTCCTGCGGGCGGGCCGCACACTGGGCGCCACGGGGCTCAAGGGCACCTGGCACATCACCCTCCCGGCCGCACTGCCCGGCTATGTGGCCGGACTCAAGCAGGGCTGGGCGTTCTCCTGGCGCTCGCTGATGGCCGCCGAGATCATCGCGTCCTTCCCCGACCTCGGCATCGGGCTCGGCCAGCTGCTGGAGAACGGCCGCAACGCCAGTGACATGGCGATGGTGTTCGAGGCCATCCTGCTGATCCTGTTCGTCGGCATCGCCATCGACCTGCTGATCTTCAGCCCGCTGGAGCGCTGGGTGCTGCGCAGCCGCGGGCTGCTGGTGCGGAGCTGAGTGCCATGAGCCCTCCGGTCCTGCTGGTCATCGCGCACGGCAGCCGCGACCCGCGGCACGCCGCGACCGTGCACGCCCTGGTGCGCCGGGTCCGCTCGCTGCGCCCCGGTCTGCGGGTGGAGACCGGCTTCCTCGACTTCAACGTGCCGTCGGTGCCCGGAATGCTGGAGTCCCTGGCGGCCGAGGGCGTGCGCGACGTGGTGGCGCTGCCGCTGCTGCTGACCCGCGCCTTCCACGCCAAGGCGGACATCCCCGCGGTCCTCGCGGATGCCCCGGCCCGGCTGCGGATCCGGCAGACGGAGGTGCTCGGCCCTTCCCCGCTGCTGCTGTCGGCGCTGGAGCGGCGGCTGTACGAGGCGGGTCTGGCCCCCGCCGACAGGTCCTCGACCGGGGTCGTGCTGGCCTCGGCGGGGTCCACCGACCCGGAGGCGATCGCAGTGATCGCAGATATCGCGCGGGAGTGGCGGCACACCGGTTGGTGCGCCGTGCGGCCTGCGTTCGCCTCCGCATCCCTGCCCCGCACCGAGGACGCGGTGCGGGCGCTGCGGGCCCTGGGCTGCGAGCGGGTCGCCGTCGCGCCCTACGTGCTGGCTCCCGGGTTCCTGCCGGACCGTATCGCCCGGGGCGCGGCCGAGGCCGATGTGCTGGCGGACGTCCTCGGTCCGGCTCCCGAGGTGGCGCGGCTGCTGCTGGAGCGCTACGACGCGGCCCGGGTGCCGGTCCTGGCGGCCGTGGGGGCCTGAGGCCGCATCAGGGCGCGGTCATCTCCACGAGCTTGCGTACGGTGTTCCAGTTGCGGGTGGTGGCGATCAGGCCCTTGGTGATACGAGGTCTGGCCAGCTGCTCGGCGAGCTTGGAGCGGCCCAGGCCGTCGGGGGTGTACAGATACAGTGCCCGGTCGCCGAGGCGGAACTCCTCGGGGAGGAAGGCGGCCCGGTCGACCTCCGCGAACCGCGCCTCGTCGGCCGGGGCGGAGAAGTAGGTGACGTGGAGCTGCTTGGGCTGCAGGGCGTCGGCCGGGAACGGGGAGCCCTCCGCGACGGCCCTCAGATAGGCGTGGTCGCGGACGATCACGTCCACGGCGAAGCCGAACCGCTGCTCGACCGCCGCCGTGAGCTCGGCCTGCAGCGACTCCTCGTCACCGTGGCCGGAGGTGAACACCGCCTGCCCGCTCTGCAGATACGTGCGTACTCCGCCGAACCCGCGTTCCTCCAGCAGTCCGCGCAGGTCGGCCATCGGGACCTTCCGGCCGCCGCCCACGTTGATCCCCCGCAGCAGCGCCGCGTACGTCGTCGTCATGCGCTCACGATAGGCGGCCGTCGTGCCCCGTGGGGGTGGGCACGACGGCCGGTCGTCCGCACCTGCGGAACCGCTCGAAACTCTGGTCGATCCGGGGTGCGCGGAGCAACTGCGCCACGCGGCTGTGACTTATTCAACAACACTGCGGACCTGTGTCGGAGGGCCCTCCGGCCGTGGCCGGCGGACCCTCCGACATGTGTCAGGAGCGGCCGGGCAGTTCCGCCTCGATGAGGTCGGCGGCGCGGCGGGTGCCGCCCTCCTCGGCCATCTGCGCCTGGATGCCCTCCAGCCGGCCGGCCACCTCCGGGTCGCCGACCAGTTCCAGGGCGGCAGCGCGCAGTGCCTCGCCGGTCGCCTCCTCGGTGTCCAGCCGCCGGGCCACGCCGAGGGCCTGGAGCAGATCGGCGTTGCCGAACTGGTCCACGGCCTGCGGTACGGCGATCATCGGTGTGGCGGTGGCCAGTCCCTCCTGGCTGCCGCCCGCACCGGCGTGGGTGACGAACAGGTCCGCCTGCTGCAGGATCGCCAACTGCGGCACCCAGGAGCGGACTTCCACGGTGTCCGGTACGTCGCCCAGCTCGGCGGGGTCGACATGGCGGCCGATCTGCAGGACCAGATGCCAGCCCGGCAGGTCGCCGAATGCCTCCACGCACTCCCGGTAGAAAGCGGGCTGCTTGGTGAAGGCCGAGCCGAGGGAGACCAGCGCCACCTTCTCGGCCCCGGCGGGCCGCTGCCAGTCGCCCTCGGCGCCGCGGTCGCCCTGGCAGGCGCCGACGAAGGAGTACACGGTCTCGTCGACGCGGTCGGCGTTGGGCTGGAGCGCCCTGGGGATCAGGACGATGGAGCGGTCGGGGCGGCCGACGAACGGGTCGGGGTCCAGCGTGATGCCGTTCCCCTCCAGCCAGGAGTGGAAGCGGGCGTAGTAGGCCCGGCCGCGCTCGGTCTTCCTCGGCTCCTCCCAGACCGGCTCGCCGACCTCCTTCTCGTACCCGTCCCAGGCGACGTAGGTGGGTGAGAGGGAGACGGCGGGCACGCCCCAGCGGTGGGCGAGGACGCGGGCCGGGTAGGAGCCGATGTCGTGCAGGACGAGGTCGGGCTCGTCGCCCTCGTAGGCCTCGATCAGCTGCGGGAGTGCCTGGACCGCGTCGTCGAGGAAGGGCTCGACGTGGTCCAGGAGCGTGGTCCCCCAGGCTTCGGGGTCGGCGTCCGGACCGGGCAGCGTGGAATGCCACAGCCTGGGCTCGGCGCCGGTGGCGGCGACCTTCTCGGCGAGGGCGGGCGGGATCGCGTAGGTCACCCGGTGGCCCCGCGCGACGAGCTCACGGATGACCTCCAGGCTGGGGTTCACATGACCGTGGGCGGCGATGGAGAACATGGCGATGTGCGCGGGAGTACTCATGCCGCGACAATATGCGAGACGAGACGTCTCGTGCAACTTGTTTTCCGTCGCCCTCGGCTGCGTCACGGCGCCGGCACCTCGTGCAGACGCAGCCACCGCGCCACCTCGCCGACCAGCACGCCCGGATCCAGGCGCGCGGCCCGGAACCCGGCGTCCACCCGGTTGCCGCGGACGGGCGCGCCGCAGCGAGGCGTGCAGCGAGCCTCCGACGCCGGAGAAGCCCGGCTCGACCAGGTCTTGCCGGCCGTGCTGCACGGCGGGGCCGAGCAGCGGGGTGCGGCGCCGTTCGAGGCGCAGGATCCCGGCGTCCACGCGGGGCACGGGGCGGAAGGCGTACCGGCCGACCCGGCCCGCCGGCCGCCACCCGTGACGCGGCCAGGTGATGACCGTCGGCCGGGTCCAGCGGCCGTGGCCGCCGGTGCGTCCGCGGGCGTACTCGAGCCGGGTGAGGAGGGTGGCATCGGTGAGCGCGGGGGCGGCCAGGCACCGGGCCACGACGTCGGCGGTGCGGGAGAACGGCACGTTGCCGGCGACCGAGAAGGGGGCGTGCGGCGGCCGGACGGCGAGGAAGTCCCCCTTCGACCACCCTGACCTGCTCCGTGTCGGCGAACCGGGCGCACAGTCCCGGCACCGGGCCGGGGCCGATCCCGTAGGCGCGCAGCTCCCGGCAGCGGAGGGCCGGCGGAGCGGTCGACGCGCCCCTGCCCGCGCCGACTTCGAGCAGCAGCGGGGCGGCGGTCCGGTCCTCCGGCACGGCGAGCCGGGCGAGGCGTTCGGCGGTGGCGCGGTCGGTGAGGAAGTTCTGCGAGAGCACACGGGTGGTGCGCGTGGTGGGTCGGGCCATGGCCTGCGGTCCTTGTCTTCCGTGAAGGCAGAAGAGGGCAGCGAGAGGCCCTGACCGGAAGACCGAGACGGGAGAGGACAAGGGGGCGCGCGACGCCGCGTGGAATCAGCGGGCGTGACTCCCCGGACCGGTCAGGGCTCCGGGGCTGCGACGCATCCGGACGGAATACGTGCACCCCCGGCCTTGGCCGGTGATGCAGATCGCGATGTCGAGTCCCACGTGAGGCACGCCGGGCGGGGGCCGGCGGCGCGGGCAACCGGTTTTCCTGCCACCCCTTCCGGGTCCTTCCGAGCGCCGCCGCCACCGCGGGCGGGGCACCTCCCGCGCACGGCCCCACCAGCGGGAATGCGACACTCACCAGGACAACCGACCGACGTCGCCGGCCTCGGCCGCGACATGACACGACACAGCTGCGGAGGCGGAGCATGGACGAGGCCGGGGCACGCGCGGTGCTGGCCGCGGCACGGGTGCTGCCGGGGCCGGCCCGGGATGCGCGGCTGCTCTCCCTGGGCGAGAACGCCGTGTTCGCCGCCGGTGATCTCGTGGTCAAGGTGGGCCGCGAGTCGGAGCTGCTGGACCGGGCGCGCCGCGAGCTGGCCGTCGCGGTGTGGCTGGCCGGGGCCGGGGTGCCGGCGGTCCGGGCGGCCGAGCCGGAACCACTGCTCGTCGACGGGCATCCGGTGACCGTGTGGCACCGGATGCCCGATCCGGTGCGGCCCCCCGGACCGCGGGACCTGGCCGCACTGCTGCGGCTGGTGCACGCACTTCCGCCGCCCTCCTTCCCGCTGCCGCCCCGCGGGCTGCTGGGCGGGGTGGAGCGCTGGCTGCGGCTCGCGGGCGACGCGATCGACCCGGCGGACGCGGCCTATCTGCGCGAGCGCCGCGACGGCTTCGCGACGGCCGCCGCGGCCCTGACGCCGCGGCTGCCGCCGGGTCCGATCCACGGCGACGCACTGCCCCGCAACGTGCATGTCGGCCCCGGCGGCCCGGTCCTGGTGGACCTGGAGACCTTCGCCGCGGACCTGCGCGAGCACGACCTGGTCGTCATGGCGCTGTCCCGGGACCGCTACGGACTCCCGGCCGAGGCCTACGCGGCCTTCACCGAGACCTACGGCTGGGACGTGCGCGACTGGGACGGCTGCGCGGTGCTGCGCGGCGCCCGCGAGACGGCCAGCTGCGCCTGGGTCGCCCAGCACGCCCCGAGCAACCCGAAGGCCCTGGCCGAGTTCACGCGCAGGGTGGCGTCCCTGCGGGACGGCGACCCGACGGTGCGCTGGCATCCGTTCTGAGCCCCTGCTTGTGCGACGGCTCCGGTCACACCGGCTCGTCGGCCGGGTGCCCGGCATGGGCCCCGGCAGGCTCCCCGGACGGTTCGCGCAGCGGCCAGGTGCCGTCGATCACGGCTGCGGGGTCGCCCTTGCGGCGCAGGAAGGCCTGGAAGTCGGCGGCCTGGGCGGCGCACCACCGGATCTGCCGGCGGTGCAGCTCCGCCGGGCCGAGGGCGGCGGCCTTGGTGTGCCGGCCGGCTATCGCGCAGGCCAGCCGCGCCGCGGCGAGGGCGTCGGCCGAGGCGTCGTGGGCGGAGTCCAGCGGCACGCCGTACTCCGCGCAGACCGCCTCCAGATTGCGCTTGCCCCGGCGGTAGCGGTCGACGGAGCGGTCGATGACGTACGGGTCGATGACGGGGGCGGGGTCCTGGCCGCCCAGCCGGTCCCGCAGCGACGGCAGTCCGTACCGCCGCAGCTCTGCGGAGAGCAGGGTGAGGTCGAACGCGGCGTTGTAGGCGACCACCGGCACGCCCGCCTGCCAGTACCCCACCAGCGCCGCGGCGATGGCGTCGGCGACCCGGTCGGCCGGGCGGCCCTCGGCGGCCGCGCGCTCGGTGCTGATGCCGTGGACCGCCACCGCGTCCGCGGGGATCTCCACGCCCGGATCGGCCAGCCATTCCCGGCGCCCCAGCGACTCCCCTCCCCTGACCTCGATCACGGCACCCGTGACGATGCGCGCCTCGCGCGGATCCGTGCCCGTCGTCTCCAGATCGAAGCCGATCAGCAGCTCCCGGTGCCAGCCCATGGGCGGCCCCCCTTCTTGGTGGTGCGTTCCCCCAGTGACCTCCACCCTCGCACGCACCACTGACAATCAGCCGGCCGCGTTCCGTTCCGGGCCGGGCCGCGGACGCCGCGGGGCCGTCACGAAACCGGCCGGGCGTCCGCCCACATCAGCTCGAACTCCTCGCGATAGGTCGGAAAGAGCCCGGCTTCATCGGCCTGGTCCGACTTGACGACCTTTCCGGCGTTCCGCCCGTTCCGCAGGACGAGGACCGGCGCCTCCATGCCCCGGGTCCGCCGCAGATAGGACTGCACGACCGCGACGCCGTCGGAGCCGTCCCCGTCGACGAGGTAGGCGGTGAAGCGGGGCGTCTCGTCGAAGACCTGGATCTCGAAGGCGCCCGGGTCGCGCAGCCGGGACCGCACCCGGCGCATGTGCAGGATGTTGGTCTCCACCGCCCGGCTCAGCTCGCCCCGTTTGAGGCCGAGTTCGCGCTCGCGCCGCTTGACCGCGCTGGAGGCGGGGTTGAGGAACAGCAGCCGCACCCGGGTCCCGGCCTCCGCCAGCCGCACCATCCGCCGCCCGGAGAAGTTCTGCACCAGCAGGTTGAGTCCGATGCCGACGGCGTCGAGGCGGCGGGCGCCGCCGAAGATGTCCTCGGCGGGGAACTGCCGCAGCAGCCGGACCCGGTCGGGGTGGACGGCGACGACGTCCGCGTAGCGGTCGCCGACCAGGTCCTCCACGGCGTCGACGGGCAGCCGGCGGGCGGAGGGCACGTCGCTGCCGGCGCCGAGCAGCTCCAGCAGCCTGGCCGAGGCCCGCTCGGCCTGGTTCAGCACCGCCTCGGACAGCGCCCGGTTGCGGGAGACGACGTTCCGGGTGACCTCCAGCTCGTCGAGGGCCAGCTCCACATCGCGGCGTTCGTCGACGTACGGCGCGAAGCAGGGCCAGTGCTGCACCATCAGCTCGCGCAGCTGGGGCAAGGTGAGGAAGCTCAGCACATTGTCGTCGGCCGGGTCGAGCAGATAGCCCTTGCGGCGGCTGACCTCGCGTACGGCGACCGCGCGCTGCACCCACTCCTGCCCGGCCGGGCCGGCGGCGGCGACCACCCAGTCGTCGCCGTGCACCGGTTCGTACACCGGGCGCAGCACGGCGGCCACCACGGCGCGCAGCCGCTGTTCGACCAGGTTCAGCCAGATGTAGGCGCGGCCGGCCCGCTGGGCGCGGGTACGCACCTCGTGCCAGGCACCGGCGTCCCAGTCCAGCTCAGGGCCGATCGCGCCCGCGTGCACGGGCCGCGCCAGGGACACCGCACCGGGCGGGACGTCCGCGGAGTCCCCCTGGTGACCCTCGTCACCGGGGGGCAGCTCCAGCCCTCCCGAGCCCACCCGCGCACCGCCTTCCACTCCCCCGGGCACTCCCCGGCTCAACGATCAAGGAAGAGTACTCCGGGAGCGGTCCACGACGCAGCCTGATGCGCAGGCTCGTTGCTCAACTACCGCTTTCCCCCTGCCCGTTCCGATCATGGCCCGCGCACCGTCGTGAGCGGAGTCATATCGGGCGCGGGGCGGGCCGGTTCCGGCACGGGGCGGGAGACCTCGTAGCCGGTCCGGTACTTTCCGGGGAGACTCGGGGCCAAGGCGACCCCAACGGCGCTCCCCACCTGAAAGAGTCGTGTCCATGCAGGTCTGGCCTGGAGAGGCATATCCCCTCGGTGCCACGTACGACGGCGCCGGCACCAACTTCGCGGTCTTCACCGAGGCCGCCGACCGAGTAGAGCTGTGTCTGCTGCACGACGACGGGTCGGAGACGGCGGTCGAGCTGCGGGAGAGCGACGCCTTCGTGCGGCACGCGTATCTGCCGGGCGTGATGCCGGGGCAGCGGTACGGCTACCGCGTGCACGGGCCCTACGCACCCGAGCGCGGCCTGCGCTGCAACTCGGCGAAGCTGCTCCTGGACCCCTATGCGCGGGCCATCAGCGGCGCGATCGGCTGGGGCGAGGAGGTGTACGGCTACCACTTCGGCGCCCCCGAACGGCGCAACGACCTGGACTCGGCCCCGCACACGATGACCTCGGTGGTGGTCAACCCGTACTTCGACTGGGGCGACGACCGGCGGCCCAGGACGGATTACCACCACACGGTGATCTACGAGGCCCACGTCAAGGGCCTCACGATGCGCCACCCCGGGCTCCCCGAGGAGCTGCGCGGCACCTATGCGGCCCTCGCCCACCCGGCGGTGATCGGGCATCTCACCGAACTCGGGGTGACGGCGCTGGAGCTGATGCCCGTACACCAGTTCGTCAACGACCATCGTCTGGTGGACCTGGGCCTGAGCAACTACTGGGGCTACAACACCATCGGCTTCTTCGCCCCGCACAACGCCTACGCCTCCTGGGGCGACCGCGGCCAGCAGGTGCTGGAGTTCAAGTCCGCGGTGAAGGCACTGCACGAGGCCGGGATCGAGGTGATCCTGGACGTGGTCTACAACCACACCGCCGAGGGCAACCACCTGGGTCCGACGCTGTCCTTCAAGGGCATCGACAACCCCTCGTACTACCGGCTGGCCGACGATCCGCGCTACTACACGGACACCACGGGGACCGGGAACTCCCTGCTGATGCGCTCCCCGCACGTCCTGCAGATGATCATGGATTCGCTGCGCTACTGGGTGACCGAGATGCACGTCGACGGTTTCCGCTTCGACCTGGCGGCCACCCTGGCCCGGCAGTTCCACGAGGTGGACCGGCTGTCGTCGTTCTTCGACCTGGTGCAGCAGGACCCGGTGGTGTCACAGGTGAAGCTGATCGCCGAGCCGTGGGACCTGGGCGAGGGCGGCTACCAGGTGGGCAACTTCCCGCCGCTGTGGACCGAGTGGAACGGCAAGTACCGGGACACGGTACGGGACCTGTGGCGCGGCGAGCCGCGCACGCTGGCGGAGTTCGCGTCCCGGCTGACCGGGTCCTCCGACCTGTACCAGGACGACGGCCGCCGCCCGCTGGCCTCCATCAACTTCGTCACCTGCCACGACGGTTTCACCCTGCACGACCTGGTCTCCTACGACGGCAAGCACAACGAGGCCAACGGCGAGGACAACCGGGACGGCGAGAGCCACAACCGCTCCTGGAACTGCGGGACCGAGGGCGACACCGACGACCCGGCGGTCCTGGAGCTGCGCGCCCGGCAGATGCGGAACTTCGTCGCCACGCTGCTGCTCTCCCAGGGCGTGCCGATGATCAGCCACGGTGACGAGTTCGCCCGCACCCAGCGGGGCAACAACAACGCCTACTGCCAGGACAACGAGCTGGCGTGGGTGCGCTGGCCGGACGCCGACGCGGAGGGCGAGCGGCAGCTGCTGCAGTTCACGCGCGCGATGGTGTGGCTGCGCAAGGACCATCCGGTCTTCCGCAGACGGCGTTTCTTCCACGGCCGGCCGGTGGAGGGCACCCACGACGAGCTGTCGGACATCGCCTGGTTCACCCCCGAGGGCCGGGAGATGACCCAGCGGGACTGGCACTCGGCACCGGCCTCGGCCCTGACGGTGTTCCTCAACGGCAACGCGATCTCGGAGCCCGGCGCGCGCGGAGAGCGCATCGCCGACGACTCCTTCCTGCTGATGTTCAACGCCGCGCCGAGGCCGCTGGACTTCGTCGTACCGGTGAACCACGGCCGGCAGTGGCAGGTGATGGTCGACACCGCCCGCCCGGAGGGCCTGCCGCCGGGCGCGGGTCCGAAGGTGCAGGCGGGCGCCACACTGCCCCTGGTGGACCGGAGCCTGACGGTGCTGCAGCGGCCGGTCCAGGATCTGAGCGCCCCGCGGGAAGTGCCCCGATAGGCCGTCGCCCGTCTGCCGCACCGTCGCTGGTCGCGCAGTTCCCCGCGCCCCCTCGGAGCGCTGCCGAACCGCAGCGGACTTCGCCCGACCCGCTGGGGACCGGTGCGCGCACTGTCACGGTGCGGGTGCCCGGAGGCCGGTGCCGGACGGTGCGGTGCGGGACGCCGGGCGGCCCGAGAGGGCCAGGGCGCACGCGAGAGCCGCCGCCAGGCTCGCCACCGCGAAGGCCGCGGCGGGGCCGTGGGACTCGGCCGGCCGGCCGGTCACCGCGACGGCGAGTGCCTGGCCGCCACGATCGCGCTGGTCGCGAACGCCATCGCCTCGGCGAGCCGGTCCCGCGGCACGCACCGCTCGGTGAGCGCGAACACCAACCGGGTCCGGGCCAGCGGGCCGACCAGCGGCACACCGGCGCCCGCCGCCGCGCCGAGCAGCGCGAGCAGCGGCGTCGGCAGCTCCGCGAGCGCGCCGGCCACCAGCGCGGCGATCGCGAGGGCGTTGGCGAGGCTGAGGGCGAGGACGACGGTGCGCTGACCGTGCCGGTCCGCGAGTCGCCCCACCAGCGGCCCGCAGGCGACCTGGCCTACCGCGAGCGCACCGCCGGTCAGCCCTGCCGCCGCCGGCGAGCCGCTCGTCCGGGCCACCAGCAGCACGCTGCCGAACTGGACGGTGGCCGTCGGCAGCCGGCCCAGGAACGACACGGCCGGCAGCAGCGGCCCGGTCAGGCCGATCACCTCTCGGTATCTCGCCGGCGCGCCGCGCCGCCCGGTGCTCCCCGTCGCTCGAAGCTGGGTGAGTGCGCATCCCCCCGTTGAGGGGCCGATGACACGAAAGGCGGCGGGGCGGGTACGTAGGTTTCCATGACATCTGTGCGCCCCGCCCCGGCCGCTCCCCCGGCGTACCCGGCCGGACCTGCTCCGCCGGGCGCCCGGCCTCCCCAGGCGACCTACCGGCTGCAGCTGCAGCCCGGCTTCCCGTTCGCCGCCGCGGCGGCGGCCGTGCCGTACCTGGCCTCGCTGGGCGTCTCGCACCTGCATCTGTCGCCCGTGCTGGAGGCCGTGCCGGGCTCGCTGCACGGCTACGACGTCGTGGACCACACGCGCGTGCGTGCCGAACTGGGCGGGGAGGAGGGACTGCGGGCCCTGGCGGCCACCGCGCGGGAGCACGGTCTGGGGCTGGTAGTGGACATCGTGCCGAACCACATGGCGCTGGCGCCCCGGCACAACCCCGCACTCTGGGAGGTGCTGCGGGACGGGCCCGCGTCACCCCGCGCCCGGTGGTTCGACGTCGACTGGGAGGCCCAGGACGGGCAGCTGCTGCTGCCGGTGCTCGGCGGGCCGCTGGGCGAGGTGATCGGGGACCTGCGGGTCGACGGGGACGCACTGCGTTACCACGACCATGCGTTCCCGCTGCGCGAGGGCACCGCTCAGCTGCCGCTGCCGCAGCTGCTGGACGCCCAGTGGTACCGCCCGGTGTGGTGGCGGCTGGCCCGTACGGAGCTGAACTACCGGCGGTTCTTCAGCATCTCGGAGCTGATCGGGGTGCGGGTGGAGGATCCGGAGGTGTTCGAGGCCACGCACGCCACGCTCCTGCGGCTGCTGCACGAGGGCGTGATCGAGGGTCTGCGCGTCGACCACCCCGACGGCCTCGCCGACCCGGCCGGCTATCTGACGCGGCTGCACGAGGCGACCGGCGGGCGGTGGACGGTCGTGGAGAAGATCCTCGCGGACGACGAGCGGCTGCCGGCCTCCTGGCCGGTCGCCGGCACCACCGGCTACGACGCGCTGCGCCGGATCGACGGCCTGTTCACGGACCCGGCGGGGCACACGGAACTCCTGGGGCTCTACCACCGGTTCGCGGCGCCGCAGACCGACCGGGGCGGGGACTGGGCGGCGACGGCGCGGCGGGCGGCGTACAAGGTGCTCACCCATGAGCTGGCCGCCGAGTGCGACCGGCTCACCCGGGTGGCCCACCGGCTGTGCGTCGCGTCCCCTGACCCCGTACTGCGCGACCGGGCGCCGTGGGCGCTGCGCACGGCGCTGCAGGAGCTGCTGGTGCGGCTGGAGGTCTACCGGCCGTACACCGCGGCGGACGCGGCGGACGTGGTGACCGAGGAGGCGGCGGCCGCGGCACGGCACGCGTTCGTGGTGCCGGAGGAGGCCGGCGCGGTCGACGTGGTCCGGGACCTGCTGCTGGGCGGCCGGGACGGCGACGGGCCGGAGCACGCGGAGTTCCGGGCCCGGTTCGCGCAGACGGCGTCGGCGCTGCGCGCGAAGTCGGTCGAGGACACGGCGTTCTACCGGTACGTGCCGCTGCTGTCGGCGACCGAGGTGGGCGGCGATCCGGGACGGCCGGCCGTGTCCCCGGAGGAGTTCCACGCGTACTGCGCGCGCGTGCAGCACGACTGGCCGCTGACCGGCACCGTGGTCTCCACCCACGACACCAAGCGCAGCGCCGATGTGCGGGCGGCACTGGCGGTGCTCACCGAGTGCCCGGCGCGGTGGGCGGACACCCTCGCGGAGGTGACCCGCGCCGGCGACGGCGGGCCCGACGCACAGCTGGCGTGGGCGGCCTGGCAGACCGTGTTCGGGCTCGGCCCGGCGGACGGCGGGCGGGTGCGGCGGGCGATGCTCAAGCATGTGCGCGAGGCCGGGATGTACACCAGCTGGACGGAGCAGGAACCATCGTACGAGGAGGCGGTGGACCGGTTCGTGGCGGCGGGCCCCTGCGGGCCGCCCGGCGAGCACGTGGCCGCTCTGCGTACGGCGCTGGAGCCGCACATCCGGGCCAATGTGCTCGGCACGGCCCTGGTCCACCTGACCATGCCGGGAGTGCCCGACCTCTACCAGGGCACCGAGGACGAGTACCGCGCGCTGGTGGACCCGGACAACCGCCGCCCGGTCCCGTTCCCTCCCGGCGGGCCGGGGGGTTCCCCGGAGCCCGGCGGCAAGGCCGCGGTGACCCGGGCGGCACTGGCGCTGCGGGCGCGCCGCCCGGACGCGTTCGGCGCCGGGGCGGCCTACGCACCGCTGCCCGCCGAGGGTCCGGCGGCGGACCACTGCACCGCGTTCGTGCGCTCCGGTGAGGTGCTGACCGCGGTGACCCGGCTGTCGCTGCGGCTGGCGGAGGCGGGCGGCTGGCGCGGGACACGGCTGACGCTGCCGCCGGGCCGGTGGGCGGACGTGCTCGACCCGGGACGGAAGTTCACCGGGCACGCGCGCGTGGCGGAGCTGTTCGAGCCGCTGCCCGTGGCCCTGCTGGAACGGGTGGACGCCACGGGCGACCGGGGCGTCCGGCCCGCCCGGGACTCCTGACATCGGCAGCATCCGGCACCCGGGGCGTCCGACACCCGGGAGGC
This sequence comes from Streptomyces poriticola, assembly GCF_036689765.1. Classification (NCBI taxonomy): domain Bacteria; kingdom Bacillati; phylum Actinomycetota; class Actinomycetes; order Kitasatosporales; family Streptomycetaceae; genus Streptomyces; species Streptomyces poriticola. The sequence goes on from NZ_JBAGKH010000002.1 coordinate 370,590, forward strand.
CTGCCCTGTACCTCGGCCCGTACCTCGTCGGGCCCGCACGTCCGGCCCGCACGTCGGGCCCGTACGTCGGGCCCGTACGTCAGTCCCGGTGCATCGGCACCGCGGCGCCGCAGCCCCGGCCCGGGTCGCCCCAGCGGGAGCCCCCGGGGGTGTGCCGAACGGACAGTTCGAACGCGGCGAGGACGGCCCGCGCCTGGTACTCGACCTGGCGGGCGACCGGGATCCAGCGGGCCGCGCAGCCGTCGCGGTAGTCGGCGCACCACTGGTCGACCAGCCGGTCCAGCTCCGGCAGCACCTCGGCCGGGTCGCGGCCGGCCCGGGTCACCAGCTGGTGCAGCAGCCCGGCGGTGCGCAGCGCGAGGCGGCGGCCGGCGATGCGCAGGGCGACCAGGTGGGCGGTGCTGAGCGCGGGGAGGGGACGGCCGGAGCCGTCGTCGGTGTCGGGGTCCCAGGTGTCGGCGAGCCGTGGGCACACCAGCAGATAGTCGTCGACGGGGGCGAGCAGACGCGCGGTGTGCTCGGTGGCGGGCAGATGGGGCCGCAGCCGCGCGAGGAGCCGGTGCAGCAGCCGGGTGTCGTCGCGCAGGATGCGGCTGACCCTGCGCAGCACCCCCTCGGGGTCGGTGGGCGGGGAACCGTCGGCGACGGCGGCCACGCCCCACATGGGTGCCTCGACGACGGCCGTGACGGTGCCGTAGCGCTGCGGGTGGCACCAGGTGGACTCCACGGCGGCCTCGGTGATGGCGGCGGTCAGATCACCCCGGCGCGGCGGCGGTATGCGGTAGACGGCGGGACCGAGTCCGGGCCAGTACAGGGCGTCGTAGGCGCCGAGTTCGCGGGGGATGCCGAGGCGGGCCGCGGTCTGGGCGAGCCGCTGGGCGAGTCCGGGCAGATCGTGGGTGAGCTCGACGAAGCCGCCGCCGACATCGACGCCGTGCAGCGAGAACTGCAGAAAGGGCCGCAGCTCCCGGTGGAGGTCGAGCAGCGCGCGGGTCTCGGGCAGGGCGGCCCGGCCCGCGCCGTCGGGCAGCCACTCGGGCTGTTCCAGGAAGCCGGGCCGGAAGAAGTTGCGGACGTAGCGGCCGAGGCTGTACGGGCCGGACAGCCAGCCCTCGTTGTGCCGCAGGCCGTCGGGGTCGAGGCAGAGCAGCAGGTGCCAGCTGGTGTCGGCACCGTCGGTCAGCCGGGGATCGGCGAGCGCGCGCTCGGCCAGGCGCAGGGCGGTGGCACCGCCGACGGGTTCGTTGGGGTGCGGCCCGGCGACGACGAGGGCGGGGCGGCTGCCGTGCCCGACGGAGAGCAGCAGCAGCGGGGTGCCGGCGCGGGAGGTGCCGACGCGGCGCAGCCGGGCCCGGTCGGGGTGGCGGGCGGCGAGGGCGGCGGCCCGGGCGCCCAGTTCGTCGACGGTCGGATAGCGCAGGAGGGGCGTCAGGGCACACCTCCACGATGCGGCGCCGTCGGTTCACCTGCGGTGCTCGGTGTACGCACAGTCAGTCACGAGTTCGGGGGCGCGTCAACACCGCTTTCGGCAAAGGGCCGGTGGGCGCACACCGGGCGCCCACGGCCTGTGAGGCAATAACCAGAGGTGGGTCGGGCTCAGCCCGCGGCGAGCCGGAACGCCATCCGGCCGAAGCCGATCTGGTCGCCCTCCTGGACGACGACCGCGCCGATGACCCGCCGTCCGTTCACGGTGGTGCCGTTGGTCGAGCCCAGGTCCCGCAGGATCCACAGGCCGCCCTGGCGGACCAGTTCGGCGTGCACCCGGGAGACCGTCTCGTGGTGCAGCCGCAGCCCGCACGCCGGGTCGCGGCCGATGCGCAGCGGGTACCCGGAGCCGGGATGCGGCAGCAGCAGCTTGGGCAGCCGCTCGGCCCGCCAGGCGGTGCGCAGCCGTACCCCGAAGCCGGAGACCGCCCCGACGGTGCCGAACACCAGCCGGGACATCCGGCTCTCGCGGGGCAGGTCGGCGGTGAGCGCGGCCAGTTCGTCGCGGCGGCGGGCGGCGAGCGCCAGCTCCATCCGGCGGATGAAGGTGTCGTGCGACAGCCGGCCCAGGGCGACCCCGTCCCGGAGCACCTTCAGCGCCTTGTCGCGCTCCGCGTCGGACAGCCGCGCGGGGTGTGTGGGGAACTCGAAGGACGACGTCACGCTGGTGATTGTCGGTCAGCGCGGCCGGGGTGTCCAGAAAACGGGTGCGGGGCCGTCCCGCGTGCCCGGCGGGACCCGCCGGGAATGGCGGTGTTCACCGGCGGACCGATCTCTTTTGCTGGACCATGGACGGGCTACGTCACCGTGAGCAGACGAAGGGGAACCGTCCGTGCAGTTCGAGGTGTGGGCACCCGAGGCCGACCGAGTCACGCTCCACTGCGACGGGGCCGCCGGCCCCTTGCGACGCGATCCCGAGCGGGCGGGCTGGTGGACGGGGGAGGCCGAGGCGCGGGAGGGCTCACGCTACGGGTTCGCCGTGGACGACGGGCCGGTCCGGCCAGATCCGCGCTCGCGCCGGCAGCCGGACGGCCCGGACGGCCTGAGCGCCGTCGTCGACCAGGGCCGGTACGTCTGGCGCGCCCGGTGGGCCGGGCGCCCGCTGTACGGGGCGGTGCTGTACGAGCTGCACGTGGGCACGTTCACCCGTGAGGGCACCCTGGACGCGGCGGCCGGGCGGCTGGAGCATCTGGCCGGGCTGGGCGTGACGCACGTGGAGCTGATGCCGGTGTGCCCCTTCCCCGGGCGGCACGGCTGGGGGTACGAGGGGGTGTCGCTGTGGGCGGTGCACGAGCCGTACGGCGGACCCGAGGCGCTGAAACGGTTCGTCGACCGGGCGCACGCCCTCGGCCTGGGCGTGGTCCTGGACGTGGTGCACAACCACCTCGGCCCGTCCGGCAACTGTCTGCCCGAGTTCGGACCGTACTTCACCGAGACCCACCACACGCCCTGGGGCTCGGCCGTCAACCTGGACGCGCCCGGCTCGGACGAGGTGCGGGCCTTCCTCGTCGGCAGCGCGCTGGCGTGGCTGCGCGACTACCGGATCGACGGGCTGCGCCTTGACGCCGTGCACGCCCTGGCCGACACCCGGGCGCGGCACTTCCTGGAGGAGCTGTCGGCGGCGGTGGACGAGCTGGCCGCCGAGGCCGGACGGCCGCTGTTCCTGATCGCCGAGTCCGATCTGAACGACCCGCGGATCGTCACCCCGCGCGGACAGGGCGGCCTGGGCGTGCACGCGCAGTGGAACGACGACTTCCACCACGCCCTGCACACCGCGCTGACCGGGGAGTCGCAGGGCTACTACGCCGACTTCGCGCGCGATCCCCTCGCGGCGCTCGCCAGGACGCTGACCCGGGGCTGGTTCCACGACGGCGGGTACTCCGGTTTCCGGGGCCGCAGTCACGGCCGTCCGCTGGACCGCAGCCGGGTGGCCGGGCACCGGCTGCTGGGCTACACGCAGACGCACGACCAGGTCGGCAACCGCGCCCAGGGCGACCGGCTCTCCGCGCTGGTCCCCCCGGGGCTGCTGGCCTGCGCGGCGACGCTGGTGCTCACCTCCCCGTTCACCCCGATGCTGTTCATGGGAGAGGAGTGGGCGGCTTCCACGCCGTGGCAGTTCTTCACCGACCACACCGATCCGGAGCTGGCCGAGGCGGTACGGCGGGGCAGACGGCGGGAGTTCGCTGCGCACGGCTGGCGGGAGGAGGACGTGCCCGACCCCCAGGACCCGGCCACCCGTGAGCGCTCCTGCCTGGACTGGTCCGAACCGGAACGCGAGCCCCACGCGCGCGTGCTGGCCTGGTACCGCACCCTGATCGCCCTGCGGCACGCGTGGCCCGATCTCACCGACCCCGACCTCGCCGACACCAAGGTGGCCCACGACCGCGACGGGCACCGCTGGCTCGCGCTCCGGCGCGGCGACCTGAAGGTGGCCGTCAACCTGGGCACGGAGCCGACCGGGATCCCGCTGGGCAGCCGCCCCGCGCGCGTACTGGCCGCGTGGGAGCCGGTCGAGGCGCCGGGCGCGGACGGGGTGCTGCGGGTGCCCGGTCAGACCGGGGTGGTGCTCCTCCAGGAGTGATCCGGGGTGCGCGGCGGCCCGACGCCGGGCCGCTCAGAGGAGGTCGTCGTCGCCGTCCTCGCCGTCCTCACGCAGTTCGGTCACCCGCTCCAGCAGGATCGGTTCCCAGGCGTGCCGCAGCCGGGTGCGCAGCACCGGTGCCGCGGCCCCGGCGGGCCGGCCGGCCAGCGCCTCGGCGAGTCCGGTCACGGTGTCGCAGCGGGCCAGCCACAGGCCGCGCAGGCAGGGCCGGGCGCCGTACCCGGCGAGGGTGGCGGCCCGGACCGCGGCCGGGGACCCGACGGCGGTGGCGAGCCCGGCGATGTCCTCGGCGGGGTCGCCGACCACGGCGTCGGCCCAGCCGAGGACGCCGCGCACCCGGCCGTCGGCGCTGACGACGAGGTGTTCCGCGGCGAGCCCGTGGTGGACCAGGACCGGCGCGCCGGGCTGCGCGGCGAGCTGGCCGGTGGCCGCCGGGGTGAGCTGCGCCAGCCTGGCCCGGTCGAACTCGTCGGCGGCGGCCAGGGCCCGGGCGGCGCGCTCGGCGGCCCTGCGCAGCTCCTCCAGGGAACGCGGACCGGTCCGCGGCACGCCGAGCGCCTCGGCCTGACGCAGCGGCACCTCCCGCAGACCCGTGAGCACTCCGGCCAGATCGGCCTCCCCGACGGCGGACACGTCGTGCACCTCGCCCGAGCCGCCGGGCACCTTGGCGTCGAGCGTGTAGGTTAGTCCGGGCGCCCACTCGCCGTGCGCCGCACTGGCCGGCACGGCGACGGGCAGGTGCGGGCGGACCAGGTCGCGCAGCCGCAGTTCGCGGCGCTGCCGCAGGGTGCCGTCCCGGTCCGGGGCCAGCCGCAGCACATGGCGGGTACCGACCCACCAGGTGGCGGGTACGGCACCCGCGGGCACGGCGCCCTCGGCCACGGGCCGCACATCGGGCCCCCCGGCGTCGGCCGGGCCCTCCTTGAGCAGGGATCGGACCAGTCGGCGGACGGTGTCCGCGGTCGGTGTCGGTGCCTGGGTCATGGTCGCGCCGTCTTCCGGAGGCGTGCGGGGCGGGGGCGGGGCAGCCGGTCAGTCCACGAGGACCAGCTCCCGGGTGGTGTCGTTGAGGCGCCGGCCGCCGTCCTCGGTGACGGTGACGATGTCCTCGATGCGTACCCCGAACCGCCCGGGGAGATAGACCCCGGGCTCCACGGAGAAACACATGCCGGGCACCAGGGGCTGTTCCTCGCCCTCGATCATGTAGGGCGGCTCGTGGGTGGTGACGCCGATACCGTGGCCGGTGCGGTGGATGAAGTACTCGCCGTATCCGGCGTCGGCGATGACGGCGCGGGCGGCCCGGTCGACGTCCTGGCAGGCGGCGCCGGGCCGCACCGCCCGGAATCCCGCCTCCTGCGCCTCGCGGACCAGGTCGTGCACCCGGCGCTCCTCGTCGGTGGGCTCGCCGACGTGGACGGTGCGGGAGGTGTCGGAGCCGTAGCCGTCGCGGAGGCCGCCGAAGTCGAGGACGACCATGTCGCCGCGCCGGATGACGCGGTCGCCGGCCTCGTGGTGCGGGTTGGCTCCGTTGGGACCGGAGGCGACGATGGTGAAGTCGACCTGGGAGTGCCCGAAGCCGCGCAGCAGCTCGGCCAGGCCGGCGGCGACATCGGACTCGCGGCGCCCGCCGAAGGGGGTCCTGCGGATCTCCTCGAAGGTGGCGTCGGCCGCGGCGCCCGCCGCCGCCAGCAGCTCCAGCTCGGCGGTGTCCTTGACCGCGCGCAGCATCGGCAGCGCCTCGGTGAGCGAGGCGTACGCGGTGCCGGGCAGGGCGCGCTGCAGGCCCAGCAGGTGCATGGCCCAGGCGTTGTCGCTGACGCCGAACCGCCCGGTGCCGTCGAGCAGGCCGGCGGTGGCGGCGTAGGGGTCGGTGCCGTCCCGCCAGTCGCGCAGGTCCAGGACGGGCCCGCCGGCGGCCTTCGCGGCGTCGGGGGCCTCCAGGGCGGGGACGACGAGGACGGGGTCCCGGCCCGGGGCGAGCACCAGGAGGGTGAGCCGCTCGGTGGCCGGGGGTGCGTAGCCGGTGAGCCAGACCAGGTCCGGTCCCGGAGCCACGAGCAGTCCGGCCAGCCCGGCGTCCGCCGCGGCTCCCGCTGCGCGCGTCATGCGGGCCCGGTGGTCGTCGGCGGTGAACGGGGCGGGCGCAGGGCCGGTCATCGGACCTCCGGTGCGGGTGAAGGGGCCACGGCAGCATCCTGCCCGGACCCCAGGGCCGACGCGAGCCGATCGCAGGCGTGGCGCCGTGATCGGTTCCCGGCGGGGGGATCTTCGTCCGGTCGCCGTGCGGGACGGAATGCGAGGTGGCATGCGGGGAAGCGACGGTACCGCCGTCAGGTGACGACCCCGGGGACCACTGTGAGCTGCTGGTATCCGCCGCTCTCGTGGCGCACCGTCAGCTCGACCCGCTCCCCGGGGCGGGCCCGGGCGACGGCCCGGGCCAGGTCGGCGGCGGAGTCGACACGGGCGCTGCCGAACGCCAGCAGGACGTCACCGCGGACCAGACCCGCCGAGTGGCCGGGGCCGGGCACGTGGATACCGACCACCAGGGCGCCGGGCCGCTCGTCGTCCACGGCCTCCACACCGAGCGTGGCGCGGGCGGGCGCCGGGGACGGCGGGGCGGGCGGGGCGCCGGACGGGGCGGCAAGGGCGGCGGGCGGCTTCCCGGCGCCGGGCTCCTGCGTCTGGTGCCGCAGCTCGGCCAGCTTGCTCATGCCGATCACTCCGGCGCCCACCGTCCCCAGCCCGACGCCGGTCAGGACCAGGACCGTGCCGACGAACAGTCCGGACAGCACGGTGGTGAGCCGGCGCCGGCGCCGGCGCCCGCCGTGCGTCCGCCGGGCCGGGCCGGGCGCGGTGCCCTGGGCGCGTTCCCGGCCGGGCATCGGCTTGGGACGCAGCGCGGTCTGTTCCATGGTTCGCCTCCGGCAGGAGCTCTACCCGGCGCACCGGCGGCCGACGAGCCACGAACGAGTGAGACTGACCCGGCGGCGACCGGCAGGAGTACGCGCCGGCACTCCCTGGTCGGGGTGCCGGCGCGCGGGCCGTGGGTGCGGGTCAGCCGAGTGCGGGCTGGGCCGCGCGGGGGACGGGCACGGCGGGGGCGCGGTCGGGGAGGAAGCCGTGGGTGCGGCCGGCCAGGTACTCCGCCCGGTAGCGGGGGACCTCACGGTGCCAGTTGAGGATGCCCGCCATCCAGTTCTGCAGGTCCTCGACATAGCCGCGCATCACGGCGCGGGCCTCGTCGGACAGCTGGAAGTCGTCGTAGACGACGGGGAGTTCGTGGGCGACGACATGCTCGAACTGGTGCATGCGCTGGGTCATCAGGTCGTGCACGATGTGCAGGGCGGTCGGGTAGTCGATGCCGAAGAAGTTCTGCACGACGAGGATGGCGTTGTGGATCTCCCCCTCGTACTCGATCTCCTTCTGGTACGAGAACACGTCGTTGAGGAGGCAGGCGTAGTCGATCGCCGCGTTCTCCAGGGAGCGGACGGGTCCGCTGCGGTAGACCTCGGGCGGGACGGCGGGGCCGTGGCCGGCGCGGCACAGGCCGAGGGTGAGGTCGGAGCCGAAGGTGGCGCGGCGCATCTCCAGGTAGTCGACGGGGTCGGGGACGCGGTTCTGGAGCTGGTTGGACACCTCCCACACCCAGGACTCGGTCATCGCGTCCACGGCCGTCTTCAGCGGGCGCCGCTCCTCCGGCGTCATGTCCGCGGTGGTGCGGGCCCACAGGTCGATCAGGGAACGCTCCATGGCGTTGGCCGGCGGCGGCACCGGCTCGCCGTTCAGCGGCATGCACGCCGTCAGCCGGGCGGTGGTCAGCCGGGCGGCGGCGAGATCTCGGCGGTGGCCGTAGACGAGCGGGTAGTAGTCGTCGCCGTAGGTGCCGAAGGCCAGCCAGTCGGAGGCCAGGTCGAGCTGCTCCTGGGTGGCGTCCGGGTCCAGTCCGGCCGCGCACAGGGCCAGGTCGCAGCTCTCGAGCTTGTCCTGGTCCCACACGCCCTCGCTGAGGATGCCCATCTGTGCCGCCCACCGGGACAGATGCCTGCGGGAGCCGTCGAGGGCGGGGCTCAGCTCGAGCGGGAACGGCATGTAGATCTCGGGGATCCGGGCCGGGCCGACCTTCTGGAACGGCACATGCGTGTAGGCGCGCAGCCGCTCCGCACCGGCGGAGGCGAGCAGCGCGCCGATGTCGGCGGCGGACGTGCCGGGGCCGGACGGGAACTGCCAGGGGGCGACGGGACGGGCCCGTTCGTTCATGTACCGGCTGGAGCGCATGTGCCATTCGTGGCCACCGGACTGCCAGTCCTGCAGCCCCTTCGCATAGGCGCCGACGGCGGCGGCCTCGGCGGGGGTGAGCCCCTTCTCCACGGCGAGGGCGGGGACTTCGGTGAACGCGGTGTGCTCGAACTGGTGCAGTCGGGAGGTGAGGACGTCGTTGACGGTCTCGGCGGCCTGCTGGGTGGTGCAGCCGAAGAAGGTCTCCAGCACCAGGACGCCGTTGCTGAGTTCGCCCTCGTCCTGGACCTCGCGCTGGTAGGAGAACAGGTCGTTGCGCAGGTGGACGGCGTCGGAGAAGGTCTCCATCAGCACCCGCAGCGGCCTGGCCCCGGCGACGGCGGTGGGCACTTCGGCGGTGGCGTACTCGACGAGTCCGGCCGACCAGGGGGCGCCGCCCACCTTGCGGCGCATCTCGATGTACTCGACGGGGTTGGCGATCCGCCCCTCGTTGATGTTGGACAGCTCCCACAGGGACTCGTTGAGCAGGTGCTCGGTGGCGACGGCGAAGCGGTGGCGCCATTCGGCCGTCATCGCCGGGACGGTGCGCGCCCACAGGTCGGCGAGGCCGGCCTCCACCGGGTTCTCCGGCTCGGGGACCTCGGCGGTGAGGTCGAGCGGCATGAACAGGGACAGCCGGTCCAGGTGGGCCTTGCCCGCGTCACGGTCCTGGGTACGCTTGTACTTCTCCAGGAAGTGGTCGTCGAAGAAGAAGACCCACACGTACCAGTCGGTGATCAGGGACAGGGCGGGCCCGTCGCAGTCGGGGTGGGTATAGGCGCAGAGCAGGCCGTAGTCGTGCGCTTCCAGGTCGGCCTGCTCCCAGACTCCGGAGCCCTCCAGCATGCCCATGTCGCGCGCCCACACCGTCGAGTGGGCCCGGGCCTCGTCGAGATGGGGATTGAGCCGCGCGGGGTACGGCATGTAGAAGTGGGGGAGTTCGAAGGGCTGCTGCGTCATGGCCGGGGCCCTACCCAAGGCCCCGAGCCGGCATCCGCGGGGCGGCACATGATCACACCATCGCGTGAATCAGCGGGAATTCGTCCGCCCGCGGCGCCGCCCGCTTCCGCCCTGATGGTCCGCCCGTCCGCCCGTCCGCCCGGCTGTCGGTCAACCGGTCTGCCGGTCTGCCGGCGCCCGCGGGTGTCAGGTCCTGCCCACCTCCCGTTCCAGCCGGGCGGCAAGGGTGACGTAGCGGGCGCGGCGGGTCACCGGGACCAGGGCCCGGATCATCAGGCGCCACATCTCGGCGACCCTGCGGGGCCGGCGGGAGGCGGGGTCCAGGGTGCGGCCGACGACGTCGCTGCCGACGAAGGAGGCGACCAGGGCGTGTGCGACGGCGTCGACGTCGACGTCCGGGTGCACGTCGGCGGCCTCGACGGCGCCGGCGAGCCGGGTGGAGGCGAGCTCCATCCACTCCGTGTACGGATGCCGCAGCGGGGGCCGCACCTGGTGGCCCTCGGTGGCGAGCCGCAGTCCGGCGCGGAGTATCGGCCCCTCGACGGAGAGCCGGGCGATGCCGAACGTCAGCCGCATCAGCGACTCCAGCGAGGAGTAGCCCCTGCTGTCCAGCTCCGCCGCCAGCCGGCGGGAAGTTCTGGACTGCAGCTCCATGATGGCGTGGGCGAGGTCGTCCTTCGCCGCGAAGTGGAAGTAGAGGGCGCCCTTCGTGACGCGCGCGTGCGCCACGATGTCGCTCAGGCTGGTCGATTCGTAGCCGTGACGGTCGAACAGGTCGGCGGCGGCCCTGATGATCGTCGCGCGCGTCTGCTCGGCGCGTAGCTGCCTCGCCATTGGCGGAACACTCCTGCGCTGGAAGGAACAGGGCAGGCCCCCCGTCTCACCCCCCCGGCAGCCCCGCCTTCACGATATCTCACCTGGCCCCGGGCTCGTGCGTCAGTCCAGCCCCACCGACTTCAGCCAGGCCTTGGCCACGTCCAGCGGGTCCTTCTTGTCCAACTGGACCTGGGCGTCCAGGTCCATCAGCGTCTCGGTGTCGAGCGCGGCGGACACGGCGTCGAGCGCGTCGGCGCCCTCCTGGGAGAGGTCGCCCTCACGGACCAGCGGCTGCACGTTCTGGAAGCCGAAGAGGTTCTCCGGGTCCCTCAGGACGACGAACTTCTCCCGGGTGATGGTCGGGTCCGTGGTGAAGATGTCGGCCGCCTGGACGGTGTTGTCCTTCAGCGCGGTCTGGGTCAGCGGGCCGCCCGCGTCCAGCGCCTTGAAGGATTTGAACTCCACGCCGTAGACGGACTTCAGGCCCGCCAGGCCCTGGTGCCGGGTCTGGAACTCCGGGGAGCCGCCGATGACCAGCTCGTCCGCGATGTCCTCCAGGTCGGCTATCGAGGACTCGGCGGTGAGCCCGTACTTCTTCGCGGTTTCGGCGTTGACGCTGATCGAGTCCTTGTTCTGCGCGGCGGAGGGCTGAAGCAGCGTCAGCTTTCCGTCCAGCTTCTTCTCGATCGCGGCCGTGGTCTCCTCGACGGTGGCGGGGGTGGCCTCGGAGTCGAGGTAGGCGAGCAGGGCGCCGTTGTACTCCGGGAGCACGGTGACGGAGCCGTTCTTCATCAGGCCGTAGGTGGTCTCACGGCTGCCGATGTTGTGCTTGTAGGCGACCTTGAGACCCTTGGCCCGCAGGGCCTCGCCGTAGATGTCCGCGAGCAGGGTGCTCTCGGCGAAGTTGTTGGATCCGACGACGACGGTGCCGGCCCCGGCCTTCTCCCCGGCGAGCGGGTTGTCGGAGGTGTCGCCGGACGAGCAGCCCGCGAGCAGGGCCGCGGCGGCGGTGAGCGCGACGGCCGCCGCGCCGGTGTGCCTCGTCCTGGACCTGCTGCTCTGCGCCGTTGAAGTCATTCGTCGATCCAATCCAGCCGCTTGTCGGTCAGTCAACAACGGCCTGGTTACGTTTTCCTGCCGGACAGGACCGGCCGGCACCGGACAGGAGCGGCGGCCGGACCGGGTGTGGTCAGCGTCTGCGCACGCCCGGGGACACGGCCAGCCGGCCAGCCGCCCAGAACGCCGCCAGGGTGGCCAGCGCCAGGGCGGCGACCAGGGTGGCGCCGCCGACCACCTTCTCGTAGTCCCGCTGGTACAGGCCGTCGATGATGTACCGGCCGATGCCGCCGAGGCTGACGTAGGCGGCGATGGTGGCCGTGGAGACGATCTGGATGGCCGCCGAGCGCAGCCCGCTCAGGATCAGCGGCAGGGCGACGGGCATCTCCACCTGGAACAGGATGCGCGTCTCGGTCATGCCCATGCCCCGGGCGGCGTCGACCGGGGAGGGGTCGACCGAGCGCACCGCCTCGTAGGTGGTGACCAGGATCGGCGGCACGGCGAGCACCACCAGCGGGATCATCACGGGCAGCAGGCCGATGCCGAGCAGCACGGCCATCAGGACCAGCAGGCCGAAGCTGGGCAGGGCGCGGGCGGCGGTGGCGACGAACGCCAGCGCGTTGCCGCCGCGCCCGGTGTGGCCGGTCAGCAGCCCGGCGGGCAGGCCGATCGCGGCGGCGAGGGCGAGGGCGAGCAGCGAGTACTGGACGTGTTCCAGGATCCGGTGCGGGATGCCGTCGTAGCCCTGCCAGTGGGCGGCGTCGCCGAAGAAGGCGGCGACGAAGTTCAGTACGTTCACCGGCTCAGGTCCTCCGGTTCGGGCAGCGCCTGCCCCTCGGGCCGCGCGCGCCTGTAGGTGCCGCGCGGCATCCACGGGGTCAGCAGGATGCGGGCGCCCACCAGCAGGGCGTCGCAGAGGATCGCCAGCACCGCGGTGGTGACCACCGAGTTGACCGCCAGTTCGGGCCGGTCGTACTTCTGCGCGGCGGCGAGCAGGTTGCCCAGGGCGCCCTGGTTGCCGATCAGGGCGCCGACGCTGACCAGGGAGATGCTGGACACGGTGGCCACCCGCAGGCCGGCGATGATCGCGGGCGCGGCGATCGGCAACTGCACCTGGGCGTAGCGGCGTACCGGTCCGAAGCCCATGGCCGTGGCCGCGGCCAGGGTCTCCTCGGGCACCGAGCGGACGCCGTCGACGATCGCCGGCACCAGCACCACCAGGCTGTACACGGCCAGCGGGATCATCACGGTCAGCTCGGTCTGGCCGGTGTAGTCGATCAGTACGACGAAGAACGCCAACGACGGGATGGCGTACAGCACGGTGGTCACCCCGAGCACGGGCGGGTACAGCCAGCGCAGCCGCACGCACAGCTGCGCCAGCGGCAGTGCGAGCAGCAGCCCGGCCAGCACCGGGAGCAGCGCCTCGCGCAGGTGCAGTCCGATCAGCCCGAGCCAGGTGTTCTGCAGATCACTGGGGATGTCGAAGTAGCCGCTCATCCGGCGACCTTCGCGTCCGGGCGGTCCCCGGTGTGGGCGGTGCGGATGGCCTCGCCGATGGCGGCCTGCGAGACCACGCCGGTGACCCGGCCGTCGGCGTCCACCGCGACGGCCCAGCCGGTGGGCGACAGCACGGCGCAGTCCAGGGCGGCGCGCAGTGAGTCGGTGCCGGGCGTGAACGGGCGCCCGTAGGGCAGCAGCCGCTCGGTGCGGATGTCGCCGGCGGTGAGGTGCCGGGGCTCGCTCCAGCCGAGCGGCCTGCCGTCCGGGTCGGTGACCAGCAGGTGGGGGACGGCGTCGGCGGCGGCGATGCGTTCGGCGGTGGCGTCGGCCGGGACCACCGGACCGGTCGTCGGCTCCAGGGCGGCGGACGGGAAGAAGGACAGTCGGCGGATGCCGCGGTCGGCGCCCAGGAAGTCCTCGACGAAGGCGTCGGCGGGGTCGGAGAGCAGTTCGGCGGGCGGCGCGCACTGGGCGAGCCGGCCGCCCTCGCGCAGCACGGCGACCATGGTGCCGATCTTGACTGCCTCGTCGATGTCGTGGGTGACGAAGACGATGGTCTTGCCCAGTTCCTCCTGCAGGCGCAGCAGTTCGTCCTGCAGGCCCTTGCGGACCACGGGGTCGACGGCCGAGAACGGCTCGTCCATGAGCAGCACCGGCGGGTCCGCGGCAAGTGCCCGGGCGACGCCGACCCGCTGCTGCTGACCGCCGGAGAGCTGGTACGGGTACCGCTTGCCGAGGGCGGTGTCCAGGCCGACGCGCTCCATCAGTTCGGCCGCCCGGGCGCGCGCCTTGTGCTTGCCCCAGCCGAGCATGCGGGGCACGGTGGCGATGTTGTCGATGATCGTCCGGTGCTGGAACAGCCCGGCGTTCTGGATCACGTATCCCATGGACCGGCGCAGGGCGGTGACCGGCTGCTGCTGGATGTCCGCGCCGTCCAGGAGGATGGTGCCCTCGCTGGGCTCGACCATCCGGTTGATCATCCGCAGGGTCGTGGTCTTGCCGCAGCCCGAGGGTCCGACGAGGACCGTGATCGAGCGGTCGGGCATCTCCAGCGACAGCCGGTCGACCGCCACGGTGCCGTCCGGGTACCGCTTGGTGACTGATTCCATCCGTATCAAGGCGCCGAATACCCTCCGGGTGGGCGGACATCTGTGTACGTACCGGTCGTACTGGCCAGGTGCGTACGGGCAGTTTGCCGGGAGAGTCTAGACGCCGGGTCCTGCGGCACCGACGTCCAGGCGGCCGGCGGAGGCCTGGCGGGAGGACTGGCGGTGCGCAGCACGCGGCGCTCGGTGTCCGCCGTGCCCGCCGTGCCCGCCGTGTCCGCGGCGCCCACGCGTCCCGGCGGACACCGAGCAGCCCTCGCGGGCGGCGACCCGGGCGACGCCCTCCGGACCGGGCGCGAAGGCGGCTGTGGCCACCGGGCCCGCCGCGGTGAGGGGCGGCCAGGGGTGGCGCGGCCAGGAATGGGGCGACGACGGTGACGCCGACACCGACCTGGCCGCCGGACGCCCGGTACGCCCGTCACCGACGTGGTCGCCACGCTCGGGGTGCCGTGCCCTCGCCCACCACGGTCCACCGGCGGCGACCACGTAGCCGCCCTGTCGAGGCAGAACCGCCGTGCCCCGGCCGCACGCCGCAGTCCGGCCGCGCGCCGCACCGACCGGCCCTTCACCACCGCGCACAGGTGCGGTCCACGGCCTGGTGCTCCTCGCACGGGCCGGGCGCCCCGACGCGGCTCGGCGTGCAGGTGGTCGCGTTCGGGCCGGCGGAGGCCCGTTCCCCGGTGCGGACGCACGGCGCGGTGCGGACGCCCGTGCGGGTTCCGTCGCCGGGTCTCTTACGGAGCGGTGACGTCCCGGGCGCGGCCCGCCGCCCGGAGGGCCTCCCGGTTCTAGCGTGAGCGCATGCGCGTACTGGTCACCGGCGGTGCCGGGTTCATCGGGTCCCATGTCGTCGAGGCGCTGCGGGCGCGCGGCCACGAGGCCGTGGTGTACGACGTCCGCGCCGACCCGGCGGCGGATGTGCGGGACCCGGCCGCGGTGCGCCGTGCGCTGGCCGGTGTGGACGCGGTGAGCCACCAGGCGGCGATGGTCGGCCTGGGCACCGGCTTCGCGGACGCGGCGGAGTACGTCTCCCGCAACGACCTGGGCACGGCGGTACTGCTGACCGCCATGGCGGAGACGGGGGTGCGGCACCTGGTGCTGGCCGGGTCGATGGTGGTGTACGGGGAGGGCCGGTACGCCTGCGCCCGGCACGGCGCGGTACGGCCGGGGCCGCGCGCGGTCGCTGAACTGGCGGCGGGGCGCTTCGAACCGGCGTGCCCGGTGTGCGGGGCGGATCTGTCGCCGGAGCTGGTGTCCGAGGACGCGCCGGCCGATCCGCGGAACGTCTATGCGACGACCAAACTGACCCAGGAGCATCTGACGGCGGCCTGGGCCCGCGCGACCGGTTCCTCGGCGGTGTCCCTGCGCTATCACAACGTGTACGGCCCGCGGATGCCCCGCGACACCCCGTACGCGGGCGTCGCCTCCTTCTTCCGCTCAGCGCTGGCCCGGGGCGAGGCGCCGCGGGTGTTCGAGGACGGGCGGCAGCGGCGGGACTTCGTCCACGTACGGGATGTCGCGGCGGCCAACGCGGCGGCCCTGGAGGCGGATCCGGCGGCGGGGGCGCTGACGGCGTACAACACCGGCAGCGGTGAGCCGCACACCGTCGGCGAGATGGCACGGGCGCTCGCCGCCGCCCACGGCGGGCCCGAGCCGGTGGTGACCGGCGAGTACCGGCTCGGCGACGTACGGCACATCACCGCCGACTCGGCCCGGCTGCGCGAGGAGTTGGGCTGGCGGCCGGAGGTGGGCTTCGCGCAGGGCATGGCGGAGTTCGCACGCTCGTGAGCGGCGGCGCGGGAGGGGCGGCCGGAGGACGCGCCCGGCCCGGCGAGCGCCGTACGACGCGCGCCGGTGGCGGGAGCACCGTCCGGGGGGACGGCGGGCGGCCCGCTCCTCGGGGGACGGCGGGCGGCCCGCTCCTCACCGCCAGGAGCAACGGCCGGCCACCCCGCGCACACCCCGCCCGGCAACCCCCGCCGCCCGCCACCGGACCAGCAGGCACCACCGCCGGCCACCCGGCACCGGCCCCGCAGAAGCACCCACGCCCCACACCCGACCGGCACCAGCGGCGGCCCACGCCTTCGTCCCCGACCGCCAGAAGCGGCAGCCATCGACCCGGCGCGCGTCCGGCCGGACAGCACCCGGCCGCCCGGTACCCGATCTGCAGGCACCACCGCCGGCCACCCGGCACCGGCCCCGCCGGAGGACCCACCACCGGTGCACGTCCGCCCCGGGGACGGCGGGGCTCGCCCGGCACTCGCCCCGGGGGGTTCCCGGCGGTCGCCGAGCCGGGCCCCGGGCCGGCGGTGGGGGCGGTGGGCCCGGAGACCGGGGGGCGCGCCGGTGCGCTGCCGTGGGCCGGGATCAGCCGCGGGCGGTGGGCAGGGTGACCTCGAAGCGGCAGCCGCCGGAGACGTTGCGCACGGAGGCGCTGCCCCGGTGGGCCTCGACGATGCCGCGGACGATGGCCAGGCCCAGCCCGGCGCCGGCGGGAGGGGTGCGGGCGTGGGTGCCGCGCCAGCCGGTGTCGAACACACGGGGCAGGTCCTCGTCGGGGATGCCGCCGCAACCGTCGGTGACGGACAGCACCACACCGTCGGCGGACTGCTCGGCGGCGATGGCGACCGTGCCGTCCGCGGGTGTCCGCCGGATGGCGTTGACCAGCAGATTGCCCAGCACCCGGCTCATCTCCTTGCCGTCCACCTCCACCGGCACCGCGTCCACCCCGTCCCCGACCAGCCGTACGCCCAGTTCGCGCGCGAGCGGGTCGGCGCCCGCGAGGGCGTCGCCGACCAGGTCGTACAGGGACATCCGGGTCAGCGAGAGGCTGAGGGTGCCGGCGTGGATGCGGGAGAGTTCGAACAGGTCGCCGACCATGTCGTTGAGGCGCTCCACCTCGGTGCGGATCTGCTTCAGATACCGGTCCGGGTCGGCGGCGACCCCGTCCTCCAGTGCCTCGGCCATGGCGCGCAGCCCGGCCAGCGGGGTGCGCAGGTCGTGCGAGATCCAGGCGACGAGTTCGCGCCGGGAGGTCTCCAGGGCGCGTTCCCGGTCGCGGGACTCGGCGAGCCGGGCGCTGGTCGCCTCCAGCTCGCGGCTGAGCGCGGCGAGCTCGGCGGTGGCGGGGCCGTCCGGGGCGGCGAAGTCGCCGCCGTCGCCGAAGGAACGGGCGGCCAGTGTCAGGGCGCGGCTGCGGGCGACGACCCAGCGGCCCAGCAGCAGGGCGGTGACCAGGGAGACGACGGCGGCCATGGCGACCACGGTGGTGACCACGGTGAGGTCGTGCGGGGACAGGAACATCGCCTGGGCGACCGCGAGGGTGCCGGCCAGCATCGCGGTGACGGCGACGGCGGCGACCACGGTGAGGTGCGCGGTCAGCGAGCGCCGCCTGATCAGCAGCAGCACTCCGGCGCCGAGCAGCCCGGCAGCTGCTGCGCCGAGGAAGGCGAACAGGGCGATGAGCAGGGTGTCGCGCACGGTCACTCCCCGTCGTGGGAGGGCTCGAAGCGGTAGCCCACGCCCCACACCGTCTGGATGAGGCGGGGCCGGGCCGGGTCGTCCTCGACCTTGCCGCGCAGCCGGCGGACATGGACGGTGACGGTGGACAGGTCGCCGAAGTCCCAGCCCCACACCTCGCGCATCAGCTCCTCGCGGCTGAATGCCCGGCCGGGGTGCCGCAGGAAGAAGGCGAGCAGGTCGAACTCGCGGATGGTGAGGGCCAGTTCGGTGCCGTTCTTGGTGGCGCGGCGGGCCGCGGTGTCGAGCCGGAGCCCGGCCGCACGCAGAGTGGGTGCGGCGGCGCCGGGCGGGCGGGTGCGGCGCAGCACGGACTCGACGCGCAGCACCAGCTCCCGGGGGCTGAAGGGCTTGGTGACGTAATCGTCCGCACCGACCTCCAGGCCGAGGATGCGGTCGTCCTCGTCGCCGCGGGCGGTGAGCATGATCACCGGCACGGGTCCGGCGCCGCGCATCCGGCGGCAGACCTCCAGCCCGTCCATGCCGGGCAGCATCAGGTCCAGGACGACGAGGTCGGGCCGGTTGGCGGCGGCCCGGGCCAGGGCGGCGGGCCCGTCGCCGGCCCGGTCCACGACGTATCCGGCCCGGTCCAGATAGCCGGTGACGATCTCGGCGACGGTGGGGTCGTCGTCGACGACGAGGACCCGTGCGCCGGCCTGCGGCGGCGACTGCTGCTGCTCCATGCCGCAAGCCTCGCACCACGCGCGCGGTTGTGGCGCGGCCGGGGCGGGACGTCCGTGTTTCGTAAGGAGCCGATGACTGAAATGTCCGTTTCATGTTCGTAGGGTGAGACCGTGACCACCTCTTCCCCCGAACCCTCCGGACCCACCAGAGCCGGCCGGCTCCCCGGTGCACCGTCCGTGGACGTCGTACTCCCCTGTCTCGACGAGGCCGAGGCGCTGCCCTGGGTGCTGGAGCGCATTCCGGACGGCTGGCGGGCCGTCGTCGTGGACAACGGCTCCACGGACGGCTCGGCGGAGCTGGCCCGCTCGCTCGGTGCGACGGTGGTGCGCGAGGAGCGGCGCGGCTTCGGCGCCGCCTGCCACGCGGGGCTGACCGCCGCCACGGCCGACATCGTCTGCTTCTGCGACTGCGACGCCTCGCTGGACCCGGCCGACCTGGTGCCCTTCGTCCGCGAGGTGGACTCGGGCACCGCCGACCTGGTGCTCGGCCGGCGCCGGCCCACGGCCAGGGGAGCATGGCCCGCGCATGCGCGGGCCGGCAACCTGGTGCTGGCCCGCATGCTGCGCCGCCGCACCGGGTTCCGGCTGCACGACCTCGGCCCGCTGCGCGCCGCCCGGCGCGAGGCGCTGCTCGCCCTGGAGCTGACCGACCGGCGCAGCGGCTACCCGCTGCAGATGGTGGTGCGCGCCGCTGACGCGGGCTGGCGCGTCGCCGAGCACGAGGTGCCGTATCTGCCGCGGGCCGGGACCTCCAAGGTGACCGGGACCTGGCGCGGGACCTGGCACGCGGTGCGGGACATGCGCCGGGTGCTGGCCGAGCCGCCCGCCGCGGCGGTACGGGAAGGGGCCGGCCAGTGAGCCCGGTGCGGCCGACGCTCCTCGTGATCGCCAAGGAGCCGCTACCGGGCCGGGTGAAGACCCGGCTGACGCCGCCGTTCACGCCCGAGGAGGCAGCCGCGCTGGCGGAGGCGGCGCTCGCCGACACGCTGGCCGCCGTCGCCGGCGCGCCGGCGCGGCGCCGGGTGCTGGTCCTGGAGGGGACGCCAGGTCCCTGGCTGCCGCCGGGCTTCGACGTCGTACCGCAGTGCCCGGGTGGCCTGGACGAGCGGCTGGCCGCGGCCTTCGCCGGGTGTGACGGCCCGGCGCTGCTCATCGGCATGGACACCCCGCAGGTCACACCCGAGCTGCTGACCGTGGACTTCACGGACTGCGACGCGTACTTCGGGCCGGCCGAGGACGGCGGCTTCTGGGCCCTGGGGCTGGCCGAGCCGGACCCCGCGCGGGTGCGAGGGGTGCCGATGTCGGTCCCGCACACCGGCGCCGTGCAGCGGGCCCGTCTCGCGGGCCTGCGCGTCCGCGACCTGCCCCGGCTGCGGGACGTGGACACGGCGGCCGATGCCCGCCTGGTCGCCGCGCAGACCCCCGACGGCCGCTTCGCCGGTCGCCTGGCCGGCATCACGGCGGTGCGCCGATGAGCGGCCCGGGGGACCGGACGACGGCCTGGATACGGCAGACGGCGGGCCCTCGTGTCCAGGACGCCCGGTCCGGGCGACCGCAGTCGGCAACCCGTCCCCCGGAGTCCCGGTCCGGGCCCAGGGACGGGACCGAACGACTCCGGCAGTCCGGGTCCGGGTCCGGGACCGGGGCCCAGGACCCGAACCCGAACCCGAACCCGAACCGGGACCGGGACCGGGACCGGACAGCACACCGCCGGCAACCCCGGACCGGGGGCGGGGACGAGACCGCACGGCTCCAGGAGCCCCGGACCGATACCCGGAACCCGGCACCGGGCTCTCCGGGACCGGAGGAGCGGTCGGAGACGCGGCATCCGGCGCTGCACGCACCGGGCGGCGCGGCAGAGCCCGGCGACCGGACACCGGGGAGCCCGGCAGAGCCCGGAGAGCGGGCACCAGGGGCCACGGCAGCGCGCGGTTCGCAAGCGCCAGGGAACGCGACGGGCTTCGGCGAGCGGGTCCAAGGAACCACTGAAGGGCCCGGCGAGCAGCCCCAGGGAGGCGCGGCAGTGTTCGGCGAGCGGGCACCGGGGACCACGGTGGGGCCCGGCGAGCGAGCGCCGGGAACCACTGCAGCGCTCGGTCCCCGAGCCCCGGAGTCCGCGGCCGGACTCGGCGAGCACGCCTCAGGAACCACAGCAGCGCTCGCTCCGGGGGCATCGGGAAGCGCGGCGGACTTCGGTCCGCAGCCGCCAGGAAGCGCGGCCGACTTCGGTGATCAGGCACCACGGACCACCGCAGCGCTCGGTTCGCGGGCGCCCGTGAGCGCCACAGAACTCGGCGAGCAGGCGTCAGGACCCGCACCCGGACTCGGCGAGCGGGCACCCGAGACCGCACCCGGACCCGGCGAGCGGGCATCAGGAAGCTCGGCAGGGCTCGGCCGGTGGGCGCCGGAGTTCGGGTGGCCCGGGAAACTGCGGCCGGTCGGCGTGGAGCGTGCCTGGGCCGCCGGGCCCTACGACCGGGCCGTGCGCGCCGGGCGCGGTCCGCTGTTCCTGCGCCGGACGGACGGCTGGCTGCTGCCGCTGGACGTGGAGCGCTGGTGCGCGGACGCCGACCCGGCCGACCTGACGGTGCTGCGGCGCTGCGAAGGATCCGTGCTGGACGTCGGCTGCGGGCCGGGACGGCTGGTGGCGGCCCTGTGCACACGGGGTCGGCGGGCGCTCGGCATCGATGTGAGCGAGGAGGCGGTGGCCCGCACCGTACGGCTCGGCGGCCGGGCCCTGCGGCGCTCGGTGTTCGAGCGGCTGCCCGGTGAGGGGACGTGGGACACCGCGCTGCTGATGGACGGCAACGTGGGCATCGGCGGCGACCCGGACGCCCTGTTCGCCCGGATGGCACTGCTGCTGACCTCCGGCGGGCTCCTGATCGCCGAGACGGTCCCGCAGCGGGACGTGGACGAGCGGGTGCTGGTGCATGTCACCGACGCGCACGGCACGGTCGGCAGCCCGTTCCCGTGGGCGCGGCTGGGCACCCCCGCCCTGCTGCGGTACGCGGACCGCGCAGGCTGGCTGGCGGAGGGTCAGTGGTCCGCCGGGGGGCGCTGTTTCGTCGCCCTGCGCAGCCGCAGCACCAGCAGCAGCGCCGAGCCGCCGAACAGCGCGGCGCTGACCAGCAGCCAGCGGGCCAGGAACCCGTCGGTGGACAGTCCCGCGGCTCCCTCGTAGCGCTCCGCCACCCGCCCGCTGATCAGCGGGAACCACACCAGGAGCAGCAGCCCCGACAGCACCGCCGGGACCCGGACGTACGCGACCAGGTCCCGGCGTCGCCCCGCGCCCCGCACCAGGGCCCGGTCGGCCGCGCCGTACAGCGGAACCAGTACCAGGTCGTGCACCAGGGCAGCGCCCACGAACCACAGCAGCACTCCGAACCAGTCCCCGGCGAGCAGCCGCACGCCCGCATAGCCGGCGAGGGCGAAGGAACAGGCGAGCAGAAGCAGTTGCAGGGGGCTGCCCAGGACGAACCCCGGCCGCCCGGCCGGCCACCGGGGAGCGGGCAGTCGCAGCGCGGGTCGGCGCAGCACGGGTCGGCGCATCACAGGTCTCCGCATCGCAGGTCGCGCATCACAGGTCTCCGAACTCCATCCGGGTCACCCACTTGGTGTTCAGCACACCGGGCGCCGCCGGCACGATGGTCCGTGCCGGGTAGCCGTGGTCCAGCGTCAGATCCTCGCCGTTGACGGCCAGGGCGAGCAGCGAGCGCGGGTCGGCGACCTGGTTGGCGCGCAGCGCCGCCCGCCGGAACGCGCCACGGCGCTGCAGCGACTCCACGAACACATCGGGCGGGTCCTCCTCGTACCCGACCAGCGCCGCGAGATCGCGCAGCCGTACGCCCCGCCACCACTGGTCCCCGGTCGACCAGCCCTCCACACAGGCGATGGGCAGCGCCGCGCTGTGCTGCGGCAGTTCCATCAGCCGGGCGCGGCTGAGGCGGACGGTCCCGGCGGGGCCGGTGACGACCAGCCGCCAGGCGTCCGCGGTCGTCTCGCCGCGGTCGATCCCGGCATACGCGGCGGTCTTGTTGATCTGGAAGCCGCCGGGTCCGCCGCCCGGATCGGTCCAGCCGTGCGGGGCGAGCAGCGCGGTGCGCCGCAGCGGACCGTCGAAGCTGCGCCCCACGGTGGTGCCGAACAGCAGCAGCGAGGCGCCCCCGACCAGCCCGAACGCGCCGCGCCTGGAGACGGTGGGCGGGTCGGGCTCGGGGGCGACCAGGTCGGTGCGCTCCTCGGGCCGCTCCCGCTCCTCCCCCGCCCGCATCCGGCGCAGATTGCGCAGCGCCGTCGGGGTCTTCAGCACGGCGTGGGCCACGAAGGCGGCGAAGAACACCCAGGCGCCGTAGAAGTGCAGGGGGTAGAAGGAGCCGGGGAAGACGTAGTCGAGCTGGATGTTGAGGATCCCCGTCGTGAACTGGAACAGCGCGCCGCCGACCAGGAGGACGAGCGACAGCCGCTCCAGGGCGTGGGCGAGCGAGCGGGCCGGCGGAAGGGTGAACAGCCGTGGCACCACCGACCACAGCTTGGCCAGCAGCACCGGGACGAGCGTGACGCCGAGCGTCACATGGACGCCCTGGGTGAGCCGGTACAGCCAGGACGGATTCGTCGGCCAGGAGAACAGGTAGAAGCCGAGGAGGCCCTTGTCCGGCGTCTGGTCGTTCACCGGCGACAGGTCGGGGTTGTAGGCCGCGTACGACAGCAGACCCGTGACGAAGAGCAGAGTGATCCCGCCGAGCAGAACCACTCCGAGGACCCCCGTGAACCGGGGGCCGCGCAGCGGGCTGCGCCAGAAGGCGGGCGAGAAGGGAGACCGTGCCATGTACCGACGGTAGGCGGGCGACGGCCCGGTTCGGGGCAGCGAACGATGACGAAACGCTGACGTCCGTGCACGTCGGGGCCCCGTGCGGGTTCCCGCGCCCTAGCGTGCCGGTGTGAACCGCGCACTCCTCCGTGACCTGTACGCCGTAGCCGGCGCCGCCCTGCTCGTACTGGCCGCCGTGCTGATCGGCAGTGCCGTCCAGCGCCGGGACGGCACCCTCCGTGTCGACGCGCCGCCGCTGGTGGGCCACTGGATCCCGCATGTCGGCCCCGGCACCCCGGCGGCACTCGCCGTCGCGGTCGCGGTGGTGGCGTACGGCCCGGTGCTCGCGGCCCGGCTGCGCTGGCGTCCGCTGCTGCTGGCGACCTGGGTGGTGGGACAGGCCTGGACCTGGTCGCTGGCGCTGATCGACGGCTGGGAGCGGGGCGTCGTCGGGCGGCTCACCACCCGGCACGAGTACCTCCAGGTCATCGACCGGTTCGCGGACATCCCGGCCGCGCTTGCCGGCTTCACCGGGCACATCCTGCTTCAGTCGCCGGACAACTGGCCCGCGCATGTCGCCGGGCATCCTCCGGCGGCCACCCTCACCTTCGTGCTGCTGGACCGGGTCGGGCTGGGCGGTGGGGGCTGGGCGGGCGCGTTCTGCATCACCGTGGGTACGACGGCCGCAGCGGCGATCCTGGTCACCGTCCGCACCCTCGCCGACGAGAGCCTCGCCCGCCGGGCCGCCCCGTTCCTGGTGCTGGCCCCGGCGGCGGTGTGGGTGGGCGCGTCGGCCGACGGGTACTTCGCGGCGGTCACCGCGTGGGCGGTCGCGTTCCTGGCGCTGGCGGTGACCGGCCACCGGCCCCGCTGGACGGGACTGGCCTCGGGACTGCTGTTCGGCCTGACGCTGTATCTGTCGTACGGCCTGACGCTGTTCGCGGTGATCGCCGCGGCCGTGCTGTTCCTGGGCCGGGAGCGGCTGCGCCCGCTGCCCTGGCTGCTGGCCGGGTTCGCGGTACTGCCGGTGGTGTTCACGTCGCTCGGCTTCGACTGGTGGGAGGCGTACCGCACCCTGGTCACCCGCTACTACCAGGGGGCGGGCGGCATCCGCCCGTACCAGTACTGGGTGTGGGCCAATCTGGCCTGCACGGTGCTGGTGGTGGGGCCGGCGACGGTCGCCGGGCTGCGCCGGTGCGCCGTGCGGCTGGGCCGGCTGCGGTGGCGCCCCGGCCCGCCCACCGGACGGCCCGGCCGGGCCATGGGGCCGTTCGGACCTCCGCGGATCCCCGACCAGCGGCTCGCCCTGCTGATCGCCGCCGCGTTCCTCGCGCTGCTGATCGCCGACCTGTCCGGTATGAGCAAGGCGGAGACGGAGCGGATCTGGCTGCCGTTCGCGGTCTGGCTGCTGGCGGCCTGCGCGTGGCTGCCCGGGCCGCGGGCCTGGCTCACCGCCCAGGCCGTGCCGGCGCTGCTGGTCAACCACCTGGTGGTCACCGGCTGGTGAGCCGTCGGTGGCCGGTGCGGTGGCCGGTGCGCTGACCGGTGCGGTGGCCGGTGCGCTGACCGGTGCGGGGACCGATGTGCTGAGCGGTGCGGTGGCCCGGCGGCCGCTCGGAACCCCGGCGGCCACGTGCTCCCGGTGCCGGGCGGCGGAGTCCCGGCGACGTCGTCGTCACCCGGCCCGCGCTGCGTCGGCTGCCGGACACCATGACGTCACGCCGGGCGGGAAGGTTACCACTGACCCCTGACGCGCCTGGTATCCGTCCGCCCCGGTCCCCGGGGGCGCGACGCGGAAGGACGACGTGCCCCGTGTCCCTGCTGCCGCTCGACGCCGCCTCTCCGCCGCTCTCCGCCCGCCTCCGGTCCCCCATCGCGGGGCGGCTCGCCCGGCATGCGCTCAGCCTGCTGCCGCTGCTGCTGATCGCCGTCTGGGCGGCGGTCGACTGGCGTTCCGTGCGCGACGGAGCCGCCCGGCTCGCCGCCGCCGACCCGTGGTGGCTGCTGGCCGGGCTGTTCTTCACCTGCCTGGGCTGGGTGGTGGCCGCCTGCATCCGGCAGGGCGCTCTGCCGGAACGGCTGCCCCCGGGCCTGCTGCTGGCCTCGCAGTTCGCCGCGGGTGCCGCGAACCATGTGCTTCCGGCGAGCATCGGCGCCCACGCCGTGACCGTGCGCTTCCTGCAGGGCCAGGGCGTGCCGCTGCCCCGGGCCACCGCCTCGATCGCGCTCTACTCCCTGGTGAAACCGCTGGCGAAGATGCCGGTGCTGCTCTTCTTCCTGCTGGCCTTCCCGGGCGTGCTGGCGATCGGTGACCTGGTGCCGGACCGGCGCACCCTGCTGGTGGCCGTCACGTGCGTACTGCTGCTCCCTGCCCTCGCGGCCCTGGCCATGGCGTTGATCCGCCCGCTGCGCCGGCCCGCCCGGGAGTTGCTGCGCACCGCGCTGACCGACGTACGGGCCGTGCACGCCCGCCCCGGCCGGGTGCTCGCCCTGTGGGGCGGGTCGGCCGTCGCCCCGGTGTTCCAGGCGAGCGTGCTCTACTCGGTCGGCGCCGCGCTCGGACTGCCGCTGACCTGGACCCAGGTGGTGTTCGCCTTCCTGGCCGCCGGTGCGGCGGTGGGCGCGGTGCCCGCCCCCGGCGGCATCGGTCCGGTCGACGCGGCCGTGGTGTTCGCGATGGCCGCCTACGGCGCCCCGCTGCACCTGGCCACGGCCGCCGTCATCGGCTACCGCGTGCTCACGGTGTGGGTGCCCCTGCTGCCGGGGGCCCTGGTGCTGTCGGCGCTGGTACAGCGGAAGGTCCTGTGAGCACGGGTACCCCCGTGCACCTCGACTGTGCCCACTGCGTCTTCTCGCGGTCGCGGCAGGCGGGCGACCGGACATGTGCCCCCGCCGGGCCCCTGCTCGAGGGGCCGCCGCCCTCGACGGGTCGGACGGCCACGGGGACCTAGACCGTCGAGCCCTGCCTCCAGTCCTGGACGAGGAGCCCGAGCAGCACCTCGTCCAGGAACTCGCCCATGACCCAGGCCGAGGAGCGCAGCACGCCCTCGCGGACGAAGCCGTTGCGCTCGGCGGAGCGCAGCATCGCGGCGTTGTCCGCCAGCGTCTCGATCTGCAGCCGCTGCAGGCCGCGCACGACGAAACCGTAGTGACACAGCACCGCGACCACATCGGTGCCGTAGCCCTTGCCGCGGGTGGACGGCAGCAGGCCGAGGCCGATGTGCGCGGACCGGTTGTGGTTGTCGATGCCCCACAGCGTCGCGGTGCCGATCAGCGAGCCGCCGTCCAGCTCCACCACGGAGAACTGGACGCTTCCCTGTTCCTTGTCGTCCACCACGAGCCGCGGATCCTTCGAGCCGGGCGTGATCGGCCGCCACGGCCCGCCCTCGGCCCGCGATGCGTTGACCACGTCGTCGTAGAGCTCGGTCCGCAGGACCGGGATGTCGTCCTCGTGCCGGGCCCTGAGCCCGACCTTGCCGCCTCTGAGCATGCAAGCTTCCTATCCGGCCGGGCGGGCCGGCGGCAAACCGTCTACTGTCGCCTCGGTCGGCAGAGCGGCGGGGGCGTCCGGGTGGGGCACGGCGACGTGCATCCCCGGCGGCGCTCCAGAGCGAGTTTTGCGTTCCGCTGGTGTCCGTGACTGTGCGGGGAAATCCGTGGTTGTTGCCGTCGCTACTGCCGTCAGAGGGCGCGGGCAGCGGGCGCGGCGGGAGGCCCTGCTGCTGCCATGCTCCGGGTTCGGCGCGGAGGGTGGCGCGGGTGGTGCGGTGGTAGAAGTCGAGGCCGGTCTGGGCGCAGTGTTCGGCGATCCAGCGGGTCAGTTCGTCCTCGGTGTGCACTTCGCCGGAGGTGGCACCGCAGTCGTGGTCTTCGCCGATGGCGCAGACGGCCTCGAAGGTGGGCAGGGTCATCGGGTCCACGACGGCGGCACGTGGTACTCGCGGAAGCGGTAGCGCTTCCGGACCGGCGTGCCGGTTTCACGCGTGCTCGGCCGCCTCTTCCTGCGGGTCCCCGGAATGCGCTGTCCGCGCGATTCGGCCGCCCGGAGAGCGTCGGTAAGGGCCTCGGCCAGCCGTGAGGCGAGCCAGCGGTACTCGGTGGCCGACAGCGATCGCGCACCGGGCGCCAGGACTTCGCGGGCGTGTTCCAGCAACTCTTCGCCCATGTCGAGTTGGACGGCTTCGATGCCGTCGGCGAGCATCGACCGGCAGCCCCTGCCGTCGCTGCTGAGACAGCAGGGGTTCCCGTCCGGGGTGGTCCAGGGAAGTAGGCGAGGGGCCGGCCAGCCCCGTTGCCGCGTCGTACAGTTTCCCGGGCCGCATGCCGTCCGCGTCACTCGTGGGCCTGTTCACCGTGCACCCCCGGTCGGATCGCTGACAGGGCTGTTCGTGCTCCTGCGAGGCGCTACCCCTGAGGCGATTGCTCGTCAGAGCCTTCGCGGGTCGCTGTTGTCGACCTTCGGAGTGTTGTGGTAGCGGTCGTGTTCCTTACGGATGATCAGGCGGCCCGGGTATGGGGCCTCCGACGGGGTGCCTTCGCGGACGGATCTGGATCGGGACTTCTTCCTGGACGAGGCCGACCACGAGTGAACCTCGGCGGGCGACGCATAGCTCAGATCTTCCTCAGTTTTTGATCGTTTTCTGGGCCGGCGTGTCGTGATCATGGTTGATTTCCACCCTTGGTCTCTGCTGATGGGGACCTGACAGAGGGGGAACTCTGTGATGCGCAGAACACGACCGATCATCGCTGTGACCGCGCTGCTGCTGGCCCTGGGGAGCGCCTCTCCCACGTTCGCGGCCGGACCGGAGCCGACCGAACCGGTTCAGACTGCACCGCCGGCTGAGCCGGAGGAGAGCAATCTGGTCCATGCTGAGCCGGAGCAGGTGGATGATCTGCCGTCGGTGCCCGTCAAGCCGCCGGTTGACCAGCCGGACGGCCGGGCCTGTGAGCCGGGCTACCGGTACTTCGCGACGTCGAAGAGCAAGGACTACCACAAGGGGGTCGGGGTCACACAGTCCAACTACAACGGCACGTCGCGTACGGCGAGGTCGACGTTCACGTCCGAGGTGGCGGGGAAGGTCGGCGTCTCCTACAGCGGGAAGCTGGGTGTGAAGGTGTCGGTGGCGATCATCGACATCGAGTCGGAGTTCGACGTCAACGTCTCCGCTGAGATGAGCGTGTCGACAGGCAACAGGATCGCGGTGGACACGCCGCCGAAGAAGACCACCAACGCCAAGTACGGGGTGTACCGGCTGAAGAGCTACGGCTACAGCCAGTACAAGTACGCGAACTGCACGAACGGTGTGAAGAACAACGTGACGATCTACACGCCGCGTCGTGTCGGCTGGTACATCTGGGAGAACTGAGGTGCGCCGCCTGTTGCCGGTCGCTGGCGTCGCGGTGACGCTGGTGGTGGCCGGGTGTACGGATTCCTCGGCGCCTGGCGATGCGTCGAGCGGGAAGCCGGCCCCGTCGTCTTCTGCACCGGCGTCGTCCGGGCAGCCGGAGGAGGGCCAGGTACCGGTGGCTGAGCCGCCGGAGCTGGACGGCAGCGAGCGCATGGCGGGCCGGCAGCCCGAGACCAGGGGCAATGCCAGCTTCTCCTACGCCAAGGGCGCGGCCGGCGATGTGCTGATCGTGGCGGTGCGCTGCCGAGGGGCCGGGACGATGAAGGTCGCGGTGAAGGCGGTCAATGTGTCGTTCCCGTTGGAGTGCCTGGCAGGTGAGACGACGACCACCTATAACCAGGTCGGCGTCTCCGGAGTGGAGAAGCGGGGCACGGTGAGCGTGACCGCCCCGTCCGGGGTGCACTGGTCCATGACCATCGGCCGGGGCGAGCCACCGGCCGCGGACCGGCAGTAGATGACGCAGTGCCCCACGCCGTGCGGCGTGGGGCACTGTCCGACGATGCGCACAGAGCTGACTGGGGCCGCCGAGGGGTTGGCGCACGATCTGACCTGGATGCTCCTCAGCCTCCCGAACCGCTCCGGATCTGATGGAGGCTCGATTCCCTGAGGGGATCGAGTCATGGCACGTCCGTCCCCCTACCCGCCCGAGCTTCGTGAGCGCGCGGTGCGCACGGTCGCCGAGATCCGCCCCAACCACCCAACGGAGTGGGCTGCGATGAAGGCGGTCGTCGGAGGAGTCTGCGGAGATCGAGCGCCTCAAGGCCGAGAATGCTGAACTGCGGCGGGCCAACGAGGTTCTCAAGGCGGCCTCGGCTTTCTCCGTGGCCGAGCTCGACCGGCCGTCGAAGCGCTCGTAGCGTTCATCGGCGTCTCCCGTTCTCGGTCGTCGGGTCACTGGGATCCGCAGTTGACATCCCGACTTCAAGAGGCGCGGGGTGGCCGATGCTCATGCCTCTGTCGAGTCAAGCCGCGAACGGACACCGGGCAGGTCGTCACACCCAAAGAGAGCCGGCCCGCGAGGGCGGCAGGAAGTACTCGAGTCAGCCTGCCCGGCGTCCTGCGGCACGCTACGGCGGCCAACCCGATCACGAACACCGCTAGCCCCCATACAAGTCGGAGGTACTGCCGCAGCAGTCCGTCGGTGTTCTCGTTGGTGCCTCGCTGCCAGGGTCTGTGCGGATCGGCAAGGTAGATCTCCAACCCGCTGTCGAAACGTAGTTGGGCGTGCGGGGCCATCTCCGCGCCCTGGTCCCAGGTCAGGGTGAGCCGCAACTGGTCCGGCAGGGTGGAGATGGTGGCGGCGATGGCGTCGCGGACGCGTGGGCACCATGGCCGTCGCCGAGTGCGCGGCGCGCCAGTTCGGTCGCCGTGAGTTTGCGGGTGGTGCGGCTGATCCAGCCCGAGGCCGGGTCCGCGGCGCCGGGGGTGGTCGACCTGCTCGGCGATACGGCCTGCGAACGCCTCGTGGTCGGCGCCGATCGGGGCGTCGGTGATGTCGTTGACGACCCGTCCGATGCGCTGACGGGCGAAGCCGGGACGCGGGTCGTCGGCGCCGCGCAGCACGCGGTTGGGCAGGTACTCGGGCGACTCCCGGAACGTGACCGGGTTCAGCTTCTGGTACCTGCCGCCCGCGATCCCGCCCGAGGTATCGGGCGGCACGCCGTCCGTCAGCTCTCGCCCGGATTCAGCTGCAAGGAGATCGAGTTGATGCAGTACCGCTGGTCCGTCGGCGTCGGGTAGCCCTCGCCGCGGAAGACGTGCCCGAGGTGGGAGCCGCAGCGGGCGCAGCGCACCTCCGTGCGCACCATGCCGTGCGACCGGTCCTCCAGCAGTTCGACGGCGTCGGTGTCCTTGGGGTCGAAGAAGGACGGCCAGCCGCAGTGGGACTCGAACTTCGTCTCCGAGGTGAACAGTTCGGCGCCGCAGGCGCGGCAGGAGTAGACGCCCTCGGTCTTGGTGTCGGTGTACTCGCCGGTGAAGGCGGGCTCGGTGCCGGCCTGGCGCAGCACGGCGTACTCGGCCGGGCTCAGCTCCGCGCGCCACTGCTCGTCCGGCTTCTCGACGTCGTACGGCATGAGCCTTCAGCCCCTCACTTCGTTCACTTCGGCAGACGGTCCAGGATGCGCGGTCCGAGGTCGGTGACGTCGCCCGCGCCCATGGTGAGAACGAGATCACCGGGCCTCACCATTCCCGCGACCGCCTCGGGCACCTCGGCCTTGTCGTGCAGGGGCGTCACGTCCGCGCCGGCCGCGCGGGCCGCCTCGACGACGAGGTCGCTGGTGATGCCGGGGATCGGGTCCTCGCGGGCCGGGTAGATGTCGAGGACCAGCGAGGCGTCCGCCAGGGACAGCGCCTGGCCCATCTCCTTGCCCAGCTCCTGGGTGCGGGAGAACAGGTGCGGCTGGAAGACGACGAGGATGCGGGCGTCGCCGGCCGCGGCCCGCATCGCCTCCAGGTCGGCGGTCATCTCGGTGGGGTGGTGGGCGTAGGAGTCGATCACCTGGACGCCGCCCGCCTCGCCCTTGAGCTGCAGACGGCGCTTGACACCGGTGTAGGCGCCCAGCGCGGCGGCGAGCTCCGCGGCGGGGATGCCGAGGGCGGCGCCCGCGGCCAGCGCGGCCACGGCGTTGTGCGCGTAGTGGCGGCCGGGGACGGAGACGGTGAAGGTGGTCTCGGTGCCGTCCAGGACGACCGTGACCTCGCTCTTCAGACCCTGCGGGAGCACGGAGAGGATGCGCACGTCGGCGTCCTCGGACTCGCCGTAGGTCACCGTCCGCACCGACCCGGCGAGCCGCCGGGTCAGTTCCCGCGCGCCCTCCTGGTCGGCGGCGATCACCAGGGTGCCGCCGGGGACGATCCGCGCCGCGAAGGTCTCGAAGGACTCGTGGATCTCGTCCATCGAGGCGTAGTTGGCGTGGTGGTCCAGCTCGACGTTGAGGACGATCGCGACCTCGGGGGCGTACTTGTGGAAGCTGCGGTCGCTCTCGTCCGCCTCTGCCACGAAGATCTCGCCCTCGCCGTGCAGTGCGTTGGAGCCGGGGGCGTCCAGGTCGCCGCCGATGGCGTACGACGGGTTCAGGCCCAGCTCGGACAGGGAGACGGCGAGCATCGAGGTGGTGGTGGTCTTGCCGTGGGTACCGGCCACCGCGATCGGGCGCAGGCCGGTCATCAGGGCGGCGAGGGCGTCGGAGCGGTGCACGACCGGGATGCCGCGCTCGGCGGCGCGGGCCAGCTCGGGGTTGTCCTCCCGGATCGCCGACGAGACCACCACGCAGCTCGCGTCGTCGGCGAGGTGCTCCGCGGCGTGCCCGATGTGCACGGTGGCGCCCAGCGCACGCAGCGCCCCGGCGGTCGCGGAGTCCTTGGCGTCACTGCCGGCCACCTTCGCGCCGCGCTGCGCGAGGATCTTGGCGATGCCCGACATCCCGGCGCCGCCGATGCCGATGAAGTGCGGTCGGTCCATGGCGGGGGGAAGGCCGGGTGCCATGTGCTGTTCTCCCTGTGCGTGCGTTGGTCGCGGTGTGCGGCGGACGTACCGCGGACCACCCTATGCCTTGCTGTGGGAGAAGAGTTTCAGGACCGGTACGCCGACCTTGTGCCGGGCCCGGGAGGCCCAGTCCCGGTGGAAGAACTCCTCCACGTAGTGCGGGTCGGTCAGGACGATCACCTCGTCGGCGCCGGACTCCTCGACCAGGGACCTGAGCGCGTCCAGCGGGTGGTCCTGGACCAGCCGGCCGGTGGCCTCGCTGCCGGCCGCGTGCAGAGCGGCCAGGGAAACCTCCAGGGCTCGCTGCCCCACGCTCATCGCCTCCTCGCCCTCGGGGGTCCCGCCCTCGCGGACGGCCTCGTCCAGCTCGCCGAGGGCCACGTCGTCGATGGCCCGCAGCAGCCGGTCCGCCTGGTCGCCGCGCGGCTGGAGCAGCACGTGGAAGGAGACCGACTCGTCCCCGTGCAAGGTGGTGACGAACTCCACGTCGGCGGACGTCAGTGCCTTCTCGATCATCAAAACGCTTGTGAACACCAGGCGCCCCTTCTGCTCGAGGGCCCCCCGTGGGCCCACCGGCCGCGGGCCGAAGCAGCCCTGCGGAAACCATCCTGCCCCGTGCTCGCACGGGTACTGCCGGATTCAGTGTGCCCGCCGGAAGCTAAACGGAACGGAAGATTCCGTCGATTCCCGGATGCGCGGCATCACTCGTACGAATCTACGGCCGGCGCAGCGGCACCGAGGTCAGTCGCGCCGGTACCGACTGAAGAGGAAACCTTCCTCCTCCAGCAGGGAGACCAGCGCGAACCGCTGCGGCACGGCCACCGACGGCCCGCCGGCGACGCGCTGGGCGTCACCCGCGGTGAGCATCGGTGACACGGTCAGGCACAGCTCGTCGAGCACACCCGCCGCGACGAACTGGCCGAGCAGCCGGGGGCCGCCCTCGGTGAGCAGCCGGGTGTGGCCGAGCCCGGCCAGGGCCGCGACGGCCCGGCCGGGCTCCGCCCCGACACCGTCACCGGCGATCACCACGCGGGCGCCGGCCCGCTCCGCCGCGGCGATCCGCTCGCGGGGCGCGGCCGCGCCGGTGAGGACCAGGGTGGGCACCAGGGGCGAGGTGAACAGCGGCAGCGTGAAGTCGAGCTCCAGACCGGCGCTGACCACCGCGATCGCCGGTGCCGGGCCCTGCCCTGCGGACCGCCGGGCCTCGGCGAACTCCGCCCGCGCCCGGGCCGGGCGGTACCCCTCCCGGCGCACCGTCTCGGCACCGACGACCACCACGTCCGACAGCGCCCGCAGCGTGCCGAAGATCCGCATGTCGGCGGCGCTGGAGATGGGCTGCGAGCGGCCGTCGTGCTGGGCGGCGCCGTCCAGGCTCGCGACCATGTTGGCGCGCAGCCACGCCGCCCCGGCACCGCCCGGCTCCGGGTAGGCGTAGGCGGCGGCGAGCTCGGCGAGGCTCCACTCGTGGTCCTCCGCGGAGCCGGAGCCCGGTTCGTCGGTCAGGTGGGTCACAGGGAAGAGGCGTCGCATGCGGTGCAGTGTTCCACGTCACCGGCGGACCGTCCCGGCCACCGCCCTCCCGCTCCGACCTGCAGATTCACCCGGTGGTCTGCACCCGTGCGGGTGGCCGGGCGACCCCGCGGAC
This sequence comes from Streptomyces poriticola, assembly GCF_036689765.1. Taxonomy (NCBI): domain Bacteria; kingdom Bacillati; phylum Actinomycetota; class Actinomycetes; order Kitasatosporales; family Streptomycetaceae; genus Streptomyces; species Streptomyces poriticola. Next base: position 403,939 of record NZ_JBAGKH010000002.1, read on the forward strand.
CCGGGTGCCTGCCCGGGCCGCCCCGTCCGCCCCGCCCGGGCAGCCCGTAACATGGGGAGGCGTGTCGTCCTCCTCCACCGCCTCCGGCTCCGCCGCGTCCGGGACTGGCCCGATAGCCGGCGCCGCTCCGCTGTCCCTGTGCGCCCGTGAGCCGCACGTCCCCGCGGAGCGGCTGGTGGCCGAGATGGTCCCACCGCCGCGCTTCGACTCGGTCCGTTTCGGCACCTACGTCCCGGACCCGGACCAGCCCAGCCAGACCGAGGCCGTGCGGCTGCTGGAAGGCTTCGCCACGGGCCTGGACGGGGCCCCCGCCGGCGGCCGCAAGCGCGGCTTCCTCGGGTTCGGCCGGAGCAGGGCACCCAGGACCCCCGCCGGCCCCCGCGGCGTCTATCTCGACGGCGGCTACGGCGTCGGCAAGACCCATCTGCTGGCCTCCCTCTGGCACGCCACCCCGGCGGAGCCCGCCCGCAAGGCGTTCGGCACCTTCGTGGAGCTGACCAACCTGGTCGGCGCCCTCGGCTTCCAGCAGACCGTGCAGACCCTCTCCGGGCACCGGCTGCTGTGCATCGACGAGTTCGAACTCGACGACCCCGGCGACACCGTCCTCGTCTCGACCCTGCTGGGCCGGCTCGTCGACGCCGGTGTGGCCCTGGCCGCCACCTCCAACACGCTGCCGGGCAAGCTCGGCGAGGGCCGCTTCGCGGCGGCCGACTTCCTGCGGGAGATCCAGGGCCTGTCGGCCCACTTCCGCGCCCTGCGCATCGACGGCGAGGACTACCGCCACCGCGGTCTGCCCGACGCGCCGGCCCCGCACTCCGACGAGCAGGTGACCCGGGCCGCGCACGCCACCGACGGCGCCTGCCTCGACGCCTTCCCCGACCTCCTCGACCATCTCGCCCGCGTCCACCCCAGCCGCTACGGCGCCCTCACCGACGGCGTCCGGGCCGTCTGCCTCACCGGGGTCCGCCCGGTGGACGACCAGTCGACGGCGCTCCGGCTGGTCGTGCTGGCGGACCGGCTGTACGACCGGGAGGTGCCCGTCCTGGCCTCCGGACTGCCGTTCGACCGGCTGTTCAGCGAGGAGATGCTGAAGGGCGGCTACCGCAAGAAGTACTTCCGGGCGATCTCCCGCCTCACCGCCCTGGCCCGGGACGCGGCACGCCTGGCCGAGTCCTGACGCTCCCTCACCAGCACGACCAACCCGCCCCGGTCAAGGGTCTGTTCAGGCCATACGACCCGTGCATTTGAGGCTCTCTTCGGCTCGTAACGCGTGGTTCACCCTGCAAACGACTTTGCCGCGTTACCGTGTCTCTTGACCAAGCGTTGACCAAGCCTTGGCCTGTGCCAGAGGTGCGAAAACACTGAAGGGGGGCGCATGTCCGGAGGTACGACGGCTCGCGGCGCGCTGCCGCTCCTCGCCACCGCCCTGTTCGCCCTCTCCCTCTTCGTGGTCACCGGATCCTTCGCATCCGCGCACACATCTCGTGATGCCATGGCCAGAACCCAGACCGGAATCACCCTTTCCGAGGGGCTGTCGCGCGACGCGTCCGCCCTGTGCCACCACCCCGGCCGGCCCGGGGACCCGACCGGTCCCGCACCCGTCCGCGACCGGCATCGCACCGCCGCCGCCGGTGCCGAAGCACCGCAGCGCCCGCTTCCGGGCCGGCGCACCCCGGCCACGCCCGAGCCGGCCGCCCCCGGTGCCGTGCACCCGGGCGCGTCGAGACCCTCGACGCCCCACGCCCCGGCGGCGCTCCAGGTCGTCCGCTGCTGAGCCACGAGCAGCCCCCCACCTCTGCCCTGCCCGTCCGACGCGCTCCCCACCGCGCGCCAGGAGGAATTCACCATCATGCAGCCCCTCATCGACAACGCCCGTTCGTTCGGACAGCGCCCTGAGGAGTTCGCCGGGTTCGCCGCGGGCCAGTCCCCCGACGTCCTGTTCATCACCTGCTCCGACTCCCGTGTCGTACCCGCGCTGATCACGGGCGCCCGGCCCGGCGAGCTCTTCGAACTGCGCACCGCCGGCAACGTCGTCCCCCCGTACCCCGCCCGGCGCCCCACCGGCGAGGCGGCCACCATCGAGTACGCCGTCGAAGTGCTCGGCGTCGGCGACATCGTCGTGTGCGGCCACTCGCACTGCGGCGCCGTGGGCGCGATGGTCCGCGGCGACGATCTCACCGCCGTACCGGCCGTGCGCGACTGGCTGGCCTACGGCGCGGACCGTCCGACGTGCGCCGACCCCGCCGACCCGGCCGTCGCCGAGGCCGTGCAGAACCACGTGCTCGCACAGATCCTGCGGCTGCGCTCCTACCCGTGCGTCGAGCAGGGACTGGCCGCCGGCCGGCTGCGGCTGCACGGCTGGTACTACGAGGTCCACACCGGCGCCGTGCGGCAGCACCGCGCGGACACCGACACCTTCGAGGCCCTGTGAGCGCCCCCATGACCTCGATATCCCCCTCCAGGTCCAGGTATCCCTTCCTGCGACAGGACTTCGCCGCCTCGCTCGTCGTCTTCCTTGTCGCGCTGCCCCTGTGCGTCGGCGTCGCGGTGGCCTCCGGCGTCCCGGCAGAGCTCGGACTCGTCACCGGGATCGTCGGCGGCATCGTCACCGGCCTGCTGCCCGGCAGCAGTCTGCAGGTGTCCGGCCCCGCCGCCGGGCTGACGGTGCTGGTCTTCGAGGCGGTAGACGCCTACGGCCTGCCCGCGCTCGGCGTGATCGTGCTCGCCGCCGGACTGCTCCAGCTCGCCATGGGCGCGCTGCGGCTGGGCCGGTGGTTCCGGGCCATCTCGCTCTCCGTCGTCGAGGGCATGCTGGCCGGTATCGGACTGGTGATCATCGCGGGCCAGCTGTACGCGGCGGCCGGGCTGGCGGCCCCCGCCTCCGGCATCGACAAGATCATCGGCCTTCCCGGGGCCTTCGCCGACGCCCTCGGCAGCACGGACGCGCTGATCTCGGTCGCCCTGGGCGCGGGCACCGTCGCGGTGCTGGTGCTCTGGCCGAAGCTGCCGCGGCGGGCCAGGACCGTGCCGGGCGCACTCGCCGCGGTGGTGCTGGCGACGTCGGCAACGCTCGCGTTCGGCCTGCCGGTGGCGACCGTCGAGGTCAGCGGCCTGCTCGAGGCCGTCCAGCCGCCCGGCGGCGACGCCTTCGGACAGCTGGCCGGGCTCGGCGTCCTCGGCACCGTCGTCGCCTTCACACTGATCGCCTCGGCCGAGAGCCTGTTCAGCGCCGCCGCGGTGGACCGGATGCACCAGGGTCCGCGCACCGAGTTCAACAAGGAGCTCATGGCCCAGGGCGTGGGCAACACGGTATGCGGTGCGCTCGGCGCCCTGCCGATGACCGCGGTGATCGTGCGCAGCTCCACCAATGTCGCCGCGGGTGCCAGGACCAAAGCGTCCCGGGTACTGCACGGCGTGTGGCTGCTGCTGTTCGCCGCGCTGCTGCCGTCGGCGCTGGCCCTGATCCCGCTGCCCGCGCTGGCCGGGGTGCTGGTCCATGCGGGCTGGAAGCTGATTCCGTTCCGGAAGTTCGGGCCGCTGTGGCGGGCGCACCGGGGCGAGGCGCTGATCCTGGCGGCCACCGCCGTCTCGATCGTCGCGGTGAACATGTTCGAGGGCGTGCTGATCGGCCTGGCGCTGTCGGTGGCCAAGACCGCCTGGGAGGCCTCGCATCTGAAGATGGAGATCATAGACAAGGGGGCCGGCCCCGTCCAGGCACATCTGTCCGGCAACGCGACCTTCCTGCGGCTGCCGAGAATCCTGGACGGCCTGGAGGCACTCCCCCACGACCGCCCGGTGGAACTGGACCTGTCCGGCCTGCATCACCTGGACCACGCCTGCCGCACCGCCCTGGAGACCTGGGCGGAACGCCGCACCACCGACGGCACCGGCCCGGTCCGGATCAAGGGCCCGGACAGCAGCACCGGTCCGGACAGCAGCACGGACCCGGGGAAGGCGGCGGCTCCGGCCTGAGGCCTCATAGATCGGCCGCCATCCATGGCCCCGGCCCGAGCCACCGCACGGGCAGTCCGGGGCGGAAGGGCCGGCAGCAAGGCCTGCGGCGCCCCGGCGTCGGGCCGGCCGCACGTCGCGGTCAGCTCCGCCTGGCCAGTCGGCCGTCCAGGGGCAGCAGGTCGAAGAAGTGGTGCTCGGCCGCGGGCGTGTACCGCACGACGGCACCGAAGTGGGGCACGCGGGCCTGCACTTCGGGGCGCGCCTGCGGGGCCGCCTCGGCCAGTGACTCGCTCACCGAACCGTGCCGGAAGCCCTCGTCGAGCAGCGCGTCACCGGTCGGCTCGGCAGCGGGCCCCGACGACGACGTGAGGACGGGCAGATACAGCCGCGCGACCCCCTTGTCCGCGCAGGCCCGCGCCAGCGTACGGCCGATCAGTCCGTCCTCGGGCTCGTCGCCCGGCGCGAACTGCGCCAGCAGCACCCGCAGCGGCCGCTCGCCCACGCACGCCCAGCTCTCGGCGAAGTCGGCTTCCGGTTCACCGCTCTCACGCGGCCCGTACGAGCCGATGTCCCCGGGCTGCGGCAGGGCGCCCCCGTCGAAGTACGCCCAGCGCCAGCCCTCGGGCGCCCGTCCGCGTGGCCCGCAGCGGCGCCCTCGGCCCAGGCGTGCATGAAGCCGGTGTGCCGCACACTCGGTGTCGCGGGTACGTCCGGCGGTGAGCTGATGCCCGCGTCATAGCCCTTCTGCCAGCCCCTGACCTCGGCGGGCACGAACGTGCCCGGCTCCTGCGGGACAGGGTGGGGATTGCGTTGTGTCATGACGGCGCCTTCTTCGCTGGTTCACCAAGTGGGCTTCGCGACATTGCCGTAGGAACAGGAAGAGCCCTTCGACATCGCGAAGTGCAGGTGCGGGCCGGTGGGGTTGCCCGTGTTGCCGACCTTGCCGAGCTGCTGCCCCGCGGCGAGACCGATCCACTGGCCGTACGCGCCGGCCTTGCCGTTCGGCCGGGCGACCTTGCCTCCGCGTACGGCGACCACGGGGACACCGGAGGGAGCGGCGAGGTCCTGACCGGTGTGCCGCCCGACGCCGTCGGGTCTCCAGGCGTGGGGGCCGCGCTCGAAGAACCCGAAGGTGACCTTGTGGTCGGGTGCCGCCGAGGGGACGCGTCCCTTGGCCGGGGGCTTGCCGGTGGCGCGGAACAGGCCGGTGAGCAGGCCGAGGGTGGTCAGGGAGGTGGGGCCCGGTCTGCCGTCGGTGTCGGTTTCCTGAAGCCTGGGCGAGTTGCTCTGCACGGTAGGCGGCCTTGGTCTGCTCGCCGAAGAGGCCGGTCGTGCCGTCGGGGATGCTGCGGCCCCGCTCGAGGAGGCCTTCTGCACGATGCGCACGTCCTCGTTCCGCCTGCCGAACCGGACGTCGGACACAGAGACCATGACCGCTCGCTCCCGGTGTTGCCCCGGCTCCCGGCCGAACTGACGGTCAGTCGACGTGGTAGTTGACGTAGTAGAAGGAGTGCTCTTCCTCCGAGTGCGCGAGCTTCGACAGCGGGCCCATGCCACGATCGTCCTCGCTGATGGTCACGGAACCCAGCACGTCGTCGTCGGAGCCGAACAGGCCGCCCTCGTCCTTGTCGAACAGAAAGACGTCCTGGCTGCCCTCCACGGTGACCGGGACACCCACGGGGATGCGGTCACGGGCTCCTGCCTGGACCGGATCACCGTCGGGCCAGATCGCGTTGTCCATCCCGGAGGACTCGGCCGTCGTGAGGTACAGATCGTCCGGCTGCTCGTTGACGGCGTCGCTGATCATCTGCTCCACCTGGGCGATGTCGGCGAGCCTCTCGAGGACCCCGCCGCCGGGCAGTGCGAAGACGGGCTCCAAGAGGCTCTTGACCACCGCCTCGAGGTCGAAGTCGGTCGACGTCGCCGGTCGCAGGCACACGACCTCGTCGATGGTTGCCGTGGCTGTCATGGCAGTACTCCTCTGAAGCGATGCGTCGGGATGTCGCGGCCTGCCGGAACCGACGGGTCCAACCCGTCACCGCGTCCGAAGGTACGGAAACCGGTGTCAGCGTGGCGTCATTCCGCCGTCATCGAGGGCGGCCCGGGTTCCGAGTTGCCGCGTGTGAACCGGGTGGCCGAGAATGGTGACAGGCAGGCCTCATCGCGAGGGTGGGGCAAGCCCTCGACGCCGCGTCAGGAAGCACCGACGCACTCCAGGCGCCGCTCCGTCGACCCGGCCGGACGGACTGCACAGACGTTCCCACGCTGAACACCGTCCGTGAGGCGATCAAGCTGATGTCTGCTCCCCCTGTGCTGCGACTGCTCGGCCAGTTCCGTCTGGAGCTGGACACCGAGCCCGTGGAACTGTGCCGCAACGGCCAGCGGCTGCTGGCGTTCATGGCACTCCGGGGGCGGGTGTCCCGCACGGTCCTCGCCGGCACCCTGTGGCCCGAGGTCACCGAGGGGCACGCCAGGGGCAGCCTGCGCACCACACTGTGGAAGCTGCCGCGGAACCAGCCGCCCCTCATCGGCTGCTGCGGGGACGTCCTGCTGGTCACCCCGGACCTGCGGGTGGATGTCCACACCCTCACCCGGACAGCACTCGGTGTCGTGGAAGGCTGCGGCCCGCCACCCGGCGTCCACCCGCCGCTGAGCCTGCTGACGAGTGAGGACCTGCTGCCGGGCTGGGACGAGGACTGGGTCCTGATGGAGCGCGAGCGGCTGCGTCAGCTGCGCCTGCACGCCCTTGACGCACTCGCCGAGGCCCTTGTAGGGCAGGACAGACCGGCCCTGGCGATGGAGGCCGCGTGGGCGAGCGTGCACGCGGAACCGCTGCGGGAGAGCGCGCACCGTGCCTTGGTGGCGGCGCATCTCGCGGAGGGCAACATCGGTGAGGCGGTGCGGCACTACGAGGCGTTCAGCCGTCTCCTGGACGAGGAGCTGGGCGTGGAACCCTCACCCCGGTTCGCACGGATGCTGCCCGTGCGTCCAGGAGACCCGGACGGTCATGCCGCCCTCCCTCTCTTCCGATGAGGCGAGAGTGACTCGTGCCAGGCCGCCGTGAGGAGCCCCCGTGAACGACGCCCCGCGAACACCGTGCGGTACGGCCCCGACGGGCTGCTGAGCTCGGCCACGGCACCCCGGTCGCCGTGCTCGACCGGGCCACCGCGGAGATCGGGCAGCGCATCACCGCCGGTCCGGTTCACCGCCCGCGACTTCCCGGACGGCCCGCGCCTGCACCTCAGCAGCTTCTAGACCGGGGCCTGGCGCGCCACGCGGTAGCGGAGGTGGGCGACTCCTGAGCCGAAGGTCCGGGTCTCGAGGAGTTCGAGATCCACCCGGCGCTCGTGCCGGGGAAAGAACGGAGTGCCACCGCCGACCAGTACCGGGTAGACCCTGACCCGGTACTCGTCGATCAGACCCAGCGCGGCCGCCTCGGCGGCGAGTGTCGCGCCGCCGATCGCGATGTCGCCCTCCCCCGGCTCGGCCCGGAGCCGTTCGATCTCCTCCGCCAGGCCGCCGGAAGCCAGGCGGGCACGGCCCTGCACGGTCGTCAGAGTGGTGGAGAACACCACCTTCGGGAGCGGCTTCCAGAGCGCGGCGAACTCGAGCATCGCGTCGTCGAGCTCGGGATCCTGCTCGGCGGTCTCCCAGTACAGCATCGTCTCGTACAGCCGGCGTCCCAGCAGGTGGGCGCCGACCTGGCGGACCTCGTCGATCCATGAGCGAAAGACCTCCTCGTCGGGCGTCGTCCAGTCGAACTCGCCGTCCGGCCCGACGATGTAGCCGTCCAGTGAGACGCTCATCGAATACGTCACGCTGCGCATCGGAAGTCCTCCTCGGGGATCGGGTTCGACCCTACGACCGCCGGCCGCCGCAGGACTGGTCACGGCGCGCGGACGGGCGGCGGTCTTCCGGGGCACCATTCGGCCGCCGCGCCGGCCCCTGCCGGGTGCCCGGTCCCGGGCATGGCCCCGGACCGGGCGCCTGGCATATCGTGATAGGAGCCGTAGAACGAATCTCAGGCCTCTGGCAGGGAGGTCGTCATGGTCGAGGAGCTCCTGACCGCGGCCGCAGTCGCGGGAAGCGCCGGACTGCTCTACGTAGCCTCCGCCGCCCGGATCGTGAAGCAGTACGAGCGCGGGGTGGTGCTGCGCCTCGGGCGGCTCGCCGGCGAGGTCCGGCGGCCCGGATTCACCATGATCGTTCCGGTCGTGGACCGGATGCACAAGGTCAACATGCAGATCGTCACGATGCCGGTGCCCGCCCAGGAGGGCATCACCCGGGACAATGTCACGGTGCGGGTCGACGCGGTGGTCTACTTCAAGGTGGTCGACGCGGCCAGCGCGCTCATCCGTGTCGAGGACTACCGGTTCGCGGTCTCCCAGATGGCCCAGACCTCGCTGCGTTCCATCATCGGCAAGAGCGATCTGGACGACCTGCTGTCGAACCGGGAGAAGCTGAACCAGGGCCTGGAGCTGATGATCGACAGCCCGGCGGTCGGCTGGGGCGTGCAGATCGACCGGGTCGAGATCAAGGACGTGTCGCTGCCGGAGACGATGAAGCGCTCGATGGCCCGGCAGGCGGAGGCGGACCGCGAGCGGCGGGCCCGCATCATCAACGCCGACGCCGAGCGCCAGGCCTCGAAGGTACTGGCGGAGGCCGCCCGCGAGATGGCCGAGACCCCGGCGGCCCTGCAGCTGCGGCTGCTGCAGACGGTGGTGGCGGTCGCCGCGGAGAAGAACTCCACGCTGGTGCTGCCGTTCCCGGTGGAACTGCTGCGGTTCCTGGAGAAGCCCCAGCAGCTGCCGCCCGAGGACAGCCCGCCCCAGCAGCACGGCCAGACCGGCACGGCGGGCCGCACACCGGACGAGGTTCCGCACCCCACCCCGGCCCCGGAGGTACCCGCAGGCCCGGCCTCACAGCCGACATGACGACTCGCCCTGACGTCCTGGTCCCCGCGGGCGGTCGCTGAGATCACCGCGGCCGAGTCCGGCTTTCGGACCGCCGGCGTCGTCTGTCCGGTCCGGCGTCCGGCGTCCCGGACCGGACCGATCGACGGATGGCTCCCTCCCCCGGTCGGGGGAGGGTGTCGTCCCCGGGTGGTCGGACCGGGCGGGCGGGTGCTCGGGACGATGGTGCCGGGGTCTCGGGCCCGGACACCGGGGCGTCGACGGGACGGCGCCGGACGGGTGAGCCCGTGGCGCCACTCCCCACGGGTCCGTCCAAGCGGAGCACCACACCCGTACGTTCGTACGATGATCCTTTCTGTACGACGTGTGGTCGCCGTCTGCGCCCTGGGGGCCGCGGTCCTCAGCGCCTGCGGCACCGACCGGCCGGCCCGTGAGACACCCCGCCCGGCCCCCTCCCACTCCCCCGTCTCCCCGGCCCCGACGCACCACCCGACCCTCGCTCCCGGGCCGGCCGGGCTCACCCCCGTTTTCGAGCACGGCCCGCGCGCACCGCGGGAGAAGACCGTCGCCCTCACCTTCGACGCCGACATGACCGCCGACCAGGGACCGCGTGCGGCGCGGGGAGAGCGCTTCGACAACCCCGAGCTGATCGCGACGCTGCGCGAGCTGAAGGTGCCGGCGACGGTGTTCATGACCGGGCGCTGGGCCGAGGAGTACCCGGACCAGGCCCGGGCGATCGGCGGGGACCCCCTGTTCGAGGTCGCCAACCACTCCTACAGTCACTACGCCTTCACCGGCGACTGCTACGGCCTGCCGGTCGTCTCCCGGGACCGGATGCGCACGGATGTGGAGCGAGCGTACACGGCGTTGCGCGAAGCGGGGGTCCGGGATCCGATGCCGTACTTCCGCTTCCCCGGCGGGTGCTACGACCGGTCGGCGCTGAAGGAGCTGACGGCCGCCGGTGTCACCGCCGTGCAGTGGGACGTGGTGGGCGGGGACGCGTTCGCGACGGACGCCGACGCCGTCGCCCGGCAGGTGCTGGACGGGGTGCGCCCGGGCTCGGTCGTCGTGCTGCACTGCACTCGCAGCGCCGCCCCGGCGACGGAGCGGGCGGTGCGGCGGATCGTCCCGGAGCTGCGCCGCGAGGGTTACCGCCTGGTGAAGGTGTCGGAGCTGATCGGAGCGGCGAACGGGCGGCGCTGACGGATCTACGCTGGGAGGCGGAGGTGGCGTCATGAGCGGCACGACGGAGACCGGGACGCCTGCGGCCGCACAGACGGGTACGGCGGCCGGGAACGACTACTGTCTGATCGACGCGGCCAGGCCGCCCAGGGCGGACGGACCGCCCTACGCGGAGTGCGTGCTGTGCCGGGAGCCCACGGAGCATCCGGAGTCGTACCGGGGCATCACGCTCTGCCCGGCGTGCGAGTGGCTGGAGGCCGAGCGCGCCGCCTGCGGCTGCTGACCGGCAGGGCAGACTGGAGGCCATGAGCCTCGACCCCGCCTCGTCGGCGAACGCCGGTCCCCTGAAGAGCGACGGCCCCGCACCCGGCGACAGCCCCTTCCGGGCCGAACCCGGCGCCCGCGATCTCGCGCCGCAGTTCGTGCTGCCGCTGGTCGTACGCATCGAGCGGACGGCCCCGCCGGCCCGCACCGACGCGCTGGAGACCGCCGCCCGGGCGGTGCTGGTGATGCTGGCGGACGAGCGGTCGGCCGGCGACGGGCGGTGGGCGCAGGCGATGCGGGACTGGCAGGACGCCCGGATCCGCAAGGTGGTGCGCCGCGCGCGGGGCGCCGAGTGGCGCCGGGCGAAGGCGCTGCCCGGCATCACGGTCACCGGCGAGGCGGCCGAAGTACGGGTCTTCCCGCCCGTCCCGCTGGACGGCTGGCCCAAGGACCTGGCCCGCCTCCAGGTCTCCGGCACCGACCTCGAGGACCCCCGGCCCCCGGTGCCCGCCCGCCCCGGCTCCCCCGTCCTCTGGCTCAGTCCGGAGCTGGAGATGTCGGCCGGCAAGGGCATGGCCCAGGCGGGTCACGGCGCCCAGCTGGCTTGGTGGGAGCTGACCGCGCGGCAGCGCACCGCCTGGCGCGACGCGGGCTTCCCGCTGGCCGTGCGCACCGCTGCCCCCGATGCCTGGCAGCGGCTCACGGCGAGCGGACTGCCCGTGGTCCGCGACGCCGGCTACACCGAGATCGCCGCCGGCTCCTGCACGGTGGTGGCGGACCACCCGGGGCTGCGGCAGCGCCGTGCGGGTCGCGGGTGATCGGTCCGAGGGGCGGCCCGTCCGCCGGTGAGCGGTACTGCCCGGCCGGTTCCGCCACCGAGTTCTCGCGCAGTGCACCACGCTTCACCGCGGTGGTGAAGCGAATCTGCCAGGTGTGCTCGCGGTGCGGCGTCGAGGGCGGCCCCGAGCCCCTGCACGTCCGCGAGCGGAGGTACCCGGCGTGCGGCGCCGTCCTCGACCGGGACATCGACGCGGCGGTCAGCTTCGCCGAGGCGGCCGGACCGGCCGGGTCAGCCCGTGGAGCGCAGGTAGGACCGGGACGCGTCCCGGCACCGCGCAGCGAAGCAGGAACCCACCCGACACCGCAGCCTTCGAGCAGTGTGGATCCCGCGTGCTCGGGGGACCGGAAGACCTGGATCCAGCCGGACGGGGCGATGTGCCAGTCGGCCAGGTCCGGCATCGGCCGCGCGTCGGCCGGGCGGCCGAGGAGCCGCTCGTACCAGGCCGCCGCCGCGTCGACGTCCCGGACCGGGGCCACCGCGAGCACGTGCGTGAAGTCCATGGAATCTCCTCTCCTCGCATCCTCACAGGATTCTTCGCCGTAGGACCGCCGGGGCAGGTGTGACTCATCGGAGGGCGGACCGGAAACCTCAAATGTTGCTCTGAACGTGAGCGCGACAAGGTTCGGGCGGGCGGCTCCGGGCGATACCCCCCGCACGGACCGAGGAGGGGGACCATGGAGCGACTGGGGACGGGGATCGGATGGCGGCCGGAGATCGCGGACGCCGTCGAGCGGATGCCCGGCATCGACTGGGTCGAGGTCGTCGCCGAGAACGTCTGCCCGGGCCATCTGCCCCGGTCACTGCTGCGGCTGCGCGAGCGCGGCGTGACCGTGGTGCCGCACGGCGTCTCGCTGGGCCTGGGCGGCGCCGAGCGGCCCGACCCGGTGCGGCTGGCCGCGCTGGCCGAGCGGGCCGGGGCACTGGGGGCGCCGCTGGTCACCGAGCACATCGCGTTCGTCCGGGCGGGCGGGCCGCTGACCGCGTCGCCTCGCCTGGAGGCGGGGCATCTGCTGCCGGTGCCGCGCACCCGTGACGCGCTCGACGTGCTGTGCGAGAACGTGCGCATCGCGCAGGACGCGCTGCCGGTGCCGCTCGCCGTGGAGAACATCGCCGCGCTGTTCTGCTGGCCGGGCGAGGAGATGACGGAGGGGCAGTTCCTGTACGACCTGGTCGACCGGACCGGCGTACGGCTGCTGATCGACGTGGCCAATCTGCACACCAATCATGTCAACCGCGGCGAGGACCCGGCCGAGGCGCTCGCCGAACTGCCGCTGGAGGCGCTCGCCTACGTCCATGTCGCGGGCGGTTTCGCACGGGACGGCGTCTGGCACGACAGCCACGCCCATCCGGTGCCGCAGCCGGTCCTGGACATCCTCACCGACCTGGCGTCGCGCGTCGCACCGCCGGGCGTACTGCTCGAGCGTGACGAGGACTTCCCCTCGCGCGTGGAACTGGAGACGGAGGTCGAGGCCGTCCGGGCCGCCGTGGAGAAGGGGCGGGCCGCCGTGGAGAAGGGGCCGGCCGTCGTGGAGAAGGGGCGGGCCGCCGTGGAGAAGGGGCCGGCCGTCGAGACGGGGCGGGGCGCCGTGGAGACGGGGCGGGGCGCCGTGGAGACGGGGCGGGGCGCCGCGGTCTCCGGGGGCGGGCGCGGGGGTGCCGGTGAGGCGCACGGTGGGCTGGAGGTGCTGCCCGACACCGCACCCGCCCGTCAGCGGCTGGGACTTGCGCAGGCGGCGCTGGTGTCCGCGCTCGTCGCCGGGACGCCCGCCCCCGAGGGGTTCGACCGGGCACGGCTGGGGGTGCAGGCACGGGCGCTCGTCGCCAAGCGGGCCGACGTGGTGGCCCGGGTGGCGCCCGAGCTGCCGGAGATCCTTGGTGCCGGCTACCGGGCCGCCTTCGTCGCCTACGCCCGGAACCGGCCGATGACCGGTGGCTACCGGCAGGACGCGCTGGACTTCGCCGGGCGGCTGCTGCACACCGGGCAGCCGCCGGAGGACCGGACGCGGCGGGAGCTGCGGGAGTGGTGGCTGGAGCGCTCGGGACCGGTGCCGCGGTCGCGGCGGCGCTCGGTGCGGCTGGCCCGCGCCACCCGGCGGGTGCTGCTGCGCCGCTGAGCGCCGGGCGCGCACGGCACCCGCAGGCAGGCGCGGCGCCCGGCAGCGACGGCGGAAGCGGAACGTCACGGACCGACAACACCGCGTCCCGGATGGTGAACAGGGCATGGCGCGAGTACTGGACCCTGGCATAGAAACACGGCATGTTCTGGGTCCTTCTTCTGCTGCTGGCCTGGGCCGTCGCCGGAGCCGCGTGCACCCGGCTGTGTCTGGCCGCCCTGCGCACGGCCGCCGTCGGCACGGACACGGGCCGGGGGCACGCGCTGACGCTGTACGAGGCCGCCTTCCTGTCCGGCGGGCCGGGCCGGGTCGCCGACCTGACGCTGGTCTCCATGGCGCGTCAGCGCCGGCTGCTGCTCGCCCACACCGGTTGGGCGACCGTCGTCGACCCGCGCGGGCGGGACGAGATGGAGCGGTCGGTGATCGGGGCGATCGGGCCCCAGGGACAGTCCCGGATCGCTCCGGTGCGGGCCGCTGCCGCCGCCGCGGACGCGGTGCGCGGGCTGTCCGACCGGCTGGTCGGCGCGGGCCTCGCGGTGCCCGAGGGGGCCCGCACCATAGCGTCCGGGGTCCGGCAGGTGCGGTGGGCGGCGCTGACCGTGTGCGTGCTGGGCGCGGTGGCGCTGGCACTGCCGGTGCCGGCGGAGCTGCCGCGTCATCTGATCGCCGCGTGGTTCGCGCTGCCGCTGGCGCTCACCCTGAGCTGCCTGGCCATCGCGCGGATCGAGGTCCACCCGTACTCGCCGTGGGCGTCCCCGGCGGGCCAGCGGCTGCTCGGCACGCTGGCCGCCCGGCAGCCGGACGGCCACGACGACGACCGTACGTACCTCGCCTCGGTCGCGGTACGGGGCATCAAAGCGGTCGGCGAGCCGGACCTGCGGGCGGCCTTCGCACACCGCGAACAGCATCTGCGGGCGCACGGGTACCGGCGGGACTGAGGCGCCAGGGTCAGCGAGTCGCGGCACCCCGCGTCGGCGCCGGGTGCCGCGGCCCCGCACGCCGGACCCGGGTGCTGCGGTCTCACCGGCTCCGCGGCCGTCGGTCTACTTGGACGTGACACGCCCGAAGGAGTCGGGGCCGGTCGTCAGCGCCTGGCACGCCGTCCGCCAGGCGTCGTCCCCGGGGTGCAGCTCGGTGCGGAGGTAGGCCGCGGTGAGCCGTGCGAGGGCGGCGACCCGCCCGGGGTTCTCGTCGGTGGTCTCGGCGGCGTCGTATCCGGCGATTCCGCCGAGTCCGTGCTCCGCGCCGAAGAGGGTGAGCAGGGTCTTGGGGCCGGGGGCGAGGGTGTAGGGGTCGGCGTGCCAGTCCGGCCCCATGTCCGTGAAGTGCCGGGGGTCGTCCTTGTCACCGGCGACGACCAGTGCGGGTGTGGTCATCGTGGAGAAGTCGACGCCCCCGATGACCGGCCACTGCTGGGCCATGGGTCCGTTGAGGACGTCACCACCCCTGCCGGGCGCGGCGAGCAGTACGCCCGCCCTGATCCGGGGCTCGAGGAGGTCCGCCTTCGTCCCGGTCTCCGGGTCGGTGAGCCGGGCGCCCAGCAGGAGGCCGGCGGTGAAGCCGCCCAGGGAGTGTCCGGCCACCGCGACCTTGCCGTCGTCGATGCGTCCGGCGAGGTGCGGCACGGCGTTCTCGATCACGTCGAGCCGGTCGAGGACGTGGGACATGTCCTCGGCGCGGGAGCGCGAGAAGTCGGGGGCTCCGGGGGCGTCCGCGACCATGTGGGCGAGCGTCCTGGAGGTGAGGTGGGTGGGCTGGACGACGACGAACCCGTGGGCCGCCCAGAAGTCGGCGAGCGGTGCGTAGCCGTGCAGCGAGGAGAGGTGGTTCGAGGGCCCGTGGCCGTGCGAGAGGAGGATCACCGGGAGGCCGGTTCCGGTCGCGGGTGCGGAGACCCGTACCCGGAGGTCCACGGGGCGACCGGGTACGGGCAGCACCACCGGGCCGAAGGACAGCACCGGGGCGGGCGGGCCGAGGGCGTCGGCGGCCACTGGGGAGACGGAGGTGGAGATGGAGGCGGAGGCGTTCACGATGGGCTGTTCCCCTTCTGACGGACCCTTCCGGCCACCGCCGGCCGGGTCCGGCCGGGGCGCACGCAAGCGGTCAGGAGCGCGCCGCTTCGACTACGATGAAGCGGAGCGGCGCTCCGATTAGTATCCGGAACAGCGCTCCGCTTTGTCAACGGCGCCGGGAGGAAAGCGCGATGTCCATGGAGAGCGGCCCCGCGGGGAAGGCACCGGCCCGGAGCAGGCGCGCCGACGCGCAGCGCAACGAGCAGGCGGTGCTGACGGCCGCCGCCGAGGTGTTCGTCAGCTCCGGCGTCGACGCGCCGATCCGCCGGATCGCCGCCCGGGCGGGCGTCGGGATGGGGACCGTCTACCGCCACTTCCCCACCCGGGCGGATCTCGTCACCGCCGTCTACCGCCACCAGATCGAGGAGTGCGCCGAGGCCGGCCCGAGACTGCTGGCCGAAGCCGGCTCCCCGTTCGCCGCGCTCCGGCAGTGGATCAACCTCTTCGTCGACTTCCTGGTGACCAAACACGGGCTCGCCGACGCCCTGCAGTCGGACAGCAGCCGCTTCGCCGCGCTGCACACCTACTTCCTCGACCGCCTGCTCCCCGTCTGCACACAGCTGCTCGACGCCGCCGTCGAGGCGGGTGACATCCGGCCGGGCACACAGCCCTACGAACTCATGCGCGGGATCGGCAACCTCTGCATCGGACGCGACAGCGACCCGCGCTACGACCCCCGGCGCCTGATCGAACTGCTCCTCCGGGGACTCCGGCACCCCGGACCGGACACCGGACCCGGCCGGTAGGCCGGAGGGGCGGAGGGCCGGAGGGGCGGAGGGCCGGAGGGACGGAGGGGCGCACGGGGGCATGTGGCGCCGACACCGGCCGACGGTGCTTGCCTTCCCTCCAGCCCGAACGAAACATCCCTTTTGTCGCCACCGTGCACCGAAGGGATACGCGAATGCGCGCTGCCGCCCGCCACTCGGCCGCCGGGGCCCTGCTCCTGGCCCTCACCACGGCACCCTCCGGTGCCCCGACCGCAGCCGCCCCCGGCACGCCCGGTGCTGCAGAGCGGCAGGGCGCCGCGACGGCCGCGCAGCGGGCGGCGGCTGACGGCATCAGCTTCGGCCGGTGTCCGCGGGCGGAGGAGCTGCCGGGCGCCATCCGCTGCGGCACGGTGCGGGTGCCGCTCGACTACGCCCGCCCCGACGGCGAGCAGATCGAGCTCGCCGTCGCCCGCGTGCGGGCCACGCACCGGGACCCGGACAACAGCAAGCACAAGGTGCCCCGGCAGGGGGCCCTCGTCTACAACCCGGGCGGACCGGGCGCCTCGGGACTGTACTTCCCGCTGATCGGCATGGTGCCGGAGTGGAAGCGCATCGGTGCCGCGTACGACCTCGTCGGCTACGCCCCGCGCGGGGTCGCCCCGTCCGCGCCGCTGTCGTGCGTGGATCCGAAGCACTTCTTCAAGGGGCCGCGCCCGGCCCCGGTGCAGCCTTCGGAGTCGTTCAAACGGGAGCGGGTCGCCGAGGCCGGGGCGTACGCGCGCGGCTGCGCCGAGCGGGAGGGGGAGGCGCTGCGCCACTACCACTCGCTCAACAACGCCCGGGACCTGGAGGTGCTGCGGGCCGCGCTGGGTGAGGAGCGGCTGACGTTCATGGGCGCGTCGTACGGCACGTACCTGGGGGCGGTCTACGCGGAGCTGTATCCCGCGCAGGTGCGGCGGATGGTGTTCGACGCGGTGGTGAACCCGGACCCGGAACAGATCTGGTACCGCAACAACCTCGACCAGTCGGCGGCGTTCGAGGACCGCTGGACGGACTTCAAGGAATGGATCGCCGAGCACGACGCCGTGTACGGACTCGGCGGCACGGCGCGCGAGGTGCAGCGCAGCTACGAGCGGGCGAGCACGCGGCTGTCCGCCGAGCCCGCGGGCGGCACGGTGGGGCCGGCGCAGCTGCAGGGGACGTTCCTGCGGGCCGGGTACTACGACGACTACTGGCCGGCCCGTGCCCAGGCGCTGTCGGCCTATCTGAAGGGCGACCCGCAGCCGCTGGTCGAACTGGCCGGACCACAGCCGGCGACGGCGGCCGAGGCGGAGAACGCGCACGCGGTCTACACGGCGGTCGAGTGCAACGACGCGCCCTGGCCTGCGGACTTCGCGGTCTGGGACCGGGACAACACCCGGCTGGCGCGCCGGGCGCCGTTCGAGACCTGGGACAACGTGTGGACCAATCTGCCGTGCGCCTTCTGGCAGGCGCCCCGGCAGCGGCCCCTCGATGTGCGCACCGGGCCCGGCGAGCTGCCGCCGACCCTGATCCTGGCCGCGGAGGACGACGCGGCCACCCCTTACGAAGGTGCCCTGGAGCTGCAGGGGCGACTGTCCGGCTCGGTGCTGGTGACCGAGCGGGACACCGGCACGCACGGCATCGCGGGCGGACCGAACGCGTGCGTCAACGGCCATCTGGAGGCGTATCTGCTCGAGGGACGGCTTCCGGCGTGGGACGCGACCTGCGCCCCACGCCCGGCGCCGAAGCCCTGATCAGGCCGGGGAACAACGCCCCGAGCCCCCGGCCGGACCCCGGTGCCGGCTCAGGCCAGCCCGGCCACCAGCTCGCCGATGTCCTTGCGACGGCCCGTGAAGAACGGGACCTCCTCGCGGACGTGCATGCGGGCCTCCGAGGCGCGCAGGTGACGCATGAGGTCGACGATGCGGTACAGCTCGTCGGCCTCGAAGGCGAGCAGCCACTCGTAGTCGCCCAGGGAGAAGGAGGCGACGGTGTTGGCGCGCACGTCCGGGTAGCCGCGGGCCATCTTGCCGTGGTCGGCGAGCATCCGGCGGCGGTCCTCCTCCGGCAGCAGGTACCAGTCGTAGGAGCGGACGAACGGGTAGACGCTGACGTAGTTCCGCGGCGTCTCGTCGGCGAGGAACGCCGGGATGTGCGAGCGGTTGAACTCGGCGGGGCGGTGCAGCGCCATGTTCGACCAGACGGGCGTGAGGGCGCGGCCCAGCCGGGTCCGGCGGAAGAGGTTGTACGCCTCCTGGAGCTGGTCGCTGGTCTCGGCGTGCCACCAGATCATCAGGTCGGCGTCGGCGCGCAGCCCGGAGACGTCGTAGGTGCCGCGGACGGTGACGTCCTTGGCTGCGAGCTGGTCGAACAGCTCCTGGACCTCGTCGGCGTAGCCCGCGCGGTCCGCCGGGAGCACGTCCTTGAGCCGGAACACGGACCAGAGGGTGTAGCGGATGACCTCGTTCAGGTCCCTGGCCAGCTTGCCCTTGTTGGGGATCCGCTCTGCGGCGGGGGTGGAGGCGTCGTCACTCATGGTCCCTATTCTCCCGCTCCGCCGTGCAGGCTCTGCACCGGGTGGGCGCTGAGCTCCCGCTCGGCATGCGGGTCACCGCCGAGCGCGTCGACCGCCGCGTGGGCGCTGGCGATGCTTGCCGGGATGCCGACGCCGTCGTAGGCCGCGCCGCAGACGGCGAGGCCGGGGAGCTTCGCCACGTGCTCACGGATGCGGGCCACCCGCGCATGGTGGCCGACCGGGTACTGGGGCAGGCCGTCCCGCCAGCGGGTGACGCGGGTGGCGACCGGCGCGGCGGTCAGACCTGTGGCCTCCCGCAGGTCGTGCCGGGAGACGTCGACGAGCCCCGCGTCGTCGCGGCCGAGGATCTCCGTCTCGCCGTACCGCCCGACAGAGGTGCGCAGGACGACCAGGTCCGGGTCCTCCTCGGCGATCCAGGCCCACTTACGGGAGGCGAACGTGGACGCCTTGATGGTGCGCCCGTCGACCGGCGGCACCAGGAAGCCGCTGCCCTCCGGGAGCGCTGCGGCGTCGGTGCGGCGGTAGGCGAGGGTGACCAGTGCCATGGAGGCGTACTCGACGGCGGCCAGTTCGGCGGCGGCGGCCGGGGCCTCGGCACGCAGCAGCCCGGCCGCGGCCGGGGCGGGCACCGCGACGACGACCGCGTCGGCGTGCAGCTCCCGGTCACCGGCGATGACGCGCCAGCCGCCGTGGGCGGTGCGGCGCAGTCCGGTGACCGGGGTGCCGGTGCGGATCTCGCCGCCCTGCGCGCGGACGGACTCGGCGACCGCCGGGGGCAGGGTGCCGACGCCGCCCTCGAGGCCCGTGAAGACCGGGCCCGCGGTCTGCGGGGCGCCCGCCGCGCGGGCCTGGACCGCGCGGACCGCCTCGGTCAGCGAGGTGTGGCTGCGCGCGGCCTCGAAGAGCTGGGGGACGGCCGAGCGCAGCGAGAGGCGGTAGGCGTCGCCCGCGTAGACGCCGCCGAGCAGCGGCTCGACAAGGCGGTCGACGACCTCGCGGCCCAGTCGGGCCGCCACGTACTCGCCCACCGCCACGTCGTCGCCGATCTCCGTGCGGGGCAGCTCGGCGTCGCGCTCGATGCGGGCGACGCCCTCCTCGGACAGCACGCCGGAGAGGGCGGAGGCGGTGCCGGGGACGCCCATCACATGGCCCTTGGGCATCGGCCGCAGGGCGCCGCGGGTCCACAGGGCTGCGGTCGCGGTGGCGGGCGGCTGCAGCCGGTCGGCGAGGCCGGTCTCGCGGGCGAGGCCGACCGCCTCCGGGCGGCGGGCCAGCATCGACTCGGCGCCGAGGTCGACCCGCACGCCCGCGATCTCGCCGGGCAGCAGCTTGCCACCGACCCGGTCGGAGGCCTCCAGCACGGTCACCCGCGCCCCGCGCTGCAGCAGCCGGTGGGCGGCGGCCAGCCCCGCGATGCCCGCCCCCACGACGACGACCTGCCCGACGACCTGCCCCGTGCCCGCACGGGTCTCGCTTGCGCCCATGACCCCAGCCTCTCAGACCCCACCGGCGTTCCCGGCCGGGCCCCTCGCCCGCGTCCCCTCCCCCGGTCTCCCGGACGCCGGTGCCGCGAGTCCGGACCGTGACCTCTTCGGAACCGTTCCGCGCCAACGTCCCGGCACCTTGCGGCGTCGTAGGAGCGTCAGTCGGCACCGACGCCCCGGGGGGCACTCATGCGCACGCGCACACGACCGTCCGTACGACCCGTTCCGGCCCTGGCCGCTCTGCTGCTGGCCGCCGCACTCTCCCTCACCGGATGCAGCTCGAGCGCGGACACCGACGAGTCCGCGGGCGGCGCGGCCAAGGGGGTCGCCGGCCCGGCCGAGGGCGCGGCGGACGGCCGGGCGGAGAGCCGGGCCGACGGCGGCGGGCAGGCGCAGGAGGCGCAGCAGGACTCCGGCCAGGGTGCTCCCGGCGCCTCCGGGGACCGCGCCCCGGCGTCCGCGCCACCACTGCGGGGCGCGAACCACATCATCCGCACCGCCTCGCTGACCGTGCGGGTCGAGGACGTCCCCAAGGCGCTCGACGAGGCCCGCACCGCCGTGGGGGCCGCCGGCGGGTACGTCGGCGACGAGACCACCGACCGCGACGGGGAGGGCCACGAGCGGACCCGGCTGGTGCTGCGGGTGCCCGTCGGCGAGTACGACGAGGTACTCGCCGCCCTGGAGGGCGCGGGCGAA
This sequence comes from Streptomyces poriticola, assembly GCF_036689765.1. Lineage (NCBI taxonomy): Bacteria > Bacillati > Actinomycetota > Actinomycetes > Kitasatosporales > Streptomycetaceae > Streptomyces > Streptomyces poriticola. The sequence continues at coordinate 424,723 of NZ_JBAGKH010000002.1, forward strand.
CTGGTCGAGCGCACCGCGAAGGCGGAGGACGTCACCGACCGGGTCGTGGACGTGGAGAGCCGGATCAAGTCCCAGCGCGCCAGCGTGGCCCGGGTGCGCGAGCTGATGGACCGGGCCACCGAGCTCGGCGACGTGGTGACACTGGAGGGCGAACTGAGCTCCCGGCAGGCCGAGCTGGAGTCGCTGCTCGCCCGGCAGGCGGCCCTGAAGGACCGCACCAGTCTGGCCACGGTCACGCTCACCCTGAGCGGGACGCCGGTGGACCGGACCGGCGAGGACGACGGCACCGGGTTCCTGGACGCGCTGGCCGGCGGCTGGGACGCGTTCCTGACGATGCTGCGCTGGCTGGCGGTGGCCATCGGCGCGGCGCTGCCGTTCACCGTGGTGGCGGCGCTGCTGGTACTGCTGTGGCTGCGGGTCGTCCGGCCCCGGCTGCGCCCGCGGACACCGGAGCAGGACTGACCGGCGCGCCCGGCCGGACCCGAAATGCCCTGCCACCGTAGCGTGTTCGCATGGACATGAGCGGTGCGCCGGGTACGGGAGAACGACTGGTCGTGATCGGCGGCGACGCCGCGGGGATGTCCGCGGCGTCGCAGGCACGCCGGCTGAGGGGACCCGAGGAACTGGAGATCGTCGCGTTCGAGCGCGGCCACTTCACGTCCTACTCGGCGTGCGGCATCCCGTACTGGGTGGGCGGCGACGTCCCCGAGCGCGACCTGCTGGTCGCCCGTACGCCCGAGGAGCACCGGGCGCGCGGCATCGATCTGCGGCTGCGCACCGAGGTCACGGATATCGACGTGGCCGGCGGGCGGGTACGCGCCCGTGACGTCGATTCCGGGGCGGAGTCCTGGACGTCGTACGACCGGCTGGTGATCGCGACGGGCGCGCGGCCGGTCCGCCCCGGTCTGCCCGGGATGGACGCGCCCGGCGTGCACGGGGTGCAGACCCTCGACGACGGACAGGCCCTGCTGGACACGCTGGCACGCGCGCGCGGGCGGCGCGCCGTGGTCGTCGGGGCCGGGTACATCGGCGTGGAGATGGCCGAGGCCCTGATCAACCGCGGCTACGAGGTGACGGTCGTCAACCGCGGCCGGGAGCCGATGTCCACGCTGGATCCGGACATGGGCCGCCTGGTGCACGAGGCGATGCGGGGCATGGGCATCACCATGGTGAACGACACCGAGGTGACGGGGCTGCGCACCGGTGGCGACGGCCGGGTCCGGGCGGTGGTCACGAGGGACGCCGAGTACCCGGCCGACGTGGTGGTGCTCGGCATCGGCGTGCGCCCGGAGACCTCGCTCGCCGCGGCGGCCGGGCTGCCGCTCGGCGACCACGGCGGTCTGCTGACCGACCGGGCGATGCGCGTGCGCGGGCACGAGAACATCTGGGCGGGCGGTGACTGCGTCGAGGTGCTCGACCTGGTCTCCGGGCAGCAGCGGTACATGCCGCTCGGCACCCATGCCAACAAGCACGGGCAGGTCATCGGCGCCAACGCCGGTGGCGGGTACGCCACGTTCCCGGGCGTGGTCGGCACGGCGGTCAGCAAGGTCTGCGACCTGGAGATCGCCCGCACCGGGCTGCGCGAGAAGGACGCCCGCCGCGCAGGCCTGCGGTTCGTGACGGTCACCGTGGAGTCCACCAGCCGCGCCGGCTACTACCCGGGTGCCTCCCCGATGACGGTGAAGATGCTCGCCGAGCAGCGCACGGGCCGGCTGCTCGGCGTGCAGATCGTGGGCCGGGAGGGCGCCGGGAAGCGGGTGGACGTGGCGGCGGTGGCACTGACCGCCGGGCTGACGGTGGAGCGGATGACCGCACTGGACCTGGGCTACGCCCCGCCGTTCTCCCCCGTGTGGGACCCGGTGCTGGTGGCGGCACGCAAGGCGGCCGGGGCGGTGGAGCAGCAGAGGTGACGTGCGCCGCGGCGGCCCGCGGTCACGCCGTTCCGGTGATCCGGTCGATCGCCTGCCGTGCCTGTTCCGCGGGGGGCCGCGACGGCAGTGACGACACCGACGCCGCCGTCGCGGGGGCGGGCGGCACCGCGGCCTGTGCGGGGGTGGCGGCGGGCTGCTCCCCGGCCGGTTTGGCGTGCGCGGCGGTGCGCGCCGAGCGCAGCCGGTGGCTCACCGCCTCGTCCAGCGTCACCGGCCGCTGCATCTGCGCCGCCAGCCGCCCGGCCTCCTGGCCGAGCCGGGCGACGTCCTCCCAGGGCAGCCGGAGCACGAGGGCCACCTCGGCCTCTCCGTCGGGCAGTGCGTGCATCACGGGACCCACTCGGTCGTTCATCGCCTGTTCCTCACGTCGTCCCCGCGACGCGCCTTCCCCGTGCCGCGGGCGGTTGCCGTCAGATACGCAGCCCGACGCTGGGGCGTTCAGTCGTGCGGGGCGTCTCCGGCGACGGCGGACCGGCGTACCCGGCGGAGGTCCGGGCCGGCCGTGCTGTGGGCGAGGGCGGCCACGGCCCGGTCCCGCCGGGACGGAGCCGGGCCCGGGGCTCAGCGGGCCGTCTGCTCGTGGACGTAGGAGACGAGGCGGGTGAGGGCGTCCGGGTCGGTGGCGGGCAGGACGCCGTGGCCGAGGTTGAAGACGTGGCCCTCCAGACCCGCCGCCGCGTCCAGGATCTCCCGGGCCTTGGTCTGGACCGCCTCCGGGGTGGAGAACAGCACGGCGGGGTCGAGGTTGCCCTGCAGTGCCCTGCCGGGCCCGACGCGGCGGGCGGCCTCGTCCAGCGGGACGCGCCAGTCGACTCCGACCACGTCCGCGCCGGCCTCGCCCAGCAGGCCGAGCAGTTCACCGGTGCCGACGCCGAAGTGGATACGGGGCACGCCGTAGTCGGCGACGGCCCGGAAGACCTTGGCCGAGGCGGGCAGCACCGAGCGGCGGTAGTCGGCGGGGGCGAGGGCGCCGACCCAGGAGTCGAAGAGCTGGACCGCGCTCGCGCCGGCCTCGATCTGCACCTTCAGGAACGCGCCTGTGATCCCGGCGAGCCGGTCGAGCAGGTCGGCCCACAGCTGCGGGTCGCCGTACATCATCGCCTTGGTGTGCTCGTGGTTGCGGGAGGGACCGCCCTCCACGAGGTAGCTGGCCAGGGTGAACGGCGCGCCGGCGAAGCCGATGAGCGGGGTGCTGCCCAGCTCGCGGGTGAGCAGACCGATCGCCTCGGTGACGTAGGAGACGTCCTCGGGGGTCAGGTCGCGCAGCCGCGCCAGGTCGGCACGGGAGCGGACGGGACGCTCGACGACCGGGCCGACGCCGGGCTTGATGTCGAGGTCGATGCCGATGGCCTTGAGCGGGACGACGATGTCGCTGAAGTAGATCGCCGCGTCCACGCCGTGCCGGCGCACGGGCTGCAGGGTGATCTCGGTGACCAGGTCCGGGCGCATGCAGGACTCGAGCATCGGGATGCCCTCGCGTACCTTGCGGTACTCCGGCAGCGAGCGCCCGGCCTGCCGCATGAACCACACCGGGGTGTGCGGCACCGGCTCACGCCGGCACGCCCTGAGGAAGGCGGAGTCGTACGTGGCGGTCGGCTGCTTGCCCGCGGGGCTCTGATTGGCACTCACGACGGCCAGTCTCGCACGACCGGCCGCGGCCGCCGGACCGCGGGGCGGGGCGTCCGCGGGGCGGGCCGTCGCGGATCCCGGCCTCCGCGGGGCGGGCCGTCCGCGGAGGCCGGGACGCCCTCGCCGGACGTCCGTCCGTCGGTCGACCGGTCCGCCGGAGGGGAACGGCGCGGGGCGCGGGGCTCGATCGCAGACCCCGGGAGGGCGCGGCGCGAGCGTGGGGCCGCCCCCGTGGGGGCGGCCGGCGTCCCGGGACGCGCACGTCCGGCGTCCGCGCCGCGCCCCCGAGCACCCCGCGCCCCGCCCGTGCCGCGCGCTCTCCGGCCGCGCGCCGCGTGATCCGGACATCGCCGCCGCACTCGGGTGTCCCTCCCTGCGCCGGGGCCGCGTTCCGCTTAATCTTCCCCGCATGGCTGCGGCTCAGGGACGACTGTCGGACGGCGCTGGCGGAATGGACGACGCGAAGGACGCCAAGGACGCGGGGAGCAAGGGAAGTACGGGGAGTACGGGAAGCACGGGAAGCACAGGGAGTACGGGAAGCACCGGAGGCACGGGGAGTACCGGAGGCACAGGGGACGCGGAGAACACGGCACCACGGGTGTTCCGGGCCGCGGTCGACGCGCTGAGAACCGCGCGGCTCCGGCCGCAGATCGAGGTGGAGCCGACGCGCGCGCCACGGCGGCTGGCGCCCCACGCGTATGCGCTGGAGGCCGCGGTGGCCGACGGCGACCAGGAGCTGGCCGACGGACGGCTGGTCCTGCTGCACGACCCGGCCGGCCACGACGCCTGGCGGGGTACGTTCCGTCTGGTGACACTGGTGCGGGCGGAGCTGGAGCCGGAGATGGCCGCGGACCCGCTGCTGCCGGAGGTGTGCTGGAGCTGGCTGACCGGTGCCCTGCAGGCGCGCGGGCTGGCCTACGGCGAGCCGAGCGGCACGGTCACGCGCGCGAGCTCGCACTACTTCGGGGGGCTGTCGGCCCGCCCCGCGGCCTCGCAGATCGAGATCCGCGCCTCATGGACACCCCGCGAGCAGCTCGGCGGGGTGCCGGACACCGCCGCCCACCTGACCGCCTGGTGCGATCTGCTGGCGCAGGTCGCCGGTCTGCCGCCGGCCGGTCCGGGCGACGCCTCGGTGGTGACGCTGCCGCAGCGCCGGGGGCCGCAGTCGCCGTAGCCTCCGCGAGGGTTCTCCGGGCCGTCCCACGGGCGGCGCGCATTCCGTCACTTTGTCGATACGGCCACTTTCGGAAGGATAACGACACCGTAACGACGCAGGGCGAAACCGTTCGGTCTTCGAATGATCGACCGTCTGTCCGAATTGCTCGGATTGTTACTCACCAGATCGTGATCATTCTCTAAAGGCGGACGGGTTCGGTGCCGAAGACGACTGTGACCTTGAAAGCACGGTTCGTCCCGGCTTCTTCCCCACGAGCCGGCCCCGTCCCCGCACCCCAGGAGGCCTGGTGTCCGTTCTCCTCGAGCAGCCCGCAAGCCTGGTCGCCTACCGCCCGAACAAGCCGACCGCCATGGTGGTCGTGGCCGACCCCCGCGTCCGCTCCACCGTCACCCGCCACCTGTGGGCGCTCGGTGTGCGCGACGTCATCGAGGCCTCGTCCATCGCGGAGGCTCGTCCCCGCATCGGCAACCCCCGCGACATCTGCGTCGCCGACGTCCACCTGCCCGACGGCTCCGGTCTCACCCTGCTGTCCGAGACCCGCGCCGCGGGCTGGCCCAACGGCCTGGCCCTGTCCGCCGCCGACGACATCGGCGCCGTACGCAACGCCCTCGCCGGCGGTGTCAAGGGCTACGTCGTCACCGGCACCCGCACCAACCTCGGGCTCCCCACCCGCCCGGGTGCCGCCCCCATCGGCGCCGCCGCAGCCCGGCTGCACCGCCGTCCCCCGGGTGCCCCGAGCCACCCGGGCGGCTACCGCGAACTGTCCGGCCGCGAGGTCGAGGTACTGCGGCTGGTCGCGGAGGGCCAGTCGAACAAGGCGATCGGCGTCTCGATGGGCCTGTCCGCACTGACCGTCAAGAGCCACCTCGCCCGGATCGCCCGCAAGCTCGGCACCGGCGACCGCGCCGGGATGGTGGCGGTGGCGCTGCGCACCGGCATCATCCACTGACACCACGGCGGACGGCGGGAGCCCCGGCACCCCCTCCCCCGCACCAGCTCCTCCCGTCCCTTCCTCCACTCCTCCCCACTTCCCCCACTTCCTCCGTTTCGCCCCCCGCCGTCCCATCCCCGCTCGACGCCCTGCCCCCCTTTCCCTGCCCCTCTCCTCCGCCCCTTCCCTCCCCCCTCTCCCTCCGCTTCCTGCTGTTCACCGACGTGAACGGGGCCGGCCGCTGATCCCGGCACGTGTCCGAGGGACCCTTCCGAGCCGCGACTCACCTACCTGACCGGTTTACGACCCTTCAGCGCCCGTCGACGGAACGTTCCGTCGACGGGCGCTGTCCGCACACGGATACTCTTGACAGGTGACCGACGCCCACGAAACCGCAGCAGACCGTTCACTGCGAACCACCGGAGGCGCCCCTCCGGACGAGGCCGGATCTCCTGCCGAGGCGCCGATCCCCTTGCTGGAGCCCAGGGAGGGCATTCCGCCGGTGGTCGCGGACCCGGCCGCCCTCGCCGAGGTGAGCGCGGCCTTCGCGGCCGGTTCCGGTCCGGTCGCCGTGGATGCCGAACGCGCCTCCGGCTACCGCTACGGCCAGCGCGCCTACCTGGTACAGCTGCGCCGCGCCGGCTCCGGCACCGCGTTGATCGACCCCGTGGCCTGCCCCGATCTGTCCGGCCTCGGCGAGGCGCTCTCCGGCGTGGAGTGGGTGCTGCACGCGGCCACCCAGGACCTGCCCTGCCTCCGCGAGATAGGGATGGTGCCCAGCCGGCTGTTCGACACCGAGCTGGCCGGCCGATTGGCCGGTTTCCCACGGGTCGGCCTCGGCGCGATGGTGGAGGGTGTCCTCGGCTTCGTACTGGAGAAGGGGCACTCCGCGGTCGACTGGTCGACCCGCCCGCTGCCCGAGCCCTGGCTGCGCTACGCCGCCCTGGACGTCGAACTCCTGGTGGACCTGCGGGACGCGCTGGAGAAGGAGCTCGAACGGCAGGGCAAGCTGGAGTGGGCCCGGCAGGAGTTCCATGCCATCGCCTCCGCCCCGCCGCCCGAGCCGCGCAAGGACCCGTGGCGGCGCACCTCCGGGATGCACAAGGTGCGCCGGCGGCGGCAGCTCGCGGTGGTCCGGGAGCTGTGGCAGACCCGGGACCGCATCGCCCGCCGCCGGGACGTCTCGCCGGGCAAGGTGCTGTCGGACGCGGCGATCGTCGAGGCCGCGCTCTCCGTACCGGCCACGGTGCACGCGCTCGCCGCGCTGAACGGCTTCGGGCGGGTCAACCGCCGCCAGCTGGAGCAGTGGCAGTCCGCGGTGGACCGGGCGAGAGCGCTGTCGGAGTCGCAGCTGCCACAGCCGGGGCAGCCGGTGACCGGGCCTCCGCCGCCGCGCGCCTGGGCCGACAAGGACCCGGCCGCCGCCGCCCGGCTGGCCGCGGCGCGCACCGGGGTGAGCACGCTCGCCGAGCAGCTGAACATGCCCCAGGAGAACCTGATCACGCCGGACACGGTGCGCCGGGTGTGCTGGGAGCCGCCCGCCCCGGTGACCGCCGACGCCGTGGCCGGCGCGCTCATGGCGCACGGGGCCCGGTCCTGGCAGGTGGACCTGGTGACGCCGGTGCTGGTGACCGCGCTGTCGGCGTAGCTCCGCGAGCGGGCCCGGAACTCCGGGCCATGCACTCCGGACGGATCCGCGACGGTGGCCTGGGGGGACGTCCGCGGAGGCCGGGGCTGGTGCGGTTGTTCGGCCGACGGAGTGTGACGTTCACCGCTCCAGGCGGGGGGACTGGGCAGCTACGTTACCCACAAGTAGCATGAGCCTGAGCGCACGCTCAGTACCTGCGTGCCGCAGCAGTGCCATCCCGCACCCTGGAGGAGAGCCATCGTGCCTCGTACCGTCAGGGACGTCGTCTTCGTCGACGGCGTCCGCACCCCGTTCGGCAAGGCGGGCCCGAAGGGCATCTACCACGAGACCCGTGCCGACGACCTCGTCGTGAAGGCGATCCGGGAGCTGCTGCGCCGCAACCCCGGTCTCGACCCGAAGCAGATCGACGAGGTCGCCATCGCCGCGACCACCCAGATCGGCGACCAGGGCCTGACCATCGGCCGCACCGCCGGGATCCTCGCGGGCCTGCCGCAGTCCGTCCCCGGCTACTCCATCGACCGCATGTGCGCGGGTGCGATGACCGCCGTGACCACCACGGCCGGCTCCATCGCCTTCGGCGCCTACGACGCCGTCATCGCCGGCGGTGTCGAGCACATGGGCCGCCACCCGATGGGCGAGGGCGTGGACCCGAACCCGCGGTTCGTCAGCGAGAAGCTGGTCGACGAGTCCGCCATGTTCATGGGCATGACCGCGGAGAACCTGCACGACCGCTACCCGCACATCACCAAGCGCCGCGCCGACGAGTACGCGGTGCGCTCGCAGGAGAAGGCCGCCAAGGCGTACGCCAACGGCAAGATCCAGCAGGACCTGGTGCCGGTCTCGGTGCGCCGCACCAACCCCGAGGGCGGCGAGACCGGCTGGGGCCTGGTGACGGCGGACGAGCCGATGCGCCCGGGCACCACGCTGGAGAACCTGGAGGGTCTGAAGACCCCGTTCCGTGTCCACGGCCGGGTCACGGCCGGCAACGCGGCCGGTCTCAACGACGGTGCCACCGCCTCGGTCATCGCCTCCGAGGACTTCGCCCGCGAGCACGACCTGCCGGTGAAGATGCGGCTGGTCTCCTACTCCTTCGCGGGCGTCGAGCCCGAGGTGATGGGCTACGGCCCGATCCCGGCGACGGAGAAGGCCCTGGCCCAGGCCGGGCTGTCGATCTCCGACATCGGCCTGTTCGAGGTCAACGAGGCCTTCGCCGTGCAGGTCCTGGCCTTCCTGGACCACTACGGCATCGCCGACGACGACGCGCGCGTCAACCAGTACGGCGGCGCCATCGCCTTCGGTCACCCGCTGGCCTCCTCCGGCGTCCGGCTCATGACGCAGCTGGCCAGCCAGTTCGAGGAGCAGCCCGAGGTCCGCTACGGCCTCACCACCATGTGCGTCGGCTTCGGCATGGGCGCGACCGTCATCTGGGAGAACCCGCACTTCGAGGGGGACAAGTGAGCACCACCGCAGAGCTGCTGAAGGGTGCGGCCGACCTGTTCCCGGACGAGGTCGTCACCACCGCCCACGTACGCCACTTCGACCTGCCCCTGGGTGCCGGGCGCTTCGCGCTGATCACCCTGGACAACGGTCACGACCACACCAAGCCGACCACCTTCGGCCCCCAGTCGCTGGCGAACCTCAACACCGCGATCGACCAGGTGGAGAAGGAGGCCGCGGACGGCGACATCGTCGGCGTCGGCCTCACCGGCAAGCCGTTCATCTTCGCGGTCGGCGCCGACCTCAAGGGCGTCGAGCTGCTCAAGGAGCACAAGGACGCGCTCGCCATCGGCAAGGGCGGTCACGACGTCTTCAAGCGACTGGCCGCGCTCGCCGTCCCGACCTTCGCGTACTACAACGGTGCCGCGATGGGCGGCGGCGTCGAGGTCGGCCTGCACTGCACGTACCGGACCGTCTCCGCGGCCGTACCGGCGTTCTCGCTCCCCGAGGTCTTCCTCGGCCTGGTCCCCGGCTGGGGCGGCTGCGCGCTGCTGCCGAACCTGATCGGCGCCGACAAGGCCGTCTCGGTGATCATCGAGAACAGCCTCAACCAGAACAAGCAGCTCAAGGGCAAGCAGGTCTACGAGCTGGGGATCGCCGACGCGATCTTCGAGGGCGCCGACTTCCTGGAGCAGTCGCTGATCTGGACGGCGTCCGTCCTCAAGGGCGAGATCCAGGTCGAGCGCCCGGTGATCGACCGCGGCGAGGCCTGGGACCAGGCCGTCGAGCGGGGCCGGTTCGTCGCCGACTCCAAGGTGCACGGCGCCGCCCCGGCCGCCTACCGCGCGCTGGACATCATCGCCGCCGCCAAGAACGGCGACCTGCAGCAGGGGTACGACGCCGAGGACACGGCGCTGGCCGACCTGATCATGGGCGGCGAGCTGCGCTCCGGCATCTACGCCTTCAACCTGGTGCAGAAGCGCGGCAAGCGCCCGGCCGGCGCCCCGGACAAGAACCTGGCCCGCCCGGTCACCAAGGTGGGCGTCGTCGGCGCCGGTCTGATGGCCTCCCAGCTGGCGCTGCTCTTCCTGCGCCGCCTGGAGGTGCCGGTCGTGCTGACCGACATCGACCAGGAGCGCATCGACAAGGGCGTCGGCTACGTCCACGCCGAGATCGACAAGCTGCTCGGCAAGGGCCGGATCAACCAGGACAGGGCGAACCGCCTCAAGGCCCTGGTCTCCGGCGTCCTGGACAAGGCCGAGGGCTTCGCCGACGCCGACTTCGTCATCGAAGCGGTCTTCGAGGAGATGGGCGTCAAGCAGCAGGTGTTCGCGGAGGTCGAGGCGGTCGCCCCGGCGCACGCGATCCTCGCCACCAACACCTCCTCGCTGTCGGTGACGGAGATGGCGGCGAAGCTGAAGCACCCCGAGCGGGTCGTCGGCTTCCACTTCTTCAACCCGGTCGCGGTGCTGCCGCTGCTGGAGATCGTCCGCGGCGAGCGGACCGACGACGCCTCGCTGGCCACCGCCTTCGGTGTCGCCAAGAAGCTGAAGAAGACCGCGGTGCTGGTCAAGGACGCCCCGGCGTTCGTCGTCAACCGCATCCTGACCCGCTTCATGGGCGAGATCCAGAACGTCATCGACGAGGGCACCCCGGTCGCCGTCGCCGAGAAGGCCGTCGAGCCGCTCGGCCTGCCGATGTCGCCGCTGGTGCTGCTGGAGCTGGTCGGCCCGGCGATCGGCCTGCACGTCTCGGAGACCCTGAACCGCGCCTTCGCGGACCGCTTCACGGTCTCCCCGAACCTGAAGGCGGTCGTCGAGGCCGGCAAGCGCGGCTTCTACGTCTACGACAGCGGCAAGCCCGAGCTGGACCCGGAGGTCGCCGCACTGCTCAAGCAGGGCGACACCGTCCTCACCGAGGAGCAGGTCCGTGCCCGCGTCCTGGACGCGGTGGCCCAGGAGATCGGCCTCATGCTCGACGAGGGCGTCGTCGCCGAGGCCCAGGACATCGACCTCTGCCTGATCACCGGCGCCGGCTGGCCCTTCCACCTGGGCGGCATCACGCCGTACCTGGACCGCGAGGGCGTCAGCGAGCGGGTGAACGGCAAGCGGTTCCTGGCTCGGGGCGTGGCGTCGGTTCCGGCGTAGCGCACAGCGGACACCGGTGCGGAGGGCCCCCAGCGGGGGCCCTCCTTGCCGTGTGGTGCCGCGGCCGTCAGTGGCCGAAGGGCCGTGCCCCGGCAGGCGTGTTCAGCACGGCGAACGGCACGGGGGCAGCCGTGGACTCGGTGCCCGCCGTATCCACGGCGAACACCTCCACCGTGTGCCTGCCCTCCTGCCAGGACCATCCGGAATCCCAGGTCCACCGGCCGTCAGCCGCGACCGGGGTGGTGCCGAGGAGGGTGCCGCCGGCCCTGAAACCGACCTGCGCTGCTCCGGGGGCCAGCCCCGTGAACCGCACGGCCGATCCCGGGATCTGCTCATAGGACTCGGGGGAACGCACATCCGGCGCCGGGAGTGTCACCCCGGCCGGTACGTCGTCCGCTCCCCCGGTCGCGGCCGGGCGCGCCGGCGTCCCGGGCTCCGTGCCGACGGCCGCCTCGGTCGTCACGAACGGGACCTCGGTCCCCCGGCTGTGCTGCTTGTCCGCGTTCCACGCCACGGCCTTCACTACGTGACGGCCCTTGCTCCATGCCCTGCTGAGCTGCCAGGACCACGTGCCGTCCGGGGCCACGGAGGGAGAGCCGAGGAACTTGCCGTTCTCCCACAGACTCACCCGCACCGCTCCCTGCGCAGTGCCCTCGAAGCGCACCCCGTCCCTGGGCAGTCGAGCACCCGAGGCGGGCGCGAGGACGATCGGCGGGGCGACCTGCCCCTGCTGCTGGGAGGTGGCGGACAGGTAGGCGTCGATCGCCGACGTGTCCCGCTCCGGCTGTTCGTAGCCGTTGCGCACCAGGCCGAACCGGGGGGCGGCGCCGTCGGCGAGGCAGTTCAGAATGCCCATCAGCAGCGGCACGTTGCGTCGGGTCACCTGGGTGTGATCGGTGATGTACGGGGACTCGCTGAAAACGAAGTTGAAGTTCTCATATCCCTGGAAGAGTCCCAGGAAGGGCTCCACCTGCTCAGCGTACTGCTCGTCCTGCGGCGAGGAGAGCAGGTAGACGTTGGCCCGCCGCCCCGCGCCGGATCGCACCAGGTCGGGCAGCAGTGCGTCCAGGGCCCGTACGTTGTGCCCCGGGACACCCTCACCGAGCATGAACCGGGCGACCTTGGGGTGCTTCTGCCGCACATAGGTGCCGATCAGGAACTGGGGCACGATGGAGACGATGTTGCGGAACCCGTAGCGCAGCCCGAAGTACAGCGCCGCACTGCCGCCCTTGGAGCCGCCCCAGACCGTGACGTCGTCCGGGGTGAGATCCAGTGCCGTCATCACCTTGCCGATGACGGCCGCGACCGACTGCTCCAGGGAGAAGTCCATGTCCCGGCACAGGTAATAGCTGTTCATACCGTGAAAGCGGTCACGGATCCAGAGGATGTTCGCACGCACCGGGTCGAGGACGCCGTTCGACCAGCCGTAGTCGTCGGTGACCGCGAAGTTCGCGAAAACGACGACCAGGTGCCGGTTGCCGCCCTTGGCATGGGTGAAGCGGTACTCGACCGGATGGGCTCCCGAGGTGTCGATCCCGTGGATCAGTCGGCGTCCCTTCGGCGGTGCTGTGGACATGTGCGGCTTCCAGTCTTGAGTCAGGACAGGCGAGGACAGGGGTACGGGGGTCAGGGGTACGGGGTGAAGGGGCCTGCCGCGGGTGCGGGGAGATCCACGACGGTGAACGGGACCGTCACCGGGGGGCTTTCCAGGCCGTTCGCGTCCACGGCGACGACGTCCACCTGATGCGTTCCCGCGGGCCACGGCCGGCCGGCGTCCCATCCCCACCCGCCGTCCGGGGCCACCGCTGCCGAACCCAGGTGGACGCCGTCGCGCCGGAACCCGACCTGCGTGGCGCCCGGCGCCACGCCGCGGAAGCCGACCGCGGCGCCGGACACCTGCTGCCGGGCCTCGGGTGCGAGGACGGACAGCGACGGTCGCGCGGGAGGGACCGGACTCACTGCCGCCGCGGTTTCGGCGGCCTCGAAGACCACCTCCGTCGTCCTGGAGTGGAAGCCGGCCGGGTTCACCGCGAAGACCTTGACCCGGTGGGCGCCCTTCGCCCAGGGCTTGCCGGGGGTCCACGCCCAGGTGCCGTCGGCCGCCACCTTCGGCGAGGCGAGGAACTTGCCGTTCTCCCACATGCTCACCCGGACCGCGCCCGGGGCCGTGCCGGTCAGCCGCGAGCCCGTGCAGGGCACCACCGCGTCGGCGGCCGGGGCATCGACGACGGGCGGCGGGAAGGCCTCCGCCGCCCGTACCTTGGCGGTCGAGGCGAGGAAGGCATCCAGGGCCGATGTGTCCCGGTCCGGCTCCTCACGACCGTTGAGCACGGTGCCGATGCGCGGCGCTATGCCGTCGGCGAGCAGATAGGCGATGCCCAGCAGGGGCGGCACGTTCCGTACCGTCACCTTGTTGTGCTCCGTGATGAACGGGGACTCGGTGTAGATGAAGTTGAAGTTCGGGTAGCGGTGCAGCATCCCGAGGAACGGCTCGACCTGAGTGGTGTACTGCTCGTCCTGCGGGGACGACACCAGGTAGATGTTGGCTTCCGGGTTGGCACCCGCACGAAGAAGGTCGGGCAGCACCGCGTCGAGGATCCTGGCGTTCTCCTCCGCGAGTGCCTCCCCCAGCATGCTCTGGCCTACCTTCGGGTAGACGTCCCGCACGAAGGTGCCGATCAGGAACTGCGGCACGCAGGCCACGATGTTGCGGAAGCCGTAGCGCAGCCCGAAGTACAGCGCCGCGCTGCCGCCTTTGGAGCTGCCCCACAGGGTGACGTCGTCCGGCGTCAGCTCCAGCGACCGCATCACCTTGGCGATGAGATCGATGACGGACCTCTCGACGGCGAAGTCCATGTCCCGGCACAGGTAGTAGGTGATCCCGCCCTCGAAGCGGTCTCGGATCCAGAGGATGTTCGAGCGCAGATCGTCGAGGACCCCGGTGGACCAGCCGTAGTCGTCGGGGGCCGCGAGATTGGCGAACACCACCGTCAGACGGCGATTGCCCTTTCGCGCCCGGGCGAACCGGTACTCGACGGGATACGCACCGGAGGAATCGATCCCGGTGACGATGTCGCGCCCCGTCGGCGCTGCTTTCGGCATGTGCGGATTCCACTCGTGACTAGGTCGGATGCGGCAGTCGGTGTTCGTCAGTACCGCGGCATGAAGTAGCCGGCCGGCTCGGCCGCCTCCAGGACCGTGAAGGCGGCCGGGGCGGGCGCGGACTCCGTTCCGTTGCCGTCCACCGCGACGACCTCCAGCAGGTGCGGCCCGGCCGGCCACGGCCGGCCGGGATCCCAGCCCCAGCTGCCGTCGGCCGCCGCCCCGACCGCGCCCAGCAGCACTCCGTTCTCCCGGAAGCGGACCTGTGCCGCACCCACGGCGGTCCCGTGGAATCCGACGTCGGGGGCGACCTGAGCGTGCGGGCCGGGCGCCGACACGAACGGCGCGGCGGGGGACACCGTGTCCGCCACCGTGAAGTGGATCTCGACGCGGTCCGAGTGGAAGCCTGCGGGGTCCACGGCGAACACCTTCACCGCGTGCCGCCCTCGTGCCCAGGGCCGCTCCGGCCGCCAGGCCCATGTGCCGTCGGCGGCGACCTGCGGCGACGCCAGGAACTTGCCGTTGCGCCACATGCTCACCCGTACCGCCCCGGGGGCCAGGCCGGTGAACCACAGGCCGTCGGCCGGGACCTCGCCGTCGGCGACCGGGGCGGTCACCACCGGCGGCGGGAACGCGTCCGCGTCCTGCACCTTGGCGGTGGCGGCGAGGTAGGCGTCGACGGGTGACCGGTCCCGGTCGTGTTCCTCGGCGGCGTGGCGCACGAAGCCCAGCCGCGGGGCGTAGCCGTCCGCCAGCAGGTTCAGCAGTCCCACCAGCGCGGGGACGTTCCGCCTCGTCACCGTGGCATGGCCGGTGATCGTCGGGGATTCGCTGTGCAGATAGTTGAAGTTGTCGTACCCCTGGAACATCCCGAGGAACGGTTCGACCTGGACGGCGTAGTGCTCGTCCTGCGGGGAGGAGAGCAGGTAGATGTTGGCGGTTCGGTTGGCCTGTGCCCGCACCAGGTCGGGGACGACCGCGTCCAGAACGCGTGCGTGGTGGGCCGGGGCGCCCTCGCCGAGCATGTAGGCGGCGACCTTGGGGTGCCGCTTCTCCAGGGCGTCGCCGATCAGGAACTGCGGGACGATGGCGACGATGTTCCGGTAGCCGTACCTCAGCCCGAAGTACAAGGCTGCGCTGCCGCCCTTGGATCCGCCCCACAGCGTGACCTGGTCCGGTGTGAGTCCGAGGGCATGAGTGACGTTCGAGATGAGCAGCTGCACCGAGTCCGCCAGGCCGAAGTCCATGGCGCGGCAGAGGTAGTACGCGTTCATGCCGTCGAAACGGTCCCGGATCCACAGGATGTTGGCGCGCACGTTGTCGAAGACGCCGTTGGACCATCCGTAGTCCTCCGGCGCGGAGAAGTTCGCGAACACCACGACGAGGTGCCGGTTGCCGCTCTTGGCATGGGAGAAGCGGTACTCGACCGGAAACGTGCCCGAGGCCTCGATGCCGTTGAACACCTTCCGCCCGCCGGGCGCTTTGGACATGTACGGAACTCCAGTCTCACAGGGGCGAGTGGGCACGTTGGCGCCGGTTCGGCCGATCGGACATGATGACGGAATGCACTTGGCCGCCTCCGCGAGCCGGACCGCTCTCCGTCGGCGCCGCGGACGGCTCACCGCGGCGTCGGCCCTTGCGCTGACCACGGGCCTCGCCGCCCTCGCACCGCAGCCCCCCGCGGATCCGTCGCCGGCCGGGCCGGCCGCGCGCGCCCTGACGGTGGCGACCTGGAACATGTGCGGCATCCGGCGGTGGGGTTGCGCGTACACCGGGACGGCGGCAGCCAAACAGCAGGCCGTGCGGCACCTCGTCACCGCCGGGGCACACGTCGTCCTGCTCCAGGAGACCTGCGCGGCGCAGGTGGAGTCGGTACGTGCCGGGCTCGGCAGGACCTGGCAGGCTTCGTTCCGCCCCTACGGCTGGCGCGGCGGGACCGGGCGTACCCGCACGGTCCCGTGCGACGGCCCCGGGCAGGGCGCGGCCGGCTTCGCGATCCTCTCCGCCCACTCGCTGTCCTCGGTGGGCACCGTCTCCTCGCCGCAGCCGGTGGTCGGGCTCCAGCGGGGCATCCTGTGCGGGACGATCACCGCCCACGACGTCCGGGTGTGCAACGCCCATCTGACCGTCCCGCGGGGCGATCTGCGGCATCCCGGCCGGGAGTACCGCGACGGGCAGCTGCGGGCGCTGCTGGCGGCCGTGCCGGGGCGTCGCACCGTGTTCGGCGGCGACTTCAACCTCAGACCGCCGGTGCCGGGCAACCCCGCCGAAGAGGCCTGGCCCGCAGGCCCCTACCGCCGCTACCGGGAGTGCGACCAGGAGTCCGCCGCGGACCGGTCGGGTCCGCCGACTCATGCGTCCGGGCACAAGCTCGACTATCTCTTCACCGGACTGCCGCTGCTCGGCTGCGCCGTGCACGACACGGGGGTCTCGGACCACCGGGCGCTGCTGATCCGGGTGGACGACGCCGCCCGCTGAGGCCACACCCGGGTCACGCTCGGCGTCCGGCAGCGGAGCGGAGGACGCGTCGAGCGTGCACGGAGTGAAGGGTGGACGGGTCATGGCGTGGTGCCGGGACCGTCCGGCGTGGCGATCGGTGTCACGCGATCACGCCCTCGTACGTCCGCTCCTCGGGGGGCACCGACTGCTGCCGGTCCGGGAGCCGTCCCGGCACGGTCCCGTCCGCGGTCGTGCTCCGTGCAGGCAGCACGGCGGTCAGGCCCGAAGACGTGCTGTGGTCGGCGAACCAGTGGGCCGAGCTCCAGCGGACCGGTGTCATGGCCCGACCGGTGTGCCGGGCAGCGGCGCTGCCCACGGCGGGTGCCCGCGCCTCCCCCGGGGCGAGGTCCCCGCCCACGGTCAGCATCCGGTCGGCGAGCCGGGCGGCGGCGTGTCCGTCGTCCAGGTCGCAGAACTCGTTCTGGAACCAGCGATACCGCTCGGCGTAGCGCTCCTGGATCCGGTCGATGTCGCGGACGGCCGCCACGAGTTCCTCGGAGGTGGACAGGAGGGGGCCGGGGGCGCTGCCCTCGAAGTCGAAGTAGAAGCCGCGCAGGGTGTCCCGGTAGTGGTCCAGGTCGTAGGTGAAGAACAGGATGGGCCGCCCGGTGTTGACGTAGTCGAACATCAGGGAGGAGTAGTCCGTGATCATCACGTCGGTTATCAGCGACAGGTCGGCCATGTCCGGGTAGTCGGAGACGTCGAACACGAACCCGTCGCCTGCTCCGGGCACCGGGTCCACGACGTTGGGGTGCCGACGGACCATGAGGACGTGGTCGTCGCCCAGCCGGGAGCGGGCCTGGGCCAGGTCGATGCGGAAGTCGAGCTTGTACTTGCCCGGCGCGTAGAACTGGTCGTCACGCCAGGTCGGTGCGTACAGCACCACTCGCTTGCCCTCCGGCAGCCCGATCCGGCGGCGGATCTCCTGCTCCCTGCGCTCCGTGCCGGGGCGGCGCAGGATGTCGTTGCGCGGGTAGCCGCATTCGACCATCTCACCGGGGAAGCCGAAGGCTCGCTTGAGGATCGGGGTGGAGAAGCTGTTGGGCGAGACCAGCATGTCCCAGTTCTGCACCTCCTTCTCGACGCGCTCCAGATAGCGCTGGTCCGCGAAGTGGATGGCCTCGATGTCGTGGCCGATCTTCTTCAGCGGGGTGCCGTGCCAGGTCTGGACGACTATCTGGCCGTCGCGCTTGTGGAACCAGTCGGGCAGATGGTTGTTGGCGACGACGTACCGGCTGGTGGCGAGGGCCTCGTACCACTCCGGTGACCACATGCGCACGGGTGTCGCCGTGGGCGGCACCTGCACCTGGTCGTCGCGCACCACCCACAGATGCTCCAGGTCGGTGCGGCGGCGCACCAGCTCCTCGTGCAGGGCGCGGGGGCTGTCGGAGTACTGGGTGCCCTTGAAGGCGTCGAAGAGGACGGCGTCCCGCACCGGGTCTCGGCGGGCCGCGGGGTAGGCCTTGGTGCGCAGCAGCTTCTGACGGTACGGGCCGCGCGCGTGGTCGGGCATGGCGGAGTGGACCAGGAGGGAGAGCCGGTCGTAGGCCTCGGCCTGGAGTTCGTAGCGGCGCTCGTTCTCCCGGTACTCCTGGGGGAACGCCTCGATGAGGTCCTGCTCGATCTTCAGCATCAGGTCTTCGAGGCGGTCGTCGCGTGCCACCGCCGAAAGGTCCTGCCGGCGCAGGAAGAAGTCCCACCGGCCGGCCGCGAGCGGGATGTTCCCGGCCAGCGTGCGCATGGCGGCAGGCGCCAGCACGGCGCGGAACTCGTCACCGCTCCAGGTCAGGGGGACGGTGCGCTCGGCCCCGTGGGCGCGTGAACGCACCACCAGGTGGGCGTCCCGGTGCTGCTGGCCGGAGAGCCGGTTCGCGGCCCGGTAGTGGCCGTCGATCTCCAGCGAGCCGTCCTCCTGCCAGCCGAAGCGGGTCAGCGTGGGCAGGTTCGCCCGTTCGAAGAGCACGAGATAGCCCGAGCCGTTGCGGTGCACGACGACCTCGCGGTCGCCCTCCCGGGTCTGGAGGGAGGAGGGCATGCGGTAGTGGCCGTCCGGGGTGTCCTCCGCCATGACCGGATAGATGGTCATCTTGCGGCCCTCCACGTGGAACGTGGTCTTCCAGCCGTTGCTGCCCATGCTCCAGGACTCCGGGACGTCCGCCTCCGGTGCTGCGTCGGCCCGGAACTTCGGGACGAGGGAGCGTAGCGGCACCTTTGCGGTGAAGGTGCACCAGCCTTCCCCGCCCGAGGTGAAGCGGACCGTGGCGTCGTGCTGGCCGGCACCGTTCAGGCTGGCGACCCGGAGTTTGCCCCACTCAGGGACCGTGGGGCCGAGGTAGACGCCGCGCAGCTCCAGCTGGTCGCCGGTGATCCGGTGGCCGGTGATCCGGCAGCGCACGACCTCCACCCGCAGTTTGAGCTTGCCCTGGAGGAAGACCGGGAGGATGCGGGTGTTCCTGTCCACGTACCGATAGGGCGGGTTCGCGGCGGTGTCCGCAGCGCCCCGGGTCAGGCCCCGGTAGCGGAACAGTCCGCGGCTGAGCACGCCGGCGGCGACGTCCCAGGTACCCTCGGCCCACTTGCCCTTGCGCTTGAGGCGGGTGGTGTCGATGCGGGCCTCGAAGCCGGCCCAGTCATAGCAGTAACGATTCTGCTGGGAGTTCTCGGTGGCCTGCGGCGCATAGACGGTCCTGGCCGTGGTGACCACCATGCGTCCCTGCTTCTTGTTCCTCAGGGCGATCGCCTTCACCGACATGTGCTTCTTGTGCACGTTGATGAACCGGACGTAGGCGGTTCCGGTGAGGGTGAGCAGATCTCCGTTGGTGCTCCAGTGCGCGCCGGACAGCGCACCGTGCAGCGAGAACTCCTTGTCCAGCCGGTAGGCCTTCTTGTCGAGGCCCACCTCCCGGTCCCCGAGGTAGGGGTACTTCAGATAGCGGTGGAACCGGCGCTGCACGGGCATCGGCCCGCCGCGGCGCTCGAACTCGATGACGTCGAGGAGTTCGGCCAGCCGGCCCTCCCGCACCAGGAGCCACTTGACGCGTGCGTCGGCGGGCAGTTCGTCGATGATGGTGAGGTCGGTCTCGTCGAGGAACTCGTTGGCCCACTGCATGAAGGCGTTCCGGTACTCCTCGTCGGCGTCCGGCAGCACCTTCAGGTGCAGCATGAGGTCCGACTTCAGACAGGCGAAGTCGTATTTGCGCTTGCTCTCCTCGTACAGCCGGGAGCGCCGCCCGGCGAGGAAGCGGCTCACCGACTGCACCGCCGCGACACGGTCGCGCAGATTGGACAGTTCGCTGTGCCGCTGGGTGATGGAGGGGGCCGCGCCGCCCTCCCGGCGGCGCCAGTAGTAGACGACGTCCGTGAGGACGTCGACCTTTTCGGCCCGGAAGTGGGCGTACATGTTGACCCACGAGTCCTCGTACATGACGCCTTCGGGGAAACTGATGTGATGGTGGTCCCAGAAGGTCCGCCGGAACAGCTTGTTCCAGACCGTGCGGTCGTAGATCAGCGCCTCGAACTTCGTGATGTGGGTGCCGCGGCGTTTCTTCTGCATCGGCCCCCGGTGCAGCGGTGACTGCCACTTCTTGGTGGAGTTCATCATCTGCACATTGCCCGAGACGAAGTCGGCGTCGGATTCGTCGAGGGTGCGGACCAGCAGCTCGTAGGCGTACTCGGGGATGACATCGTCGCCGTCGACGAAAGCGAGGAACTCCGCCTCGGGGTGGACGTTGCGCAGTCCGGTGTTGCGTGCGTGACCCGGTCCGTGCGCATGCTGTCGGACGAGGCGGAAACGGGGGTCCGTCGCGCAGAAGTCGGCGGCGATTCTGGTGGAGCCGTCGGTGGACCCGTCGTCGACCAGGACGACCTCGAAGTCGCGGAACGACTGGCGCGCGAGGGACTCCAGGCATTCGGCCAGGTACGCCTCCACGTCCTGGAAGGGCACAACGACGCTCAGGCGTGGATGAACCACCAACTTGCACTCCTACCAAGACATTTCGCCCACCGGACGACCACGGCTCGCCCTTGAGACGCCCCACCCCTGTGGCGCACGGGCGGCCCCCTCGCCGCCTCGACTGCACCGGAACCTATGACCCTGTGAAAGCCCCCCTTCACATCGATCACAGGCCTGCCACATCTTATGTCACTCTTAGGTGCGGTCAAGCGACATTGGTGTGGCGTTCATCGCGCACCAGCGTTATAGTCACCCACCCTTAATTCGGATGCGGGGCATTGCTTATAGTTCCCCTCTGATGTGACCGCATCCGTGGGCCGGTCTCCCCCCACCCGGGCCCCGCACTCCGCAGCGCGGAGCCCGTGAGGAGAGGAACCGAACACCCATGACCCACAGCACCACCACGGAGCCGCGGCGTGCCCGCCGGGCCGAGTCCGGCGGCGGTCGCCGCCGGACACAGCGCGGACGCCGGCGCTGGGGACGCATCGTGCTGCTGGGCCTCCTCATCGTGCTGCTCGCCGGGGGCGGCGCAGGATACTGGCTCTACAGCGGCCTGGACGGGAACATCAAGGGTGTGGACCTGAACGAGGCCCTCGGCGACGACCGCCCCGAGAAACTGCCGACGGCGGGGCAGAACCTGCTGGTCCTGGGCTCCGACTCGCGCGCCGGTGACAACGCCGACTTGGGCACCGGCAAGGTGGCGGGGGCCCGGTCGGACACCGCACTCGTGGTGCACATCCCCGAGGGCCGGCAGCAGGCCGTCGCGGTCAGCATCCCCCGCGACACCCTCGTGAGCCGCCCGGAGTGCACCGCTGCGGACGGCACCGACCATGCGGCGGCCGACCGCGTGATGTTCAACTCCGTGTACTCGCTCGCCGGTCCGGCCTGTGTGGTCAAGACCGTGGAGAAGATGTCCGGAGTGCGCATGGACCACTACGTGGAGATCGACTTCGCCGGGTTCAAGGGTCTGGTCGATGCCATAGGCGGGGTGACCGTCACCGTCGACGAGCCCATCAAGGACAGCTCCAGCGGACTGGATCTCAGCGCGGGCACCCACAAGCTGGACGGCACCGAGTCCCTGGCGTTCGTCCGCACCCGGCACGGCGTCGGCGACGGCAGCGATCTGGGCCGCATCGGGCTCCAGCAGCAGTTCCTGATCGCGCTGCTGAGCGAGATCAAGCGCCAGGACCTGCTGGGCAGCCCCACCAAGACCTACCAGATCGCCGACACCCTCACCTCGGCCCTCACCACCGACTCCGAACTGGCCTCGCTGACCAGCCTGGCGGATTTCGCCCGGAGCATGAACGGCGTCGACCCGGCGACCATGGAGACCGTCATGCTGCCCGTCGCATACGACACACAGGATCCGAACCGGGTGGTGCCCGCCGACCCCCAGGCGGCGCAGCTGTGGGAGGCCGTCCGCTCGGACTCCGAGATTCCCGAGTCCGCGAAGAAGTCGCCGGCGACGGGCGGCTGACGCCGGGGACGCCAAGCTTCGGGGGCCTCAGCCGCTCAGTGCCTGCCACCGGGTGAGAGTGAGTCCGGCGGAGTCCTCCTGCCGGGCGACCCTCGGCACCCCGTCGGGGGCGATCAGCGCCGTCACCACCCGCCCCAGACCGTCCCGGGCCAGTGCCGGTGCGCCCTGGCAGGGTTCGGCCAGCGCGTACCACCAGAACCCGTCGGCCTCGTTCTCGGTGCCGCCGGTACCGAGAACGGCCGAGCCGTCCGCATTGCGGTAGGCGAGGACGACACAGTCGTAGCCGTCCACCACCGCGCGCACGCAGGCGTAGGGCCGCCCGGCCGAGGAGCCGCCCAGCTCGGTGGGCCAGTCGCCGTCCCTCCAGGCCGCTGCGCCACCGCTGTCGGCATCGGTCCAGAAGAACGTGGCCCGGTCCGGCCCGGTCTCCAGCGCGGCGACCGTGCCCGGTACCGGGCGCAGGGCGAAGCCGCGTGGTCCGGTGAACTCGCCGCCGGGTTCTTGCTGACGCCAGACGAGCACACCCGTCTCGGCCGCCGCGCAGACCTCCAGCCGGCCGCCGGCCAGCGCGATCGGTGCGGGCGGCGCATCCATGCCGCCGCCGCCCAGGTCCTCCCAGGCCCGCCAGGCGCCGCCCGGGGCCTCACGGCGCAGCGCCAGCCCGCCGCGTGCGTCGCGCACGAAGACGTACACGGTGCCGTCGGCCGCGACCGCCCCGACCGGCGGGCCGACCTCGCGCCCCTGGCCCCGGTCCCGGTGCGGACCGCCCAGCGAGCGCCAGTCGGTGATGGCCAGGCCCGTCTGATACTGGATGGCGTGCACGATGTCCACATGGGGAGCACCGTCCACGCCCGCCCGCTCCCTGCGGCCGAAGAAGTGGACGTAGGCGTTCGCGCCCTGGACCACCGTCAGCGCCGTCAGTCCTGTCACGGGCACGAAGTGCGGGCCGCTCCAGCCGGGCCCGCCGACGGTGGTCTCCGTCCAGCGCAGCAGCCCGTCCTCGGTGGGCGCGTACAGCGTGAGCCTGCCGTCCCTGCCCAGCGTGACCCAGTCTCCGTGGGCGGAGCCGGACGCGATCCGGCCACGCTTCGTGGCGCTCTTCCCGGCCGACCGGACGGGAGCCGACGACCTTCTCCGCATGGCTGGTGCACCTTCCCTGAAACCCGCCGTGTCACGGACCGGGGGATCCTAGAACGCGGAACATCATATGCGTTTCGTTCACCAGTTCCTCATGGCTGCGCAACCCGGTCGTCGGACTCCGCTCACACGCTCTGCCACGCGGCCAGCGCCAGCCCCGGCTCCTCCTTGCGCCGGGCCAGCCACAGCCGCGCCGTCGCCGGGGACTGCGCCGCCGCCGTGACCCGGCCGGCCTCGTCCAGGGCCAGCGCCACCTCGGCGTCGGCCGGCAGCTGCGGACCGGACTCGGTCCACCAGGCGCCGGCCGTCTCCTCCTCCGACGGGTACGCGGCGAAGGCGACCCGGCCGCTCGCCGCACGCTGGGCGAACAGGGTGCAGTCGTGGCCGTCGATGGCGCAGCGGACTGCGGCGAGCGGGCCGGGTCCGGCTGCGGCAACCACGGGGACGGGATCGCCCCCTGGACGCCAGGCGCACAGCGTCCCGGAGTCGTCGGTGAAGAACAGCGTCGTGCGCTCCGCGGAGGTGTCCAGCGCCCGCAGGGTGTCCGGCCGGGCCGCGGCCGCCACCTTCTCGACCAGCGTGAACTTGGTGCCGGGCTGCTCCTGGCGCCAGTACAGCAGCTCGCCGGGCGCGGCGACGTAGGCCTCGATGCGGCCGTCCCGGCCGGCCACCGCGACACACGTGCCGTGCAGTGCCCGGCCCTTGAGATCACGCCACGGCCCCCAGCCGCCCTTCTGCTTCTGCGCCCGCATGCTCAGCCCGCCGCCCGCGTTGCGGACGAAGACGTGGGCGCGGCCCTGCGCGTCGACCGCGACGGCCGGGGTGCCGGTGCGGTCGCCCTTCTGGTCGGGGTGGCCCAACGGCTCCCAGTCCAGCGGTGCGAGCCGGGGCCGGAAGTGGGTGGAGTGCACGAGTCCGGACTCGCCCCGGGCCGTGGGCCGCCAGGCGACCAGGTGGGTGTAGCCGTCGACGCCCTGGCCGAGGGAGACGCCGGGGTGCAGTCGCTGCTCGCCGCCGACCCTGCGGGGTGCCTCCCAGGGGCCGCCAGGCCCGAGTTCGGCACGGCACTGCACGGCATCGCCCGACGGGAGGTAGACACAGAGGCGGCCATCGGGGCCGCGAAGGAGCCAGTCGCCGTTCACCGGTTCACTCTAAGCGGCGCCCGGCGGCCGTCGCAGGGCGGGTGCGACCTGGCACGACGCGGTCGTGGGACCCTGTTCGGCATGGACCACGGCAGCCCTCTCATGGTGATCGTCGACGCGGCCAACGTCGTCGGTTCGGTGCCCGACGGCTGGTGGCGGGACCGGCGCGGGGCCGCGGAGCGGCTACGGGACCGGCTGGCGGCCGACGGGGTGCCGGGACGTCCCGGTGCCGTCGAGATCGTGCTGGTGGTGGAGGGGGCGGCGCGCGGCGTCGGGTCCGTCCCCGGCGTCCGGGTGGAGCCGGCGCCCGGCAGCGGTGACGACCACATGGTCGAGCTGGTCGCCCGGGCCGGTGACCGCGCCGTCCTGGTCGTCACGGCCGACCGCGAACTGCGCCGCCGGGTGACGGAACTCGGCGCGCAGGTGGCCGGCCCCCGCACGGTCCGGCCTGCGTAGCGGAACCCGCCCGACGCCACGCCCCGCCGCCCGCCCGCGGGCCGGTCCCGCGCCCCGTTCCGTCACCGCGCCCAGCCCCCGACGCTCACTGCCGTACGTACAGCACCGCGCCGTCCACGGCACCCGCCTCCGTGTACCGCTCCGCCAGCAGACGGCGCAGGGTCGGGAGATGGTGGGGGGCGTACGGCTTGCCCCGGGAGTCGTCGATGACGACGGCGGGCGGACGGGTGGTCAGCTCGGCACGGAAGACGGGCCACGCGCCCGCGATGCCGTACCGTTCACCGACCCGGGCCCCGGAGCGTCCGCCGCTGTAGTTGGTGAGGAGGCCGGCGGTGAGGTAGCGGCTGGCCGGGGCGCGGTCGGCGAGCCAGTACGTCTCCGGGTGCATGCCCCAGATCAGCACCCGGTCCTCCGGACCGGTACGCCGAGCCGCTGCGTCCGCGACGCGCCGGGCGTGGTCGAGGTCGGCGCGGGGGGCCAGCAGACCCCAGACCAGGAACAGCACACAGGCACAGGCCGAGAGCAGGACCGCGGTCGCCCGCCGCTCCCGGGGCAGCGCCCGCAGCGCGGCCGTCGCCAGCAGCACCAGCGGCGGCAGGAGCTGCAGGTAGTAGTGGCCGAAGAAGTGCAGGCCGGCGGTGACCGCCAGCCCCGAGGACCCGAGCCACAGCCACAGGTCCGCGGTGCCGGTACGGGCGTCACCGGAGCGCACCGCACGGACCAGCGCGGGGAGCAGCCCCGCGCAGGCGACCGCCAGGACCGCGGTGTTGGCCAGCGCCCGGCCCACCACGTGCAGCGCGGAACCGGAGAAGGAGGCGTACGTGCCCGAGCCGGTGACCGTCCAGAAGACGAAGCCCGCGGGGTCGGTCAGCAGGGCGGCGCCCAGGACCGGTGCCGCGGCGCCCGCCCCCAGCCGGACCAGCCCGCCCTGCCGGGAACCGGTGAGCCACCGCCACAGCACCGGCAGCAGTACCGCCGCACCGGTCTGCTTGGTCAGGAAGGCGCAGCCCACGGCGGCTCCGGCCGCGCCCCAGCGGCGGCGGTCGGCGCACCACATCGCAGCGGCCGTGACCGGCAGTATGAACACCTCGAAGCCTGCCGCCTGGGCGTCCTCCGGGTTGAGGCCGACCGAGACCAGCAGATACAGCACCCCTGCGGTGCGGCCCGCCCCGTCGCCCCAGCGCCGCCGGGCGAGCGAGGCGAGCAGCGCGGCGGTGGCGAGCTGGGCGCCGACGGCCACCACGCGCACCCACAGCAGTGACTCGGAGCCGGTCAGGGCGTACGCAGCCTGGTACAGCCAGGGCACCAGCGGCGGCTTGCGGTCGACGACGGTCTCGTACAGCTCTCCGCCGGCCGCCAGCATGCGGGCCTGGACGGCGAGGTAGCCCTCGTCGGGGTTCCACACGGGGCGGGTGAAGGAGGGCACACGGGTCAGGCAGGCCAGCAGCGCCAGCAGGGGGAGCAGCCGCCTCCAGTACGGTGGGCCGGCCGTCGTCTCCGGTGCGGAACCGGAGCGTGCCGGCAGGAGGGGCTGGGCGGGCATGGGCGCACGCTATCGGCGCGGGCGGCCCCGGCCGGAGGGGACATACGGGGCGGAGGCGGAGCGGGTCGGGTGGCTCACCCGGGCGGAGCGTTCCGGCGCCGGACGGGGAAGGCGGGCGCCAGGCCGGACGAGGAAGGCGGACGCGAGGCCGGTCCCGTCACCGCCCGCGCGCACCGGACCGGTCCGTCACCGACCGGCGCACGCAGGCCCGTACGGCCACGGACCGCACACACGGACCGGACCCGCCACCGACCACAGTGGATGCCACACGCACAGACCGGTCCCGCCACCGACCACAGTGACGCCACACGCACAGACCCTCGGCCAACCGCAGCACAACCCCACGTACAGGCCGATTCCGACTCCGACCGCGGAGACGTCACACGCTCACGCCGACCCGATCACCGGCCTCAGTCACGCCCCGTAGCGGCCGGCCCCGCCGCCGATCGCGCTGACGTCACGCGCACGGGCCGGCCCGCCGCCGGTCGCGGTGGCGGGCCGGCCCGTCGGCGGTGGATCAGTCGCGGGCGGGCTCCACCGCGTCCACGTCGGCGGCCGTCCGCTCGTACCGGCCGTCGAGCCTGGCGACCAGGCCGGTGACCTGGCGGGCGATGTCGGGCGCGGTGAGCCCGATCTCCGCCAGGACCTCGGCGCGGGAGGCGTGGTCGAGGAAGCGCGGCGGGATGCCGAAGTCCCGCAGCGGGACGTCGACGCCCGCGTCCCGCAGGGCCTGGGCGACGGCGGAGCCGACGCCGCCGACGCGGGAGTTGTCCTCGACGGTGACGACCACGCGGTGGCGCTCGGCGAGCGGGGCCATCGCCTCGTCGACCGGCTTGACCCAGCGCGGGTCGACGACGGTGGTGGAGATGCCCTGCTTGTTCAGCAGCTCGGCGACCTCCAGGCACATCGGCGCGAGGGCGCCGACGGAGACGAGCAGCACGTCCGGGGAGTCGGTGCCCGGCTCGCGCAGCACGTCCATGCCGCCGACGCGGCCGACGGCCGGGACGGCGGGGCCGACGGCGCCCTTGGAGAAGCGGACGACGGTCGGAGCGTCGTCGACGGCGACGGCCTCGCGGAGCTGGGCGCGGACCTGGTCGGCGTCGCGCGGTGCGGCGAGGCGGAGGCCGGGGACGACCTGGAGGATGGACATGTCCCACATGCCGTTGTGCGAGGCACCGTCGGTGCCGGTGACGCCGGCCCGGTCCAGCACGAAGGTGACGCCGCACTTGTGCAGGGCGACGTCCATCAGCACCTGGTCGAAGGCGCGGTTGAGGAAGGTCGCGTAGACGGCGAAGACGGGGTGCACCCCGCCGTGGGCGAGGCCCGCCGCGGAGACGGCGCCGTGCTGCTCGGCGATGCCGACGTCGTACACCCGTTCGGGGAACCGTTTGGCGAACCGGTCCAGGCCGACCGGCTGGAGCATCGCGGCGGTGATGGCGACGATGTCCTCGCGCTCCTCACCGAGCTTCACCATCTCCTCGCCGAAGACGCTGGTCCAGTCGGCACCGGAGGAGGCGATGGGCAGCCCGGTGTCGGGGTGGATCTTGCCGACGGCGTGGAAGCGGTCCGCCTCGTCCGCGAGGGCGGGCTGGTAGCCGCGGCCCTTCTCGGTGAGGCAGTGCACGATGACCGGTCCGCCGAAGCGCTTGGCACGGGTCAGCGCCGACTCCAGGGCCTCGATGTCGTGGCCGTCGATGGGGCCGACGTACTTCAGGCCGAGGTCCTCGAACATGCCCTGCGGGGCGATGAAGTCCTTCAGGCCCTTCTTGGCGCCGTGCAGGGTGTCGTAGAGCGGGCGGCCGACGACCGGGGTGCGCTCCAGGACCTCCTTGGTGCGGGCCAGGAAGCGCTCGTAGCCGTCGGTGGTGCGCAGGGTCGCCAGGTGGTTGGCGAGGCCGCCGATGGTGGGGGCGTAGGAGCGCTCGTTGTCGTTGACGACGATGACCAGCGGACGGTCGCCGTCGGCGATGTTGTTCAGTGCCTCCCAGGCCATGCCGCCGGTGAGGGCACCGTCGCCGATCACCGCGACGACGTGGTCGTCGCGCTTGCGCAGCTGGTTGGCCTTGGCGATGCCGTCGGCCCAGCCCAGGACGGTGGAGGCGTGGCTGTTCTCGATGACGTCGTGCTCGGACTCGGCCTGGGCGGGGTAGCCGGACAGGCCGCCCTTCATCTTCAGCCGGGAGAAGTCCTGGCGGCCGGTGAGCAGCTTGTGCACGTAGGACTGGTGGCCGGTGTCCCAGAGCACCTTGTCCTTCGGCGAGTCGAAGACCCGGTGCAGGGCGAGGGTGAGCTCGACCACCCCGAGGTTGGGGCCGAGGTGGCCGCCGGTCTTGGAGACGGCGTCGACCAGGAAGGTCCGGATCTCCTGGGCCAGCTCCCCGAGCTCCTCCGGGCTGAGCCGGTCCAGATCGCGCGGTCCCGTGATGCGGGTCAGCAGCGGCACCCGTGCCTCCTTGCAGTAGAGCTGTTCGAGCTGTTGCCGGGCTTGTCGAGTCTAATGTTCCGCCGCGGCGGAACACCGCCGGGCGGTGCGTCATACGTCACGCGATCGGCTGTACCCAGCCACGGCCCGTTCTACGACACGGACACGCGTACGACACGGGGGACGACGCGGCTGTGCCCGGCACCGCCGTTGGTGCCGGGCACAGGTTCCGGGAGGGCCGTCGGCCGCGTTACGCGCGGCCGGCGGTCCGCTGGGTCTTGCGGGTGACCGAGTCGATGACGACCGTCGCCAGCAGCACCCCACCGGTGATCATGTACTGGACCGGCGCGCCGGTGCCCTGCAGCGCCAGGCCGTACTGGATGGAGGTGATCACCATGACACCGAGCAGGGCGTTCCAGATCCGGCCGCGGCCGCCGAAGAGGCTGGTGCCGCCGATGACGGCCGCCGCGATCACGTTCATCAGGAGGTCGCCGGAGCCGGCGCTCTGGTTGGCGGCGGCGATCTTGGAGGCCCAGAAGAGTCCGCCGACGGCGGCGAACAGGCCCGCGAGGGCGAACACCGAGACCCGGACCGCGACCACGTTGATGCCGGCGCGGCGGGAGGCCTCGACGCTGCCGCCGAGCGCGAACACCTTGCGGCCGTAGGGGGTGCGGCGCACCACGAAGTCCATGCCCACCAGGACGACCAGGAACAGCAGCAGGGCCAGGGGCAGGCCCTTGTACTGGTTGAACATGACCGCTGCGGAGTAGGCGATGACGGCCAGCAGACCGGTCCGCACCAGGATGTCGCTCAGCGGGCGGGACGGCACACCGGCGGCCTCCCGGCGGCGGCTGTCCAGGAAGGCGGAGAGGAAGTAGCCCGCGACGGCGAGCGTGGCCAGGCCGTAGGCGGCGGCGACGTCGGAGAAGTAGTAGGTGGTCAGCTTGCCGACCACGCCCTCGCTGTCCAGGTTGATGGTGCCGTTCTGGCCCAGCAGCTGGAGCATGAAGCCGTTCCAGAACAGCAGTCCGGCCAGGGTGACGGCGAAGGCCGGGGCACCGATCCGCGCGAAGAAGAAGCCGTGCAGGCCGCCGATCACGGCACCGCCGGCGATCGCGACCACCAGGGCGAGCCACTCGTTGACGCCGTTGGTGACGGCGAGCACGGCGAACAGCGCGCCGGAGACACCGCTGACCGAGCCGACCGACAGGTCGATCTCGCCGAGCAGCAGCACGAAGATGATGCCGACGGACATCATGCCGGTCGCGACCATGGCGACGGCGATGTTGTTGAGGTTCTCCGCGGACAGGAACGCCGAGTTCAGGCT
This sequence comes from Streptomyces poriticola, assembly GCF_036689765.1. NCBI lineage: Bacteria > Bacillati > Actinomycetota > Actinomycetes > Kitasatosporales > Streptomycetaceae > Streptomyces > Streptomyces poriticola. Next base: position 454,680 of record NZ_JBAGKH010000002.1, read on the forward strand.
CTGGAAGACCACGCAGATGACGACCAGGCCGATGACGACCGGGATGGACCCCAGGTCGCCGCCGCGGACCTTGCGCTTGAACTCGTTCAGATAGCCGGTGATGCCCTGCTCACGGACGAGCAGCCGGGGATCGACGGCGGTGTCGGAGCCGCGGGCGGCCTCCGGGTTCTCCACGACGTGCTCGTCGGCCGGGGCGGAGGTCTTGTCGATGCTCACTTCTGAGCCTCCCCGTTGGTGCGCGCCGCACGGCGGGTCACGGCGTTCTCCGTGGCACCGGTGATGGCGGAGATGATCTCTTCCTGCGAGGTCGACTTGACCTCGAAGACGCCGTTGTTGCGGCCGAGGCGCAGCACGGCGACCTTGTCCGCGACCGCCTTCACATCGGCCATGTTGTGGCTGATGAGGATGACGGCGTGGCCGCGTTCGCGCAGCCGCTCGACCAGGTCGAGGACCTGTGCGGTCTGCTCCACACCGAGGGCGGCGGTGGGCTCGTCGAGGATGACCAGCTGGGGCTCGCCGAGCATGGAGCGGGCGATGGCCACGGTCTGGCGCTGACCGCCGGAGAGCGAGGCGATCGGGATGCGGACGCTGGGGATGCGGATCGAGAGGGTGTCGAGCAGCTCGCGCGAGCGGCGCTCCATCTCGACCTCGTCGAGTATGCCGCGGCGGCGCAGTTCCCGGCCCAGGAACAGGTTGCCGACGACGTCGATGTTGTCGCACAGCGCGAGGTCCTGGTAGACGGTCGCGATGCCCAGGTCCTGGGCGTCGTGCGGCTTGTTGATCGATACGGCATTGCCCTCCCATTCGATGACGCCCTCATCGATGGGATGCACGCCGGCGATCGTCTTGACCAGCGTGGACTTTCCGGCTCCGTTGTCGCCGACCAGGGCGACCACTTCACCGGCGTGGACCTCAAGCTCTACGTCGGTGAGCGCCTGGACGGCACCGAATCGCTTGGAGACCCCGCGCAACGCCAGCACGGGCGTAGCGGACACGTGAACCATCTCCTTCGCCGCCTGACCCGGCGGAAGGTAGTGCAGAAGAGTTGGGGGGTTCCGTCCGGCGCCCCGCCTAGCTTGCGGGGCTGGTATGAGCGGGGCGCCGGAGGAGCAGGGGGCGGTCGTCCCGTGGGGCCTTGCGGGCTCCTACGGGACCGTGGGACCGCTTACTTGAGGCCGAGCTTGTCGCAGGCCGCCTTGAACTTGGCGGTGCAGATCTCCTCGACGGTGTAGACGCCGTCCTTGATGACGGTGTCGTTGATGTTGTCCTGGGTCAGCGAGACGACCGGGACGAGGACCGAGGGGACGCCCTTGGTGGTGGGGCTGTCGACCGAGTCCTTGGCGACGGAGTCGAGCGCCTCGCCGTGGGCCAGCGCGACGGCCATCTTCGCGGCGGCCTCGGCCTCGGGGGCGTACGGCTTGTAGACGCTCATGTACTGCTCACCGGCGACGATGCGCTGCACACCGGCGAGTTCGGCGTCCTGGCCGGTCACCGGCGGGAGGGTGGAGAAGCCGCCGGCCTTCAGGGCGGTGATGATGCCGCCGGCCATGCCGTCGTTGGCGGAGTAGACGCCGACGATCTTGTCCTTGCCGAGGGCGGAGATGGCGCCCTCCATGTTCTTGTTGGCGTTCTCCGGCTTCCACTCCTTGGTGTCGTACTCCTTGCCGATGTTCACCTTGCCGTCGAGGACGGAGTGGGCGCCCTTCTTGAACAGGGCGGCGTTCGGGTCGGTGATCGACCCGTTCATCATGACGATCTGCCCGTCCTCGGCCTTGTCGCCCAGCGCCGCGAGCAGCGCCTCGCCCTGGACCTTGCCGACCTGCTCGTTGTCGAACGAGGTGTAGGCGTCGATCGGGCCCTCGGCCAGGCGGTCGTAGGCGACGACCGGGATGCCGGCGTCCTTGGCCTTCTTCACCGAGTTGGCGATCGCCTTGGCGTCCACCGCGTCGAGGATCAGCACGTCCACCTTGTTGCTGATCATGGTCTCGACCTGCTGGTTCTGGACCGTGGCGTCCTGCTTGGCGTTGGCGTAGACGACCTCGCCCTTGTTGTTCGTCAGCTCCTTGATCTTCTTCTCGATCAGCGGCCGGTCGAACTTCTCGTAGCGGGCGGTCTGGTTCTCCGGGAGCAGGAGACCGACCTTGATGTCGTCGCCCTTCTTGGCGGCGGCGTCCGAGGACTTGTCGCTGCCTCCGTCGGCCTCCTTGGCGCTGCCACAGGCGGCGAGCGAGACGGCCATCGCGGTGGCGGCTACGGCAACGGCGGCACGACGCATACGCGTGTTCATTCAGAAACCTCCCTGACGAGGCCGCGTCGTTGCGGCCGAGGTGGCTGGAAGTCAACTCGGCCACACGTGCGACGTCAAGAAGTAAATCCTTAACGAGATGGCAACGGTGCCATCCGTTCTCTAAGTGAAGGCGGGGGCAGCGGCCGGCAGTGCCCCGGACGCAGTTCCGTCCAGAAGGGTCGAATCGCCCATCTCGCTGAGTGCCAGGGCGAGCGCGCCGAGCACCTCGGCACGGCCCCCGAGTGCCCCGGGGAGAACGGAGAGTTGGCGGCCTGCGCTGGGGATGGCGTAGCGGCTCACGGACTCCCGGATGGGCCCCAGGACCAGCTCTCCGGCCTCGGCGAGATCACCGCCGAGCACCACCCGGCTGGGGTTGAGCAGGTTGCAGAGGTTGGCGACGCCGCTGCCGATGTACCGGCCGACGTCGGCGACCACGCGGCGGCAGCCCGGGTCGCCGTCCCTGGCCAGCCGCACCACGCCCTCCATCGTGAGATCGGTGCCGTGGCTGGGCTGGAGCAGCGGCAGCACGTACCTGGCGGCGGCGAAGGTCTCCAGGCAGCCGCGGTTGCCGCAGCGGCAGACCGGGCCGGACTCGTCCAGGGTGATGTGGCCGATCTCCCCCGCGGTGCCGCCCGGGCCCCGGTAGATCATGCCGTTGATCACCAGCCCCGCGCCCACACCGCTGGCGACCTTGATGTACGCCAGGTCCCGCACCCCCCGGCCGCTGCCCCAGACCAGCTCGCCCAGGGCGCCGAGGTTGGCGTCGTTGTCCACGTGCACCGGCACGCCGAGCCGCTCGCGCAGCTCCTCGGCGGGCTTGGTGCCGCCCCAGCCGGGCAGGATGGCGGTCGAGCCCAGCGTCCCGGACTCCACGTCGATCGGACCGGGCACGCCGAGCCCCACCCCGGCGACCTTGGCGCGGTCCACCCCGGTCGCCGTGATCAGCCGGTCGACCAGCCGTTCCGCCCGGGCGAAGCCCTGGGTGGAGGAGGCGTCGACGTCCAGCGGCTCGGCCTCCTCGGCCAGCACCTGGTGGGCGAGGTTGCCGACCGCGACCCGCAGGTGCGTGTGCCCGAAGTCGACGCCGATCACGATCCCGGCGTCCCCGCTGAGCGAGACGCTGCGCGCCCGCCGGCCGCCCGCCGAAGTGGGCGTGACCTCGACGGTTCCGCTCTCCTTCAGTTCCCGGACGATGTTGGAGACCGTCGCGGCGGACAGTCCCGTGGTCCTCGCGATCTCCGCCTGCGTGAGGGACCCGGCCAGCCGGACGGCCCGTACGACCCGCTCCAGGTTGGCTCGGTGCAGGGACGACTGCGACCCCGGAGTCTCCACGACGACCTCCATGCGTACGGGGCCGCTTCGGTGAGGCCCCGTGTATGTCCAACTAGTGAACTCTAAGCTGAGCCGTTCGGGTCGCCTCCCGTCAAGAGGTTGAACCGTATCCGGGTGCCCCGCACACGCATGCATATGCCGCCCCCGGTGCTGCGGGGACGGCATACGAGAGGGGTGCCGGGCTGGCCGGCCGGCGCGGGGCGGCTACTTCAGTGCGCCCGCCGTGAGCCCGGCGACGACCTGCCGCTGGAAGACGATGTACGCCGCAAGCACCGGCAGCATCGCCATCACCAGGCCGGCGAAGAGTCCCGACCAGTCGCCCTTGTAGCCCTGGCTGACCGCCAGCTCCACCAGGCCCTGGGTGAGGACCCGCTTGTCGGGGTCGGTGTTGAGCACCGTCGGCAGCATGTACTGGTTCCACTGCCCCAGGAAATTGAAGATCCCGACGCTGATCAGCCCCGGCTTGGCCATCGGGAGCATGATCTGGAAGAAGGTCCGGGTGTGCGAGGCCCCGTCGACGAACGCGGCCTCGGCCACCGAGGTGGGCAGCGTCCGGAAGAACGCGGTGAGAAAGAACACCGTGAAGGGCAGCGAGTAGGCGATGTAGACCAGGATCAGCCCGTGGATGGTGTTCAGCAGTCCCATGTTGTTCACCACGTAGAACAGCGGGACCAGGGCAAGCATGATCGGGAAGCTCATGCCGCCGATGAACAGGTAGTAGATGAACCGGTTGCCCGGGAAGTCGAACCGGGCCAGCACGTAGGCGGCCATCGAGCCCAGCACCAGGGTGCCCACGAGCGAGCCGCCCACCACCAGGATCGTGTTGAGGAAGTACTCGCTCATATGGGCCTGGGTCCAGGCCCGCGACCAGTTGTCGAAGTGCAGCTTCTCCGGCAGCGACCAGGGCGAGCGGAAGATCGAGGCGTCGTCCTTGAAGGACGTCATCACCGCCCAGAGCAGCGGGAGGGTCACCATGATCGCCCAGATGACCAGGATCCCGTGGGAGAAGACGTTGAGGACGGTGCCTTCCTTTGCCGCCCTCGGGGTCCCGCCGGCCGGGGCGGCGGTCTTGGTGACGCCGGAGCCGGCCTGGGCCGGGACGTCAGCGGAGGTCTCGGTCGTCTTCATGGATGATCAGTACTCCAGCCGCTCGCGCCGGCCCAGCCGCATCACGAGGGCCGCGAAGGCCAGCGTGACCACCAGCAGGGCGACGCCGATCGTGGTGGCATAGGCGGCCTGACCGTCACGGAACGCCTTCTGGTACACGTACAGGACCATGACGGTGGTCGAGTAGTCGGGCCCGCCGGGCCCGGTGGTCATGATGTGCACGACCGCGAACGACTCGGCGCCGAGCGCGAGGATGCCCATATAGACCCAGCCGGACTGCACGGTGTCCCACAGCAGCGGCAGGGTGACCCGGAAGAACGTGGTGAAGCGGCTGGCCCCGTCCAGCAGCGCGGCCTCGTAGAGCTCGGCCGGTATGGAGGCCATACCGGCGGAGAAGAGGACCACGAAGAAGCCGACCGTGGACCACACCAGCACCGCCATCACACACCACAGCGCCAGGTCGGGGTCGCCGAGCCACACCGGCTGGACGCCGTCCAGCCCGATCCCGCGCAGCAGGGAGTTGATCGCGCCGCTGTCCGGGTTGTACGCGAACGCGAACAGCAGGGCGACGATCGCGATGGAGAGCACCTGCGGGAAGAAGTAGACGATCTTGTAGAGCCCGGAGCCGCGGACCCCGGTGACCACCGGGCCGCCCCGGCGGTGCCGCCCGCCCACATTGATCATGAAGGACAGGAACAGCGCGAGGCCGAGCGTCACCAGCGGCACCAGCAGCGCGAACAGCACGCTGTGCCACAACGACTTCCAGAAGATGTCGTCGTCGAGCATCCGCGCGTAGTTGTCGAAGCCGACCATCGTGAAGTCGGGGCTCAGGCCGGTCCAGTCGGTGAACGAGTAGTAGATGGACTGGACGAACGGCCAGACGACGAAGAGCGTGTACACCCCGAGGGGAACCGCCAGGAACCCCACGATGAACCGGTACTTGCCGTGCTGCATGTGCCTACGACCCCGATCTGTGCGCGGGCGCCGCCGAGGGCCTGCCCGGCGCGGCTGCGCCGGGCAGGCCCGGTACGGACGTCCTCACTGGTGCTTGTAGTGCTTGATCGACGAGTCCTTGGCCGCCTCGTCGGCGAAGCCCTGGATCTTCTTGATGGTCTCCGCCGGGGTGAGCCGGCCGGCCATCATCTCGCCGAGGCAGCCCACGCCGATCTTCTCCTTCTGCAGCTGCACGTACCAGTCCTGCAGGCGCGGGTTCAGCACGTTGTCGCCGGCCAGCTCCAGTGCCGCCACACCGGACTTCAGGCCCGGGGTCAGCTCGATGCCGTCGGTGCCGCCGTTGTAGGCCGTCAGCGACTTGACCTTGCTGGTGAAGTTCTTCGAGGAGGACTCGCTGAGCATGATGCGCAGCTGCTCCATGCCGCCGAGGCCGTTGCCGGCCTTGGCCGGGACGATGAACGGCTCGCCGCCGGAGGCCCAGATGGTGCCGAAGGGCATCTTGTCGGAGGAGTCCAGTCCGGTCGGGGCCGACACGGCCAGACCGAAGTCGGCCGGGATGACCTTGGCGGACTCGTTCTCCACCCAGGAGCCGTTGGGGATGAACAGGGCGTCGCCCTGGGCCCACGCGGTCTGCGACTGGATGTGGTCCAGACCCGGGGTGCCCTTGAGGACGTAGCCCTTCTGCTGGAGCTCGTAGTAGGCCTCGAAGCAGGCCTTGACCGCAGGGTGCTTCCAGGCGTTCGGCTCCAGGTTGTCGATGGCGTCGAGGACCTCGGTGCCGCCGACCTTGCCGATCATCGGGTAGAGCGAGAAGGGGATGTAGTACGGGTACTTGCCGGCGTAGGTCCAGCCGGCCATACCCTTCTTCTTGGCCTTCTCGCAGACCGCGAGCATCTCGTCCCAGGTCTGCGGGTATTCGGCGTCGAGGGAGTCGAGGGCCTTCTGCGAGTACCAGACGCCGTAGACGGTGTAGGCGTAGTAGAGGATCCAGACCTTCTCGCCGTCGAACTGGCCCATCTCCACGATGCCGGGCCGCAGCGTGTCGCGGACCTTCGTGTCCGGGTCGTCGTAGGACGGGGCGTCCAGCAGCGGGGTGAGGTCGGTGAGCTGGTTCTTGCCGACGAGGACGCCCATATCCATCTGCTCGGCGCCGGAGTTGTCGATGAGGTCCGGCGGGGTGCCCTGGTTGAACCGCGGCTGGAGGGTGGACTGGATCTTCTGGGTGGCGGAGAACTCCACCGTCGCGTTGGGGAACTTCTCCTCGTACACCTTCACCGCGTCCTCGGCGTACTCCTTGCCGAAACCGCCGTCGAAGAGGACGAATTCCATCTCGGCGCTGTCGTTCACGCCGAGCGGGTTCTCCGCGGTCCTCTTGCCCGCCTCGGGCTTGTCGTCGTTCTCACTGCCGCCGCCGCTGGCGCAGGCAGACAGGAAGCTCATCGTGGGGACGGAGATCAGGCCCAGCGCCGCGGACCTCTTGATCAGCGAGCGGCGGCCGACGCCGGTGGTGGTGTCATTCTCGCCGGTGGTGTTCTCGGCGGAAGTGGATCCCATGCTCAAGTCCTCGCCTTCTCCAGGACTCAGGCGGTGAACCGGATCCTCACCGGCACCGCGATCGGGTCAAGCTGGGTCGTGCAGGAAGTGCAGTGGTGCTGTTCGGGTGCTCTGGTGGTTCCCCCTCGCGGTTCACCCCGGTACCCCGGTGGCCGACAGGTATAGTCCACTTCCCGTCGACGGAGCAAGATCGAATGCAAGGTTGGCCGTGCGTCTTTTCCGAGTTGAGACCTGGCGGAAATACGCATGGCCGGTACCCCTCTTTCCGGAAAGTCCCGGACACGCCATCCGGATGCCGCGGACAACACCCTTGACACCACTGCGCACTTGGACCACTACTGGACCCTGCGCACTGAATCTGACAACGTTGTCCGGCGTACAGGGAGGGTCCTGGCAGATGCAGCGCAGAACTCGGCACAGATGGGGTCCGGCGGTCGTGCTGACCACCGCCTTCGCCCTGGCGGTGGGCTCGCAGGGGGCGGCGGTCGCCCTGCCGCGGGCACCGGCCGCCGCCGCCGACCGGGAGTTCGCCTCCTCGTTCGAGTCGGACGATCCGGCCCCGGACTGGCTCAGCACCGTCGACACCGGCCCGGACGGCCGCAAGCGGGCCTCGGGCGTCGACGGCGGCTACACCACCGGCATCCCCGGCAATGTCACCGACCGTGTCACCGGCGTCCGGGCCAGCGGCGAGAACACCGGCGCCGGAGAGGTCAAGGAGAACCTCGTCGACGGCGAGCCCGGCACCAAGTGGCTCACCTTCGAGTCCACCGGCTGGGTCGAGTTCGACCTGGACGCACCGGTGCGGGTGGCCGAGTACGCCCTGACGTCGGCCAACGACCACGCCGAGCGGGACCCGGCGGACTGGGTCCTGAAGGGGTCGGCCGACGGCGAGCAGTGGACGGCCCTGGACAGCCGCTCGGGCCAGTCGTTCGCCGAGCGCTTCGAGACGAAGGTCTACGCACTGCACCGGGCGGCCGGGTACCGGCACTTCCGGCTGGAGTTCACCGCCAACCAGGGCGGGTCGATCCTGCAGCTCGCCGACGTCCAGCTGTCCACCGGCGAGAGCGACGGGCCGGTGCCGCCCGACATGCTCTCGCTGGTGGACAGCGGCCCCGGCGGCTCGCCCACCGCCAAGGCCCGCGCGGGCTTCACCGGCACCCGGGCGCTGCGCTACGCGGGGCGGCACACGGCCGACGGGCGGGCCTTCTCGTACAACAAGGTCTTCGACGTCGACGTCCGCGTCGGGCGGCACACCGAGCTGTCGTACCGGGTGTTCCCGTCCATGGCCAACGAGGACCTCGACTACGACGCCACCAACGTCTCCGTCGACCTCGCCTTCACCGACGGCACCCACCTCAGCGACCTGGGCGCCCGGGACCAGCACGGGTTCGCGCTGACGCCCCGCGGGCAGGGCGCGGCCAAGGTGCTGTACGTCAACCAGTGGAACGACGTGAGGTCCCGCATCGGGTCGGTCGCGGCGGGAAAGACGGTCGACCGGATCCTGGTGGCGTACGACTCCCCCGCGGGACCGGCGCAGTTCCGCGGCTGGCTGGACGACGTGGCGCTCGGTACGGTCCGCCCCGAGCGGCCCAGGGCGCACCTGTCCGACTACGCGCTCACCACCCGTGGCACCAACTCGAGCGGCAGCTTCTCGCGCGGCAACACCTTCCCCGCGACGGCCGTACCGCACGGCTTCAACTTCTGGACGCCGGTGACCAACGCCGGCTCGCTGAGCTGGCTGTACGAGTACGCGCGCGGCAACAACGCGGACAACCGGCCGACGATCCAGGCGTTCAGCGCCAGCCATGAGCCGAGCCCGTGGATGGGTGACCGGCAGACCTTCCAGGTGATGCCGTCGGCCGCGTCCGGCACCCCGGACACCGGCCGTCAGGCCCGCGAGCTGGCGTTCCGGCACGAGAACGAGACCGCGCGGCCGTACTACTACGGGGTGCGGTTCGACAACGGCGTGCGGGCCGAGATGGTGCCGACCGACCATGCGGCGATGCTCCGCTTCCGCTTTCCCGGCGACGACGCGAGCGTGATCTTCGACAATGTCTCCGACCGGGCGGGCCTGACCCTGGACCAGGAGAACGGGATCGTCACCGGCTACTCGGACGTCAAGTCCGGGCTGTCGACCGGCGCGACCCGGCTCTTCGTGTACGGCGAGTTCGACGACCGGGTGACCGGGGGCGCCACGGAGGGGGTGACGGGCCATCTGCGCTTCGACGCGGGCCGGGACCGCACCGTGACCCTGCGGCTGGCGACCTCGCTGATCAGCGTCGACCAGGCGAGGGAGAATCTGCGCCAGGAGATCCCGCGGCGCGCCTCCTTCGAGAAGGTCGAGCGGGACGCCCAGCGGCAGTGGGACCGGATCCTGGGCCGGGTGAAGGTCGAGGGGGCGACCCCGGACCAGCTCACCACCCTCTACTCCAGTCTCTACCGGCTGTATCTCTACCCCAACTCGGGCTTCGAGAAGGTCGACGGGAAGTTCCGGTACGCGTCCCCGTTCTCGCCGATGGAGAAGCCGGACACCCCGACGCACACCGGCGCGAAGATCGTCGACGGCAAGGTGTACGTGAACAACGGCTTCTGGGACACCTACCGGACGACCTGGCCGGCCTACTCCCTCCTCACCCCGTCCAAGGCCGGTGAGCTGGTCGACGGGTTCGTGCAGCACTACAAGGACGGCGGCTGGACCTCGCGCTGGTCCTCCCCCGGCTACGCGGACCTGATGACCGGCACCTCCTCGGACGTGGCGTTCGCGGACGCGTACGTCAAGGGCGTGGACTTCGACGCGGAGGCGGCGTACGAGGCGGCGCTGAAGAACGCCACCGTGGTTCCCCCGCACTCGGGCGTGGGCCGCAAGGGCATGGAGACCTCGCCGTTCCTCGGCTACACCGGCACCGAGACGCACGAGGGCCTGTCCTGGGCGCTGGAGGGCTTCCTCAACGACTACGGCATCGCGCGCATGGGCCGCAAGCTGTACGAGGAGACGGGCGAGCAGCGCTACCGGGAGGAGTCGGCGTACTTCCTGGACCGCGCCCAGGACTACGTCAACCTCTTCGACGCGAAGGCCGGCTTCTTCCAGGGCAGGGACACGGCCGGCGACTGGCGGGTGGAGTCGGAGAAGTACGACCCACGGGTGTGGGGCCACGACTACACCGAGACCAACGGCTGGGGCTACGCCTTCACCGCCCCGCAGGACAGCCGGGGCCTGGCCAACCTGTACGGCGGACGGGGCGGCCTCGGCGACAAGCTCGACACGTACCTGTCCACGCCGGAGACGGCCTCGCCGGAGTTCAAGGGCTCCTACGGCGGTGTCATCCACGAGATGACCGAGGCGCGCGACGTGCGGATGGGCATGTACGGGCACTCCAACCAGGTGGCCCACCACGCCCTGTACATGTACGACGCGGCCGGGCAGCCCTGGAAGACGCAGCGCAGCGTCCGCGAGGTGCTCGCCCGGCTCTACACCGGCAGCGCGATCGGGCAGGGCTACCACGGGGACGAGGACAACGGCGAGCAGTCGGCGTGGTTCCTGTTCTCCGCGCTCGGCTTCTATCCGCTGGTGATGGGCAGCGGTGAGTACGCCATCGGCTCTCCGCTGTTCACCAAGGCGACCGTGCAGCTGGAGAACGGTCGCAGGCTGGTGGTGAAGGCGCCGCGCAACAGCACGGAGAACGTGTACGTGCAGGGCCTGAAGGTCGACGGCAAGCGGTGGAAGTCGACCGCGCTGCCCCACTCGCTGCTCGCGAAGGGCGGGGTCCTGGAGTTCGACATGGGTCCCCGGCCGTCGTCGTGGGGGACCGGCGAGGACGCGGCACCGGTCTCCATCACCCAGGACGACGAGGTGCCGACGCCACGCCGGGACGCCGTCGAGGGGGACGGCGCCCTCTTCGACGACACCTCGGCGACGGACGCGACGGTGACCTCCGCCGACCTGCCGGTGACCGAGGCCGTCGAGGCGGTCCAGTACACGCTGACGTCGTCGGCCGACCGGACGAAGGCCCCGACGGGCTGGAAGCTCCAGGGCTCGGCGGACGGGAGCAGGTGGCGGACCCTGGACGAACGCTCCGGCGAGTCCTTCGCGTGGGACCGGCAGACCCGGGTGTTCTCGGTGAGGTCGCCGGGGGCGTACGGGAAGTACCGGCTGGTCTTCGCGGCCGAGTCGACGGTCGCGGAGGTCGAACTGCTCGCCTGACCGGACACCGCCCGCGCAGGAGGGCCCGCCCCGCCACGGGGCGGGCCTTCTTGACGTCCCGGACCCGTGTGTCCGCACTGCTCGGGGACCCCGGCCCGGCTTTGGCTCTATGCAGAAAGCCAGAGGCATAATGGTGGGAGCAAAAAGCCAGGAACTGTTCGTGCATGGCTACTCCCCTTCAGGGTACGTGCACGCTCGAAGGAGCGGCGATGACACCACCCGTAGATCCCAGTCTCAACCGGCGCAAGCTCCGCCTCGCCCTGCGCAAGGCCCGGGAGGGCGCCGGGCTCAGCCAGCGCGAGGCCGCCGTGCAGGTGGAGTGGTCGCAGTCGAAGCTCATCCGTGTCGAGACCGGGACGGTGAGCGTGTCCGTCAGCGACCTGCGCGCCCTGCTGGCGTTGTACGACGTCACCGAGCCCGCCACGGTGGACGAGCTGGTGGAGGCGGCCCGGGGCAGCAAGGGCCCGAGCTGGTGGTCGGGCTACCACGACGTCGTCACACCGCAGTTCGCCCAGTACCTCGGGTACGAGAGCGCCGCGGACGCCGTCGACACCTACCACCCCATCGTCGTCCCGGGCCATCTGCAGACCCGCGCCTACGCGGAGGCGCTGCTCGCCGAGCGCGGGCTGACCGACGATCGGATCCGGCGCGTGGTGGACCTGAGGATGGAACGCCAGCAGCGCATGTTCGACGGTTCGGGCCGGCCGGCGCCCACCTTCGTCCTGGACGAGGCGGCGGTGCGACGGCGGATCGGCGGCGCGGACGTGTTCGCGGCCCAGTTGCGCCGGCTCCTCGACTTCGCCGGGCGGGACGGTGTGACCATCCGCGTGCTGCCGTTCGAGGCCGGGGCGCACTACAGCACGCTGGGCAGCTTCGTCCTCCTGCGCTTCACCGACGACGACGATCTCGTCTACCTGGAGCACGCCGCCGGCAGCATGACCGGCGGGGAGAACCTGGAACTGCTGGCCCGGTACCAGGAGTGCTTCCAGACGATCATGGATCGGGCGCTGGGCGAGACCGAGTCCCTCGACCTGGTGGACCGCGTGAGGCAGGACCTCGAGGCCCGATAGAGCACGCGGCACTCAGGGCCGGCAGAGGCAGGGGGAGGACCGACGTGGTCTCCAGGTCGACAGTTCAGGCTCTCGTGGAAATGATGCGAATAGCCTTCAGCTCCGGCATGAACGACGAGGAGCTGAAGGCCCAGGCCATCCAGGACCCGAAGCAGGCGGAACTACTCATAGCCATCGAGAGGTCCCGCGCCAGTGACAAGCGCAAGACCATGGCACTGCTCGGCACGTTCGGCCTGGCGGCGCTCATCGTCGTCGTCGCAGCCGCGCTGTACGTCGTCCATGCGGCCGGCGACCTCAGGCTTCCCTGGTCCAGGATCGGCACGGCGCTCGGCACCGTCCTGTCTGCCTCGGGACTGGCCGGACTGAGCTGGTGGGTGAAACGCAAGCTGACGGCCTGGCGGCGCGGCACCCCTAATCCGCAGCCCCCGCCTGAGAGTCGTACCGAGGGCGATCAGAACCAGGTGGGGACGGCGTAGCCCCGTTCCCCGCGCGCCACACTCCGGCGCTGACGGCCACGACCACGGCCACCGTGACCCAGAGGATCCGCTTGGCGAGCACGCTGTCCACGAGCATGGACGCGACCGCGGCGGCGAGCGTCGCGACCGCCCCGACGGTCACGGTGAAGGTGATGGCGCCACCCACGACGACCGCTCTGCGCCTTCCGGCGGACCGCCGCACCGCGGATGCCTCGGCACTCATATGGCCCCCTACCGCCTGCCGATGGCCGGATAAGAACGTCACAGACCGTCCAACTCTCCTTGAGCCACGGCGTGCAGGAAGCGAGTCCAGGCGGAGTCGGTGAAGCCCAGTGGTGAACGCGCGGGCGCCTTGGAGTCACGCGCCAGCACTCGGCCCTCCCGCACGGCGACCTCCACGCATTCGCTCTCGTTGCCACACACGCTGCTCCTGCGCCACAAGGGTTTCCCCTTATGCACTGCCCCAGCCCCCCTGCTTCCCCCCGTGCCTGGATAGCGCCCGCTCATGTTAGTGGACGGGTGTGCACTGTCGCAGCGGGTCCCCGCAATCCCCGGCCGGCGAGCCACCGCGACGCTTCGCCATCACCTGAAGTAACCGAACAACCAGGATAAGTGACGCCGGGCGGCGATGGCCATACAGGAACCGGCCGGGTACGACCAACCGCTCGCCGGGCCGAGCTGGAGGTGCGGGCGTAGAAGCTGAGCCGGCAGCTTCAGGAGGTCCGTGATGAACCGGAGGAACTGGCCGTCGCCGACCGCGTGGCGCGTCGGCAGGCCGAGCAGGTACGCGCCGAAGCCGAGCGGGCAGTTGCGTCGTCCGCCGGGCAGGTCGCGGGCCGTGGGCCCGCCGGCGGTGCCGCAGCGCGGGCGGGGCGTGGACGAGACAGTCCTGCCCGCGGACTTCCGGCGGATGTACAGCCAGGAGGGCAGCGCTCCCTTCGAGCCGAAGCTCTGGCTCGCGTGTGTTGTCGTACCCTTTGTGGCCTGTGAGGCCACGGGGGAAGGGAGCCACACATGATTCGCGTGGTCGTTGTCGACGACGAGCCGCTGGTCCGTTCCGGTCTGCGGGCGATCCTCGGTTCCGCCACGGACGTCGGCGTCGTGGCCGACTGCGGGGGAGCGGAGGCGGTCGCGACGGTCGAGAGGTGCCGCCCCGAGGTGGTGCTGCTCGACATCCGCATGCCCGACGTGGACGGCCTGACCGTACTGGCACGCCTCGCCGCCATGGCTCCGCCACCAGCGGTCGCGATGCTGACGACGTTCGACGCGGGTGAGTACGTCGACCGGGCCCTGCGCGCGGGGGCGGCGGGTTTCCTGATGAAGAACGCCTCGCCCGAGCAACTGGTGCACGCGGTGCGGGTACTTGCCGACGGGGGCAGGGTACTCGCGCCCGAGGCCGCGGGCCCCGTCATCGGGGGGTATCTGGCCTCGGCCCCGGCGGATGACGCGGCACGGCTGGTGGCGGCCCTGACCGAGCGGGAACGGCATGTGCTCGCCCTGGTCGGCCGGGGCTTGTCCAACCGGGAGATCGCCGTGCGGCTGCAGCTGGCCCATGGCACCGTCAAGGACCACGTCAGCGCGCTGCTGACGAAGCTGGGCGGTGTCAACCGGGTCCAGGCGGCCGTCGTCGCCGAACGCGCGGGGATACTCGACCCGGTCGCCGCCGCGCCCCGGCGGTGAGGGGGAACGTCACGGCACAGGCACAGGCACAGAGGCAGAGGCAGACGCCGCGCCCGGGGCGGGAGCCTGCCGCGTCCGCCGGGCGGTCTCGGGCCGCCGCCCTCCACAGCGCGGTCACCGGGCGACTGCGGCGCCTCGGTCCGGCCGCCCTCCCGGTCGGTGTCGCCGCCGCGGACGGACTGGCCGTCAACAGCCCCGACGCCGGGCCGGGACTGTGGCTCGCGCTCGCCGCCGCGGCCGCTCTCGTACTGCGCCACCGCCTGCCCGAGGTGGCTCTGGCCGTCGGACTCCCGGGACTCTACCTCGGCCATCTGGCCTTCGCGCCGTTGATCGCCCTGTACTGCCTGGCCGCCGAACGCCGGGGCGCGGTCGGGGGAGCTGTCGGCGCGGCCCTGGTGGCGCTGGCGCAGTTCCTCCCGTACCCGCCCGGCGACGGGGTGCTGCTGCTGCGCCTCGACCAGGAGACACTGCTGGCCCTGCTCGACTCCTGCGCGCTCGGCGCCGGGGCCTTCGTCCTGGGCCGGTCGACCCGGCAGCGGCGTGACCGGCTGCGCGAGGTGGCGGAGAGCCGGGAACGCGAGCACCGGCTGCTGACGGAACGCGCCCTGGCCACCGAACGGGCCCGGCTGGCACGGGAGATGCACGACGTCGTCGCCCACAAGGTCAGCCTGATCAGCCTGCAGGCGGGGGCGCTCCAGGTCACCGACCCGGACGGGCCCGGGCTCCGGGAGACCGCGGGACTCATCCGCGAGCTGTCGGTCACGACGCTGACCGAACTCCAGTACCTGGTAGGGGTGTTGCGGGCAGGAGACGGCACGGGCGGGGAACTCGCCCCGCAGCCCCGCGTGACCGACCTGCACGCGCTGGTCGACGGCAGCGCCCTGCGGGTCGGGCTCCATGTCGGAGACGTACCGGCGGGCCTGCACGAGGCCGTCGAACGCGCCGTCTACCGCACGGTCCAGGAGGCGCTCACCAACATCCGTAAGCATGCTCCCGGAGCCGACGCCGACGTGCGCGTGTGGTCCGACGCCGGGACGCTGCACGTCGAGGTGCGCAACGCCGCGGCCGACCGGGGGGCCACTTCCCTCGGGCTGCCTGACGGCGGGCACGGCCTGATCGGCCTGTGGGAACGGGCGCAGCTGCTCGGCGGCACGTTCGGCGCGGGCCCGCTCCCCGACGGAGGGTTCCTGGTCCGCGCCGGGTTCCCCGTCCGTCCCCGCGATGTCACGGGGCACGTGCCCGCGGCGGCCACGTCGGACGGGGACCCCTGCCGGTCGGCCGCACGGCGCCGAAGCTAGCCGCGGGGCTCGTCCCTGCCGAGGAGTTCGGCCGGGAGGGCGGCTCGGGCGCCGATGACCTCGATGCCGAGCAGATGCCCCGACGCGTCGAAGTCGAGGCTCAGATCCGCCTTGCCGCCCGGCGCCTCGACGGTGACCTGCCGGACGGCGGCTCCGTCCGCGATGCGCGCGACGAGGGAGACGTACGCGGTGTCGTTCTCCTGGTCGTACTCGATGTGCATGATTTTACTCCCCGGGTTCTCGGATCAGTTGCGGCCGACGGAGACGACGTTCCCGTTCTTGTTGACCACGACCCAGATCTTCCCGCTCGTGTACTTCCAGGTGCCGGCCGTCTTGCCCCTGGACTTCTTCCCGTGCTTCACGGCGTTCGCGACCATCTGCTGGCTGATGCCCCGCTGCGCCATCCTCTGCGCAGCGTGCCTGGAGATGCTCTTGACGCCGGTGGTCAGCAGCAGGCGCCCGGCGACGATGGCGAGCGGGATGAACCACGCCGGGTCGGCCACCACCGGGTAGGCGGTGTCCGGCCCGGTGCGGACCGTCTGCACCAGGGCGCCGCCCTCGATGCGGAAGTCGGTGGGCACCGCTGCGCCGTTGGCGTCCTTCGCCCACGGCGCGTCGAAGGTCCCCAGGTACTCCCCGCCCCGGCTGACCAGGATGCTGCCGTCCTCCAGCTGCTCGGTCCCCGCGTCGGCGGGCAGGTCGAGCGGGAAGCGGTACTCGGTCGGGGCGTCCGCGTCCCGGAGCGTGATCAGCGTGCGCACGCCGTCCCGGTTGGGCTGGACGGCGAGGTCGAAGTCGTCGTCCGCGTCCGCGTACACCACGGTGCCGTTGGCACCGGCCGCGGCGGGGGCGTCGGTGGCGCCGGGCAGACCGAGCCGGACGACGTCGTCACCGTAGGCGGACTCCACCGAGCCGGACGCGGTGGCGGGCACGATGATGCGGGCGGCGTGCGCGTCCGCGGGCACCTCGGCGCGCGTGGCGCCGTCACCCAGCGTGGTCCCCGCGACGAGGTCGGCGGTTCCGGTGACGCGCTCCACCGTGTCGACCGCCTGTGCGACGCGGTCGGCGGACGGGGTGCGCGTGTCCGCCTGGGCGAGCGCGGCCGTCATCAGTACGGATCCGGCGGTGCATCCCGCCACGAGTATCCGGGCCATCGTGCGGCGGCGTCGGGGCGATCGGTTCATGGTGCGAGGCATGTGCGTCCTTGCTGACGGCCCGGAACGGGCAGGTGGTGAACAACTACGCCTGCCAGCCTGGCGATCGGCGCGCCCCGCGGCCATCCGCCCCTCGGCGTGAACCACCCCCGCCGATCGGCGGGGATGTCGATGCGTGCGTACACCGTCAGTGCACCCGGGGAAGAGTGTCGCTGCTGCCGGCGCTCGGTGACGTGCCCCGACGCGACTCCCGCGCCTCGTGCGGGCAAAGGCCGCGCGTTCTTGCACGATCCTCCCGTCGGCACCCGCCTTCCGCCGGATTCGTGTTCCGCTGGGGACGCGACCCCGGCTCCCCGGGGCAGCACCCGTCGCAGACATGAAGGAGACCGAGAAGTTGAGTGATCAGGTGCAACGGCGTCCGCTGCCGCACGACTTCCACCCGCAGGCAGGCGAGCTGACGTTGAGCAGCACGGACGTGAGTGACGGCGGCACCCTCCCGGACGCCCAGGTGTACGCGAAGGGCAACTCCTCGCCGCACATCGGCTGGTCCGCCGGACCGGAGGGTACCGGCAGCTACGCGCTCACGTGCTACGACCCGGACGCGCCGACCGGCAGCGGGTTCTGGCACTGGACGGTCTTCGACATCCCGGCGGACGTCACCGAGTTGCCTGCGGGAGCCGGAACCGGGGGCTTCGAAGGTCTGCCCGCCGGTGCCGTGCAGGTGCGGAACGACTACGGCGGCAGGGGCTTCGGCGGGGCCGCGCCTCCGGAAGGGGACGGCCCGCATCGGTACGTGTTCACGGTGTACGCCGTCGACCGGGCAAAGCTGGGTCCGGATGCGGACGCGACGCCGGCCCTGGTGGGATTCCACCTGTGGTTCCACTCCCTCGCCCGCGGCCGGCTGACGGCCCACTACGAGGAACAGGGCACCACGGGGTCGTAGTCGGACGCCCGGCTGCACGCCCGCGTCCCCTGCCGCCGGCCCGGCCGGGGGACTCGCCCGTTGTTCGCGCGTCCTTGCACGATCCTGCCCCGAGCCGGAGGATCCTGCCGGGTCTCGTGGTGAGATGGGGGCATGTCCCTCGCCGAGCTCCGCGACCTGCTGGACCGCCATGCGCGGCCCGATCTGAGGACGGCCATCGACGGCGTCCGGATCTGCCGGGCCGAGCCGGGCGCCGAGCCGGAGTACGCGATGTCCGGCGTGGTGCTCGCGGTGATCGCCCAGGGGGCCAAGCGGCTTGCGCTCGGAGACAGAGTGTACGAGTACGGCGTCGGTCAGTACCTGGTCGCCTCGGCCGACCTGCCAGTGGTCGGACGCATCGCCCAGGGACCCGAACTCGGTTTCGGCATGACGCTGGAGCCCGCCGTCATCGCGGAGCTGATGCTGCGGGCCGGGCCGGGCGACCTGCCGCCTTCGACCCGGTCGGCCCGGCCCGGGATCACGGTCAGCGACGCACCGGCAGAGCTGATCGACGCGATCGTGCGGCTGCTGCGGCTGCTGGATCGGCCGCACGACCGCCGGGTGCTGGTCCCCCTGGCCAAGCGGGAGATCCTTTGGCGGCTGATGACGGGAGAGCAGGGCGAAGCCGTCCGGCAGCTCGGCTTGGCGGACAGCGGCCTGACCCACATCACCCGGGCCGTGGGCTGGATCCGCGACAACTACGCCGAGGCGTTCCGCATCGAAGACCTGGCCCGGTCCTGCGGCATGAGCGTCTCCGCGTTCCACCGGAACTTCCAGTCGGTCACGGCGATGAGCCCGATCCAGTTCCAGAAGCAGATCCGGCTACAGGCGGCGCGCCTGATGCTGGCCCGCCGCCCGTACGACGTGACCGGCGTCGCCTCCAGCGTGGGATACGACAGCCCCTCGCAGTTCAGCCGCGAGTACAAACGGCAGTTCGGCGCGCCGCCGCGGGCGGACGCGGCACGCATGCGCACCCGTACCGATCACGCCGCGGCCGCGCCGGCCTGATGGCGCCGGTGCCGCTGCCCGGGTCGGGACCGGCCCGTGAGGCCCGGCAACGACGCCGTGACCGTTGGTGAGCTCCGGGTATCCACCGAGTCCCTCGCCGACGCGGCCGACCTGTTCAAGTCGGTCTTCCTCGGCAAGGACTGGCAAGCTCCCAGGAACCGCCGCCCGGCCTCGGAAGTCTGGCGCGGCGGACTGGGCAATCAGCAGGAACCAGCAAGCGCCCCGCAGACCGAAGCCTGACGGGGCGCTTGTGCGAGTCTCCGGTGGGACGGCCGTCGGCACCGGGTCAGCGTCCAGATCCGCTGACATCCGGGCCGATCAGCTCATCAACCGACAAGTTGGCGAAGCACGTACTGCATGATGCCGCCGTTGCGGTAGTAGTCCGCCTCGCCGGGGGTGTCGATGCGGACGACCGCGTCGAACTCCACACCGGTGTCGGTGGTGACCTTCACCGTGCGGGGCGTGGTGCCGTCGTTCAGCTCGGTGACGCCCGCGATGGAGAAGGTCTCCTCGCCGGTCAGGCCGAAGGAGTCGGCCGAGGTGCCCTCCGGGAACTGCAGCGGCAGCACGCCCATGCCGATGAGGTTGGAGCGGTGGATGCGCTCGTAGGACTCGGCGATGACGGCCCGGACGCCGAGGAGCGCGGTGCCCTTGGCCGCCCAGTCCCGGGACGAGCCGGAGCCGTACTCCTTGCCGGCCAGGACGACCAGCGGGGTGCCGGCGGCCTGGTAGTTCTGCGAGGCGTCGTAGATGAAGGAGACCGGGCCGCCCTCCTGCGTGAAGTCACGCGTGTAGCCGCCCTCGGTGCCCGGCGCGATCTGGTTGCGCAGGCGGATGTTGGCGAACGTGCCGCGGATCATGACCTCGTGGTTGCCGCGGCGGGAGCCGTAGCTGTTGAAGTCGCGGCGGCCCACACCGTGCTCGGTGAGGTACTGGCCCGCCGGGGTGTCGGCCTTGATGGCACCGGCCGGGGAGATGTGGTCGGTGGTGACCGAGTCGCCGAGCTTGGCGAGCACCCGGGCGGCGGAGATGTCCCGGACCGGGGCCGGCTCCGTCTGCATGCCCTCGAAGTACGGGGGCTTGCGGACGTAGGTGGACTCGGCGTCCCACTCGAAGGTGTTGCCGGTCGGGATGGGCAGCGCCTGCCACTGGGCGTCGCCTGCGAACACGTCGGAGTAGGACTTGGCGAACATGTCCTCGCCGATCGCGTTGGCGACGACGTCGTTGACCTCGGCCTCGGTCGGCCAGATGTCCTTGAGGAAGACCGGGTTGCCGTCGGTGTCGGTGCCGAGGGCCTCCCTGGTGATGTCCACCTTCATCGAACCGGCGAGGGCGTACGCCACGACCAGCGGCGGGGACGCCAGGTAGTTCATCTTGACGTCGGGGTTGATGCGGCCCTCGAAGTTCCGGTTGCCGGAGAGGACCGAGGTGACGGCGAGGTCGTGGTCGTTGACCGCCTTGGAGACCTCCTCCGGCAGCGGGCCGGAGTTGCCGATGCAGGTGGTGCAGCCGTAGCCGACGAGGTTGAAGCCGACCTTGTCCAGGTAGGGGGTCAGGCCCGACTTCTCGAAGTAGTCGGTGACGACCTTGGAGCCCGGGGCGAGGGTGGTCTTGACCCACGGCTTGCGGGTCAGGCCCTTCTCGACCGCCTTCTTGGCCACCAGGGCGGCGGCGACCATGACGTACGGGTTGGAGGTGTTGGTGCAGGAGGTGATGGCCGCGACCGTCACCGCACCGTGGTCGAGCTGGTAGCTGGTGCCGTCGGGGGCGGTGACGGTGACCGGGTTGGACGGGGCGCCGTTGGGGATGGTGGAGGGCGCGTCGGAGCTCGGGAAGGACTCCTTGCTGGCCTCGTACTCGTCGTTGACGTAGTTGCGGACGTCGGACTTGAACTGCTCGGCGGCCTCGGCGAGGACGATGCGGTCCTGCGGGCGCTTCGGGCCGGCGATGGACGGCACGACGGTGGAGAGGTCCAGCTCCAGCTTCTCGGAGAAGTCCGGCTCGGCGGCCGGGTCCAGCCAGAGGCCCTGCTCCTTGGCGTACGCCTCGACCAGCGCGAGCTGCTGCTCGCTGCGGCCGGTGAGCCGCATGTAGTTGATGGTCTCGTCGTCGATCGGGAAGATCGCGGCGGTGGAGCCGAACTCCGGGGACATGTTGCCGATGGTGGCGCGGTTGGCGAGGCTGGTCGCGGCCACGCCCTCGCCGTAGAACTCGACGAACTTGCCGACGACGCCGTGCTTGCGGAGCATCTCGGTGATGGTGAGCACCAGGTCGGTGGCGGTGGTGCCGGGCTGCAGCTCACCGGTGAGCTTGAAGCCGACGACGCGCGGGATGAGCATCGAGACCGGCTGGCCGAGCATCGCGGCCTCGGCCTCGATGCCGCCGACGCCCCAGCCGAGGACGCCGAGGCCGTTGACCATGGTGGTGTGCGAGTCGGTGCCGACCAGGGTGTCGGGGTAGGCCTTGCCCTCGCGGACCATCACGACGCGGGCGAGGTGCTCGATGTTCACCTGGTGCACGATGCCGGTGCCGGGCGGGACGACCTTGAACTCGTCGAAGGCGGTCTGGCCCCAGCGCAGGAACTGGTAGCGCTCCTTGTTGCGGCCGTACTCCAGGTCGACGTTGACCTTGAAGGCGTCGTTGGTGCCGAACTTGTCGGCGATGACGGAGTGGTCGATGACCAGCTCGGCCGGGGCCAGCGGGTTGATCTTCGCCGGGTCGCCGCCCAGTTCCTTCACGGCCTCACGCATGGTGGCGAGGTCCACGACGCAGGGCACGCCGGTGAAGTCCTGCATGATCACGCGGGCCGGCGTGAACTGGATCTCCTGCGAGGGCTGGGCCTGCGAGTCCCAGGAACCGAGGGCCCGGATGTGGTCGGCGGTGATGTTCGCGCCGTCCTCGGTACGGAGCAGGTTCTCCAGCAGCACCTTCAGGCTGTAGGGAAGGCGCGCGGAGCCCTCGACCTTGTCCAGCCGGAAGATCTCGTACGACTCGTCGCCCACCTGCAGCGTGCTGCGGGCGTCGAAGCTGTTCGCCGACACGACAGTCTCCTTCATTCATGTGCGCGTACCACCGCATCCTGCCGCCACGCCGCCCTGGCCAATCCGCTAAGGTAAGGCTAAGTTAGGTAACCCTTACCAGGGTGACGGCTGCAGTACGCCCCGGCAGATATCTCGATGTCGAGATAACTCTAGTACATGGGGGCCGAATGGTCATGCCCGGCCCCGGTGTGGCGTGCGCCCCATCCCGGCCGACCGAAGGGACACGAGCGAGCGGCCGACGACGGCGGACACCGCTGCGGAGCAGATACGACATCACCCGATTTGCCATGACCTTCCCGATCGGACCGGCCGCCCGACCAGGCACTTCCCTCCACACCTTGACGGCACGTCACCCGAACGGACCCCCTGAGAGGCACCATCTCATATCTGAGATAGCCTCAACCTCATGGCAGACGACTACCTCGTACGCATCGGCAAGCTCATCCGTGACGCCCGGCAGCACCGCGGCTGGACGCAGGCACAGCTCGCGGAGGCTCTCAACACCAGCCAGAGCGCCGTGAACCGCATCGAGCGCGGTAATCAGAACATCAGCCTTGAGATGATCGCCCGGATCGGCGAGGCGCTGGACAGCGAAATCGTCTCCCTGGGCTACGCGGGGCCGATGCACCTGCGTGTGGTCGGCGGCCGACGCCTGTCCGGCGCCATCGACGTCAAGACGAGCAAGAACGCGTGCGTGGCCCTGCTGTGCGGGTCGCTGCTCAACAAGGGGCGCACGGTGCTGCGCCGGGTCGCCCGCATCGAGGAGGTCTACCGCCTGCTGGAGGTGCTGAACTCCATCGGAGTGCGCACCCGCTGGATCAACGAGGGAACCGACCTGGAGATCGTGCCGCCCGCCGGGTTCGACATGGCGGCCATCGACGCCGAGGCGGCGGTGCGCACCCGCTCGATCATCATGTTCCTCGGCCCGCTGCTGCACCACATGGACCACTTCAAGCTGCCCTACGCAGGCGGCTGCGACCTGGGCACCCGGACCATCGAGCCGCACATGATCGCGCTGCGCCGGTTCGGCCTGGACGTGGCCGCGACCGAGGGCCAGTACCACGCGGTGGTCGACCGCGCGGTCCGCCCCGCCCGCCCGATCGTGCTGACCGAGCGGGGCGACACGGTCACCGAGAACGCGCTGCTGGCCGCCGCCCGCCACGACGGTGTCACGACGATCCGCAACGCCTCCTCCAACTACATGGTCCAGGATCTCTGCTTCTTCCTGGAGGCCCTGGGCGTACGCGTCGAGGGCATCGGCACCACCACCCTCACCGTGCACGGTGTCCCCGACATCGACGTAGACGTCGACTACTCCCCCTCCGAGGACCCGGTCGAGGCGATGAGCCTGCTGGCGGCCGCGGTGGTCACCGAGTCGGAGCTGACGGTCCGGCGCGTCCCCATCGAGTTCCTGGAGATCGAGCTGGCGGTCCTGGAGGAGATGGGCCTCGACCACGACCGCTCCCCCGAGTACTTCGCCGACAACGGCCGTACCCGGCTGACGGACCTCACCGTCCGGCCCTCCAAGCTCGAGGCGCCGATCGACAAGATCCACCCGATGCCGTTCCCCGGCCTGAACATCGACAACGTCCCGTTCTTCGCGGCCATCGCGGCCTCCGCGCAGGGCCAGACCCTGATCCACGACTGGGTCTACGACAACCGTGCGATCTACCTCACGGACCTGAACCGCCTGGGCGGCCGCCTCCAGCTCCTGGACCCCCACCGCGTCCTGGTCGAGGGCCCGACCCGCTGGCGCGCCGCCGAGATGATGTGCCCGCCGGCCCTGCGCCCGGCCGTGGTCGTCCTGCTGGCGATGATGGCGGCCGAGGGCACGTCCGTGCTCCGCAACGTGTACGTCATCAACCGGGGGTACGAGGACCTCGCAGAGCGGCTGAACTCGATCGGGGCGCAGATCGAGATCTTCCGGGACATTTGAGAGCTCTAGGAACAAATACCGTGAACCCCCTCCTGACCTGCACTTATGTGCGCCAGGAGGGAATTCGGCTTCGTCCGTGCGACTTCTCCGGGAGAAGTTCCGGCGGCGGGTGGCGTCCCGCCTGGTGGTGTAGCCGATCAAGTCGCCGGAATCCGCAGGCCAGCGACGGTACTTCCGCGCAACCGGGCGCTCAACTCGCCCCAGCAGGACGCCTCGTAGACGGCCGGCTCGGCGCAGATCGCCTGGGGCCTCGTACCGGAACGCGTAAGGCTTGATCCCCTACACCACGACGCGGGACGTGACCCTGCAAGGCTCCCGATGGGCGGAATATTCGATTCCGATTCATCCGTTTGTCGCGTAACCGCAGCTCGTGATGGTCGTAGAACAGATGCGGACATCAGAGAGGCACCCATCAAGCCATGCACAGCACGCCGACAGCACCGTCACCCACCACGGTCGATCCCCACCAGCACAGACAGCACCGGCTGGAAGCGGAGAGGCTGGGCGCCTTCTCTCCTCAAGGGCTGGTCCGGCTCGTGCACGAGCCGCGCAGTGCGGTTCGGCTGCTGGCCCGGCCGGCGGACGGTGCGCGCGGTGCCGTGCCGCTGACGGTGGCCGCGGACGGATGTACCGAGCTGGGGGTGCTGCCCGGCATCTATCCGGAGTGGCTGGGCGACCGGGGCTTTCTGCAGGCGCACGGAGTCCGCTACCCGTACGTCTGCGGTGAGATGGCCAACGGCATCAGCACCGTCGACCTCGTGGCGGCCCTCACCGCCGGCGGCGTGCTCGGCTTTTTCGGTGCGGCGGGGCTGGCTCCCCGGCGGGTGGAGGAGGCCGTGCTCGCCCTGGGCCGGCGGTGCGGTGACGCCTCCTGGGGTGTCAACCTCATCCATTCCCCTGCCGAGCCGCGGACGGAGGAGGAGACGGTGGAGCTTCTGCTGCGCCATCGGGTGCCGTGCGTCTCCGCTTCCGCGTTCATGGAGCTGACCGCGCCGGTGGTGCGGTGCGCGGTCGCGGGGCTGCGTACCGACCGGGCGGGTGCGGTGGTGCGCGCGCGTCGGGTGTTCGCCAAGGTGTCCCGGCCGGAGACGGCGCGCATGTTCATGTCGCCGGCGCCGCGTGAGCTGCTGGACGATCTGGTGCGCAGCGGCCGGATCAGCGTGCACGAGGCACGGTTGGCGGAGAGCGTGCCGGTGGCCGAGGACGTGACGGTGGAGGCGGACAGTGGCGGTCACACCGACAACCAGTCCCTGACGGCGCTGCTGCTGCGGATCCTTCGGCTGCGTGACGCGGTGGAGCGCGCCCACGGTCGTCGGGTGCGGGTGGGCGCTGCGGGCGGGCTGGGCACGCCGGACGCCGTCGCGGCGGCGTTCGCGATGGGTGCCGCCTATGTGGTGACCGGGTCGGTGAACCAGACGGCGGTGGAGGCGGGCATGTCGCCGCAGGCCAGGCGGCTGCTGGCGGCGGCTGATGTGGATGAGGTGACGATGGCGCCTTCCGCGGACATGTTCGAGCTCGGCGCCCGCGTGCAAGTGCTGTCCAAGGGGACGATGTTCGCTGTCCGGGCGCAGCGGCTCTATGAGATGTACCGCCGTCACTCGGGTCTCGACGAGCTGTCCGGGCCGGACGTGGCCTGGCTGGAGCGTGAGGTGCTGCGCGCTCCGGTGGCGGAGGTGTGGCGGGAGACCGAGCGGTACTGGCGGCGACGTGATCCCGGCCAGTGCGCTCGTGCCGCCACCGACGCCAAGCATCGGATGGCGCTGCTTTTCCGCTGGTACCTGGGGCAGTCCACCCGGTGGGCGATCGAGGGTTGCGCGGACCGGCGCGCCGACTACCAGTTGTGGGCCGGTCCGGCGCTGGGGGCCTTCAACGCGTGGGTGGCGGACAGTTTCCTGGCCGCTCCCGGGGAGCGCACCGTCGTACAGATCGCGCGCAATCTCCTGGAGGGGGCGGCGGTCGTCACGCGCGCGCAACAGCTGCGGACCTGCGGGCTCCCCGTGCCCGACACGGCGTTCCGTTTCGTACCCCGTCCCCTGGCCTGAGCAGTCTTGTCGCCGTGCCGGCCGCTTTACCTGATTTAGGCGCAGAGAGTGATGCAGAGTTCCAGTGAACATGGTGCGGGGCTGGACACGGACACGGGTGGGCGGGCCGCCGGCCCCGGTGCATCGGACATCGCCGTGGTGGGCCTCAGTGCCCTGTTGCCCGGGGCGGACGGTCCTGAGCCGTACTGGCGCAACATCCTGTCCGGCCGTGACCTGATCCGGGACGTTCCGGATACGCACTGGCTGATCGACGACTACTACGATCCGGATCCGCAGGCGGCGGACAAGACGTACGCCAAGCGCGGGGCCTTCCTCGATCCCGTCGCCTTCGACCCTCTGGCCTTCGGTATCCCGCCCAGGGCGCTGGAGGCCACGGACACCACCCAGCTCCTGGCCCTGGTGGCCGCACAGCATGCCCTGGAGGACGCGACCGGCGGGGACCTGAGCCGCCTGGAGCGGGAGCGTGTCGGGGTGGTGGTGGGTACCGGGGTGCTACAGCTGTCGTGCGACATGGCGGCACGAACGCAGCGGCCGGTGTGGCTCAAGGCGCTGCGCGAAGGCGGTATGGACGAGGACTCCGCCCAGCGGATGTGCGACCGCATCGCCGGGCACTACGTGCCGTGGCAGGAGGCGACGTTCCCGGGGCTGCTGGGCAACGTCGTGGCGGGCCGGATCGCCAACCGCTTCGACCTGAACGGCCCCAACTGCACCGTGGACGCCGCCTGTGCCAGCTCGCTGGCGGCGCTGGCCATGGCCACCGACGAACTCGTCCTGGGCCGCTGCGACATGATGCTGGCGGGCGGGGCCGACACCCTCAACGACATCCTGTGGTACCTCAGTTTCAGCAAGACGCCCGCTCTGTCGCCGACCGGAGACTGCCGGCCCTTCTCCGAGAACGCCGACGGCACCATGCTCGGTGAGGGGCTGGTGCTGTTCGCGCTGAAGCGCCTCGCCGACGCCGAACGCGACGGTGATCGCGTCCACGCGGTACTGCGTGGTCTGGGAGCCTCGTCGGACGGCCGGGGCACGGCCATCTACGCGCCCCTGCCCCAGGGGCAGGAGCGGGCCCTGAGGCGCGCGTACGACCAGGCCGGTTACAGTCCACGCACGGTGGAGCTGGTGGAAGCGCACGGTACCGGCACCGCGGCCGGGGACGTGGCCGAGTTCCGTTCGCTGTCTTCGGTGTTCGGGGCCGCCGCCGAGGAGGGGGACCCGCCGTGGTGCGCGGTGGGTTCGGTGAAGTCGCAGATCGGGCACACCAAGGGAGCGGCGGGCGGTGCCGGTCTGCTCAAGGCGATCCTCGCGCTGCGGCACCGTGTCCTGCCGCCGACCTACAAGGTGGGGCGCCCCAATCCGCGGCTGCCTCTGGGGCCACTGTATCTGAACACCGAGGCCCGCCCCTGGGTGCGCGACAGTGCTCATCCGCGCCGTGCGTCGGTGTCCAGTTTCGGGTTCGGCGGGAGCAACTTCCACCTCACGGTGGAGGAGTACCGGCCGCCGGCCGGGTCGCGGGCGTGCCTGCCGCCCCGGGTGGACGCCGCCCCCTGCCACCTCGTCGTACTGGGTGCGGACGACGCGGCGGATCTGGCCGCACGGGCGCGCTCCGCGGCCGCCGAGCGGGCACCGCTGGCCAACAGGGCACGGGCCGCGCAGCTCGCCTTCGATCCGTCGGCGCACGCCCGGCTGGCCGTCGTCGCGGCCGATGCGGAAGAACTGGCCCGGCTGCTGAACGAGGCGGCCGTGCACCTGGACACCGCGCCCGACGCCGCACTGAACGGTACCCGTGGCGTGCACTGTGCGGTGGGCGTCCCCGAGCCGGGGCCGGTGGCGTTCCTCTTCTCCGGGCAGGGCAGCCAGTACCCCGGCATGGGGGGCGGGCTGGCGCTGCACGTGCCGCAGGCGCTGGAGGTGTGGGACCAGCTGGCCGACTGGCGATCGCAGGAGGGGACGGCCCTGCACCACGTCGTCTTTCCGCCGCCCGCGTTCGACGAGCAGGAACGGCACGCGCAGGCGGAGCGGCTGACCGCCACCGAATGGGCGCAGCCGGCGCTGGCCGCTCAGGCACTGGCGCAACTGGCCGTCCTGGACGCGGTCGGTGTGGCCGCCGACTTCCTGGCCGGACACAGCTTCGGCGAACTGGTGGCCCTGCATGCCGCCGGGGTGCTGAGCCGTACGGATCTGCTGGCGGCGGCCCGGCGCCGCGGTGAACTGCTGCGGGACGCGGCCGAGCAGCCCGCTGGGATGACAGCCGTGGGGTGCGGCGCCCGACAGGCCGAGAAGGTGCTGGAGCACTGCGCCGCCGGGGAGGTGTGGGTTGCCAATCACAACAGCCCGGAGCAGACGGTCCTGTCCGGGACGCTGGCGGCCCTGGAGGAAGCCGAGCGTGCCTTCGGCGAAGCGGACATCGTGGTACGGCGGCTGCGGACGAGCGGCGCCTTCCACACGCCGCTGGTGCAGGGCGCGACCGAGCCGTTCTCCGGCTTCCTCGACGGGCTCGTGGTGCGGGGGCCTGACCGTCCCGTCTATGCGAACGCCACGGCCGCCCCCTATCCCTCGCAGCCACAGGAGATCCGGAAACACCTCGCCGGGCATCTGACGTCTCCGGTGCGCTTCGCGGAACAGATCGAGGCCATGTACGAGCGAGGGGTACGCACCTTCGTCGAACTCGGCGCGGGCAACGCACTGACGTCGCTGACGGGCCAGATCCTGCAGGGCCGGACTCATCTCGCGGTGGCCGTGGATCGCCGCGGCGAGGACGCGCTGCGCGGCCTCCACAACGTTCTGGGGGCTCTGGCGGCGCAGGGCCGTCCCGTCGACTTCGCCCCCCTGTGGGCCCATCTCGCCGACCCACCCGTTTCCGCTCCCGCCGACGCCGCAGAGGCTGACGGACCAGCAGCCAGCAGGAGGATCACCATTCTCGGCACGAACTACGGCAAGCCCTATCCGCACTCCGGCGGGCCCCTCAGCGGCACCTCACCGGTCTCCGCCCCGCGGACCGAGGACGCCTCTGCCGCATCGGCCCACGCAGGCCCTGCCCCCGCTCACGGGGTTCTGCCCGCGCAGAGTTCCGCGCCATCGCTGCCGCATACCCCGGCCGCCGTGCCCGCGGCTCAGGGCATCCCCAGTCCGTACGGGTCGCCCTGGCTGCATGCGCTGCAGGAAGCACAGCGGCAGGCCACGGAGACCCACGCGTCGTTCCAGCGCTCGATGGCCGACAGTCACATCGCCTTCCTGCGCACAGTGGAAGCCGTCGTGCACGGCATGTCCGCCGCGCTGGGCACGGCCCCGGCCGCCCTGCCGTCGTCCGCTCTCGCGCCCGGTGCGGCGGTGCAGCCGCATGCCGGGCACGTGAGCGGGCCAGGGTACGAGGCCGCCACGTGGGAGGAGCCCCCGCCCGGACACATGCAGCCCGCCCCCGTCCTGCTGCCCGCTCCCGCACACCCGGCGGCAGCCCCGTCGCCGTTCGCCGCCCCGGACGGAGGGCAGGACGCCTGGCCTGCCGAAGGCGGATTCTCGGCGACGCCGGGTGAGCCGTCCTCGTACGCCGTACCGGTCCCGGGCGAGACGGTGCCACAGGCGTCGGTGATCGCGGTCGCCGAACCGCCCCGCAGCGAGCAGCCCGGCAGCGGGCCTTCCGAGAGCGGACCGGAGTCGGCGGAGGACGCCGTGCTCGATGTGGTCGCCGAGCTGACCGGCTACCCGGCCGATGTCCTCAAGCCGGAGCTGCTGCTCGACACCGACCTGGGTATCGACTCCATCAAGCGGGTGCAGATCCTGTCGTCGCTGCGCAAGCGTTTCCCGCAACTGCCCCGGCTGGACGCGGGGCGAGCCGCCGGGTTGCGGACCCTCGGCGAGGTCGCTGCCGTGCTGAGGGAGAGCCTGCGGGACGAGGAAGACGAACAACCTGCCATAGCGGCGTCCGCGGAGCGACGAGCACCCCGGTGTGAAGCTCTGCCGGAGCAGGCGGACAAGGACCTCCCTCTCCAGCGCCTCCACGTAGCGGCGGCACCGGTTCCCGCTCCGGACATGATGCTGCCCGGCCTTGCGGACCACCCCCTGTTGATCACGGACGACGGGGCGGGGACTGCGGCCGCGCTCGTCGAGGAACTCACCGCGCGCGGCCTGCAGGCGAGCGTGTGCACCGGGGAGGTGCCCGCGGACACGCACGCGCTCGTGTCCCTGGACGGTCTGCGGCCGGTGGACGACATCGACACCGCGTATGCCCTCGCCCGTGGCCTCTTCCGTACGGCACGGCGCATCGCGCCCGCGATGCGGGAGGGCGGCGTGTGGGTCACCGTGCAGGACACCGGCGGCGACTTCGGTCTCGCCGGCACGCACGGGGCACGTGCCGGGCTGGGCGGGATCGCCGGTCTGGCCCGCACCGCCGCCCGGGAGTGGCCGACAGCCCAGGTGAAAGCCGTCGACTGCGCTCGCGGACAGCGCGACGCGCAGGCGATCGCCCGCGTACTGGCCGAGGAACTGCTGCACGGCGGGGCCGCCACCGACGTGGGCCTGCCCGACCACGACGCGCAACGAGTGCTGGTCAGGGTACGGCGGCCTGCCCCGGGGACGGCGCACTCCCCGTCCGAAGGTGACGTCCTTCGACAGGTGCCCGACCCGCAGGACGTCCTGGTCGTCACCGGTGGCGCCCGCGGGGTGACCGCCGAGTGCGTCATCGCGCTGGCGCGGGCCTACCGCCCCAGGCTGCTGCTTCTTGGGCGCAGTGCGCTGCGGGAGGAGCCGCCGTACCTCGGCGCGGCCGGGGATGAACGGGCTGTCCGCACGGCCTTGATCGAGCACGCCCGGCGAGAGGGCGCCGCTCCCGAGCCCGCCCACGCCGCTGCCCGGGCGAGGCAGGTGATGGCAGCGCGCGAGATCACCGCGACCCTCGCCGCCTGCCGGGAGGCGGGGGCCCAGGTGAGGTACGCGGCCGTCGACAGCCGTGACCGCGACGCGCTCGCACGGACCCTGGACGAGGTCAGGGCCGAGTGGGGTCCGATCACCGGTGTTCTGCACGGCGCGGGGGTCCTCGCGGACCGGCGCCTTCAGGACAAGACCGACGAGGAGTTCGACCGGGTCTTCACCACCAAGGTGGACGGCCTGGAGGCGTTGCTGGCGGCCACCGCCCCGGATCCGCTGCGATGGCTGTGCGTCTTCTCCTCCGTCGCGGGCCGCGCGGGCAACGCAGGGCAGAGCGACTACGCGATGGCCAACGAGACGCTCAACCATCTGGTCGCCGTACACGCCGGCGCGCATCCCGGGCTGCGCGCCAAGGCCCTGGTGTGGGGTGCCTGGGACGGCGGGATGGTGACTCCGCATCTGGCCGAGTACTTCGCGTCCGCCGGGACACCGCTCATCAGCCGGCCCGCCGGGGCCCGGGCCCTGGTGGAGGAACTCGCCCAGGAGGGCCCCGTCCAGACGGTCCTGGTCCCGCATGCGGCGGGTACCGAGCTGGTGCCTGCGGAGGTCGGCGCACCGCTGGCCGAACTGCGGGTCGGGGCCGGCAGCCACCCGCACTTCGCGGATCACGCGGTGGGCGGCCGTCCGGTGGTGCCCCTGGCGTATGTGGCGGAGTGGTTCGCCCGGCTGCTGCGCGAGCACGATCCGTACGCGCCCGTCGAGCTGAGCGACCTTCGGGTCCTGCGCGGCATCGCCCTGGAGGACTTCGGCACCGCGGAGCGTCGCCTGCTGGTCCATCGCGTCCGGACCAACAGGTGGCCGGAAGCCTGGCAGTTGCAGGGGCACGGCGATGGCGATGGCGCAGCCCATTACGGCGTCACACCGGACGGTGCCCCGACCGCGGACCGGTTCGGCGTGGAGAGCGGCACCTTCGCACAGGATCTGGGACCGCTGCCGCGGACCGAGCTGTACGACGGGCATGTCCTCTTCCACGGTCCCGCCTTCCAGGTGGTGCGCGGCTTCGAGGGGGTCGGTCCGTCGGGTGCGCGCGGCGAGCTGGCGGGTGTGCGGCGCATGGGCTGGCGGCCGGAGCCGTGGATCACCGATCCGGCAGCCGTCGACGGTGCCCTGCAACTGGCCGGGCTGTGGGCCGAGCACCTGCTGGGCGGTCCGACCCTGCCCATGGGCATCGGCCACTTCCGCTGGCACCGGCCCGGGCCGGTCGCGGGCACCGTGCCGTGCACGGTGTACGCCGGAGAGGCCGACGACGGGCTCGCCGGCTGTGACGTCCTGCTGGGCAGTCCCGAGGCGCCGGTCGCCGAACTCCTGGGCGTACAGCAGGTCCTGCGCCCATCATGACCACGTTGCCTCCGCCGGCACCGCCGCGGAGGACACCACATCAGGAGCAGCACACCTCTCATGGACGCAGCTCATGCATCCCACTCGTCGCAGGAGGACGGCGCCCGGGTGCCAGGTGAGGCGCTGCCCGGGGCGACCCGCGGTCCGCAGCGCCCCGGCCGCCCGGGGAGCTCGTCCCGCGCGTCCCGCCCGTCTCCCGCTGCGGGCCCGGGCGAGGGGCGGCCCGAGGCAGCGGTGCGGGCCTTCGCCGTGCGCACGTCGGACGGTGGTGACACGCGCGCGTTCGTCGAACGGCTGGTCACCGGCCGACCGGAAGTCGGCGGCACGAGGACCGGGACACCGGCGGCAGTTCCGCACGGCGAGGCGGCAGACCTTCTCGTCTCCGTGGTCCGGGAGACGGTGGCCTGCCTGCCGCACCTGCCCAAAGGCACCGCCGTCGTCCTGTGCTCCGGGCCCGGCGGGACAGCGGCCGCACAGGCCCGTACCGTACTGGCCGCTCTCCCGGAACTGGCCGCGGCGGACGTCCGCATCGAAACCGCCGCTGATGCCCCGGTCCTGCTCGGCTCGGTGCGGACCGCGGGGACCGGACACGCGGGTGCGGTGATCGTCGCAGCGGTCGCGGCAGGGCTGCCCGGCCCGTCCGACGCCTGCGGGCAGGAGCCGGCTCGGTCCGCCGCCGTAGCGGTGCTCCTGGCCCCGCACACCCCCGGCCTCTCCCAGGCACTCGCCGTCGTGGGCGTCGCGGACGCCGGTACCACGAGGGACGGGACCGACGGTGAGCGGGAAGACCTGCTGGTTCTGCGCGCCGATCCCGTGCCACGGAGCCGTTCGCCGCACGCGGACGTGCTGCTGTGGGGCGGCAGCAGCATCGCCGCTCTCGAGGCGGTGGCCGCCGCGGTGACAGCGGTGCACCACGGCGCCCGGCCCCGGGCGGCGGCACACGCCGAGCCCTGGCTTGCCCCCCAGCGCACCGCACGGGTCGTGCTGGCCGGGGACGGCGGCCTGTCCCTGCGGCTGCGCTCGGGACAGGAGAGCCCTGCGGCCTGGGCACCGCCTCGGGCACCGGGCCGGCGCCTGTACGTCTTCTCCGGTGCCGGCACCGGAGACGTCCTCCGTGACCTGGAGATCGGGCACGAGTCCCGAAGCGGCCCGGCCCGCCTGGTCATCGTCGCCGCCGGCCACGACGAGTACACCGACCGCGTCCGGCAGGCCCGCCACTGGCTGTCCGAGGGCCGCCGCCGGCCACGCCCGCCCGGCGTGTACTTCTGGCCGCAACCCCTGTCCGGCGAGCTGGCGTTCGTCTTCCCCAACGGGGCCGCCGCCC
Source organism: Streptomyces poriticola (assembly GCF_036689765.1). Taxonomy (NCBI): domain Bacteria; kingdom Bacillati; phylum Actinomycetota; class Actinomycetes; order Kitasatosporales; family Streptomycetaceae; genus Streptomyces; species Streptomyces poriticola. The sequence continues at coordinate 488,363 of NZ_JBAGKH010000002.1, forward strand.
ACCCGGGCATGGGCCGCCGACAGCTGCTCGCCTTCCCGCGCGCCGTCGACGAGGTACGCCGCCGGGGCAATCCGCAGGAGATGGCCGGCTGGGCGTACTCGGGCGCCGACAGCGCACCCGACGCTGCGGGCAAGATCTACGGCGCGTCGTTCCTCAGCCTGGTCCACGCCCACATCTCCCGCGAGGTCCTCAGGCTGCGCCCGCAGGCCGTCCTGGGCTACTCCTCCGGGGAGATCAGCGCACTGCTGGCGACCGGCGTTTGGCCGGACGTGGGCGCCGTCCTGGCCGACACCCACGACAACCCGCTCTTCGACGGTCTGCTGACCCGGCCCTGGCGTGCCATCCGCGACGGGTGGCGGCAGGCCGGTGTCACCGGGACCACGTGGACCGCCCATCTCGTGGGCACCGACCCGCGGCAGGCCGCCGCCGCTGTCGAGGACGAGCCGGGCGTGCATCTCCTCACGGTCAACGCACCCAGCAGCTGCACGCTCGGCGGCGAGGCCGAAGCCTGCCGCCGTGTGCTGGCGCGGCTGCCTCACGAGTACGCCATGCCGCTCGACTACGACATCGCCGTCCACACGCCGATGGCCGCGGCCGCCGCCGACCGGTGGCGTGAGTACTTCCACCGTCCGGTGCGCCCGTCCGGCGGCGTGCGTTTCTACACCTGCGCGGGTGCCTTCCGCTTCTCCCCGACTCGGGACGGGATCGCCGAGGCCAGCGTCGCTCAGGCGCTGGGAACGATCGACTTCCCCGGCGCTGTGGAGCAGGCATGGGCGGACGGTGTCCGGGTCTTCGTGGAGCACGGGCCCAAGGAGCGTTGCACCCAGTGGATCCGCGAGATCCTGGGCGAGCGTCCGCACCTGGCACTCGCCCTGGACCCCACCGACGGACAGGGCCTGGACCGGCTGCTCGCTGTGTGCGCGGAACTCGTCGCCGCCGGAGTCGCCGCCGACGACGAGGCACTCCTCGCCCACCTGTCGGCGGCGGCCGGTACATCGCCGCACGACGTGCGCCTGCCGCACCAGTCCCCCGCGGGCGCAGCTGTTCGCGGCCCGGCCGCGAGCCCGGCGGTGGTCATGGCGCCCGCGCCACCCCTCCCTCCACCGGACACGGACGCCTGCCACCCGGCCCCGGCCCGGGTCGCCGTCCAGCCATCCCCGCCCGGTCGGACGAACGACTTCACACGAGCCGCCGCCGCTCATGTCGCACTGATGTCACACCATCGGCACCTGCACACCCTGCTGCTGCAACGCCACGATGCCCACCTTGTGCTTGGAGCCGCCCGCGGACCGCGTGTCCCCGGCGCGGCCGACCGGCTCCTGCTCGACGCGTCCGGACACGTGTGCCTGGCCACGGTCCTCCAGGCCGCTGCGCCGTCGGCACCGAACGCTCCTACCGGATCGTCCCTCTGGGAGCTGATCCTCCACGGCCCCCTCCCCCGGCCCGACGAGCGGCTACAGCACCGGCGCAGCAGGCCCGGCGAACCCTTCCAGCACGTCGTTCACGGCTCAGACCGTCCCGTGCTGACGCTGCGCACGCCCTCCGCGGCTTCGGACAGTGCCGCCCTCCCCCACCGGTCCGAGCCGCCGCACGCGCCAGGCGCATCCCTCCTGCGGTTCAGCCCCGCACAGGTGTGCGCCTTCCGCGACGGCCGGCCCTACGACTGCTTCGACGCCCAGTGGACGGTGGCCACCCGCTCCCACGTGCGCAGCCCACGCAGCGGCACCGCCGGCACAGCGGTCCTGCACCAGGTCACCTCCCTCGATCCGCACGGCGGCCCGCACGGCCTGGGACACCTGACCGCACATCTGCGGCACCCGACCGCCCCCGCGCACACCGGCAGCGCCCTGGCCGACACGGGCGGCCTGCCGTGGCTCCTGGAAGGCGTCCACCAGGCCCTGGCCTTCTTCCTCTCAGCTTTGGGGCTCACCCGGGACCGGGACGGCTGGCGCTTCCAGCCGCTGCCAGGCTCCCACTGCACCCTCCAGCACACCCCTGGCACCGGCCCCGCGGGCACCGTGACGTGCGAGGTGACCGTCACCGCCCTCGATAGGGGCTCCCACGAGCCCCGCGTGTGGGCGGACGTGGTGTGTACAAGCGGCACAACGGCCGTGCTGTACGCACAGGGTGTGGCACTCCAGCTGGCCCAGGACTGGCCGCTGGAGCAGTGGCGGCGCCTGGCCGCCGCGCCCGCACAGGACGTGACACGGCACATTCCGCCGGCCGCCCTGCCGGCCCTGCGCCCGCCGGAACCCGACCCCCGAGCGCTGGTACGCGACGGACTGCGCCTGGATCACGTGTCGATGTTGGCGGCGGCCTGGGGGCGCCCGAGTGACGCGCTCGGGCCCGCTCACCGCGCGCTCGACCGACAGCCACGAGTGATCAGGCTGCCCGCACCGCCCTACCAGTGCCTCACCCGGATCACCCGTTTGTCGGCGGCGCCCGGCGTACCGGCCGTGGACAGTGCCATCGAGGCGGAGTACGACATCGCGGCGGCCGCCTGGTTCCACAACGACGACAACCGACCGCCCCTGCCCCCCGCCCTGCTCCTCGAAACGGCTCTGCAACCGTGCGGCTGGCTCGCCCAGTACGTCGGCGCAGCCGGCAAACCGGCCGGCACCCCGGTGTTCCGCAACCTCGACGGCGAAGCACAGCTGACAGCATCCGTACCCCGCGGGGCACGCACCCTGACCACGCGGGCCACCCTGCGCGAACACGTCGACGACGGCACGATGGCCCTGGTCTTCTTCGACCTGGAGTGCACGGCCGACGGCGTGCGCGTCCTCACCGGCACCACCAGTTTCGGGTTCTTTCCACCAGACGCGTTCGCCATGCGGACGGGACTGTCCGGTCCGCCGCCGGACGCCCCGGACACGGCCGAGGAATTGATCGCGGACGGCGACCTCAGCACCCGGCCGCCGCGCTGGTTCGGCGGCCGGGTGTCACTGCCCTCCAAGCCGCTGCTGATGCTGGACCGCCTCACCGGTTACTGGCCCCGGGGCGGTCACGCCGGACTGGGCAGACTACGGGCAGAGAAGCACGTCGACCCGGGCGACTGGTACTTCGCCGCGCACTTCTTCCAGGACCCCGTACAACCAGGATCCCTGGGCGTCGAAGCCATGTATCAGCTGCTGCACTGCCATCTGATCGAGCAGGGCCTCGACGCGGAAACCACCTCCCTGCGGACCGAACCAGCGGCAGCATCCGGCCCCCTTCGGTGGAAGTACCGCGGGCAGGTCACCCCCACCGACACCCTGATCACGGTGGACGTGGACATCACCGGCCGCCGCCACGACGCGGACGGCGTCGTCCTCAGCGGCGACGGCTGGCTGCACGTCGACGGCACCTGCATCTACCACGCCACCGGTCTCGCCCTGCGCCTGTCCCAGGGAACGACCACAGAACGGAGATCCCGCCCATGACCACCCCGCACCCCCACGCCGTACGCGACGACGCGGAACACCAGACGATCCACGACTGCCGCCTCCTCCTGCGGTCCGCCGTCGCCGCTGACGTGCCCGCCGTCGAAGCACTGCACACCCGCTGCTCCCCGCACACGCTCTACCGGCGCTATCACGCCCCCGTCCACGGCGCTCCGCGCATGCTGCTCAAGCACTTCCTGGCCGGTCACAGCAACTACTTCGTGGTGACCACACCATCCTCGCAAGCGATCGCACTGGGCGAGTTCGCACCGGCGACCCGAGGACAGCACCCCCAACTCGCCCTCATGGTAGAAGACGCCTGGCAGCGCCGGGGCATCGGCACCTGGCTGACCCGACGCATTCTGCGCACCGCGGCACAGGTTCGGCTGCGCACCGTGTACGCCGACGTCCTGGGCGAGAACGCACCCGCCCTCCAGCACTTCCACGTCTTCGGAGGAGTCGTGCAGAGCTGGGAACAGGGCACGGCGCGGCTCGCCATCCCCGTAACGGAGCAGGACACCCCGCTCCAGGACCACGACGGGCCCATGGCGAAACCGGCCGCGGCCACCTGAACACCACCCCACCCGGCTGCCCGCACCTACCACAGACAACGGTGCCCTCGAGTACACACCCGCAGCCCGTTCCCGCCGGCACCGCGGGCCCTGGAGCGGTCACAGCCACTCGCGGCCGCGCCGCGCATCACCTGGGCCGGCTGCTGGAGCACGTCCACACCCGCACTCCACGCCCGGCACCGTCTGGAACGGAAACAGCCTGTGGAGCGTGGCCGGTGCCCGCCCCTGTTCGGCCGCTGGACGCTCGGCCGGCAGGTCAAGAGCGCGGGCGGGCTCGGCGAGGACGGGGCTCCGCGCTGCACGACTCCGGAGTCGCGTATCTGCCGGCTGGGCCAAGACCACGTCGACGGCCGCGCTGCGGCCTGGCCACCGCATGGCCACCGCCTGGTCACCGTCTGGCTGCCGCCGTCCCTCTCTACACCGACACCGACACCGACGCCCCGGGAACAGCGTCACCGTGCCCATCCCGACCGGCAGCAGGGATGGAGGTGTGCCGGTTCGCGGCCAACCGGGAACTCCGGGGGCAGCACTGCGGTTTCACTCCTTCTTCTGGAGCCCGTTGATCGCGAGGACCACGGTCAGGCCACAGGCCAGGCCCGCAAGGCCCCAGGGACCGCTCGGGCTGTAGTCGTTGAGGTAGTAGCCGATGGCGCAGAAGACGAGGGTCACGGACAGGACGATGAGTCCCCACAAGCGCCTTCCGGGCATCCGTCCACTCCTTCCTGTGGTGTCGGGGTCGCTCGCCACGGCGGCAGGATATGGCAGCCGGTGAGCCGCCCTTCGGCCGGGCGGGCACCGGTGTCGTTCGCGGATGCCCGCGAGCGGCACGATCACCAGATGCTGCCGCGACCGGAGGGCGCCCGCCCCCTCGCCGCGGCTGTGCGGCGTAGGTCGCGGCGCCCCTCTGCGGCCGTGCCGGGCCAGTGCGTGATCACCTTGGTCAGGTTCACGCCGCCACAGCCCCGCGGCTCCGTCGGTCCCGACTCGGCAGTGCCCCGCCCGGTCCTCACCACCAGCGAGGAAGCTCATGGACGGGCGCCCTGAGAGGTGCCATGATCGCGCGGACGTCCGGCATGGATCCGGCTCGCAAGGAGGAGGAACGAGGCTCGGCCTCGGCATACCCGTCATTCTGCTCGCGTTGCCCTTCGGCGCCTCGGGTACAGCGGCACTCACCCGCGGACGGATGCTTCCCACGAGCCGGAGAATCGTCACCCGCCCACAGCTCCACGGTTCCCTGTCAAGTCCACGTGTTCCCTTCTTGTGCCTCCTCTGTGCAAGGGGATCAGGTTCCACCGAGAAGATCACGTAGTGCCACCTGGAGGACCCCCGCCCCACCCGTAGCGGCCTCGCTCGCGCGACCGCATGCCCGTGCCGGCCCCCGCCGCCGCGTAGGCAGGAACAGGAAGAGACGGGCGCCTCGCCCGCAGCGGGCACGCCCTGCCCCTGGACTACCGCACAGCCCGCGCAGGATTCTCCGTCATCCTTGCCAACCCGGCCCCCTGGTGCGGCGGTGGCACGACCAGAACCGCAGGGAGAGGGCACGGGCCTACTGAGTCTGCTCAGAGTCCCTCATGGGACGTCGTGGCGGCCGGAGTCACGCTGCGCCATGGAATGACCGCGAGGGCGGCTGCCAGGGTGACGGTTCCTGCGATCAGGGCGCTCGCGGTGAGGCCGTCGACGAACGCCTGTCGGGCGGCCGGGGATCGTGGCAGTACGGCGGTTTGGGCGGCTGTTGAGGCCATGGGGCCCAAGCGATCGGTGATGACGGCGCTGAGGACGGAACCCTGGACGGCAACCCCGAGGGAGGCACCGACCTGGCGGGTGGCGTCGTTCAATGCCGATCCCAGTCCGGCACGGGACGGCGGGACCGCACTCATGACGCTATCCGTACCCGCGGCCGCGACGAGACCGGCGCCCAGCCCTGCGACGGCTTCGAAGACGAGCAGGTGTCCGTAGCCGGAATCGGCTCGGGTGCAGGACAGGACAGCGAACCCGATGGCCACGAGGAGGAGTCCGGCCGCGATCGGCGTTCGTTCGCCGTGCCGGGCCAGTAGACGTGGTGCTGCGAGCGAGCCCGCGGCGAGAGCCGCGGCCAAGGGCAGAGTGCGTACGCCGGCCTGCCAGGGGGTGTAACCCAGGACTCCCTGGAGGTAGAGGGTGACGACGAAGAGCGCTCCGTACAGCGCGAAGGACAACAGCGTGAGCGATGTGGCGCCGTGCACCACGCCGGGCAGACGCAGAACGGATAGCGGCAGCATCGCGTGGTCGCCTCGGCGCGTCTGATGTGCGACGAAAGCGGACAGCAGGGCGGCGGCCAGAGCAAGACAGGTCAGCACCGGTACGCTCGTCCACCCCCTCGCAGGGCTTTCGATCACCGCCCAGACGAGCGTGAGCAGTCCGCACGTCGACATGATCGCACCCGGGAAGTCGACGCGCTGCTCGCTGTGGCCCCCGGCACGGCGGGGTCTGCACTTCGGTACGACGAGCAGGGTTAGGAGCAGGGTCACGGCCACGATCGGGACGTTCACCCAGAATCCGGCGCGCCAGGAGAAGCCCTCGACGAGGGCGCCGCCGAGGACGGGCCCCGTCATGCCGCCCAGGCCGAGGGCGGTGGCCCACAGGGCGATCGCCCGGCGGCGTGGGGCGGGGTCGGGGAAGAGGGTGGTGATGATCGACAGAGTGGCGGGCATGAGCAGGGCGGCCCCGGCCCCCATGCCGCAGCGCGCGGCAATGAGCCCGTCCGGCTTCTCGGCGAGGGCTCCGAGCGCGGATGCGGTGCCGCAGATGGCCAGGCCGATCGTGAAGGCACGGCGTCGGCCGATCCGGTCGGTGAGGGCTCCAGCGGTCAGTACGAGGCCGCCGAGGACCAGAGCGTAGGCGTCGACGATCCACTGGACCTCGGCCATGGAGGGTGTCAGGTCGCGGTCCAGGTCGGGTACGGCGACGTTGAGGACGGTGAGGTCCATGCCCAGCAGGAACACGCCGAGGCAGACGACGACGGTGGCTGCCCAGCGCTCACGGTCAGGGATCACCGGATCGCCGTCTGCAGGTCCTTGTTGAGTTGGTGCACCAGGGCGGATGCCTGGTCCAGCGGGTAGGTGTGGCACCCGGCGAACAGGTGGGGCGTCGTGGGGGTGGCGAACAGGTCGTTCCAGCCCTCCAGGCAACCCGGTGGGACCAGGGGGTCCGCGTCGCCTCCGTAGAGGGCCAGGGACGCTTGCAGGGGTGGTTCATCGTGGTGGCGGTGGTGCAGGGCGAGGACGAGGTCGGCGAGGTGCGGCGTGCACACACGGGTCACGGTCAGCGGGTCTTCGAGAAGTTCGGCGGGGAGGGGCCCCACGAGATCGGTGACTCTGTCGAGTCCCGATGTCACGAGGGTGGCCAGGAGCCGTTCGAAGTCCCGCTGGTGGGGCGCGGGAAGGGCGGACAGGGCGACGAGTGCGGGCTCGCGCCGAGCGGTGCGGCGCAGTCGTCGCGCGGTCTCGTAGGTGAGCAGGGCGCCGAGACTGTGCCCGAACAGGGCGAAGGGCCGGGAGTCGGCCGCGTTGTCGGTGAGGGAGGCGAGTGCGGCGGCGAGTGCATGCAGGTCGGTCACTGAGGGCTCGTCACGGCGGGTGCCTCGGCCGGGCAGGGCGAAGGTGTACGGCTCGATGGTCTCCGGCAGCAGGCCGGCCCAGGGCTGGTAGAACTCCGGGCCGGCGCCACCGGGCGGCACGCAGTACAGGCGTACGGCTGCCCCGGGGCGGTGGGCGAGGCAGACAAGTGTGGGCACGGATCCGGACCTCTTCGGCTTGTTCAGTGGATGGTGTTGAGCAGGCCCAGTACCCGTTGTGCGAGCACGGTGAGGTTCGGCAGTCCGGCGAGTTCCATGGCGGGGACTTCGCAGCCGAGCCGCTGCTGGAGCAGGGTGGCGAGTTCGGCGGCCAGCAGGGAGTCCACGCCCAATTGGTCCAGGCGCCGTGTCCGGTCGACGCGGTCGGGCGTGGTCTGCAGGACGTGGGCGAGTAGTTCGGCGAGGAGGTCCTCGACGAGTGCGGCCGCGTCGTCGGGCGTGGCCTGCTTCACCACCTGGCGCAGCCGTTCCGCCCCGTCGGTGTGCTCGGCCGGGGGCAGCAATGCTGCCGTACGCGGTGCGGTGAGGGCGTGCAGGAAGCGCCGCATTCTTCCCCAGTTGAGGTGCCCCACGGTGACCGCGGTGGCATCGGGGTCTGCGAGGAGCCGCTCCAGGGTGGCGAGCGCGTCGGCGGTGGCAAGTCCTCCGATGCCCAGGGTCGTCATCTCGTCGTGGCGTTCGGTGCGATGCACGTACCCGTGGTCGGCGATCGCGCCCCACTGCACGGCGAGGGCGGGCAGCCCGGCCCGGCGCCGGTCGCGTACGAGGGCTTCGAGGGCGAGGTTGGCGGCCGCGTACGACGACTGGGCGAGATTTCCGATGACGGCGGCGGCCGAGCTGTAGACGACGAAGAAGTCGAGCGAACGGCCGCGGGTCAGCTCGTCCAGCAGTTGCCCGGCCGCCATCTTGGGAGCCAGCACGGTGCGTACCCGGTCGTCGTTCAGTTGCTGTAGTGGAGCGTCGTCGAGCACCATCGCGGCGTGCACGACCCCGGCGAGTCGTCGCGCTTCGGCGTCGAGGCCGTCGATGATGCGGCGCATGGCGTCCGGGTCCGCCGCGTCGGCGGCGCACGCATTGACGTGTACGCCGAGCGCGGTGAGGTCGGCGATCAGTTCCGTCGCGCCGGGCGTGTGTGCGCCGCGACGGCCGATCAGCGTCAGATGACGGGCCCCACGGGCGGCCAGGTGGCGGGCGGTGGCGGCGCCGAAGCCGCCCAGTCCGCCGGTGACCAGGTAGTCGGCGTGGGGGTCCAGGACGAGGGGGGTGTCCGTGGTGCGGACGGACACGGGTTCGGCGGCGTCGAAGGTGACGACGACCTTCCCGATGTGCCGGGAATGCTGCATGGCGGCGAACGCGTCGCGGATCCTGGTGGCCGGGTACACGCGATGGGGAAGCGGTCGGTAGGTGCCCGCGTGGACGGCGCGGGTGATCGCTGTGAGATGGGCGTCGGCCAGCGCGGAGCTGTCGGTGAGCAGGGCGGCCACGTCCACTCCGTGGAAGGAGAGGTTGTCACGGAAGGGCGCCAGGGCGAGTGAGTTGTCGGCGAGGAAGTCGCGCTTGCCCAGCTCCACGAACCGGCCGTGAGGTGCCAGGACGCGGAGGCTGCGGGCCATGGCTTCGCCGGCCAGGGAGTTGAGGACGACGTCCACACCCCGGCCCTCGGTGATCGTTTCGATCTCGTCGGCGAAGTGCAGGGTACGCGAGTCGAGGACGTTCTCGATGCCGAGCAGCCTCAGGAGATCACGCTTGGCGGGGCTGCCGGCGGTGGCGATGACCCGGGCGCCTACGTGTTGGGCGTACTGCAGGGCGGCCAGGCCCACGCCGCCGGCGGCGCCGTGCACGAGCAGTGACTCGCCGGGCCGTAGGCGGGCCAGGTGGTCCAAGGCGTGCTGCACGGTGAGGAAGACCGTCGGAAGTGTGGCGGCCGCGGTGAAGTCCATGTCGTCCGGCAGCGGAATTACCCGGTCCGCACGAGTCCGCGTGTGCGAGCCATAAGAGCCGACCGCCAGGCAGGCGACCCTGTCACCGACACTGATGTGTCCGACGCCGGCGCCGACGGCGACGACCGTGCCGGCACACTCCAGGCCCATCGGTTCTGCGTCGAGTCCCCACGGCATGTCGGGCGGCGGTACGAGGCCGGTCGCGGTCATGATGTCGCGGTAGTTGAGCGCGACGGCCGCAACCTCGACCACGATCTCACCCTCGGCCGGGCGGGGTAGCCGGGTCGGACGCCAGCCCAGCCGGTAGTGCAGACCTGGCTCGTCCAGCGTCAGCGTGGATGAGACGGCGGGAGGTGACATTCCTGTGCCCGGAGCCGGCATCAACTGCGACGTGTAGGGGAGCAGCCGGGTCACGAACCGTCCCTGGCAGGTCAGTAGTACCTCGTCGTCGGCCGGGCGGGCCGCCAGCTCCTCGGCCAGTCTGGCGTCGGCACCGGCTGCCAGGGCGATGCGCCGGACGGTCAGCCGCGGCTGTTCGTTGGCCAGGCTGCGGGCCGCTCCCCACAGGGCTGCGGCGGCGGTCGGTGGGAGGTCCTGGGCTCCGCACACCACGAGCCACACGGTGACCCTACGGTCCTCGGGCAGCTGAAGGGTGGCGGTAGCCAGGGCACGCAGCACGGCCAGATGGCGGACGGCGGCCTCCGTGTCGCAAGCACCACCGACTCCGCCGGACTCGGCCAGCAGGACCACATCGTCGGTGTCCGCCAGGAGTTCGGACCACTGCTGCGGGCTCTCACTCGCGGGCCGCACAGCGACTCCCAGGGCCGTGGCGGCTGCCCGGGCGAGAGGCCCTCCGGTCAGGTCTGCCGCCACGGGCGGGTGTACGAGACACGGATCGGGCTCTGCGGCCGTCGGCCTGGGGCGGGGGGCCCGGGCGGTGAGGATGACGGAGTGGTGGTCATACGCCGGTTGTGTGGCATCGCCGGGCAGCACGGTGCCGGTGAATCCGCACTCTTCCAGCAGTCCGGGCCATTGCTCGCGTGCCAGCAGCGGTCCGTTCGGCCGCAGAGCGGTGTCCTCGGCGCACCAGAAGGAGTCCAGCAGCCCGAACACCGGGGTCAGCGCGGCCGGGTCGTGGCTCTCCAGGGCGAGCAGCTGTCCGCCGTCGGCCAGCAGGTCGCCGATCCGGTGCAGGGTGCGGCGCAGATCCCGCGTGGCGTGCAGCACGTTCGCGGCGATGACGAGGTCGTACGAGGCAGGGGTGAAGCCCTGGACAGCGGGGTCGGCGTCGAGGTCGAGGCAGCGGTAGTGGATGAAGTCGTGGTCGGTGAAACGGTCCTGGGCGGCGGGGAAGAAGGCCGAGGACACATCGGTGTAGGTGTAGTGGGTGCGTTCCGGCGGCAGATGTGGCAGGAGGGCGGTTGTCAGCCCGCCGGTTCCGGCGCCGACCTCCAGCACGCGCAGCGGCCGGTCCTCGGGCCAGGCGGCGACAGCTGTCTGGAGCAGGAGCCGGGCGGTTCGGTACTGGTGGTGCATCACGGGCGTGCTGTCGTAGGAGCGCGCGGCGAGGGCGTCCGGCTCGGAGAACAGCAGCGCGAGAGGATCGGTCCGCCCGCGCAGCACGTCCGCCAGATGCAGTCCGCAGACGCCGTAGGTCTGCGTCGCGGTGGCCTCGGCCGGGAAGGCCAGGAGCACTTCCCTGAAGAGCCGGTGGGGCTGCGGCTCCTCGGCCAGGTGCCACCGGCCGTCCTCGTGGGCGGTGAAGACGCCCTGACCGACGGCGTTCTCGAACAGGGTGGTCAGCAGCTTGCGGTACCGGGGCTGCACGTCGGCCGCCAGCAGGTCGTTCAAGGTGAACTCCGCTGCTTCCGGCAGGATTTCGCGGACGGCTGCCGAGGTCAGGTGCGCGTTCAGGCGCAGGGCGCGGGCGCGGGCGCTGTCGTACGGATGCGCCCGCCACTTCCGGACCGCCTGCGACAGTCCCTCCGTGCAGGCGGCGAGGGTGACTGCCGGTGCGGGCCAGGGGGAGCGGGCGGGGGGCGAGGGGAGGGGGGCGGCGCGCAGGACCTCTGCAAGCTGCTGCGGGGCACGTGCGCTCGCCGCGTCGAAGCGGCGCAGTCGGCACCCGAGCGCTTCCAGGGCCACGGTGCCGTCGTCGGCCATGACGGTCATGTCCCAGACGGCCTCTCGTGCCGTGCGGGCACGGAGGCGCACATGGATCAGGCCGGTTCGGGGCAGCGCACGCCAGCCGCGCACGGTGTCGATGCCAGAGGGCAGGTAGGCGGCCGGTGTGCCGTCGGAGTCGGTCTGCTGACCGGTGGCCGCGGCAAGTAGCGGCAGGCCGGCCTGGAGCGCGCCGTCGAGGAGGGTCGGGTGCGCGAGGGGAGCGTCGGCGAGGTCGACGGTGGCGGCGTAGGCGGCGAGCACCTCACGGCTGTCGCCGGCGTCGGTGTGCAGGGCCGTCAGGGTGCGGAACGCGGGACCGTAGGGCAGTCCGGCGCGGGCGCAGAGAGCATAGTGATCGGCCGCGCTCAGCTCGCGCGGCAGACGGCCGCGAAGCGCCTGCAGGTCAGCGACGGGCGGGCACGTACGCAGCAGCTCCCGGACCCTGCCGCGGGCGTGCTCGATCCAGGTACCACCACGTCCGTCACGGCTGGAGACCGTGAAGGCGCCGTCCCGCTCCAGTGCAGTGTGGACGGACACGGTCCGGTCCTCGTCGTCGCCTGGCAGGCTCAGCGCACGGCTGATCGAGATGTCGTGTGCCTCGACGGGACCGTCGTGCACGACTTGTCCGAGGGTCAGGGCCATGTCCACGTAGCCGGCCGCCGGTACGACGACCGTCCCGCCGACCAGGTGGTCCTCCAGCCATCCCAGCGCGCCGGAGGAGAGCTCCTGCTGCCAGGCGGGGCGAGCCCCGGGCAGCCGTGCGCCGAGCAGTGCGTGGGGGGACTGCGTCGGCTCGCCGTCCTCCTCGGTCGGCGTCTGGAGCCACCATCCCGGAGCACCGTGCCAGTGGCGTTCGCGCTGCCACGGGTAGGCGGGCAGGCCGACCACCCGTCCCGGATGCGGGAAGGGAACGCTCCAGTCGGTCTCGGCTCCGCACGCCAGCAGCTGTGCCGCGGTGGAGTCGAGTGCACGGGGGCCGGAGGCGGTGCGGGTGAGTGTGGGGATCACGGCGGCGGGCCGTCCCGCATCCGTCGTGACACGCCGCAGGTATGCGCCGAGTACGGGATGGGGGCCGATCTCCACCATCACGTCGCAGTCGGCCTCGCCGGCAAGGGCGTCCACCGCCTCGGCGAACCGCACGGGTTCACGGACATTGCGCCACCAGTAGTCGGCGTCGAGCGCCGCGTCACCGTCCAGCCGCCCGGTGACCGTGGAGGCCAGGGGGATGCGGGCGGGGCCCGTCGGCAGCCCGCGCAGGCCGGCCGCGAGGGGCCCGCGCAACTCGTCCATCGCCGGGCTGTGGAAGGCGTAGTCCAGCCCGAGGTCGCGAAAGAACACGTTGCGCTCGCGGAGCACTTCGCCGAGTTCGGCGAGGGCTTCGGCGTCCCCGGCGACCGTCACGTCACGGACGCTGTTGATCCCGGCAACGACCAGCCGCTTCGCCCGACCGATCTCGAAGATCAGCTTCTCGGTGTCCGAGGGGCTGAGCCCGACGGCCGCCATCCGCCCACTTCCGGCCGTCGCGCCCTGGGCCCTGCTGCGTACGGCGATCACCCGGCAGGCGGCCGCACGGTCCAGAGCTCCCGCGCAGTAGGCGGCCGCGACCTCGCCCACACTGTGCCCGCACACCGCGGCGGGGACGAAACCGCGTGCCCTCAGGGCTGCGACAAGCCCGGCCTGCAGGGCGAACAGCATCGGCTGGGCGATCTCGGTGCGCTCCCACACCTCCCGTCCTCGGGGCGCGGCCATCTCTTCCTTGACCGACCAGCCGATCAGGGGGCGCAAAACCTCATCGATCGCATCGACCTCAGCGGTGAAGGAGGCGTCGGCATCGAGGAGTTCCGCTCCCATGCCGGCCCACTGGGAGCCGTTGCCGCCGAAGACGAATCCGATGCGGCCACGCTCCACACCGACCCCACGCGCTGTGCCCGGCGCGGGCTCGCCCTGTGCCACCCGCCGCAACGACCGAGCCGCTGCCGACGGATCGTCGGCCAGCAACGCGACGCGATGCTCGTACCGGGCCTGACGACGGCACGCCGTGTAGGCCGTGTCGTAGAAGGCATCCGGGGCGAGCCCCTCCAGGTGCTCGGCCCAGCCCCCGGCGGCGGCCTCCAGCGCCTGGGAGGTACGGGCGGACACCACCAGCGGGAGCGGGCTGCGGCGACCCGGATGCGGCCGGGTGCTGCGAAGGCCGTCGGCGTTGTCCCGGCCGGGCCGGTCGAACATCTCCGGGGCGGTGGTGAGCACCACGTGGGCGTTGGCCCCGCCGAATCCGAAAGAGTTCACCCCGACCACGAGCCGCTTGCCCGGCAGGTCACGCGGTTCGGCCACCGGATCCAGACCGAGCCCCGCGAAGTCGATCCGCGAACTCAGAGGAGCCGTGTGCAGCGTCGCGGGGATCCGCCGCTCCCTCAGCACCAGCAGCGCCTTGAGGAGCCCGGGTACCCCGGACGCCGCCTCCAGGTGCCCCAGGTTCGACTTCACCGATCCGATGGGCAGCGGTGTCCCCGACGTGCGGCGCCGACCGAGTACCTCACCCAGTGCCTCGCACTCCACCGGATCGCCGGCCTGGGTACCGGTGCCGTGCGCCTCGACATAGGCCACCTCGGCCGCACTGATGCCGGCCTCGGTGTACACCCTGTCCAGCAGCGCGGCCTGGCTGCGCGCACTCGGCAGGGCCAGCCCGACCGTACGGCCGTCCGCGTTGACGCCACTGCCGCGGATCACCCCGTGGATCCGGTCACCGTCTGCCAGCGCCGCCCTCAAAGACTTGAGTACGAGCACACCGGCGCCCTCAGAGCGCACGTAGCCGTCCGCAAGCTCGGAGAACACATGACACCGCCCGGTGGGCGAAAGCATCGACGCCTGGGCGAACCCGACGCTCTCGCAGGGGTTGAGCAGCACGCTGACACCGCCCGTGAGCGCGAGCGCACTCCGCCCGGACCGTACCTCCTGGTATGCCTGGTGCACGGCGGTCAGCGTCGACGAGCACGCCGTGTCGACGGCGAACGAAGCACCGTGCAGATCGAAGAAGTACGACACGCGGTTCGCGGTGTTGCAGGACGCCGTGCCACCCATGGAATAGGCGTTCATCGCCTGCGGCCGCCGCTGCTGAAGGTCGCCGTACCCGTGCGACGACACCCCGACGATCACCGCCGTGTCGCCGCCGGCCAGCGACGAAGGGTCAATGCCCGCATCACCGAACGCCTCGACGGCACACTCCAGGAGCAGCCGGTGCTGTGGGTCCATCACGGATGCCTCCTTCGGCGAGATACCGAAGAACTCCGCGTCGAAAGTCGCCACGTCATCAAGGAAGCCGCCCGCGGCCGAGTACATGCGGCCGGAGCGCGGGCGTCCGTCGGCCGACACGAACCGCGTCACGTCGAACCGGTCGCCCGGCACCTCTCCGATCAGGTCCCGGCCCCCGGCCAGCGCCGACCACAGCCCATCCAACGACCGGATGGCCCCAGGCAGCCGGACCCCCACACCCACCACCGCGACGTCCCCGTCACGGGCCTCCGCCCGCCCGGACGGGGCGGGGCTGGGCCGGGATACGCAGGTTGCCGTGGCAGCATCGGACAACAGGTGATCCTGATCATTCGCCTTGGTCACGTGTGTGACAACTCGCCATGGTCAGGCAGGGTTACGGCCGACGGCAGACAACGGGACAGCACATTGACCTGGCACCGTCACCCAGCCGCCCGTGCCACGAGGTGCCAGTACGGGCGGTCAACAGCGGGCAACATGGCCTGCGCCCGGCGACCACCCGAACGAGCGCCCTTTCGGGCTTCGGTGGTCAAGCAACGCCAAGCCCAACCCCGCCGAGTTGGACTTCTCCGCGGTCATCTGGGAGAAGGGCCCGCTCAGCGGGGGCAACGACGACTGCATGGAGTTCGGCATCATCGGCGACCTGATCGCGGTGCGCGAATCCGAGCGGCCGGAGCAGACCCCGCTCGTCTACACCCGAGACGAGATCGCGGCCGGTGTGCGGCGCGAAGATGGGCGCCTTCGACCACTTGACGTAAGTACCTGCGGCGGTGTGAAGGAGCCGCCATTCCACGGAAGGCGGCCGGTCCCAAGCGTAGTGGGACCGGCCGCCGCCGCAATCTTCCCAGACCACCCCCAGTGGCGGCAGGACGCCGCTCAGTCGCCTGGTGGGTGCAGCGGGATGACGTTGCCGGGAACGGGCTGGTCCTGGCCGGTGAGGCTGCCATTGGAGCTGGTGGCCTGCCCGGCCAGGAGTCGGTCGATGGCCGCGCGGATGCGGGTGCGCTCGTCATCGTGCTGTTCGTTCATGCGACGGCTTCCTCGGCGGTCTGGGCGGCGGAGTCGTGGGCGTCGGCGAGGGCTCGGAAGCGGTCGGCGGTCCGGCGGAGCCGGTTGCCCAGGGGCTGGGGCACGCTAACTGCCTTCGCGTCGAGCCGATCAGCGTGTTCTCGTGCCGCGCGTGCGTGGCTGTCGGTGCGGACCGCGTTCCCGCAACCGAGTTGGCAGGCGAACTGGTTCGCGGCTGCCGTAGCCAGGTGCCGCACCAGGATCGGCGTCTCCTCGTAGTCCATGAACTCGCGCCATTGCCGTCCCTCGATCCGGCCTGTAACCGGCACCTGCATCGGGCTGGGGCCAGGCGGATGGGGTGATCACGGGCACGTGCAGACGGTCGTAGACCGACAGGTTCCAGCCGTAGCGGTCGGTCATCATCACAGCCGGCGCCGTCAGCTCCGCCCGGCTGAGGAACAGCCGGGCCGGTCGTCTTCCCACGGTTCTTTCCGCGCAGCAGATGCTCGGCTCGGGTGTAGACCGTCCCCTCCTTGTCCGGGTACCCGGGCAGTTCGCCCGTGGCGGCCAAGCACTCGAGGACGGACGCGACCCTCCACTCACGGCTGGTCGGGTCCGGCGAGCCAGCCCGGTAGCGGTCCAGCAGCGTGGTGTTCTCCCGGATCCGCAGCAGCGCGGCCCGGAACTGCCGTTCGGCGGTCTGCAGCACCTGGTCGCGTTCCGACGGCCGGTAGGACTGCTTGGACGGCTTGCCCTTCTTCGGAACGGGGCGGGCCAGTTCCTCGGCGGCCAGGCCCTCGGACAGCCGCGGCTCCCGCTTGAGCAGCGTACGGACCTTCGCGAGGGCCTCACGCCCGCCGGGGGTGTCCTTGTGATGTTCCGCCAGAGCCGGAGCGTGGCCGAGGTCAGGTTGCCGAGATCCTCGGCCGGGTGCCCCTGGTCCTTGAGGAACCGGGCGAAGACCTCCACGGACCGCCAATACGACTCGCCGCTTGCGTGGCTGTTCCACCCCATGGACTGCGCGGCGAACGCTCGCGCGAGTGAGCCGCGCATCGGCTGTGGTACGGCGATCTCGGCGAAGTCGAAGACCCGCTTGTGGCCTTCCTTGTTGACCACCGTGACCTGCAGTCCGTCGGCGGCTATTCGCTGGGTCGCCTGGAGATCCGGCGGTGGCAGGACCGCCCGGCGTCCCCGCCCGCTCAACCCCCGGACCCGCGGCGGTCGCCACACGCGAGTCGCCCGCGGACGCGAAGCCGAACGTGCGGCGCGGGTCCCAAGCGGTGCTGTGCCGCAGCCGACGGCTCATCTGGACCCAACCGGCCGACCCCGCGGCCACCACCCAGGCGTCCGGCTCGGGACGGGTCAGCCGGCGGGCCTGGCGCAGCCATGACGCGGCGTCCTCCGGCCAGTCGACCACCGCTGCCAGCCACCCGCCGCTCCCCTGCCAGGCGTCGGCGAACGCCGCGGAGGCGTCCTTCGACGCGGCGTCCCGGCCGTGCCCCAGCGCCACGCCGCCTCCTCGGAACCCGCAGGCTTCCAGGAGCGCGAGCAGCCGCGCGAGTTCGCGGCCGGTGTGCGGCCGGGCTGCGGGCCAGGGTGCGTAGTCGGAGAGGGCCACCGGAAGCAGCCGGGGGGACGGCTCGTTCACGACGGTTCCCCCGTGCGCCACGCCCGGTGGCGTTCGGGAAGGCAGACCGCGCACGGACGGTATCCCGCGGCGACGGCGGTCGCCTCGTCCGCGAAGAACACGCGGTGGCGCACGTAGTTCCCGCGGGCGATGTGCCGAAGGGCGGAGGGGCAGTCCAGCCGCCCGTAGATCCGTCCGCGCCGGTAGCCGCCGAACCGGCCGGCCACGTCGCTGCGGTAGGGCCTCCCGTCGCTGCCGGTCAGCGTGTATCCGCGGGGCGCCGCCGCGGGGGCCGTGTCGTCCAGCCGTAATCCGTCCACGAAGGCACTGTGCATCATCCCGGGCGGTCGTACCAGCGGTATCCGGACGTCCGCTCCGGGGCCGGCGGGGGGTGACTTCGACCGGCGCTTGAGCGGCGCCCGGCAGGCTTGCGTGCCTGGACAGTCCCACACTGCCGGACCCTTCGACCCCGGGTTCAAGGAGAGAGACCGTCGTGCGAATCGCCGTGACCGGCTCGATAGCCACCGACCATCTGATGTCCTTCCCCGGTCGGTTCACCGACCAACTGATCGCCGACCGGCTGGAACAGGTGTCCCTCTCCTTCCTGGTCGACCGTCTCGACGTGCGGCGCGGCGGCGTCGCCGCCAACATCGCCCTCGGACTCGCGCGGCTCGGACTGACCCCGCGTCTGATCGGCGCCGCGGGCATCGACTTCGCCGAGTACGGGGCCTGGCTGCGCGCCGCCGGGGTGGACACGGACGCCGTCAGGATCAGCGAGACGCTGCACACCGCCCGGTTCGTGTGCACGACGGACGAGGCGCAGAACCAGATCGCCACCTTCTACGCCGGCGCCATGGCGGACGCCGCGAAGATCGACCTTGCCGCGGCCGCGGCCCGCTGCGGCGGCTTCGACCTGGTGCTCGTCGGCGCCGACGCCCCGGAGGCGATGCTGCGCCACACCGAGACCGCTCGGCGGACCGGCACCCGCGTGGCCGCCGATCCCTCGCAGCAGCTGGCCCGCCTGGACGACACCCAGGCACGTCACCTCGTGGACCGCGCGCACCTGCTGTTCACCAACGAGTACGAGTCCGCCCTGCTGCGGGAGCGAACCGGATGGAGCGAGCGGGACATCCTGCAGCGCGTCGGTACCTGGATCACCACCCGGGGCGCGGACGGCGTCTCCTTGGCGCGGTGCGGTCAGCCCCGTCTGGACGTGCCCGCCGTCCGCACCGCGAAGACCGCCGACCCGACCGGGGTGGGGGACGCGTTCCGCTCCGGGTTCCTCGCCGGCCTGAGCTGGGACTGGTCCGGGGAACGGGCGGCGCAGCTCGGCTGTGCGCTGGCGTCGATCGTCCTTGAGGCGGTCGGCACACAGGAGTACAAGCTGCTCGCGGCGGATCTGACCGACCGTGTCGAGCGTACGTACGGGCACGAGGTGGCCCGTGAGATGGAGCCGCGCCTGGCGGGGCTGTCGTGAGCGGGCTGCGGGAGGAACCGGCCACCCGTGTGACGGTCGCCGACGGGGCGCGGGGCACCCTGCTTCAGGCGCAGGTCCCGATCCCGGTCGGGGGCGCCCGGCGCGGCCGGCGCCTGTGCCCGGCCGGCTTCTTCCGCGCCGAGCGGTCCACCGACGCGATCGCCGTCCAGCCGCCGGAAGCCGGCTGCTTCAACGTGGGAGGCCGTCCATGAGCTCCGTGCGCGAGACCCTGACGAGCGGCGTCCCCTCGTTCTCGTTCGAGTTCTTCCCGCCGAGAACCGGCCGGGGCGAGCGCGCCCTGTGGAACTCCGTCCGCCGCGTCGAGTCCTTCTCCCCCACCTTCGTGTCCGTCACCTACGGCGCCGGCGGTTCGTCGCGCGAGCGAACCGTCGAGGTCACCCGGCGCGTCGCCGCCGACACCACCCTGCGGCCCGTCGCCCACCTGACGGCCGTCGGGCACTCGGTGGGCGAACTGCGGCACATCATCGGCCAGTACGCCGACGCGGGGATCAGGGACGTCCTGGTGCTCCGGGGTGATCCGCCCGGAGATCCGAACGGCCCCTGGACGCCGCACCCGGCCGGTTTCACCTTCGCCCGGGAACTGGTCGAACTCGTCCGCTCGCTCGGGGACTTCACCATCGGTGTGGCGGCCTTCCCGGAGATGCACCCGCGCTCGCCGGACTGGGACAGCGACATCCGGCACTTCGTCGCCAAGTGCCGGGCGGGCGCCGACTACGCCGTCACCCAGATGTTCTTCCGTGTCGAGGACTACCTGCGGTTGCGTGACCGGGTGGCCGCGGCAGGCTGCGACATCCCGATCATCCCGGAGATCATGCCGGCCACCGACGTCCGTCAGATCCGCCGCTTCGCCGAACTGTCCCACGCGGCCTTCCCCGAGGACCTCGCCCACCGGCTCGAGAGCGCCCGCGACGACGCCGCCGAGGGCCACCGGGTAGGCGTGGAGCACGCCACCGCCATGGCCGGACGCCTCCTCGCCGAGGGCGCACCCGGCCTGCACTACATCACGCTCAACAAGTCCACCGCAGCCCTCGACATTCATCGCAACGTGCTGTCGGCGCACGTCACAGGGAACGCAGGTGTCCGCTGAGCCCTGCGGTTGCGAGGCCGCCGACCGGTCCCCGGCCCGCTCCGGCCGCAAGGAGCGTGATCCGCGACGGCTGCCGGCACTCGCCGGGTGGCCGGGCCCCGCCACCTACGCGGGGTCCCCGAACCAGCACCCCAGCGCCTCGGCCAGCGCGTCCGCGTCCCCGTCGTCGCCCAGGGCCGACCAGGCGACGTATCCGTCGGGCCGCACCAGCAGGGCGTCCGTGCCGATCTGTTCGGCCGCCGTCGCCGTCACCACGTTCACCCGTAGGCGCCAGGGCTCGACGGCCTTGAGTAGATCCTCCGAGTCGGCCAGCAGCAGCAACAACGGCTCGGCGCTGTGCAGGAGTCCGGCGAGGCCGGTGACCGAGTCGCCGGTGTTCAGCAGCACGTCGGGGGCGAAGCGGCCGGCCATCGGGTCGCCGGGACCTCCGGTGTCGTAATGGACGTCGACACCGCTGATCACGCCGCCGAGGTACTGGTTGACGTCGTCGAAGTGCATCATCCGGGCGAACAGCGTGCGCAGCGAGTCCATGCGGGGGTCGGGGTCCATCAGGGCCACCTGGGCGCGCACGTTCTCCAGGACCGCCTCGGCGATCGGCGCGCGCTCGGTCTCGTACGTGTCGAGCAGTCCGGCCGGTGCCCAGCCGTGCACTTCGGCGGCGAGCTTCCAGCCCAGGTTGACGGCGTCCTGGAGGCCGAGGTTGACGCCCTGGCCCCCGGCCGGGAAGTGGACGTGCGCCGCGTCGCCGGCCAGCAGAACCCTGCCGACGCGGTAGTGCTCGGCCTGCAGGGCGGCGTCGCTGAAGCGAGTGAGCCAGCTGGGTGAGTCCATCGGCACCGGGTGGCCCGCGATCCGCTCCACCTCCGCCCGGAACTCGTCCAGGGTCACGGGCGCCTGCCGGTCCGGATGCGGGCCGCGGAAGTCGTAGGTGCACACCCGGCTGCGTCCGAACAGGTTGAGCCACACCAGGGTCCAGCCCCGCGGGTTGCGCTGCCAGCCCTGCGGCGCCCGTGCCGGGTCCAGCAGGCGGACCTCCCCGATCAGGGCGCCGACGCGGGCGGGCGTGCCGGTGAACGGGATGCCGGTCAGTCCGCGCACGGCGCTGCGGGCGCCGTCGGCGCCGACCACCCAGGAGGCGCGCAGGGTCTCCGTGACGCCCCGGGAGTCGCGTACGGTCAGCCGTACCGCGTCCGCCTCCTCGTCGAGGCCGACGAGTTCACGGTCGCGCCGGACGCGCGCGCCGAGCCGTTCGGCATCGGCCGCGAACACCTCCTGCGCCCATGCCTGCGGGCTGCCCACCAGCACGGGGCCCTCGGTGACGACACGGCTCAGGTCGAGGTCGAACATGCCGGAGAAGTGGAACGGTACGGGGCCGAGGCCCACCGGCGGGGCCGGCGATCCGGGCTGCACGGCTTCGAGGAGTCCGCGCCGCTGCAGGGTCTGCGCGGTGCGGGCGTGCAGCGTCCCCGCCTTCGACTCGCCGGTCGGCGCCGGCAGCTTCTCCAGGACGGTGACGCGCACGCCCAGCAAGGCCAGTTCCCGGGCGAGCAGCATGCCGACGGGCCCGCCGCCGACGACGGCGACCTGGGTGTCCACGGCTGGGCTGTTCGGCATCGGGGCTCCTGCGGCGGTAGACGACACTGTCGGCATCCATCCGGATGCTGTACGTCAGGAGGAACACCGGCCCGCGCCGGCGGGTTGCACCGGCAGGCGCCGGCTCAGCCGCCCGGAAGCCGCACCGACTGCCGGTGCCGGAAGACGTCGCCGGGGTCGTACGCCTGCTTGATGCGCTGCAGGCGACGGTAGTTGCCCTTGTAGTACAGGTCGTGCCAGGGCGTGCCCGAGCGGTTGAACTGCGGCGAGCCGAGGTCGGCGTCGGGGTAGTTGACGTAGCAGCCGTCGGTGACCGCGCCGGGCACCGGGACGCCGCCGCTGTCGGCGTACATGTCGGCGTAGAACTCGCGCAGCCAGCGCACGCAGTCCTTCTCGTCGGCCGGGTCGTCCCACCAGATCATCCAGGCCAGCTTGTATGCGGCGTCGCGGTGGGCGCTCGCCGTGGCGTCCTGGGGGACGGCCGAGACCTGGCCGGCGAAGGAGCTGAGCATGACCGAGCCCGTGGGGTTGCCGATGTCCGCGCGGGTCAGGTGGCGGTACAGCGCGGCCAGCTGGCGCCGGGGGAAACCGGCCTTCATGTACGCCGACTTGAAGTCGCTCTTCTGGGTCGGGTCGTTGGTGGTGGGGTTGGCCGTGCCGAGGTAGCGGGCCGCCTGCAGCCAGGGGAGGCGGCGCGGGGTGGCCAGGTCGGGCAGCGCGTCCAGCTCGCCCATCCGCGTGGTGACCGGTCCGTGCGCGACGGTGACGCCCCTGCCGACCGCCGCGAGGAACTCGTCGTGCAGCCGGGCCGCGCCGGGCACGCTCGCGTCGACGTGCGTGATCAGGCCCACGGCTCCGTTGGAGACGTGGTTGAGGGAGAGCATGCTGCACACGGCGGTCGCCGGGTCGCCGGGCGCGGCGTGCCGTACGTGCCAGTCCGCGTAGTTGCGGACCAGTCGCGTGAAAGACCGCTCGTCCAGGTCGGACCACTTCCAGGACACGGCGCTGACCAGGACCTCCGGGGGCGGGGCCGGCAGCAGCCGGGCCGGGTCCGTGCCGCTCGCTCCGGGGCTGCGGAACCAGTAGCGGGTCACGACGCCGAAGTTGCCGCCGCCCCCGCCGGTGTGGGCCCACCACAGGTCCCGGTCCGGGTCGTCGTCCTCCCGGGTGGCGACGACGGTGCGCACCGTGCCGTCGGCCTTCACCACGACCACCTCGACCGCGTACAGGTGGTCCACCACCAGGCCGAGCCGGCGGCACAGCAGCCCCCAGCCGCCGCCGCTCACATGGCCGCCCGCCCCGACCTGGAAGCACATGCCGGCCGGCACGATGACGCCCCAGGTGCGGTACAGGCGCTCGTAGACGTCGAGGAGCTGGGCGCCCGGCTGCACGACGAAGGCGTTCATGGACGGGTCGAAGTCCACGTCCCGCATCGCCGACATGTCGATGACCGCCTGGACGTCGGGGCTGAAGACGAAGTCCTCCCAGCAGTGGCCGCCGCTGCGCACCGTGAGCCGCTTGCCCGCCCGGACCGCCTGCCGCACGG
The DNA here is from genome assembly GCF_036689765.1 of Streptomyces poriticola. Taxonomy (NCBI): domain Bacteria; kingdom Bacillati; phylum Actinomycetota; class Actinomycetes; order Kitasatosporales; family Streptomycetaceae; genus Streptomyces; species Streptomyces poriticola. Next base: position 511,702 of record NZ_JBAGKH010000002.1, read on the forward strand.
CGGTGGCGACCTGGGCGGTCGAGCGGGGAACGTGGACCGCCTCGGGCCGGCCGACGTAGCGCTGGTTCCAGCCCCGGACGAGGTCCGGGTAGCGCGCGTCGCCCGGGGTGACGGTCACCAGCTCCTCCGGTCGGGCCGCCGCCTGTCCGGCGGGCAGCAGCACGCCGCCGCCGATCGCGGCGCTCGCCGCGAGCACCCCCCGTCTGGTCACCTGTTGCCTGCCGTGCGTCATAGGCCATCCCCTCCCGCGGTCGCGTGCGGATCGCACGCGGATGCCTGCGACGCTAGGCAGCCTGCGGCCGATTCCGCACTCCGCATCTTGCGGCGTGCTCGGCCCGGGGCACCTGGCTCGATTCTTCAGAGGCCACTGCGACAGTTCAGCCCGGGACCCGCAGCGGAATCCCATCCGAACCCTGTGACCAGGAACGAGGAGGGGTGTCATGTCGAGCATGCCGCTCACCGGTAAATCGGTGCGTCTCGCACGATTGTCCCGGCCGGGAGACGGCCGGTTCCTGTTCGTGCCGCTGGACCACTCCGTGTCCGACGGCCCCGTCGCAACCGCCGCCGATTTCGGCGGCCTGGTCCGATCCATCGCGGACGGCGGCGCCGACGGTGTCGTCGTCCACAAGGGCAGGGCGCGCATGATCTCGCCGGCGCTGCTCACGCGGTGCTCACTCGTGGTGCATCTGAGCGCGAGCACCGCGCACGGACCCGACGTCAACGCCAAGGTTCTGGTCGGTGACGTGGAGGAGGCGGTCCGGCTGGGCGCGGACGCGGTCAGCGTGCATGTGAACATCGGCTCCGACACCGAGCCGGAGCAGCTCGCCGACCTCGGCACCGTGGCCGCGGCCTGCGACCGCTTCGGCATGCCGCTCATGGCCATGATCTATCCGCGCGGTCCCCGTGTGGCCGATCCGACCGACCCGACGCTCGTCGCCCACGTCGTGAACATCGCCGCGGACCTGGGCGTCGACATCGTCAAGACGGTGCTTGCCGCCCCGCCCGCCCGCATGGCAGAGGTGATCGCCTCCTCGCCGCTGCCGGTGGTGGTGGCGGGCGGCGGCTCCACCGACCGGAACCTCTACGAGTTCGCGGTCACCGCCATGGACCTGGGTTGTGCCGGACTCGCCGTCGGACGGCGGGTGTTCACCAGCCCGTCGCCCGAGAAGGCGGTCCGGGAACTGGCCTCAGTCATTCACCACCGCGAGCTCACGTCCGAGCCCGCGCCGCAGACCGAGATGGCAGGTGTGTTGTGAAGTTTGCCTGGATCGACCTCCGGAACGTGCCCGCCGAACACCGCGAGGCGGTCGTCGACGCCTCGATCCACGCGCGGGTCGACGGCATCGTCGACAGCGACCCGGAGCGCCTCGCCCTTCTGCCGAACACCGTCAAGCGGGTCCTCGCGCCGGGCGCGCCCGTGGGTGGGGACGCCCCGGAGGACCTGATCGTGCTGCGCGAGGTCGTCGACACCGACGGTCTCGGCGCGCTGGAGAACCTGCACCGCGGCGGCGAGAAGGACACGGCCGCCTGGGTGAACGTCGTCGACGACCCCACCCTGAAGCTCGCCTGTGAGGCCGCACGTGAACTCCCCTTCACCGTGGTGGAGTTCAAGGATCCGACGAAGATCCCGCTGGAGATCGTGATCGCCGCGGCGGACGCCTCGCCGGGACAGCTGATCTGCCAGGCCGCCGACATCGAGGAGGCGCAGATCATCGTCGACGTGCTGGAGAAGGGATCCGAGGGCGTCCTGGTGGCCCCGCGCTCCGCCAACGACGTCTTCGCGCTGGTGGAGATGCTGCGGGTGAAGACTCCGGACCTGCAGCTGCAGACGCTCACGGTCGAGTCGATCGAGCACCTCGGCCTCGGCGACCGGGTCTGCATCGACACGTGCACGCACTTCGAGAAGGACGAGGGCATGCTGGTCGGCTCGTACGCGCACGGCTTCGTGCTGTGCGTGAGCGAGACGCATCCGCTGCCGTACATGCCGACCCGCCCGTTCCGGATCAACGCGGGCGCACTGCACAGCTACGTGTTCGGGGCGGACAACCGCACCAACTACCTGAGCGAGCTCAAGGCCGGCAGTCCGGTGCTCGCCGTCGGCGCCGACGGCCGCACCCGCCGCATCGTGGTGGGCCGGATCAAGCTGGAGTCCCGCCCGCTGCTCGGCATCAGGGCCGTCTCCCCGGAGGGCGTCGAGGTCAGCCTGATCGTGCAGGACGACTGGCACGTGCGGGTGCTCGGCCCCGGTGCGGCGGTGCTGAACGTGACGGAGCTGAAGAAGGGCGACCAGCTGCTGGGTCACGTGGCCACCGACAAGCGGCACGTGGGCTGGCCGGTCGGCGAGTTCTGCGTCGAGAAGTAGCCGACAGGCGCCCGGGGCCGCCCTCGCCGCGGCCCCCGGCGCCGCGGCGGGAAGTCCGGTGGAGGCGATGACGCAACGGTCCTGGTGGGGTGCCGAACTGCTCGGCCGCCACGTCGACGACATGGTGTGGGCGCGTGCCGCGGACCGCGAGGTCACGTTCGGCAGACTGCGCCGCGAGACGGCCTGGCTCGCCGGGATGCTGGAGCAGTACGGCATCCGGGCGCGGAGTACGGTCGCCCTGTACGGCAACGCGAGTTTCACGCACCTGTGGACGCTGTTCGCGCTGTGGTCGCTCGGGGCGCAGGTGGTGCTGAGTGAGACACCGGCCGGCCAGCGGTCAGGGGATGCCCCGACCGGGCCGCCGCGGGTGCAGTTCTCGGTGTCGCTCGGCGAGAACCGCGGGCGGCCCCATGATTTCGTCGACGAGTGCGAGGTGCTGGTGCGCCGCCACGCCGGCGGCGGTCCGAGCATGAGCGGGCACTGCCTCGTGCAGTTCTCGTCGGGAACCACCGGGCACCCCAAGGCGGTGGGCCGGAGCCCGCGGTCGCTGCTGGACGAGCTGGACCGGTTCGCCGCCGTGGAGGGCATGCCGCGCCACGGCGAGCGGGTGGCCGTGCTGGAGCCGCTCACGCACTCCTTCGGGCTGATCGGTGGGGTGCTGCACTCCCTCGCGGTGGGCGCGACCGTGGTGATGCCGGTCGCCCGTACGGCGGAGGCGACCGCGCGGGCGGCGGCCGACGCGCACGTGCTGCTGGGCAATCCGCACCACTTCCGCCGGCTGGCGCGGGCCGAGCCCGGAGAGCTGCCGCACCTGAGGCTGGCCGTGTCGAGCGGTGACGCCCTGCCGCCCGAGGTCCCCGCGGTGTTCCGCGGCCGCCACGGGGTGCGCGTCGGCCAGGCCTACGGCACGACGGAGACGGGCATCATCGCCGCCGACCTCACCGGCCGCTTCGGCCCGGCAGGCGTCGGCGTCCCGGTGCCCGGCACCCGTACCCGTGTGGTCGGCGGCGTGCTGGAGGTGCACGTCCCCGAGTCTCCGTACCTGTACGACGACACGCCGTGGACGGGCGGCTGGATGTCCACGCGTGACCTGGTCACGCGTGATCCCCGTACCGGGGTCCTGCGTCTGCGCGGCAGGGTCCAGGGAGTCGGGGACGACTCGGTCGACCTGCTGCGTATCGAGTCGGTGCTGCGGCACCACCGGCACATCACGGACGCGGTGGTCCTCGGGGTCGGCCCGATCGAGGCCCACGTCGCGAGCAGCACGGAACTGGACGGCCACGAACTGCGCTCCTGGTGCCGCCGGTTCCTCGGCGGCGCGCCGGTGCCGGACCGCTACCACCTGCTGCGGGAGCTGCCCCGCACCGCCAGCGGCAAGGCCGTGCGGGACCGCGGCGTCCTGCGCCGTCACAGGGCGCATCCGCCCGGGGCGTGCCGCTGCATCAGCTGGTGAGCCGCGTGGCGGCCAAGGGGCCCGGCCGGGGCACCGGGTCGCCCGGAGCCCGCGCGGGCGACCCGGTGCCCCGGCGGGAGACGCGGTGGCGGACGCCTCGCCCGGGTCTCGGGGGCCGCTTCGGAAGCACCCGCGCGGGGTCCCGCGGGCGGGCGGCGCCGGGCTTGGTGGTCCGGCCGGGGGTCACCTCGTCCGGTGCCCGGGTCCCGCCGGGGCCGTTCGCGGCCGGCGCTTCGCGATCACCGCCCGCCGTCGGCCCCGGCTCTGCGGACCCTTCCCCTCCGTCAGCGGCACCACCCGCCGGAGCGCCCTGAGAAACGACCTCTCCTCCACGAGTGGAAGGCACGGAGCATGACGGTGACGACGACCGCCGCAACGCTGTACACCTCTGACGAGGCACGCTGGCAGGCCGTGCGGGACCGCGACGCCCGCGCGGACGGCCACTTCTGCTACGTGGTCGTCACAACCGGCGTCTACAGCCGTCCTTCGTGCACGGTGCGGTTGGCCCGACGCGAGAACGTCCGGTTCTTCCCGGCCCCGGAGGCCGCCCGCGCCGAGGGATACCGCCCCTGCCGCCGCTGCTGCCCCGACGACTCCCACCGGCACGCCGCCGCGGCCGAGGCGGTCGCCCGGGCCTGCCGGATCATCGACGAGGCGCCGCTGCCGCCGAGCCTGGACGAGCTGGCCCGCGAGGTCGGCTACAGCCGCTTCCACTTCCACCGCCTGTTCAAGTCGTTCACCGGCATCACACCACACGCCTACCTGGCGGCGGCGCGTGCCCGCAGGGTGCGCGAGGCGCTGCCGCTGTCCGGGACCGTCGCCGACGCCATGTACAGCTCGGGGTTCAACTCCGGGGGTCACTTCTACGCGGCGGCGACGGAGATCCTCGGCATGACCCCGAAGGCGTACCGCTCGGGCGGCGACGGCACGGACATCCGGTACACGGTGGCGGGTTCGTCGCTGGGGCCGGTGCTCGTCGCGGCGACGGACAAGGGCGTGTGCGGGGTGCTGACGGGGGACGAGGTCCCGGCTCTGCTGCACCGGCTCCACACGATGTTCCAGCATGCCCGGCTGGTGCGCGCGGACGACGACTTCGCCGCCGCCGTCGCCGCGGCCGTGAGCGAGGCGGAGCCCCCGCAGCTCGCCCGGGAACTGCCCCTGCGCATAAGACGCTCGGCCCTCACCGTGCGGGTACGGCGGGCGGTGCCGGCGGCGCTCGCGGTGCGTCTGCGGCGCACGGTGGCGACGGCCCCCGTTCGGAGCGGGTAGCCCGACCGGCGGGCCCGTGGCCGGCCCCGCTGCACCGCGCCGGCACCTCGCCGCCACCGGGCCGCCGCCCGGGCCGGGAGGACGCGCAGACGCATGTGGGCCCGGGAGTGGGCTCAGCCCTGCGAGCGGGGTTCTGCCACCGCGACGGCCGGCTGCCGCCCGGCCGCCGGGCGCAGCCGCCCCGACGCCCAGGTCGCCGGCAGCGCCGCGGCGCACACCAGCAGTCCGGTGAGCACCGCGTCCGCCGCACCGCCGTGCGAGACAGCCGCACCGCCTGCCACCGCCCCGACCGCGATGCCCGCGTTGACCGCGGACGCCGGCAGCGTCGAGGCGAGGTCGCGCCCGGGGCCGGCCAGCAGTCCGACCCGGTACTGCAGTGAGGGGACCAGGCCGAACCCGACCACCCCCCACAGCACCAGGGCGCACGCCACCAGGACCCGGGAGGCGCCGGCGACGTGCAGGACGGCCAGCGCCACGACCAGGGCGAGGTTCGCCGCGACGAGCGTGCGCGCCGCGTCCCGGTCCGCGGCCCAGCCGCCCACGAACGTACCGGTGGCCGTCGCGGCGCCGTAGGCGAAGAGGAAGACGGTCAGCCAGGCGCCGGACACTCCCGTGACGTCCTCCAGGAACGGCGTGATGTACGTGAACGCGGCGAACTGGCCTCCCAGCAGCAGGAAACCGACGCCGAGCACGGCCAGCACCCGGGGCGCCAGCGCGTGCCTGGACTGCGCCCACAGGCCGCCCGTGCCCGAGCCGTCGACCGGCGGGACGCACACCGCCGTCGCCAGCAGCGCCAGCGCGCCGAGAACCACGATGGCCGTGAACGCCGCGCGCCAGCCGAGGTGCTGGGCCGCCAGGGTGCCGAGCGGAACGCCGAGCGCGGTGGAGACGGCGATGCCGCCGAAGACCACGGAGATGGCGCGCCCGGCCCGCTCGGGCGGCACCAGGGCGGCTGCCACCGTGAAAGCCGCCCCGAGGAACAGTCCCTGCAGTGCCCCGGTGACGGCCCGGGCCGCGAGCAGCGTGCCGAAGCCCGGGGCCAGGGCGGCCAGCAGGTTGCCGGCGACGTAGCCGGCCAGGGACGTCCACACCAGGGTGCGGCGCCGGATCCGGATGGTGAGCGCCGTCAGCAGCGGACCGCCGACGCAGATGCCCAGCGCGTACGCGGTGACCAGGGTGCCCGCCGTGTCCACGGAAACGGCGAGGTCCCCCGCGACGAGCTTCAGCAGTCCGACGACGACGAGTTCGGCACTGCCCATGACGAAGGCGGCCAGGAAGAGGGCGGAGAGGGCCGGGCCCGGGCGCCGCCGCACCGCGGAGGGGACGGGGGTCATCTCAGTGCCAGAAGTTCTTCCTGGCGCCGCGCAGGTCCGGGAACGAGTCGAGGTCGGGGACCGTCCACCCGTCGAGGTCGTACTCCTGCAGGCACTGCTCGGCGAATCCCTTGTACGCGTCGAGCTGGCCGGTCTCCGCCTGGGTCAGGTAGATGTCGCTGCGCACCGCCTCGTGGTTGCCGGAGTAGTTGCGCTCGTACAGCTCGTGCCGGCCGCCGAACTCGGTGCCGACCGCGTCCCACAGCAGCTTCATCAGCTTGACGCGGCTGACGGCGTCGTAGCCGTTGGAGCCGCGCACGTACTTGTCGAGGTAGGGGCGCACGTCGGGGTTCTTGAAGTCCTCGGCGCTGGAGCTGACGTAGATCAGTCCGCTGGCGACGTCCTGCTCGATGATCTCCTTGATCCGCGGGTAGCCGATGGTCATGAACCAGCGGTATGCCATGCCGTACTCCAGGCGCGGCAGCAGTGCCCCGTCGTTCCACTCCTCGGGGTTGCGGGCGGCGGCGTCGGTCAGGGCCCAGAACATGTTGCGCCAGGCGAGCACCTCGCCGATCCGGGCCTGGATGCCGCGGAAGTCCTTCGTGCCGGTCATCTCGACGGCCTTGGCCAGCAGCCCGGCGATGAAGTCGATCTTCACGGCGAGGCGGATGCAGCCGTGGAAGGTCAGGCGCGGGATGAAGCCGGACTTCGGGGCGAACCCGTTGACCTGGTCGACGTCGCCGTAGAGGAAGACGTTCTCCCAGGGGATGAGGACCTTGTCGAGGACGAAGATGGTGTCGTTCTCGTCCAGGCGCGAGGAGAGCGGGTAGTCGAAGGGGCTGCCCATGACGGCGGCCGTCGCGGTGTAGGAGGGACGGCAGATCAGCTTCAGGCCGGGCGCGCCCATCGGGATGGTCGCGACCAGCGCGAACTCCTTCTGCTTGAGCGGCAGTCCGTAGTGCGAGATGAAGTTGTAGTGCGTGATGGCCGAGCCGGTGGCCACGACCTTGGCGCCGCTGACGACGAGGCCGGCGTCGGTCTCCTTCTCCACGTGCACGAAGACGTCCTTGACCTCTTCGGACGGGCGGTGCCGGTCGACCGGCGGGTGGATGATCGCGTGGTTCCAGAACAGCACCTTCTCCTGGGACTCGCGGTACCAGCGCCGCGCGTTGTCCTGGAACGGCGCGTAGTAGTCGGAGTTGGCACCGAGCGTGCCGAGGAAGGCCGCCTTGTAGTCCGGGCTGCGGCCCATCCAGCCGTAGGTCAGGCGGGCCCACTCGGCGATCGCCTCGCGGTCCTCGACGACGTCCTGGACGGTGCGCGGGGTGCGGAAGAACTTGTGGGTGTACCCGTCGCTCCCGGTGTCGGTGCGGGTGGTCAGTACGTCACGGCGGGCCGGGTCGTGCAGGGCGTCGTACAGACGGGCCGTCATCCTGGCGGGGTTGGCGAACGCCGGGTGCCTGGTGACGTCGTCGACCCGTTCGCCGTAGATGTAGACCTCGCGGTCGTCGCGCAGGCTCTCCAGGTACTCGTCGCCGGTCAGGGGGCGGGTGGTGCGGGGAGCCGGTGCGGAGGCGGAGGCCTCGCCCTGCTGCAGCGTCATGGTGTGTCCTTGTCCGGTCGTGGCGGTCAGTGACCCAGCGGGATGTGGAGCGCCGCGGTTCCCGACGACCACACGCCGTCCGCCGGTCCGTCGAGGGTGCCCGCCCACGCGTGGTGGCCGGGCGCGGTGTCCAGGAGGCGGAAGGCCCCGCCGTGGAAGACCAGCGGCTCCGCGTCCCAGGCCGTGAAGCCCCGCACCCGCCCGAGGTGCAGCACGTGGTCGCCACCGTCGTACGCGGCCCAGGGCACGCAGTCGAGGTGGGCGGCGCAGTCGGCCAGGCGCGGCCCGGCCGCGTCGGGGTCCCAGGACACGGGGGTGTCCGCGGGCAGTGGCCGGCCCGCGAAGTGCAGGGCCAGGTCCTGCTGGTGTGCGGCGAGGACGTTCACGCCGAACGACGACGCGCCCGTGAGCAGGTCGCACATCCGGCTGCGCCGGTCCAGGGACACCATCACCAGCGGGGGCTCGAGGGAGACGGAGGTGAACGAGCCCACCGTGGCGCCGTGCACGCCGTCGCCGTGTTCGACGGTGACCACGGTGACACCCGTGGCGAACCGGCCGAGGCAGTCGCGAAAGCGGCGTCGCAGGTCGCTCATCGGCACTCCTCGAAAAGAAATGATCCCTCGAATTCGGCGCTCTCTCAGGGGGCATTGTGCCGGTGGTCACTGAAGGATCGGTCCAGGGAAACTGCGGGCATTTCTGCGCAATATCCAGGAGGCCGAAAGTCATTGACACCGGGGCGGGTCGGCGCCTGTAATTCCTTCGCGGATTCGAGTACCCGACACGAGGTGGCCCACCATGAGACTCCAGGTCGAGTTGACCGACGCACTCCAGGACTACGTCGCCGATGTCTCGCTGCGCGAGCCCGACCTGTTGCGCAGACTGCGCGAGGAGACCTTGCAGCTCCCGCTGCACCTGATGCAGATCTCACCGGAGCAGGGCCAGTTCATGCGGACCCTGGTGAAGGCGACCGGGGCCCGGCGGGCTCTCGAGGTCGGCGTGTTCACCGGCTACAGCCTGCTGTCGACGGCGCTCGCGCTGCCGGCCGACGGCCGGGTGGTGGGGCTGGACATCAACGAGGAGTGGGGCGCCATGGCGCTCGACCACTGCAAGCGGGCGGGCGTCGCGGACAAGGTCGACCTGCGCATAGGCGACGCCGGGGCCTCCCTCGAGCGGCTGCTGAAGGAGGAGAACGCCGCCGGCACGTTCGACTTCGTGTTCATCGACGCGGACAAGGAGAACTACACGGCGTACTACGAGTACGCGCTCGAACTGCTGCGCCCCGGCGGCCTCGTCGTGGTCGACAACGTGCTCTGGCACGGCGCCCTGCTCGACGAGTCCGCCCAGGACTCCGAGACGCAGGCGCTGCGCGCCTTCAACCCGCGGCTGCACCACGACGAGCGGGTGGAGCTGAGCATGATCCCCTACGCGGACGGGCTGACGTTCGCCGTCAAGCGCTGAGTTCCGCACCTTGCACGCGTGAGGCCGCCCCGGGGAGCGCCGGGGCGGCCTCACCCGTGGGTCAGGGTCAGGGCAGGCGCACGGACTGGGCGTGGCGGAAGAAGTCCGTCGGGTCGTACTTCTTCTTCACCCGCTGCAGCCGCGGGTAGTTGCCCTTGTAGTAGAGCGCGTGCCAGGGCGTCGACGACCTGTTGTACTTGGGGTCGTTCAGGTCGTTGTCCGGGTAGTTGACGTAGCAGCCGTCCGTGACGCCGTTGGGCACGGGCACACCGCCGGTGTCGGCGTAGACCTCCGCGTAGCACCGCCGGTTCCAGGCTATGTAGGCGGCGTCCTCGGCCGGGTCGTTCCACAGGGACATCCACATCATCTTGAAGAACGACTCGCGGTGCGGATAGCCGGTGGCCGACGGCGCGAGCCGGTTGACCTCGCCGCCGTAGGAGCTGAGGGTGATGGAGGCACCGGGCAGGGTGACGTCCGTGCGTGTCAGGTGCTTGTAGAGCGCCGCGAGCTGGCGGTCGGGGAAGGCCGCGTTCATGTACGAGGACTTGTACTCCTGACGGAAGGTCGGGTCGGTGAGGTTGGTGTTGGTGGTGCCGAGGTAGCGGGTGGCCTCCAGCCACGGCAGCTTGCGGGGCCGGGCGTAACCGGCCATCGGGCCGAACTCGGCGAACTGGCGGGTGACGGCCGCCGTCCGCACGTCGACGCCGTCGCCGATCGCGGCGAGGTAGCCGTCGAGCAGCCGGCGGGCGTGCGGGACGGTGGCGTCGACCTGGGTGACCATGGCGATCTGGCCGGCGGACCTGTGGGTCAGCACGAGGAAGCTGGCCAGGGCCAGTTCGGGGGCTCCCGGGGCGCTGTGCGCGGTGAACCAGCGCGCGTAGTTCTGTGCCAGCCGGGAGAACTTCGCCTCGGTCATGCTCTCCCACGGCCAGGCCTGCGCCACCAGGTACACCTCGCGGGGCGGCTGGGGCAGCAGCTTCCTCGGGTCGTTGCCGGTGGCACCGGGCGTCCGGAACCAGTAGCGGGTGACCACGCCGAAGTTGCCGCCGCCCCCGCCCGCGTGGGCCCACCACAGCTCGCGGTCGGGGTCGTTCGGATCGTCGGTCGCCACGACGGTGCGCACCCTGCCGTCGGCGCCGACCACGACCACCTCGACGGCGCACAGGTAGTCGATGATGAGGCCGAGCTGGCGGCACAGCAGGCCCCAGCCGCCGCCGCTGACGTGGCCGCCGGCCGCGACGGAGTAGCAGATTCCGCCGGGCACGGTGACGCCGTACACCTGGTACAGCAGGGTGTAGACGTCCAGCAGCTGGGCGCCCGTCTCGACGGCGAACGCGCGCCGCCGGGCGTCGTAGTACACCTTGTTGAGCTGAGACAGATCGAGCACCACCTGGACCTCGGGGTTGAAGACGAAGTCCTCCAGGCAGTGCCCGCCGGAGCGCACGGTCAGGCGCTTGCCGGCGGCGGCGGCCGCCCGCACCACGCCCGCCACCTGGGAGACGTCGTCCACGATCTGGACGGCCTCGGGGCTACCGACGTAGCGGTTGTTCATGCCGTGCACGAGTTCGCCGTACTGAGCGTCCGCAGGCGTCACCGTCACCGGGGCGAACGTGCCGGTCGCGGCCTCCTCGCCGGCTGCCACCGCCTGCCCGGCGAGGGCCCCGCCCACGGCGGCCGTGCCGCCCAGCGCCGCGGCGGACGTGAAGAACCGCCTGCGGCCCATCCCATTGTTGTCGCGCACCTCAACGTCTCCCGTTCTCGCCATTCTCGGCGCACCGATTCACGCGCTCTCCTGGGCCGCGACAGTACGAATCAGCCATCGCTGAAAACACCCCGGATCTTGCGATCACATCCCTGAACGGCTGATTCCGGGATACGACCGCAAGATGGGGAGTGTCGATCGGCCCACCGATCGCCACCATCGGAGTCCAGGCTGAATTCGCCATGGCGGAAGGAGGCGGGCCGGTGACGGTCGGCGTCGGTGAGGTGTACGAGAACCCGCGGTGCAGGGAGCGGGTCGTGATCAGAACGCCGTCCTCGCACACGGGCGGGGCGCGCACCGTGATGGACGTGTACTCCGAGCCCGGCGGCGCGGTGTCGGGCGAGCACCTGCACCCGGTGAGCGAGGAACGCTTCACGCTGGTGCGGGGCAAGGTCGCCTTCCTGATCGGCGGGCGCCAGGTGACCCTCGACAAGCCCGGGCAGAGCGTGCTCATCCAGCCCGGCATCAAGCACCGCTGGTGGAACTGCAGCGGCGAACAGGCCTTCCACATCTGCGAGGTGCGCAAGAACAGCGACCGTTTCGAGCAGCTGGTGCTGCGCCAGCTGTTCGGGCTCGCGCAGGACGGCAAGACCACGCCCGAGGGCATGCCCCGGCTGCTGCAGCAGGCGGTGACCACGCTGGAGTTCGGGGACGTGGTGCGGTTCACCTCGCCGCCGTGGGTGCTGCAGCGCGCCCTGTTCACCGTGCTGGCCCCGGTGGCCCGGCTGCTGGGACACCAGGGGTGCGATCCGCGGTACATGGATCGCAAGCCGTCCGAGATCGCGGAGCTGGAGGAGCTCCCGGAGGAGGTCATGCGCTGGCACCGCTGACTCCGCGGGGGCCCGGTGAGCACCGCCTGCAACACCTTCGGGCACGGCGGTGTTTCCGTTGACGAGAGCACATCGCACCGCGCTCCTCCCCCACCTCGGGGCGGGGCCGACCATCGAGAAGGAACCCTATGGATCTGCAGCTTTCCGGCCGGGTCGCCGTCGTGACCGGCGCCTCCAAGGGCATCGGCCTGGCCGTCGTCCGCACGCTCCTCGAGGAGGGCGCGAAGGTCGTCGCGACGTCCCGCAAGAGCACCCCGGAGCTGGATGCCCTGGCCGGCCCGAACCTCGTGCACGTCCCGGCCGACTTCATGGACGAGGACGCGCCGGCGCAGGTCGTCGCCCGCGCCGTGGAGCAGTTCGGCGGGCTCGACATCCTGGTGAACAACGCCGGCGGCCCGCCGCCCGGTGTGACCCTGCCGCGCGGCTCGTTCCTGCACGCCTCCGACGAGGAGTGGCGTGCCATGTTCGAGTTCAACCTGTTCTCGGCCGTGCGCGCCGTCCGTGCCGCCATCCCGCACCTGCTGGAGCGCGGCGGCGGCGCGATCGTGAACATCTCCTCCGGCAACGCCCGGCAGCCTTCGCCGATCAACGTCGACTACGGCGCCTCGAAGGCCGCCCTGAGCAACGTCACCAAGGTGCTCTCGGGCGAGTTCGCACCTCAGGGGATCCGTGTGAACACGGTCTCCCCCGGTGTGGTGCGGACGCCGTGGTGGACGGACGAGGGCGGCGTCGCCGACATGATCGCCTCGCAGGCCGGCACCGACAAGGACAACGTCATCAACAGCGTCGTCCCGGAGATGCTGAACCTGGCCACGGGCCGCTTCGTCGAGCCGCAGGAGGTGGCCGACGCCGTCGTGCTGCTGGCGTCGCCGCGCTCCGGCAGCACCACGGGCGCCGAGTTCGTCGTGGACGGCGGGCTCCTCAAGGAGCTCTGAGCACCACCGTGCGCGGGGGCCGGTGAATCCCGGCCCCCGCCCGTGCCCGGCCGCCGCACGGCGGCCGGGCGTAGGACGTGGCACGACCCGCCGGCGGCGTGCGGTGACCTGGCCCGGACGGGCCGTGTGCGCCGTCGGCAGCTTCTCCCCGGCTGCCGCCGCTCCGGTGACCCGCCGCCGGCCCGCCGCGGGGACCCGCCGGACTTCCGGCTCGTCCCGGCCTGGATCCCGGGCGGCACCGCCGGTCCCGGCCCTGCCGCCCGCGGTGGCGCCACTGTCTTCCCGCGGATCTCAGCAGCGCCCCGCATTCCGTCGGCGGGCCTCCGCGGCGTCCCCCGTCGCGGGCCTCGCCCGCGCCCCCCTTTCCTTGTCCTGCCCCGCCGTGTCGTCCCACGGCTCCAGGGCCAACCCGTCCGGATCGCCGGGCTCGCCCGCCCCGGCAACCACGCCTGCCGCGTCGCCGACGCCGGCCGCCACCGCTCCGCGTGGGCCTCCGTCTGCACCCCACGCCGACCGCACCAGGACCCGCTTCCTGCTCCGCGCCGGTCCGAACGGCAGGTCGCGGGCTGCTCGTGCCCGTCCGCCCCGCTCCGGGGCCCGCGCGACGGCACCGGCGCCAACCCGGGAGTCGTCATGGCCTTTTCCGCCCCTGCCCGCTCACGAAAGGGCGCACCGCCCCGTCCGGACCGCCGGCTCATCGCCCTGGCCGTCCTCGCACCCCTGCTCGCCAACGCCGACGCGGGCATCGTGACGCTCGCCCTCAGCGACATCCGGCGAGACCTGTCGATGCCGCTCGACGCCGTGCAATGGGTGACCCACATATACGTGCTGCTGGTGGGCGGTCTCCAGCTGCTGGGCGGCCGGCTGGCGGACCTGGCCGGGGCCCGGCGTCTCTTCCTGCACGGCATGGGCGCCTTCGCCGTGGCCTCGGCGGTGTGCGGCGCCGCACCCAACGGCCCGCTCCTCGTCGCCGGACGCGCCGGGCAGGCGCTGGCGGCCGCCGTGCTCGTACCCGCCGCGATGTCGCTGCTGGTGACGGCGGCGGCACCGGAGCGGCGCGCCCGGGCCCTGGCGCTGTGGGCGGGCGCCGGCGGCGTCGGCTCGGTGGCCGGTGTGCTCTGCGGCGGTCTCGTGGTCGGCGCCCTGGACTGGCGGTGGGCCTTCTGGCTCAACGTCCCCGTGATCGCCGTCGCCCTGGCGGTGGCCCGCCGCACCCCGCTGCCCGACCCGCCCCGCACCCGCGGTGTCCGCCTCGACCTGGCCGGGGCAGCCGCGCTCACCGGCGCTCTGCTCGCGGCCGTGTACGCCCTGGTGCGGCTGGCCGCGCACGGCACGGACCGGTACGCGGCGTACGCCGCGCTCGGCGTGCCGGTGCTGGCAGCCGTCTTCGCGTACCGGCAACGCACCTGTCCCCACCCCCTGCTGCCCGGATCCCTGCTCCGCGACCGGAACCTGGTGTGCGGGGCGGCCGGCATCCTGCTCGTGTCGACGGCCGCCGCACCCGTCGCCTTCCTCGGCGGCATGCGGCTGCGCGACACCTACGGTCTCGGTGCGCCGGGCGCCGGAGTCGCCCTGCTGCCGATGGTCGGGGGCATCTTCATCGTGGGCCGGGCCTGCAGCGCGCTGCTCGACCGGTACGGCGCCCGCCTGCCGTGCGCGCTCGGCTGTCTGCTCCTGGGGGCCGGCCTGGGGACGCTGGCCGGCCGCTCGCACGTCTCGGGGTACGTCTCGGGCATGCTGCCGGGGCTGGTCCTGGCCGGCGCGGGTCTTCCGTTGATCTGGATGTCGTGCGAGGTCGTTGCACTGTCCCGGTTCCGGGGTGCCGGCGCGGGGCTGGCGGCGGGCCTGGTGCAGTGCACGGGGCAGTTCGGGACCGCGCTGGGTACGGTGCTCGCGGTGGCGGTGTGCGGCCGTGGCACCGGAGTGGCCGCCGGGGCGGGGCAGGCGTTCGGGGCGGCGGCCCTGCTGATGGGGCCCGCGCTGGTGGGCGCCCTGCTCTGGCTGCCCGGCCGCCGCCCGCACGTCTCCGGCCTCGCGTCGGTCACACCGACGTCAGACGCCGACCAGTCCGTCGTCGCGGACCGGGCCGCGCGGGACGGACACGGTGCGCTCGGCGAGCAGGTTGAGCGACTGCCGGCAGCGCGTGCTTGAGGGAGGCTCCAGCCGCGGGTGCCCGGCAAGCATGTGCATGTGCAGGTGTTGCAGCCGCGCCGACGGCTTGGTGCCGAATTCCTCCCGTAGCCGGGCCCGCAGCCGGTGGTAGGCCATCAGTGCGTCGGCCTGCCGGCCCGACCGGTACAGGGCGAGCATGAGGTGCGCGACGAGGTCCTCGTGCGTACCGTACTGGTGCACCAGGGCGGTGAGTTCGCCGAGGATCTCGTGGTGCCGCCCGAGACGCAGCTCGGCGCCCAGGCGCTGGGCCACGGCGTCGAGCCGGTCGCGCTCGACGACCTCGATGGCGGCCCTGAGCAGCGGGCCGGTGGGCACGTCGACGAGCATCGGCCCGGTCCACATCATCTGGGCGGCGCGCAGCTGCTCGGCGGCCTCGGCGTACCCGCCGGCCTCCAGCGTGGCGCGCGCGGCCCGCATCCGCTGCTCGCAGCGGTCCAGATCCAGTTCACCGGCGTTCACCTTCAGCACGTACCCCTGCTCGCGGGTCTGCAGCCGGCCGGGGCTGCGGCCCGGGCCGCGCCGGGCCCCGTCCAGGGAGCGGCGCAGCTGCATGACGTAGGTGTGCACCGCCGCGACCGCGCTCGACGGCGGCCGGTACTCCCATATCTCCTCGACTATCTGCCCCACGGACACGACGTGGTTCGCGTTGAGCGCCAGGAGCGACAGCAGTTGCCGTTGTTTCGGCGCGGTCGGGGTTCTGTGGCGGCCTTCGTCGTCGCACACACTCAGTGGGCCGAGAACGCGAAATTCCATATGACTCCCCCATCGTTGCCCGGGCAGGCCAGCAGGAGGCCATCCCTTTGGAGCACCCGGTCAAAATGTCGCGATCCGCGCGGATTCTACCGTCACTCAGGCTCTGCCGGTCCCGGCACGCGGACCTGGATTGCGCTCGGTCACCACCGCCCGCGGGCCATGGCCGGTGACCGTCTCGCCGCCGTCCCGTGCAGCCCCCCGGTGACCAGTGCCAGGAGGGCCGCCGGGTCGCCGGGCTCCCGGTCGGCCCGCCAGGCGACGTGCTGGTCGGGGCGGATGAGCACCAGATCGCGCTCGTACGTCTCACGCGCGAGCGGATCGTCGAGCGTCAGGGTCCGCAGCGGCACGCCCCGGGCGCGGGCCGCGGCCTCGATCCGTCCGGCCCGCGGCGCACCCGGGCCGAGCCGCAGCAACGTGAACCCGGGGCCGAGCCGGTCGAACAGCGAACTGCCGGCCGTACGGCGGTCGTCGAGCCACAGGTGGGGTGCACGGCCGCCCGGCACTGCTGAGGGCGTGTACACGGCGAAGGAGTCGGGCACCGGCCCGGACCCGTCTCCGGCGACGATCGGGGAGCCGTCGTATCGGGCGCCCAGCTGCACCCCGAGAGTGTCCAGGGTGCGCATCCCGTACTCGGCGAGTTCCGCTCCGGTCCTGGCCCGGGCGGCCTCGCCGGCGGCGGTGTCCGCTTCCAGCCAGGCGGGCCGGTCGACGGCGCCGAGTCCCCGGCCGAGGGTCCGGGCCGCCGAGGTGTTGCGCAGGGCGACCGGCCGGCGCTCGATGCCGTAGGTGTCCAGGAGACCCGGGCCCGCCCAGCCCTGCACGGCCGCCGCGAGTTTCCAGGCGAGGTTGGCGGCGTCGTCGACACCGGTGTTCATGCCGAAGCCGCCGTTGGGCGTGAACAGGTGCGCGGCGTCACCGGCGAGCCGGATGCGGCCGGTGCCGAACGACTCGGCGACCAGTGCCGCGCCCGCGGTCCAGGGCCGGTGGCTGAGCACCTCGACCGGCAGGGGTTCTCCCGCCGCCCGCTGCACCAGCCGAACCAGCTCCGCGTCGGTCGCCGCGTCCGGGTCGACGGAGCTGGTGAGCAGGAAGAACTCGTCCACACCGTTGAGCGCGATCAGGTTCAGCGCGAGGTCCGCGTTGACGACCCAGTTGCTCCACGCGCCACGGCCGCGCAGGAAGTCCCGGTACAGCGTGGGCGCCCGCAGGTGGGCGGCGGTGGAGCGGCGCCCGAGTATGTCCTGGTCGAGGGCGCCCTCTCCCTGGTAGCGGACGCCGAGGTGGCGTCGGACCAGGCTGTGCCCGCCGTCGCAGCCCGCGACGAACGCCGCCCGGAACGCGCGTAGAGTGCCGTCGCGTTCGGCCACGACATCGACGTGCTCGGCGCTCTCGTGCAGGGCGGTGACCGTCCAGCCGTAGCACAGGGTGATGCGCGGCCGGGAAGCGGCGTGGTCGAACAGCAGCCGCTCGACGTACATCTGGTTCGCGCGGTGCATCGGTTCGGGGGACGGGTCCGTGCGGTCGGACGCGACCCGCCGGCGCAGCACCTCGCCGCTGCCCGGCCAGGGCAGCAGGGCCAGTTCGTGCGCGTTGTAGCGGGTGAAGAAGGAGATGCCGGCCGAGTGACCGGCGGGCAGCCCGAGCCCGCGGACCCGCTCGGCAAGTCCCAGCGTGCGGTAGTGCTCCATGGTCCGCGCGTTGTGGGTGCTGCCACGCGGCTGGTCGGGCACGCCGGTCTGGGAGTTGAGGACGACGCAGGACACGCCCTGCCGGTCCAGCAACAGCGCGAGCATCAATCCGACCGGACCGCCGCCGACCACGGCGACCGGGGTTGTCAGCGGTTCGTCCATCCGACACGGCCTCCAGCCTTCTCCTGATCGAACCGGTGCGATCGTTGCAACCCGCTCTGAAGAACGAAGCAAGATCGGCGACCTGGGCGGCTTTCCATCGGCCCTTTAGCAGCCAGTTGGAGACTCCGCCACGAACCCTTTACCGAACCGCTGGGGTATCACGGCCCGCGATGTCTCACCGGTGATCGAAGAATTCGGAGCATCACTGCGGAGTGTGAGGTATTCCTATGTTCCTGTTGGGCACACACAGGTCCGTCGCGCAACGCCTGCGCCTCCATGCAGACCGGGATCTGGGGGCGGGGAACTTCTTCTGGCACGCGTGGCGCACAGCCCGTGACCGGGACCGTCCGCTGCTGTTCCACCCCGACGTGTCCTCCCCCACCTGGGTGACGGACGAGCCCAGGGCGATGTCCCTGGACGACGTGCGCGTCGCCGTGATCCGCTACGCCCACTGGTACCGCGGCCGCGGGGTGCGGCCCGGGACGCACGTGGGCCTGCACACTCGGGACGGGCTGCTCGGCCTGATCCACCACATCGCCGTCACGGCACTCGGCGCCGCCGCCGTGCACTGCAACCCCAGGATGGCCCCGGCGACGGCCGCCGAGTACTTCCTGCGCACCCGGGTCACGGTGCTGGTGGGCGACGGCGACCTGCTCAAGGGCCTCGCGGACGCATGGGAGTCGGACGCACCGGGGAAGGCCACGCCCGAGGTCGCGGACATAGCCTCGCTCGCCGTCACCACTCCGCTGCCGCCCCGGCCGCTGCCCGGCTTCCCGCACCGGCATGCCTACGAAGACCTGATCATGATCTCGCACTCGTCGGGCACCACCGGCCGGCCCAAGGCCCCGGTGTTCCACCACGGTTCGTTCTTCGCCGGCAAGCGGGAACGGCTGTGGTCCTTCCCCTCGCTGCGCTCCGACCGGCTGCTGACGGCACTGCCGCACAGCCACTCGGCGGGCATCAGCTATCTCAGCCTGGCGATCCTGCTCGGCATCCCGACGCTGATCCTGGACGACGCGAGCGGCGGGGCCGTGGCCCGGGCGGTCAACCTGTTCCGGCCCACCACCGTGCTGGCCTTCCCGCTCACCCTGGCCGAGATACCCACCGAGGAGATCGCTCCCGAGGCCGGCCGGCACATCCACACCTGGCACGGCATGGGCGACGCCTCCCACGAGCGGCACATCCGCCCGCTGATCGCCCTGGGCCGACGCACCGAGAACGGAAAGGTGCTGAACGGCTCGCGCTACCTCGACGGACTCGGGTCGTCGGAGATGGGCATGGTGCTGTTCAAGCAGGCCTACACGCCCGAGACGACCCGGTACGCACGCCACATCGGACTGCCCGCCAAGGTGGTGCGCAAGGCCGCGGTGCTCGACGAGCGGGGCCGGGAACTGCCCGACGGGCAGGCCGGCCGGCTCGGAGTGCAGACCCCCAGCATCACCGCCGGCTACCTGGACCAGCCGGACCTGACCGAGGAGTCGAAGGTCAACGGGTACTTCCTCACCGGCGACATCATGCGCCGCGACAGCGACGGCACCTGGTACCACCTCGACCGCACCCCCGACGTGATCCACACCGTCGACGGGCCGGTGCACAGCCTCCCGGTGGAGGAGGTCGTCCTGCTCGCCACGCAGGCGCTGGACACGGCGGTCGTGGCGGTCGACGATCCCGGCTCCCCGGGCCACTCCCGTCCCCTGGCGGTCGTTCTGTTCGCCGACGGCACCGCGCGCGATGCGGCCCCGCTGCTCGAGACGTGCAACACGGCCCTGGCCCGTGCGGGCCTGGCACCGCTCGGCGGGCTGCTGCTGGCCGCCGACCGCTCCGAACTCCCCGTGGGCGTCACGGGCAAGGTCCTCAAGCGCCTGCTGCGCGAACGCCTGGCCACCGCCCTGTCCCGCACCGGCGACCCCGCGCTCGCCGTGTCCGCCCCCGTACGGAAGGTCTGATCATGCGCCGGAGCGAGACGACGGCGGCACGTCAGGTGGTGGATCTGATCACCGGCACGTGGCGGGCCCAGGCCCTGCACGCCGCGGCCGCCCTGTCCCTGCCCGACCACGTCGCCGCGGGGCACGGCACCGTCCCGGAGCTGGCCGAACGCACGGGCGCCAGTGAGGACGGCCTCGCGCGGCTGCTGCGGCTGCTCACGGCACTGGGGGTGTTCACCGGCGACGAGGAGGAGGGCTACGGGCTCACCGACGTGGGCGCACTCCTCGTCACCGGCGGCGAACAGTCCATGCGCGACATGGTGCTGCTCTACGGGGAGGAGTTCCACCGCGCCTGGGGTGCGGTGGTGCCCGCGATCCGCACCGGAACCTCCGGCTTCGAGCACGCCTTCGGCACCTCGTTGCACGCCTATCTGCGCGACGAGCCCGACGCGGGACCGCGGTTCCTGCGCGCCATGAACGCGGGCAACGTGTTCTTCCCCGAGGCCGCGGCGGCCTTCGACTTCACGCGGGCGCAGACCGTGGTCGACGTGGCCGGCGGCAGCGGCCTGCTGCTGTCGGCGGTGCTCCAGGCCCACCCCCACCTGACGGGGACCGTCTTCGACCTGCCGCACATGCTGCCGGTGGCCGAGCGGCACCTGAGCGCCGCCATCGGCGCCCACCGCTACGAGACGGTCGCGGGCGACGTCTTCGACAAGGTCCCCGCGGGCAACGACGTGTACCTGCTGTCCCGGGTGCTGCAGGACTGGGACGACGAACGATGTGTGACGCTCCTCGCCAACATCCGCGAGGCCATGGCGGACACGGGTCGGCTGCTGGTGCTGGAGAGGGTCGTCGCCACCGGCGACACGGCGCCCGTGCTGCCGCTGCTGTGGGACATGCATCTGCTGATGGCCGCGGGCGGCCGCGAGCGCACCCTCGACGGTTACCGCTCCGTCCTGGGTGCCGCGGGCCTGCGCCTGGAGAGCGTGCACTCCCTCACCCTCGAGACGAGTCTGCTGGTCGCCGCACCGGTGGGAGGCAGCTCCCCCGTCCCTGCCCTCCCCTGACCCCATGGAGTACACCTATGCCCAGCGGTGACCTCGACCTGTGCCTCGTCGGTGCGGGACCGCGCGGTCTGTCGGTACTGGAGCGGCTGTGCGCCAACGAACGCTCCGCGCCCGCTCACCGGGCGGTCACCGTGCACGTCGTCGACCCCTACCGTCCCGGAGCCGGGCGGGTGTGGCGCACCGGACAGCCGCGTGTGCTGCTGATGAACACCGTCGCCTCACAGGTGACCGCGTTCACCGACGCCAGCGTGGAGATGGAGGGCCCCGTCGAGCCGGGCCCCAGCCTGTACGCCTGGTCGCGCACGCTCGGTTCCGGGTCCGGCGAGGCGACGCTCTACGACGAGGCCGTGCTCACCGAGGCACGCCGGCTCGGCCCGGACGACTACCCGTCCCGTGCCTTCTACGGCCGTTACCTGGAAGACGTCTTCGCCCGGGTGGTGTCCGGCGCGCCGCCGCACGTACGGGTGCGGGTCCACCAGGCCCGGGCCGTCGCCCTGCGGGAGCGGCCCGGGGACGGCGCGCAGCAGGTCGTCCTGTCCGACGGGGAGGTCCTCGACGGCCTCGACGCGGTCGTGCTCTCCCAGGGCCACGTGCCGACCGACGTCTCCTCCGACCAGCGGCAGCTCGCGCAGCGCGCGCGGGCCCACGGGCTGCTGCACGTCCTGCCGGCCAACCCGGCCGACCTGGACCTGTCGGACGTGCGGTCCGGCGAGACCGTGCTGCTGCGCGGCCTCGGCCTGAACTTCTTCGACCACATGGCGCTGCTCACCTTGGGCCGCGGCGGACGCTTCGACCGCGTCGGCGAACGCCTCGCCTACCGCCCCTCGGGCCGGGAGCCGCGCATCGTCGCGGGCTCCCGGCGCGGCATCCCCTACCACGCCCGCGGCGCCAACGAGAAGGGCGCGCACGGCCGTCACGAGCCGCGCGTGCTGACCGAGAAGGTGGTCGCGGCGCTGCGGGAACGCGCGGTGGACGGCGAGCGCGTGTACTTCGGCGCCGACCTGTGGCCTCTGATCGCCCGGGAGGTGGAGAGCGTCTACTACGGGGCGCTGCTGGCCGCGCGGGGCCGGGAGGCCGAACGGACGGAGTTCGTCGAGCGGTTCGTCTCGCTGCCCGAGGGTTCCGCCCGCACCGACGAGCTGCTCGACGCGTACCGCATCGCACCGGACGAGCGGTGGGACTGGGAGCGGATCTTCCGGCCGCACGGCGACGGGGAGTTCGCCGACCGGGCGGAGTTCCGCCGCTGGATGCTGGAGCACCTGCGCCAGGACGTGCGCGAGGCCCGTGCGGGCAACGTGAGCGGGCCGCTCAAGGCGGCGCTGGACGTGCTGCGCGATCTGCGCAACGAGGTGCGGCTGGCCCTCGACCACGGCGGCCTGGACGGCAACTCCTACCGGGACGAGGTCGAGGGCTGGTACACCCCGCTCAACGCCTTCCTGTCGATCGGCCCGCCCTTCTCGCGCATCGAGGAGCTGATCGCGCTGTCCGAGGCGGGTGTCCTGGACCTGATCGGGCCGGGCATGAGGGTGCGCATCGACGCCGCGACGGGAGCGTTCGTCGCCGAGTCGGACGTGGTGGGGGGCGCTCCCGTGCGCGCCAGGGTACTGGTCGAGGCCCGCCTGCCGGAACCGGACCTGCGCCGGACCTGCGATCCGCTGCTGCGCGGGCTGCTGTCCACCGGGCAGTGCCGTCCGTTCCGCATCCCCGGTGCGTGCGGCACGAGTTACGAGACGGGCGGGCTGGAGGTCACGGAGCGCCCGTACCACCTGGTCGACGCCTACGGCCGCAGGCATCCACGGCGCTTCGCGTACGGGGTGCCGACGGAGGCGGTGCACTGGGTGACGGCGGCCGGCATCAGACCAGGCGTGAACTCGGTGACCCTGGGCGACTCCGACGCCATCGCGCGGGCGGTACTGGCCCTCACCCCCGCCCGCGCGGGCGCCTCCCGGCGGCGTTCCGGCAAGACACTGACGGAGGCACCGGTATGACGGCACACCCGGCGGGACCGGACACCGGGCTGCTCTCCCCGGTACGGGCGGGCACCCCGGTGGAGCGGGCGGTCGGCGACGAGGCCTGGATCCAGGCGATGCTGGACGCGGAGGCGGCGCTGGCCCGCGCCCAGGCCGGACTCGGCACGCTGCCGGCGCGAGCCGCCGCGGCGATCACCAGGGCCGCCCGCGCGGAGCGGCTCGACCTGCGCCGGCTCGCCGTCGAGGCACGGGAGAGCGCCAACCCGGTGGTGGGCCTGGTCCGCGCCTTCACCGCCGCCGTAGCCGAGGAGGACCCGAAGGCCGCCGAGTACGTGCACCGCGGTTCGACCAGTCAGGACATCTTCGACACCGGCGCCATGCTGGTCTGCGACCGGGCGCTGCGCCTGGTCCACGCCGACCTGCTGCGCACCGCGACGGCGCTGGACCGGCTGGCGGCACGGCACCGGGACACGCTGATGGCCGGGCGGACGCTGACCCTGCACGCCGTTCCCACCACCTTCGGGCTCAAGGCGGCCGGCTGGGGACTGCTGGTGCGCGAGGCGGCCGGCCGCGTGGACCGGCTGCTCGACGGCCGGCTGCCGGTCTCGCTCGGCGGTGCGGCGGGCACCCTGGCCGGCTATCTCGAGTACTCGGCCGTGGACGGCGCGCCGGCCGCGGACCCGGCGGCGTACGCGACGGCGCTGTCCAAGGCGTTCGCGGCCGAGACCGGACTGGCCACGGCCCCGCTGCCCTGGCACGCGCTGCGCTCCCCCGTCGCCGACGCGGCCTCGGCCCTGGCCTTCGTGACCGGGGCGCTGGGGAAGATCGCCGTGGACGTGCAGTCGATGGGCCGCACCGAAGTCGGTGAGGTCGCCGAGCCGCCCGTGGCCGGGCGCGGCGCCTCCTCGGCCATGCCGCACAAACGCAATCCGGTGCTGGCCACCCTGATCCGTTCGGCCGCGCTCCAGGTGCCCGCGCTGGCGGGTGCGCTGACGCAGTGCCTGGTGGCCGAGGACGAGCGCTCGGGCGGTGTCTGGCACGCCGAGTGGCTGCTGCTGCGGGAGTGCCTGCGGCTGGCGGGCGGTGCCTCGCACACCGCCGTCGAGCTGTGCGAGGGGCTGGTCGTCCACGAGGAGCGGATGCGGGCCAACGCGGCCGCGACCGGCGCCCTGATGTCGTCCGAGCGGATCGTCGCGGTCCTGGCACCCAGGCTCGGCAGGGCCACGGTGAAGCGGCTGCTGTCCGAGTCGGCCGGTACGGCCGCGCGCACCGGGCGGCCCCTGGCCGACATCCTCGCCGAACACCCCCGGATCGGGCCCTCACTGGACCCCGGGGAACTGGCGGAGCTGCTCGATCCCGCCACGTACACGGGCGCCGCCGCCTCCCTGGTGGACCACGCCCTGGAACGTCACCGCACGTCCTGATGCACGCCCCGTCGTCCCGACCCCTGGAGTTCTCATGCCTGCCCGGCTCTTCACCTCGGAATCGGTCACCGAAGGCCATCCCGACAAGATCGCCGACCGTATCAGCGACACGGTCCTCGACGCCCTCCTCGCCCAGGACCCCGCGTCCCGCGTCGCGGTGGAGACCCTGATCACCACCGGTCAGGTCCATGTCGCGGGCGAGGTCACCACCAGCGCGTACGCCGACATCCCCGCCCTCGTCCGCGAAGCCGTACTGGAGATCGGCTACGACTCCTCCGCCAAGGGCTTCGACGGCGCCTCGTGCGGCGTGTCCGTCTCCATCGGAGCGCAGTCCCCCGACATCGCCCAAGGCGTGGACACCGCCTACGAACAGCGGGTCGACGGCGCTTCGTCGGCCAGGGACGACCGGCCGGCCCTCCAGGGTGCCGGCGACCAGGGTCTGATGTTCGGCTACGCCTGCGACGAGACGCCCAGCCTGATGCCGCTGCCCATCTTCCTGGCCCACCGCCTGTCGCGGCGCCTGTCGGAGGTCCGGCGCGACGGGACCGTGCCCTACCTGCGCCCGGACGGCAAGACCCAGGTCACCATCGAGTACCTGGGCAGCAAGCCCAAGCGCCTGGACACCGTCGTCGTCTCCTCCCAGCACGCCGGTGACATCGACCTGGACTCCCTGCTCACGCCCGATGTGCGTGAGCACGTCGTCGAGCACGTCCTGGACGAACTGGCCCATGAGGGCATCAAGCTGGAGACCGAGGGCTACCGCCTGCTGGTCAACCCCACCGGCCGCTTCGAGGTCGGCGGCCCGATGGGCGACGCCGGCCTGACCGGCCGCAAGATCATCATCGACACCTACGGCGGCTACGCCCGCCACGGCGGCGGTGCCTTCTCCGGCAAGGACCCCTCCAAGGTCGACCGTTCCGCCGCCTACGCCATGCGCTGGGTCGCCAAGAACGTCGTCGCCGCGGGGCTGGCCTCCCGGTGCGAGGTACAGGTCGCCTACGCCATCGGCAAGGCCGAACCCGTCGGTCTCTTCGTCGAGACCTTCGGTACCGCCACCGTCCCGCAGACCGCCATCGAGAAGGCCGTGACGGACGTCTTCGACCTCCGCCCGGCCGCGATCATCCGCGACCTGGATCTGCTGCGTCCCATCTACACCCAGACCGCCGCCTACGGGCACTTCGGCCGCGAACTGCCCGACTTCACCTGGGAGCGGACCGACCGCGTCGACGCGCTGCGCCGGGCCGCCGGGCGGTAGCCGTCCCCCCGGACGCGGCCCCGGCCCCTGGCGGGCCGGGGCCGCGTCGTCGTCTCCTGACGGGCCTGGGCCCGAGTCGTCCTACGGCGCGCGCTCGGGGAACGGCCGACCGCCCGCATCAGAGGTGCCCACGACCCGGACGCCGCGGGTCGAACAGCCGCCGGACCACCCGCCCGGACACCGGGAAGAAATCGGTCAGCCGATTTGATTCCTCATCACCCGCCCTTCGGTTCGACACCGGTACGGCGCAGCGCCTGTATCAGGCGGCCCTGGTCGGCAGCTCGGCGCTGGACGCTCCGGCCGTCCGACGACGAACACGCCCGCGCCCCTGCAACACCCTGCCGCTGGACGGTGTTTGTCTCAGTATGGACGACAAGTCAGAGCGACGGACGTCGGCACCCGGGCCGTCACGCGCAGGCCGCGCGGAGTGGCCACCGCGCGGCCCGGGAGCCCCGGAGCCCGACTCGGGTGCGCTCCGGCGGCGGTCGCCCTCGAGCGTGAATACCGGGAAGAGAATCGTTCGGCCGACCTGATTCATATCCACCTCTCTTTTGTTTGACGCCGATGCGACGCCCACCTATTCTTATCCGGAAATAGAATGCCAGTTCGAAGTGTTGCGTCATGACGAGGATAGGAACCCTTCATGAACTCAGGTATTCTCGGCCCTCTCTTACTGTCCGATCTTGAGGTGAATCTGGTACCGAGCGCGCCGAAACCGCGCCAGCTCCTCGCATTCCTGATGCTGCACGCGCCGCAGATGGTGCGGGCCAGCGACTGCATCACCGAGTTGTGGGGGTCGACTCCCCCCAAGAGCGCGATGTCCACGCTCCAGACCTACGTGCTCCACATACGGCAGGCCCTGCGCGGCCCCCACAGGGACCGCAGCCACCTGCTCCTCACCAGGAACCAGGGATATCAGCTCGCCCTCGAGACGACCGACTTCGACCGCTTCCGGTTCACGGAGCTGACCCAGCTGGGACGCCTGGCAGCCGCCGCCGGGGACGACCGGACGGCGTCGAAGGCGTTCGCCCTGGCACTCGCGCAGTGGCGCGGGCCCGCACTGTCCGACGTCAGCGCGGGCCCCCTCAGCTCACCGCACCTCGCGGAACTGGCGGAGACCCGGCAAGGGGTACTGGAACAGCGCATAGAGGCCGATCTGGCGCTCGGCAAGCATCGTGAGCTGGTCGAGGAGCTGAGTGATCTGGCCGCGCGCCACCCCACCCACGAGAACGTGCACGCTCAGTTGATGGTGGCGCTGTACCGCTCCGGCGAGCGCAAACGCGCCGGCGACGTCTTCCACGGCCTGCGCCGGGCGCTCGGCGACACCCTGGGGATCGAGCCCGTCCCCCGGATGCAGCGCCTGTATCAGGCGGTCCTGGTCGGCAGCTCGGCACTGGACGCTCCGGCCGTCCGACGATGACCGCGCCCGCATGTCTGCAACACCCTGCCGCTGGACGGTGTTCGTTTCCATGATGGACAACGAGGCAGAGCAGCTGACCGATCTCCTGGCGGCGCACCTCGACGCCGGCTTCACCGAGCTGGTCCGGGTGCACGCCGGGGCGGTGCACGCGTTCCTGTACCGGGTCTCCGGCTCCCCCGCCGAGGCGGACGACCTGGGGCAGGACACGTTTCTGCGCGCCTACACGGCCCTGCAGGGGTACGCCCCCGCACGGCGCCGTGAGCTGCGTCCCCGCGCGTGGCTGATGACCATCGCAGCGAACGTGTGGCGCAATCACGTCCGCACACGGAAACGGCGTCCGGTCACGGCCGGGCTGCCCGTGGAGGAGACCATGGACGTCTGGCCGGACCACAGCCCCGGCCCGGAGGAACGTGCGGTGACGACGGAGGACCGGTCCCGCCTTGTCACGGCACTGTCGGCCTTACCCGAGCACCATCGCATACCGGTCGTGCTTCACCATGTCATCGGAATGAGTTACACAGAGGTGGCCGAGGTGCAGGGCTGCGCGGTCGGCACCGCCAAGGCGCAGGTCTCCCGTGGGCTGGCCGGCCTGCGGCGCCTGCTCGAGCCGCAGCCGGCAGCGCTGAAGGAGGTGACGATGTGAACGAAGGCAGCGGCGACGCGGTCACGCGGCGTCTGCCGGATCTCGCATCGGCTGCACCGGAGGACTTCGCGCTGCGCGTGCTGCGCCGGGTGGGCGTCTCCGAGGACCGCTACGACAGCTATGTACGCCTCGACACCGCCGCGGGCGGACTGTTCGTGGCTGCGAGCCCACAGGCCGTGACCGGTGCCTGCCTGGACTCGGCGGGCCTGACCGGGACCGCCTTCGAGGAGCTGCACCGCGCGCGCACCGGTCGCTCGGCGATCCCGGGCAGCAAGCCGTTGCCCGGGCTCATCCCCGCGCTGCGGACGGGCCGGGCCCAACGGCTGGCGATCCACCTGCCGGGTCTGCCGGAGAAGCAGCGCGCGATCCTGGAGGCCGTCCGGAACATCCCCGCGGGGCAGCTGCGGCCACTCAGCTGGATCGCCCGCGAGGCCGACGCCGACACTCCGCCCTCGGCCTCCGACGTCCTGCGCGCGCTGGCGGCCAACCCGGTCGCCGTGCTCATACCCTGCCACCGGGTCACGCACGACAACGGATCGCCCTGCGACGCCGCGTACCTGCCGAAGGCCGGCGCGGCCCTGCGCCGGGCCGAGCACATCGACATGCGCCGGGTGACGGAGCTGTCCCGGGCCGGCGCGGTGTTCCTCGGCAGCGACACCACCTACGTCTACTGCCACCCGACCTGCGCCCACGCCCGGCGCATCACTCCTCGGCACCGGGTGCACTTCCGCACCGCGCAGGACGCCCGCGAGGCGGGTTACCGGGCCTGCAAGAGCTGTCGGCCCATCACCGTCTGACCCGGCGTGCCACAGAGCACCACAGAGAGGTCCTCCCATGCCCACCCCACCCACCGCGGCACTCGCCTCGCACGACACCCCGCTGGGCCCCCTGACCCTCTCGGCCACCGACGACGCCCTGGTGCTGTGTGCCTTCGACGACCGCGAACAAGCGGTGGCCCGGATCACCCGAGGTGGCCTCACCGTAGTGGACGCGGACGTCGCCGCCCCCGCCCAGCTGCGGATCCTCGAGGAGGCGTGCCGCCAGCTGGACGCGTACCTCGGAGGCCGCAGCCGCTCGTTCACCGCACCGACGGACCTCCGCCTGGCCACACCGTTCAGCCGCGCGACCGTGGAACGGCTGGACGGACTCCTTCCGTACGGGGTGACGGGCACCTACGCCGAGCTGGCCGCCGCGCTCGGACGGCCGCGGGCCGCACGGGCGGTGGGCACCGCACTCGGCGCGAACCCCCTGTGCGTGATGCTGCCCTGCCACCGGGTCGTCGGCGCGGGCGGTCGCCTGACCGGATACGCGGGCGGTGTCGCGGCCAAGCGGTTCCTGCTCGACCTGGAGTCCGGCCGCACGACGGCCTCCGCCTCCCCTTGAACCGGCGGGCGCCGGAGTACATCCCCCGTCCCCGGCGCCCGTCCCTGTCCCTGTCCCTGTCCCTGTCCCGTCGCCGTCCCCGTTCCCGTTCCCGTCCACGACACGACCACGGCACGTGACGCCGGGGGCGTTGCCGTCACCCCGCCCCTGCTGTCGCCGCACGCCTGCGCGGAGATCGACGCGCTGCCCGCGCTGCGCCGGGGCAGCACCATGTGATCATGCGGGTATGACACCTGGTCGGATCATCTTCCTGAACGGAACGTCCAGCTCAGGGAAGTCGAGCATCGCGCGCGAGCTTCTGAGCGTCCTGGACGACGGTGTCTTCTTCCACCTGGCAGTCGACGCGTTCAACGCGATGCGCAGCAGGCGCGAGCTCGGAGCAGAGGAGCTCGACGCCGCGCTGCGGCGCACCCGGCTGGGCTTCCACCGCTCGATCGCGGCCATGGCCGAGGCGGGCAACGACATCGTGGTCGACCATGTGCTGAGCGAGCCGTGGCGACTGCTCGACTGTCTGACGGTGCTGCGGCCCGAGGACGTCCTGTTCATCGGCATCCACTGTCCGCTGGACGAACTGGCCCGCCGTGAGCAGGCCCGGGGTGACCGCCCTCCGGGCCTTGCGGCGCACCAGTACGGCCTGGTGCACCGGCACGGCGACTACGACCTGGAGTTCGACACCAGTACCGCGAGCCCGGGCGAATGCGCCCGGCGGATCAAGGAGTTCCTGCCGCACCGGCCCAGCCCCACCGCCTTCTCCCGCCTCCGCCGGCGCTACCTGACCGAACGGCGGGCGTCCCCCGACGGGGCCCGGCCGCCGCCGAGCGCGGGTCCGTACGCGTCTGCGCCGACCCCGTCGGCAACCAGCGGCCGGACGGCCGTCAGTGTGTGGCGCCCTCGGTGACCCGGATGTCTTCGGTGGTGTGCGCCGCGGTCAGGGGGGCGCGCGCAAGCCCTCGGCCATCGGCAGCACGGGCAGGGAGGGCTCGGCACGGTCGAGGTCCTGCTCCGGTGCCCACGGCAGGTGCACGAAGCCCCCTCGGATCGAGGGGGAGCGGGTCGCCGCGAGGCGGCCCAGACCGTGGGCGACGTGGTTGCACACGAAGGTGCCCGCCGTGTTGGACACGGCCGCGGGCACCCCAGCCGCGCGTACGGCCGCGACGCAGGCCTTGAGCGGGAGGGAGGTGAAGTACGCCGCCGGTCCGCCGTCGATGACGGGCCCGTCGACGGGCTGGGCCCCGGCGCTGTCGGGGATGCGGGCGTCCTCGATGTTGACGGCGACGCGTTCCACGGTCAGTCCGGTACGCCCGCCCGCCTGGCCGACGCAGACCACGGGTTCCGGCTCGGTCCGCTCGATCGTCTCGCGCAGCCGGACGATCGAGTCGCCGAAGACGCACGGCAACTCCTCGGCCACGACCCTCAGGCCCTCCGGCAGCGTCCGAGGGAGCAGTTCGACGGCCTGCCATGACGGATTGATCCGCTCCGCCGGGTCGCGACGGCTCGCCAGAACGCGAACATTGCCATGATCACGATGTTGCAGCCGAGGAGGCCCCGGCCGTCGGGATCTGCGCCTTGATCACCCCGTACTGGTCCTTCAGTTCGAGGAGTGTGGCGGGAACGATGTTGAAGTTGGCCGCCATCGACTGCAGAGCGTGCCGCAGAATCCGGCGAGCATGCCCGATCGGAGGACCGCGGGCGCGTTCCCGTTCATCTGCTCCAGGAGCACGGGCCAGCCGACCGACCCCGAGCGGGCCGCTGCAACGAGGGTGGTGCCCGGACACTAGTGGATCGTTGGACGATCCGACAGGAGCATCTCTGGCTCATGGGAGCCGTACACAGGTGGATCAAGGGTCACGAGGAGCTGCACGTGTAAGCCGTCATCCGATGCTCAAATCCAGCTCAAATCGTCTGCCGCTGCGCGCACCGCGTGTGCTTAGGTTCCCCCCAACCCGAGCACGACGGGGCGCGGCCCAGGGGCTCGCGTTCGGTGGCAAGCCGTGCGGCAGATCAGCTGCCCCGTCGTGCCGTCGAACGAAGGGAAAAACACCTCATGCAGTCTCGAATGGCCGTCGCCGCTTCCGCCTCCGCGCTCGCGCTCACCGTCACGGCCACCGGCTGCTCCGAAGAGCAGGACTACGGTCTCGGCGAGCGAGTCAGGATCGGCATCAAGTTCGACCAGCCGGGCCTCGGACTGGAGAGGACCGACGGATCGTTCACGGGCTTCGACGTGGATGTCGCCAGATACGTGGCCAGAGAACTCGGCTACGACAAGGATGACATCGAGTTCAAGGAGACGAGAAGCGCCGACCGTGAGACCGCGCTCAACTCCGGTGACGTCGACTTCGTCGTCGCCACGTATTCCATAACCGATGCCCGCAAGGCACAGGTCGATTTCGCGGGTCCCTACCTGCTGGCCCACCAGGATCTGCTGATCCGCATCCGCGGCGACATCAAGGAAGTCGCTGACCTCAACGGCAGGAAGCTGTGCTCGGTCACCGGCTCCACCTCCGCGCAGAACGTCAAGAAAAACCTGGCCCCGAATGCGGAGCTCACGGAGGTCGACTCCTACTCCGAATGCCTCGAGGCACTCAAGAACGGTGACGTCGACGCGGTGACCACGGACGACGCGATCCTCGCCGGATATGCCGCACAGGACCAGTACGTGAACAAGTTCGAGATCGCCGGACTTCGGCTGAGCAACGAGAACTACGGAATCGGCGTCAAGAAGGGCAACACCGCCCTCGTCGACGGGATAAACAGCGCCCTCGAGAAGATGGTCGACGACGAGTCCTGGTACCGGGCCGTTCTCGACAACTTCAGCCCGGCCAACTACAACTACGAGCCCGCCCCCGGCATCGGCGTCGTCGTGAAGTGAGGCAGGCCCGCCGTCCCGCCGTGCCGTCCTACCGCTCCGGGAGGACGAGGCGGTAGCCCACCCCGCGGACGACCCCGATGAGCTCCGGCGTCCGCAGCTTCGCCCGAAGGGACGCCACATGCACCTGGAGGGTACGCTCGGCCCCCTCCCAACGGCTCTCCCACACCTCGCTGATGATCTGCTCCCGACGGAAGACGACCCCGGGCCGCTGTCCCAGCAGTGCGAGCAGGTCGAACTCCTTGCGCGTCAGGTGCACCACCGAGCCGTCCACCCTCACCTGGCGGGATGTCAGATCGACCCGGACGGGGCCGAGCAGAAGGTCGTTCCCTCGCACGTCGCCGCCCTCCGCAGCCGCGGCCCTCCGGCTGACGGCGTGGATGCGAGCGATCAGTTCCCTGGTGTTGAAGGGCTTCACGACGTAGTCGTCGGCACCGCGGTCGAGGCCGTGCACCCGGGACCGTATGTCCGCGCGTGCGGTGACCATGATCACCGGGGTGCCGGTCCATCTTCGGATCCTGCCGCATACCTCGTATCCGTCCTGGTCCGGCAGGCCGAGGTCGAGCAGGATGACATCGAACGGGTCGCTGTCCGGCGCCATCAGGGCCTCCATGGCCGCCCAGCCGCTGGAGGCGTGCACCACCGTGAATCCGTGCCGAGTCAGTATCGCCGACACCGCGGCGGCCACGTGGTTCTCGTCCTCGACCAGCAGCAGTCTCATCCCGGCTCCCTGAGGTTCGTGAATCGCTCGGACGCGCACCGTGGGGGTGAATCCACTCCGATTCCGTGAACCGCGTCAAGACCGCTTCCAAGATGCGGACACAGGAGATCGGCCGCGCCCGGGGATCGGCATTTCCCTACCGCCGAGTAGGCGCTTGTCGATGCCTCTGCCCGGATACCCGACCGGTTCCCGGCCGAAATTCCTCAGATTCTGCTCAGATTCGGTGACGCCGCATGTACCGCCTCACTAGCGTCCTCCCGACCGGTGCGGGCGGAGCGGTTCTGCGGCACCGCCTCCGGCAATCGGGTCCTGCCTGCACCGTCCCTGACTCCTGGACGAACGGAAGCCGGGCAATGGTAGAAAGGAATATGGTCCGAAAATTTTGGATCAGTCGCCCCGACCGGCGGAAGAGCCGTCCGGCCGGGTCCGTCTCCGGCCTTCGCCGCCGCCCGATCGAGAGCCTCCGCACGGTCGCCGGGCAGGTCTTCCTTCTCCAGGTCGCGATCGTGGCGCTGCTCGTCGTGGCCACGGTCTTCGCGCTGGTTCTGCAGTCCCGGAGCGACGTCAGGCACGAGGCGCGCAATCTGTCCCTGTCCGTCGCCGAGACGTTCGCGAAGTCTCCGGGCATCGTCGAGGCCATGAACAGCTCCGACCCCTCCGCGGAGCTGCAGCCGGCGGCCGAGGCGGCCCGGCGGGCGACGGACGTGGACTTCATCGTCGTGACGAACGAGGACGCGATCCGCTACACCCACCCGCTGCCCGACCGGATCGGCCGGGAGTTCGTCGGCACCATCGAACCGGTGCTGGAGGACGGTGAGGTCGTGGTCGAGTGGATCACCGGCACCATCGGCCCCCTGGTGCAGGCGATCGTTCCGATCACCGACGACTCCGGCAGTGTCATCGGGACGGTGACCGCCGGGATCACGGTGGAGCACGTCAGCGGTGCGGCCGACCGCGAGCTGCCCGTCGTGCTCGGTGCGGGCGGGGCCGCCCTGCTCGCCTCGGTCGTCGGCACGGGGCTGATCAGCAGGCGGCTGCGGCGCCAGACCCACGGGCTGGACCCGGCCGAGATGACGCGGATGTACGAGCACCACGACGCGGTGCTGCACGCCGTCCGGGAGGGTGTGATCATCGTCGGCGGGGACCGCCGCCTGGTGCTCGCCAACGACGAGGCGTGCCGGCTGCTGGGCCTGCCCACGACCGGTATGGAAGGACGCCCGGTGGTGGATCTGGGGCTCAGCCCGCGGCTGACCGAGCTGTTGTGCTCCGGGAGCCCGGCCACGGATGAGGTGCACCTGTCCGGTGACCGGCTGCTGGCGATCAACCAGCGCCCCACGGACCAGGGCGACGGCCCGCCGGGCACGGTCGCCACCCTGCGTGACACCACGGAACTCGAGGAGCTCACCGGACGGGCGGACGCGGCGCGGGCCCGGCTGCGGCTGGTGTACGAGGCCGGACTGCGGATCGGCAGCACCCTGGACGTGGTGCGGACCTCCGAGGAGCTGGCGGACTTCGCGGTTCCGCAGTTCGCCGACTTCGCGACCGTGGACCTGCTGGAGCGGGTGCTGTCCGGCGACGACCTCAGGTACGCGGGTACGAGCACCTACCCGATGCGGCGCATCGCCGTCTCCGGCGTCCAGGACGACGCTCCGCTCTATCCGCTCGGTTCCGTGATCGACTTCGTTCCGGCCACGCCGCAGGCCGCCGGCTTCCACAGCGGGCGGGGCGTGCTCGAGGCCGACCTGACCACCTTCTCGGGCTGGCAGGAGCAGGATCCGCCCCGGGCCCGCCGAATGGTGCAGTACGGGCTGCACTCGATGATCAGCGTTCCTCTGCAGGCCAGGGGCGATGTCCTGGGCGTGGTGACGTTCTGGCGGTCCCGCAGGCCCCAGCCGTTCGACGCCGAGGACGTCTCCCTCGCCGAGGAGCTCGTCGCCCGGGCCGCGCTGGCCGTCGACAACGCCTGGCGCTACACCCGCGAGCACACCACGGCGATCACCCTCCAGCGCAGCCTGCTCCCCAGCGTGCTGCCGGAGCAGCAGGCACTCGACGTCGCCCATCGCTATCTGCCCGCCCATGCCGGTATGGGCGGCGTCGGCGGCGACTGGTTCGACGTCATCAGGCTCTCCGGAGCCCGGGTGGCCATGGTCGTCGGCGATGTGGTGGGCCACGGCCTGCACGCGGCGGCGACGATGGGGCGGCTGCGTACCGCGGTGCACAACTTCGCCGCCCTCGACCTGTCCCCCGACGAGCTGCTGTGGCATCTGGACGAGCTGGTGACCCGGATCGACCAGGAGGAGGCCGACGACGACGCGCGGGCGATCACGGGCGCCACCTGCCTCTACCTGATCTACGACCCGGTCTCGCGGCGATGCACCATGGCACGCGCCGGCCACCCCGGACCCGCCGTGGTCCGCCCGGACGGCAGCGTGGAGTTCCCCGAACTGCCCGGCGGACCCCCGCTCGGCCTGGGCGGACTGCCCTTCGACACGGTGGAGTGGGAGCTGCCCGAGGGCAGCCGGCTGGTGCTGTTCACCGACGGTCTCGTCGAGAACCGGGAACGGGACATCGACACGGGGCTGGACCTGCTGCGCAGCACCCTGGCGGCCGGGCCGGCGGCACCCGAGGAGACCTGCGACGCCGTGCTGGAGGCGCTGCTGCCCGAGCGGCCGCGCGACGACATCGCGCTGCTCGTCGCCCGCACCCGGATCCTGGACGAGACCAAGGTGGCCGACTGGGACGTGCCGTCCGACCCGTCCGCCGTGTCCGCGATGCGCGAGGCCGTCTCCGAGAGGCTCGCCGCATGGGACCTGGACAGCCTGGGGTTCACCACGGAGCTGATCCTCAGCGAGCTGATCACCAACGCGATTCGCTACACCACCGGCCCCATCCGGCTCCGGCTCGTCCGGGACCGCTCACTGATCTGCGAGGTGGCCGACTCCAGCAGCACCTCGCCCCATCTGCGGCACGCCGCGATCACGGACGAGGGCGGGCGCGGACTGTTCCTGGTGGCGTCCGTCGCCGACCGGTGGGGAACCCGGTACACCACCGGAGGCAAGGTCATCTGGGCCGAACAGCCACTGCCCCGACGATGACAGAGTTTGAGCCAAAGCCGGGTGGGAGGCGGGGCTGACCTTGGTCACGGCGGGGGGACGGTGGTTAGGGTCGGGGGGAGGCTGGGAACCCCGCGGCGGGCCGGGAAGACACGCGACCGGTCGTCATGGGCGCGTGGCGGCGGTGCACTTCGGAGTCGGATCCAAGGTGTCCTTCCCCCGTGCTGTCTCCGTCGGAGGGAGGAAGGACGGCGAGTGAGGACGACCGGTGAGTATCTGGAGCTGCAGCGCCGGTGCACGGCCCTGCTGCGTGATCTCGGAGTGGAGCCGTGGCTGCCCTTCGACGCGGTCGTCAAGCGGGTGGAGGAGCTCAGGGGGCGTCCGGTCGTCCTCCACGAGCTGCCGGAACAGCTCGCGGTGCACGGGGTCTGCGGGCTGTGGCTGGGCACCGACGACGGCGACCACATCTTCTACGAGCCCCGGACCGCGCCGCTGCACCGGGAGCACATCATCCTCCACGAGATCGGCCATGTCCTCTGCGACCACCACCGCGGCGGCACCGCCGACCCCGCCGACCCCGGTGGCCTCGACGGTCCGTCGCCGGGCGAGCTCCGGGCGCAGGACGTCAAACGGCTGATGGCCCGTACCAGTTACACCAGCAGCGAGGAACAGGAGGCCGAGATGATCGCCAGCCTGATCCAGAGCGCCGGGGAGACCGGGCGCCCGGCCGGTGCGCTGGGGCGGCTCGGTTCCTTCCTGGGTGTGTCGGTCGATGACCGCGACTGAGCTGGCGGACCTGGCGGCGGTCTGCGGTCTGGCCGCCATGTGGATCGCCCTGGTCTGGCGGGCGTGTCCCGCGCTGCGGCTGCCGAACCAGCGGGGGCTGTGGTTCACGGTCCTCACCGCGGCGGTCGCCACCACCTTGTTCCAGCCAAAGGTGGTGCACTGGCTGACCGATCTCGGCGCCACCACGCACGCGGTCGCGCTGGCCCGCAATCTGATCGGCGTGCTGAGCGCGGGACTGGTGCTGCTCTTCATCGTCGACGCCACCCGGACCCGGCATCTGCGGGTGCTCGTGGTCGTGGGACTGGTGGCGGCGCTGGGTTCGCTGCTCGCCCTGGATCTGCTGGGCTCCGGCCAGGGCGGCGCGGCGTCGCCCGCGCAGTCGCCGGCCACCTCGCAGTCCCTGTACTGGCTGGTCCTCGTCGTCTCGCATCTGATCGGTGATACCGCCGCCGTCGTCGTCTGCTGGCCGTACAGCCGCCGGACGGACGACCGTGACCTCGTGTGGTCCCTACGGCTGTTCGCGGTGGGCAGTGCGCTGGCCCTGGTGTTCTGGGCCGGGTATCTGTTCCATCTCTTCGTGCGCATGCCGGGCCTGCTGCCCTATCTGTCGATCGTCATCAGTGTGCACGGCCTCTTCCGGGCGGCCTCGCTGCTGGCGCCGACGGCCACCTCACTGGCCCGCTCTGCGGCGGCGCTGCGGACCGTCTGGCGGCTGTGGCCACTGTGGCGCGATCTTGTGGTCGCGGTGCCCCAGGTGGCCCTCGCCCGTCCGCAACAGAGCCGGGTGCGGGAGGTGCTGTGCCCGCGGTCCCGGCCGGCGCTGCAGGCGCACCGGCAGATCATCGAGACCTACGACGCACTGCTCGAACTGCAGCAGCATGTGCGGCCGGACGCGTACGAGACGGCGTACCGGGAGGCGGGCCTGGCCGGGCTGCACGGCGAGCGACGTACCGCGGCGGCACTTGCCGGGGCGCTGGACCGGGCCCGACGGGCCAGGCTCAGCGGCGCGGCGCCGTCCGAGCCGTGTCCGCTGCCCGGTGTCGACCGGGGCAGCCCGGCGACGCTCCTGGCGATCGCCCGGATGTGGCCCCCGGCGGCCGGCCCGACCGAACGAACCGGAGCGACCGGATCAACCGGACCGCCCGGATCGACGGGCCCCGCGCCGGACCCCCTCCGGGCCCGGCGCGGGTGACGGGCGACCGGCCCGGCCGACGGATGCGGCGGATGCGGCGGATGCGGCGGATGCGGCGGATGCGGCGGATGCGGCGGATGCGGCGGATGCGGCGGATGCGGCGGATGCGGCGGATGCGGCGACGGAGCGTCAGACTGCGGTACCGCCGCGCGGCTCGACCCGGAAGTCGAAGGCGACGGTGCCCGGGTCGACGGCGGTCGCCCCGCCGTCCACGGGAAGCACCGCTCCGTTGACGAAGGACGCCGCCGGGGAGAGCAGCCAGCCGATCGCCTCGGCGACCTCACGCGGTTCCCCGGGCCGGCCCGCGGGCAGGAGCCGGGTCGCCTCCCGGTAGGCGGCCTCCGCACCGCCGTCCCCCAGGTGGGCCTCCTGCGCGAAGCGCGCCATGCGGCGGTCGGCCATCTCGGTCCTGATCCAGCTGGGGCACACCACGTTGGCGCGCACCCCCTGGCGCCCGTAGTCGACGGCGACGGAACGGCACAGCTGCAGCAGGGCGGCCTTGGAGCTGGCGTACGGCGCGTTGGCCGTGCCGTTGCGCAGAGCGGAGACCGAGGCGACGCCGACCACCGCGCCGCGGGTCCGCAGCAGGTGCGGCATCGCCTGGCGCAGCAGCAGCATCGGCCCGGTGACGTTGGTGCGCATCACCTCGTCCCAGTCCTCCGACGACAGGTTCCCGGCCGTTCCCCCGCGCCCGATGCCGGCGTTGAGCACCAGCCCGTCGAGCCGTCCGTGGGTGTCGAGGGCGGTGCGGACGAGGCCCTCGACGGCGGCGGGGTCACCCGCGTCGGAGGGGCAGGCGAGGGCCCCGGTCTCCTTCTCCAGCCGGAGCAGGGGTTCGGCCCGGCGTCCGGAGGCGACCACGTGGTGGCCGCCCTCGCGCAGCAGTCTGGCGGTGGCCTCGCCGATGCCCGAGCCGGCGCCGGTCACGATGACAACTCGCTCGTCCGTCACTCTCGTTCGTCCCCAGTCCTAGATCGCACAACGGGGCCGATGCTAGCCGGGTGCGCCGGTCACCCGGACGGTGACCGGCGATGTTCGGTCAGGCTCTCATCCCCGTGCCGCCACCGGATCCGCGGCGACGACCGTGCGTCGGATCCTTGATGCACCGGGTGCTGGCGGGGGATTTCCGCACGAATTCCAGGACAATTCAAGGTGTCCGGAAAATGAATCACTCGACTGTGAAAGGCAATTCCCGGTCTGCTGTTAATGTCCGCCCTCGTGACCAAGGTGCTGATATCGCGCTCACGGGCCGGACGCCGGGCCCCTGTTGCGTGGGTGACCGTCGCTACGGCGGCGGCCGGGCTGCTGGTGTACTCCGTGATGACGGCCCGGCTGCACGGGGACATCCGGTATCTGCTGGCGTGCCTGCGCAGCGGTGAGACGGCCGGTTTCTCGCCGTCGGAGATCTTCACCCACCGGCCCTATTTCTACCGGTGGTTCATATACGGCCTCGATCAGCTGACGGCCGGTCCGACTGCGGTCCGCGAGGCGATTCTGCGGGCCGTCGGCGTGCTGCTGTGCCTCGCCACCGGCCTGACCCTGCGGGCGGCGCTGCGGCGGCGCGGGCTGCCGGGGCGGGATGCGGATCCGACCGGC
This sequence comes from Streptomyces poriticola, assembly GCF_036689765.1. Lineage (NCBI taxonomy): Bacteria > Bacillati > Actinomycetota > Actinomycetes > Kitasatosporales > Streptomycetaceae > Streptomyces > Streptomyces poriticola. The sequence goes on from NZ_JBAGKH010000002.1 coordinate 550,763, forward strand.
GCCGTGGTGGCCCTGGTCCTCGCGCTGGCGCCGCGCACCGACTTCCTGCAGCCGGAGTGGACGGCCGCGCTGCTGTCGGTCCTGGCGGTGGCCGCGGTGCTCGCCGTGGAGCGGCCGCTGCCCGCGGTGGCGCTCGGGGCGGTGCCGCTGGGCCTGGCGGTGCTGATGAAGTACTCCACCGCGGCGACCGCGCTGATGGCGCTGCTGGTGCTGTTCGCCGTCGACCGGATGCGTGCGCTGCTGCTCGCCGCGGCGACGGGGGCGTGCGGGGCGGTGCTGCTCGGGTTCAGCCTGTGGCAGGGTTCCCGGGAGTGGCAGTGGATCCGGGACATGCCGCGGATCAACCAGGGATCGCTGTCCCGGCAGGGCGTGCGGCCCGGGGAGTTGTTCGCCCGGTCGGTCGACTTCCTCGCGGACCGGGCGGTGCTCAGCCCGGTGCTGCTCCTGCTGCCCGCGGCGCTGCTTCTGCTGCTGGTCTGCCTGCCGGACCGGCGGGAGCGGGCCCGGTGGGCGTTGGTGGCGGTGGCGACAGCCGCCGTGGGACTGGGCGCGGTGGTGGTGCAGGGCAACTGGTTCGTCTACCACGCCGCCGCGCTTCCGGTGGCCGCGGCCGCGGTGTGGGGACTGGCGGTGGCCCGGTGGTACGGGGTGCACGGGCGGGCACCGGTGTGCTTCCTGGCGGCCGGTGCCGCCGCGGCCGTCCTCACGCCGCTGTACTCCGCCGCGCCGCAGGCGCTGCAGCGCTCGGCGGTGGTGTGGGCGGCCGGGCTCGTCGCGGTGGGCGCCGCCCTGCTCGACCTGCGGGCGGCCCGCCGCGGTGCCGGGTTCCGGCTGCCGCCCGCCGTGCCGGGGGCGGCCGTTGTGGCCCTGGTCGCGGTGACCGTCTGGCCGGCCTCCCCGCATCTGATGGACCGCGGCCGGGTGGGTCCGACCAACGCGGACTATCTGCGGACCTCCGAGGCGAAGGCCGGGGCGGCGGCGGAGTTGCGGCGGCGGCTGCCGGACGGGGCACCGGTGCAGTACCTGGCCTTCGGCGACGTGGCGTACTTCGTCGGGCACGCCTCGCCGTGCCGCTACCCGATCCCGACGTTCCTGCAGCGCACCCGCTATCTTCCGGACGTCGGCACCCTCGACAGCTACGCCGAGAACGCCCGCTGTCTGGACGAGGACCCGCCGGAGTACGCGGTGCTGGACCGCGGCTGGTTCCCGCCGGCCAGGGTGGACCGGGGGCTGGCCCGGCGGATCGAGGAGCGCTACGACTGTCCGCCGGCGCCGGTGGACCGGCTGGTGCTGTGCCGCCTGCGGTGACCGCGCGCGGCACGCCGGGTCACCGCAGGCCGCCCCGGTCACCGCAGACCGGGTCACCGCGGGCCGGGGTCACCGCAGGCCGAGCCGCTCGGTGACCCGGTGCGCCATCTCCACCGCGTAGTTCTGGCCCCGGTCCTGGGGGTAGACCTGCGCCATCGTGGCCAGCGTGACCCTGCTCATCGCCGTCTCGTGCGGCGGGATCAGCGCCCGGTACTCCGGGGTGACCACGGGCTGGGCGCAGGGGGCGCGGGAGAAGTGCCAGTCGGTGATCCAGGAGGGGTCGAAGTCCGGGTTCAGCCGCTGCAGCCAGGGCGTGTACGCGCGCAGCAGGTCCTCCGGGTCGGTGGTGAAGCGCCAGTCGTCGCGGGGTACGTAGTTGCCGACGTACACGATGTGCCGGCCGGCGTACTCGGCCCGGTCCACCATCCGGGTGTGCTCGACGACGGCGAGGAACGGGAAGTCGGTGTCGTTGACGTTGAGCCAGTAGTACGGGACGAGGCTGCGGTCCAGCTCCAGCACGAAGCAGGTGGCGCCCAGGTACTGGTTGCGCCACAGCACGTCGTCGTCCGGCAGGCCCGCGGCCCGCGCGAGGACCGGCTGCGGGGTGGTGACGATCAGCCGGTCGAAGCCGTACGAGGAGCCGTCCCCGGCGGTCACGGTGACGGTGTCGCCGTCCTGCCGGATCCGCTCCAGCCGCTTGCCGAACTCGATCTTGCCACCGCGGGCCGCGACCGCGTCCGCGAGCGCCGCGTACACCTGCTCGAACCCGCCGTGCACATAACCCAGTTCGAAGGTGCGGCAGTGCACCCGGGCCCACAGCCAGGCCATGGACACCTCCTCGGCGCGGTCGCCGAACTTGCCGCGCAGCAGCGGCTCCCAGATCTCCTCGGTGGCCCGCCGCCCGGCCCAGCGGCGCAGCCAGCGCAGCGCCGTGCGGTCGTTGAAGCGCTCGCCTCTGCGGACCGCCTTCAGCGCGGCGGAGGAGACGGCGAACCGCAGCGCGGGCAGCGGCGGCAGGAAGCGCAGCATCTGTGCAGGCGTGCTGAAGGGGCGCAGCCGTCCGCCGCGGAAGATTCCGGTGGTGGGTTTGTGGAAGCGCAGGGATCCGCCCAGGCCGAGCTCCTCGATCAGCTCGATCATGGCGTGGTCGGAGCGGAAGATGTGGTGGTAGTAGCGCTCGAGCGGGGTGCCCTGCACGGTCAGCGACGCGGCCAGCCCGCCGAGTTCGTCGGCCGCCTCCAGGACCGTGACGGAGTGCCCGGCCCTGACCGCGTCGTAGGCGGCGGTCAGCCCGGTGGCGCCGGCGCCGATGATGCCCAGGTTCACGCGAAACTCCACTTCCGGTTGAGCAGGAACTGCACCGCCAGGACCAGCGGCAGGGAGGCGGCCTTGACCAGGTTCGGGTCGGTCCCGAGCCGGCCGGCGAAGAGCCAGAGCAGCCCGAAGGTGAGCGCGATGCCGCACATCCCGACGGCGTAGAAGCGCACGAAGCGCCGCAGCAGCCGGTCGCGCCTGTCGAAGGTGAACACCGCGTTGAGGACGAAGTTGTTGGTGATGCCGAGGGTGGTGCCGACGCCGTTGGCGAGCTGCTCGTGCCAGCCGAGCACGTTGTGGAGCAGCGCGAAGGCGGCCAGGTCGAGGGCGACGCCGGTGCCGCCGACGAGGGTGTAGCCGGCCAGCTGCCGCAGCGGGCGGGGGCGCTCCTCGGCCGGGGCGGGCGTGTCAGTCGCCGTCATGGCGCACCACCTGCCGGACGATGTACAGGGGCCGGCCCTGCGCCTCGCTGTAGGTCCGCCCGATGTAGGAGCCGAGCACCCCGAGCGACAGCATCTGCACCCCGCCCAGGAACAGCACCACGACCATCAGCATCGTCCAGCCGGACACGGTGATGTCCGGCCGGAACACCTTCATCGCCAGGGCGTAGACGATGCCCGCGAAGGACAGGGTCAGGACGGCGAACCCCAGCCGGGTGATCAGCTTCAGCGGGACCGTGGAGAAGCCGGTCATCCCGTCGACTGCCAGCCGCGCCATCTTCCGCAGGGGGTACTTGGTCTCCCCCGCGAACCGTTCGTCGCGGTCGAAGAACACCTCGGTCTGGGTGAAGCCCATCGAGGCCACGATGCCCCGCACGAACCGGCTGCGCTCCCGGTAGCGGCGCAGCTCGTCGGCGACCCGCCGGTCCAGCAGCCGGAAGTCCCCGGTGTCCAGCGGGATGTCGACCTCCGTGCAGGCCCGGAGCACCCGGTAGTAGGCGGCGGCCGTGGCCCGCTTGAACCGTGTGTCCCGGCGGGAGCGGCGCCGTGCGTGCACGATCTCCGCGCCGTCCCGCCAGGCGTCGATCAGTTCGAGGCTCACCCGCGGCGGGTCCTGCAGGTCGGTGTCCATCACGATCACGGCGTCACCGCGGGCCTCGTCCAGTCCGGCGGTGATGGCCATCTGGTGCCCGAAGTTGCGCGCGAGGTCGACTATGCGCACGCGCGGGTCGTTCTTGGCCAGGTCGCGCAGGATCGCCAACGAGGCGTCGGCCGAACCGTCGTTGACGTACACCAGCTCGAACGACAGCTCCGGGCGGGTGCGGAGGGCGGCGGCCAGTTCGTCGTGGAAGCGCCGTATCCCGTCCTGTTCGTCGAACACCGGCAGCACATAGCTGACGAGTGTCGTTCCCGTGGCTGCGGTCGCCCGGGGGCGCGGCACCGTTGCCGGCGCGGCGTCGGATGTGTCTGGCATGCGGGGACGTTAGGGACTGTTGCTGAACGGGGGGCGAACAGTCGATGGTGCCTCTCGTTCGAACAGTTGGCGGGAATCCTCCGCCGCCCGGTCGCCCCCTGGGCGCCGAGCGGAGGCGACCGGGACACCGGCGACGCCTTGTACGCCGTACAGGACCGTGCCGGGCAGCCGGCCGAGGCGGCGAGCGGCCCCCCGCGGTCCCGGCGCGTGCGCGGGGCCCCGGGTTCGTAAGCTGGTAGCGGCGACGCGGTGCGACAACCGGGCGGCGCCGGGCCCGACGGACGCCCTGCGCCGGACACGGACACAGGCGTCCGCCCCGGAACCAGGGAGGCGGCCGGATGGCACTCCGCAGACCCCGTCGTCCGGACGCGGCGAACCTGCTTCCGGTCGCGGTCATGGCCGTCGTGGCGGTCCTCGACGCCGCGGTCGGTCCCAGCCTGGGCCTGCTGCCCGTCTACGCGGTGGGGCCCGCCCTGGCCGCGGCACACGGCACCGTACGCCATGTCGTGGCCATGGGCGCGGTCGCGGGCGCACTGTGCGTGACCACCGGGGCGGTCTCCGGGCTCATCGGGCACACCCGGGTGTACGTGGCCCTGGCCGCCATCGTCTACGTCACCCTCGCCGGTGTGTACGCGGCGAGAATGCGGCTGCGCACGGAGCAGCAGCTGGTGGACGTCCGGACGGTCGCGGACACCCTGGAGGACGTGCTGTTCTCGCCGGTACCCGCGGTGATCGGGCCGGCACGCATCGCCGCCTGCTACACCTCGGCCGGCAAGGACACCCGGATCGGCGGGGACCTGTACGAGGCGGTCCCGTCGCCGTACGGCGTCCGGCTGATCATCGCCGACGTGCAGGGCAAGGGGCTGGGCGCGGTACGGGGCGCCGCCGCGGTGCTGGCGGCCTTCCGCGAGGCCGCCGCGGACCGGGACCGGCTCGAGGAGGTCGGCGAGCGCATCGACAGCGCGCTGGAGCGCAGAACCGACGGTGACCGCTTCGTGACCGGGGTGCTGGCGCAGCTGAGCCCCGCCGGGGAGGTCGTCCTGATCAACTACGGCCATCCGGCCCCGGTGCTGCGCCGAGCCGACGGCACGCTGGAACTCGTCGAGCCCCGTGCGCCGGCCCCGCCCTTCGGTCTGACGGCGCTCGCCGACGCCGAGCCGTCGAGCGTGCGGGTGCCGCTGTCCGCGGGCGCGCGGCTGCTCTTCTACACCGACGGGCTGAGCGAGGCCCGGGACCCGGAAGGGCGGTTCTACCCGGTGGTGGAGCGGGTGGGCGATGCGCTGGCGGCCCCGGGGCTGGAGTCCGCGCTGCGGCTGCTGCGGGCGGACGTACAGGCGTTCAGCGGGCGGCCGGGTGCCGACGACTCCGCGCTGCTCCTGGTCGAGTTCGCCCCGGGGCCGGGACGCCGCCGTACCGACGGGCTGCCGTGACGCGGCTGCCCGTGACGCGGCTGCCGGTCCGGCTCAGCTCAGGTCGGCGAAGGTCTCCACCGCGCGGGTCTTGCCGGTGACCACGATGACGTCACCCTTCTGCACCACCGTGTCGGCGCTGGCGTAGGTGAAGGCCTCGCCGGGGCGTTTGATGCCGACGACGGTGACGCCGTAGCGGCTGCGGACCTGGCTCCGGCCCAGCGGGACGCCGGTGACCGGGTCCGGGGCGATGGTCTTGACCAGGGCGTAGTCGTCGTCGAACTCGATGAAGTCCAGCATGCGGCCGGCGACCAGGTGGGCGACGCGTTCACCCATCTCGTGCTCGGGGAGGACGACGTGGTGGACGCCGAGCCGTTCCAGGATCTTCCCGTGCTGGCGGCTGATGGCCTTGGCCCAGATGTTGGGCACCTCGGCGTCCAGCAGATTGGAGCTGACCAGGATCGACGCCTCGACGTCGGTGCCGATGCCGACGACGGCGCTGGTGAACTCGTGGACGCCGAGCTGGCGCAGCACCTCGGGGTCGGTGGAGTCGGCGACCGCCGAGTGGGTCAGGCCGTCGCTGTACTTCTGCACCAGGCGCGGGTCGGTGTCGATGCCCAGGACGTCCCAGCCGTGGTGCATCAGCTCGTTGGCGAGCGAACTGCCGAACCGGCCCAGGCCGATGACGGCGATCCGCTGGTCGGCGGCCGGCCGGGCGGCCCGCGCGCTCTTCCCGGCGCGGCGCTTGCCGCGCAGCCGGCGCAGGGAGTTCAGGTGGTCAACCAATGACGGGTCGCTCCTCGGGCAGTTCGTAGCGGCGGACGCGCTCGCGCAGGGCGAGCGCCGAGACGAGGGTGACGGGGCCCAGCCTGCCGACGAACATCAGCAGGACGAGGATCAGCTGTCCGGCGTCGGAGAAGTCGGCGGTGATGCCGGTGGACAGGCCGACGGTACCGAAGGCGGAGACGGTCTCGAAGAGCACCGCCTCGAAGGGCAGCGAGGTCAGGCTGAGCAGGGCCAGCGTGGCGCTCATCACCAGGCCGACGCCGAGCAGCGCCACCGTCAGCGCCTGGCGCAGCACGTGCGGGGCGAGTCTGCGGCCCAGGACCGCGGAGTTGGGTTCGCCGCGCACCTCGGCGATGATCGCCACGGCCAGTACCGCGAAGGTGCCGACCTTGATGCCGCCCGCGGTGCCCGCGCTGCCGCCGCCGATGAACATCAGCATGCAGGTCAGCAGCAGCGTGGAGGGGTGCATCGCGCCGATGTCGAGGGAGTTGAAGCCCGCGGTCCGCGACATCGCCGAGTGGAAGAACCCGCTCAGCAGCTTCTCGGACCAGTCCTGCGGCCCGAGGGTGCCGGCGTTGGTCCACTCCAGCGCGCAGGTCAGCACGGTACCGACGGCCAGCAGGGCGAGGGTCGTCACCAGGGTGAGCCTGGTGTGCAGCGTCCAGTTGCGGCGGCCGGTGCTGCGGCGCCGGTACCGGTGGCGCAGCAGCTCCAGCAGCACGGGGAAGCCGAGACCGCCGAGGATCACGGCGGCGGCGACGGGCAGCGTGATCCAGGGGTCCTCGGCGTAGCGGGTGAGGCTGTCGGGGTGCAGTCCGAACCCGGCGTTGTTGAAGGCCGACACGGCGTGGAAGTAGCCGAGGTACACGGCGTCGGCGATCGACTCGCCGTAGCCGTAGCGCAGCCGCAGGGAGAGGACGGCGCCGACGGCGAGCTCCACGGCGAGGGTGGTGCCGGCCACGCCGAGGAGCACCCGGCGGACGTCGCCGATGCCGAGGCTCTTGGTCTCCGCCTGGGCGGTGAGCTGCATGCGCAGGCGCAGCCTGCCGGAGACCAGCAGGGCGAGCAGGGACGCCATCGTCATGATGCCGAAGCCGCCGATCTGGATCAGCGCCAGGATCACGCCCTCGCCGAGGCCACTCCAGTACGTGCCGGTGTCCACGACCACGAGCCCGGTCACGCACACCGCGGACGTGGCGGTGAACAGCGCGGTGACCAGCCCGGTCGCCGTGCCGTCCGCGGCGGAGACCGGGAGGGCGAGCAGCCCCGTGCCGAGCAGGATCACGGCGGCGAAGGCCATCACGACGGCACGGGCCGGGTGGGTGGTGAACAGCCACTCGCGCGCCCGCACGGAACGTCCTGCCACCTGCTGCCCTTCTGCGGAATCGATCCGTCAAGGATCGATCGGTTTCGTGCGGATTAGGTGGGGATTCGCGCCAAACCCGTGCGGGCGTCACCTTACCGGGTGATGTTCCGCGTGGACCGGCCCCCTGCGTCGTCGACGAGGGGGGCCGGTCCGGTGACGTCCGCGCTGCTCAGTACGCCACGAGCGTCACGTCCTGCGCGTTGCGGGCGTGGAAGCCGGGCAGCGGCAGGCCGCCGAGCCCGCGGAGCTCCATCAGGGTGGCCTCCACGCGGGCCGGCCCCGGCTGCAGGGCGGTGTCCGGGGACGGCCGGCCGGTGTTGACCCAGCGGTGCGCGGTGCCGTCGCAGACGGCGCGGGTGCCGCCGATGCCGTGGCGGACGGTGCCGGACTCCTGGGCGACGGAGGAGCTGACGAAGACCGGGCCGGTGCCGCCGGCGCACCGGTAGGTGCCGGAGAGGGTGACGGTGCCGTCCGCGGCGATGTGGCCGGTCGGGTCGACGGTCACCGTCCCGGTGTCGTACGACGCCGCGGATGCGGCACCCGCCGGAGCGGCCGGCAGCAGCAGCGCGGCGGCGAGGGCGGTGAGGGCGGTGAGGGCGGGGCGTACGGGCATGGTGGGGGGCCTCCCGGTCGGTTCGTCGGTGGGGGGGCTTCCACTGGTACCCGGCGGCCGGGCCGGCGGCCGTCATCCTCACCCCTTCGGTGGCGCGTCCGCGCCGGTCGCTGCTGGCGGCGCCGGGGCCCGTGCGTCAGGGCAGCACGGCGAATCCGTCGAGTTCCACCAGTGCCCGCTCGTCCCACAGGCGTACGACCTCCACCACCGCCATCGCGGGGTAGCGGCGGCCCGCCGACTCCCGCCAGATGCGGCCCAGTTCGGCTGCATGGGTGCGGTACGCGGCGACGTCGGTGGCGTAGACGGTGACCCGGGCGAGGTCGGCGGGGGTGCCGCCGGCGGCGCGCAGGGCGGTCAGCAGGTTGCCGAGGGCGCGCGCGAACTGCTCGGGCAGGGTGTCGCCGGTGACCTCGCCGTCGGTGTCCAGGGCGGTCTGGCCGGCCAGGAAGACCACGCGGGTGCCGGTGGCGGTGACGGCGTGGGAGAAGCCGGTGGGCGGGGCGAGCTCGGGCGGGTTGATGCGCTCGGCGGTCACGCGGCGTCCTCCGGGTCGTCGGCTTCGGCTTCGGCTTCGGCGAAGGAGGCGTACAACTCCTTGGCGATGATGCCGCGCTGGACCTCGCTGGCGCCCTCGTAGACGCGGGGTGCGCGCACCTCGCGGTAGAGGTGCTCCAGCAGATGGCCCCGTTGCAGCGCCCGCGCGCCGTGCAGCTGGACGGCGCTGTCGACGACGTACTGGGCGGTCTCGGTGGCCAGCAGCTTCGCCATCGCGGCTCGTTTCGGCACGTCCGCGGCGCCGGTGTCGTACGCCGTTGCGGCCGCATAGACCAGCAGGCGGGCCGCCTCGGTGCGCAGCGCCATCTCGGCTACCTGGTGGGAGACGGCCTGCAGATCCCGCAGCCGGCCGCCGAAGGCCTCCCGGCGCGCGGTGTGCGTGAGGGTCGCGTCGAGCGCGGCCTGCGCCATGCCCACGGCGAACGCGCCGACGCTGGGCCGGAACAGGTTGAGGGTGTCCATGGCGACCCGGAAGCCGCGGTCGGGTACCCCGAGCACGTCGTCGGCACTGACGGGGACGGCGTCGAAGGCGAGGGCACCGATGGGGTGCGGAGAGAGCATCTCCAGGGGCGTCCCGGTGAGGCCGGGCCGGTCGGCGGGCACCAGGAAGGCGGTGACGCCGCGGGCTCCGGCCCCGGCCGTGGTACGGGCGAAGACGGTGGCGAAGTCGGCCTCGGGGGCGTTGGAGATCCAGCGCTTGTCGCCGGTGAGCCGCCAGCGGCCGGGGCCGTCGGGTTCGGCGGCGAGGGACAGCGCCGCCGCGTCCGATCCGGCGCCCGGCTCGCTCAGCGCGAAAGCGGCGACCGCGGTGCCGTCGCTCACGCCGGGCAGCCAGCGGTCCCGCTGGGCGGGGGTGCCGTGGGCGTGCACCGGGTGGGCGCCCAGGCCCTGGAGGGCGAGGGCCGTCTCGGCCTCGGTGCAGGCCTGGGCGAGGGACTCGCGCATCAGGCAGAGGTCCAGGGCGCCGGAGGCGAAGAGCCGCTCGAGGAGGCCCAGGCGGCCGAGTTCGGCGAGCAGCGGCCGGTTGACGCGGCCCGGCTCGCCCTTGCCGGCGAGCGGGCGCAGCCGCTGCGCCGCCTGGGCACGCAGCTCGGCACACCAGGCGGTCTGTGCCGGTTCGAGCGAGAATGCGGTCATCGCCGGTCCTCTCTCCGCGGGTCCACCCGACCGTTCCCCGCGCGGGGCGCCGACCCGTTCTCCGCGCGGTTCACCCGACCGTATCGCGTCCCATTGACTGCCGTCACCAAGGCGATACGCTCCTGGTGCGAGCCCACCAGAGCCCACCACCGCAGGCAAGGGGGCGAACCGCCATGACCGGCCCGACCCGATCCGCCCACGTCGACACCTTCGCGCGCGATCACCTCCCGCCGCCCGAGCAGTGGCCCGCGCTGCGCTTCGACCTGCCGGAGCTGCAGTACCCCGAACGGCTGAACTGCGCCGCCGAGCTGCTCACCCACGGCGCCCCCGGCCACCCGGTCTTCCGCACCGCCTCCGGGGACGCGTGGACCTACGGCGAGCTGCGCGACCGTGTCGACCGGTTGGCCCATCTGCTCAGCACCGACCTCGGGGTGGTGCCCGGCAACCGGGTGCTGCTGCGCGGTCCCACCACCCCGTGGCTGGCCGCCTGCTGGCTGGCGGTGCTCAAGGCGGGCGCGGTCGCCGTCACCGTGCTGGCCCAGCAGCGCCCGCACGAGCTGCGCGCGATGTGCGAGATCGCCCGGGTCGGGCACGCCCTGTGCGACATCCGGTCGGTGGACGACCTCGCCAAGGCGGACGTGCCGGGACTGCGGATCGTCACCTACGGCGGCGACTCCCCCGACGACCTGCTGCGCCGTCCGGCGCCCGACGGGCCGTACCCGGCGGTCGACACCGCGGCCGACGACGTGGCGCTGATCGCCTTCACCTCCGGCACCACCGGCCGCCCCAAGGGGTGCATGCACTTCCACCGGGACGTGCTGGCGATCGCCGACACCTTCTCCGCGCAGGTGCTCCGGCCGCGCGCCGACGACCTGTTCGCCGGCAGTCCGCCGCTCGGTTTCACCTTCGGGCTCGGCGGACTGGTGGTCTTCCCGATGCGGGCCGGGGCGAGCGCGCTGCTGCTGGAGCAGGCCGGGCCGAAGCAGTTGCTGCCCGCGATCGCCGAGCACCGGGTGTCGGTGCTGTTCACCGCGCCGACCGCGTACCGGGCGATGCTGGAGTCGCTGGACGGGCACGACGTGACCTCGCTGCGGCGCTGCGTCTCGGCGGGCGAGAACCTGCCGGCGGCCACCTGGCGGCGCTGGCACGAACGCACCGGGCTGCGCATCATCAACGGCATCGGCGCCACCGAACTGCTGCACATCTTCATCTCCGCCGCCGACGAGCACATCAGGCCGGGCACGACCGGCCTCCCGGTGCCGGGCTGGCACGCGCGCGTGCAGGACGCCGACGGGGTGCCGGTGCCCGACGGGGAGCCAGGGCTGCTGGCGGTGCGCGGGCCGGTCGGCTGCCGCTATCTCGCCGATCCGCGGCAGCGGGAGTACGTGCGCGGCGGCTGGAACATCACCGGGGACACCTATGTCCGCGATCCGGACGGCCGGTTCCGGTACGTCGCCCGCGCCGACGACATGATCATCTCGGCCGGGTACAACATCGCGGGCCCGGAGGTGGAGGACGCCCTGCTGCGCCACCCGGACGTGGTGGAGGCCGCGGTGGTCGGGCGGCCGGACATCGGCCGCGGGCAGGTTGTGGTGGCGTACACGGTGCTGCGGGAGGGCGCGGCGCGGGACGCGGAGGCGCTGGGCGCCTTCGTCCGCTCCGAGCTGGCTCCGTACAAGTGTCCCCGGGAGTTCGTGTTCCTGGACGCGCTGCCGCGCACGGCCACGGGCAAGCTGCAGCGGTTCCGGCTGCGCAGCGGGCACGCCGGGCACGACGAGCACGCCCGGCACGGCGACCGCACCCATGGCGCCGATCACACCGATCGCACCGAGGGGACCCGCGGTGACCCCGACGACCTAAGATGATCAACGTGTCCGATCAGCACGTGCAGCACGCCCCGAGGTCCCTGATCGTCACGCTCTACGGCGCGTACGGCCGGTTCACGGCGGGCCCGGTGCCCGTCGCCGAGCTGATCCGGCTGCTGGCCGCGGTCGGTGTGGACGCGCCGTCGGTGCGCTCGTCGGTGTCCCGGCTGAAGCGGCGCGGCCTGCTGCTGCCCGCCCGCACCGCCGAGGGCGCGGCCGGATACGCGCTGTCGCCCGAGGCGCGGCAGCTGCTGGACGACGGCGACCGGCGTATCTACGCGGGCGCACCGCCGGAGGACGAGGGCTGGGTGCTCGCGGTGTTCTCGGTGCCGGAGTCGGAGCGGCAGAAGCGGCATGTGCTGCGCTCCCGGCTGGCCGGCCTCGGCTTCGGCACCGCGGCGCCCGGTGTCTGGGTCGCACCGGCCCGGCTGTACGAGGAGACCCGGCACACGCTGCGGCGGCTGGGGCTGGCCGGGTACGTGGACCTCTTCCGGGGTGACCACCTGGGGTTCACGCCGACCGCGGAGGCGGTGGGGCGCTGGTGGGACCTGGCCGCGATCGCCAAGGAGCACGAACGGTTCCTGGACCGCCACGCGCGTGTGCTGCGCGGCTGGGAGCGCCGGGCGGACACCCCGCCCGAGGACGCCTACCGGGACTATCTGCTGGCCCTGGACTCCTGGCGACATCTGCCGTACACCGACCCCGGGCTGCCCGCGCGGCTGCTGCCCGCCGACTGGCCGGGCGCCCGCTCGGCGCAGGTGTTCCGGGCTTTGCACGAGCGGCTGCGGAACGCCGGGGCGCGCTATGCGGGCGTGCCCGAGCAGTGATCCGCTCCTTCACAAGGCAGCAGCCCACCCTGTGACTTGAGTCACATTTTTCCCGCCCGGGGCAACGTGCGGGGTTCTCCCATCCTCTTCTCAGAAATATCCCCTACGGTGCTGACGCATGAGTCTCATGCGTAGCTTGAACCGGGCGCTCACCGCCACCACCGGCCTTCAGGTGCGGAGGGCTCCCCGGCCGGGCCCGCCCAGACCCGGCCCGCCCGCCGAGCCGGAGACGGCCGCGTACCGGTGTCCGTCGGCCGGGGATCTGCCGGCCGAGCGGTTGCTGCGGCAACCGGTCTTCATCATCTCGTCGGTGCGCTCCGGCTCCACCCTGCTGCGCATGATGCTGGGCGCGCACTCCCGGCTGCACGCCCTGCACGAACTGCATCTGGGCCGGATGGAGGTCACCTGCGGCAGCAAGCTCTCGGCGGCCGCGATGTCGGCGCTCGGACATGAGCGCGGCGATCTGGAGCATCTGCTGTGGGACCGCGTGATGCACCGTGAACTGCTCAGGTCCGGCAAGGACTTCATCGTCGAGAAGACACCGGGCAACGCCTTCATGTTCCAGCGGGTCCGGGACTGCTGGCCCGACGCGCGGTTCGTCTTCCTGCTGCGCCACCCCGGTTCGATAGCGCTGTCGTGGCACGAGAGCGACCCGGTCAAGCGGCCGTACGACAAGGCGGTCGCCGAGGTGCTGCCCTATCTGACGGCCGTGGAGGAGGCCCGCGGCTCCGGCGCCGACGGCTGCACCGTGCGGTACGAGGACATCACCGCCGACCCCGAGCGGGAGATGCGCCGGCTGTGCACCTTCCTCGGCCTGGACTACGAGCCGGGCATGCTCGACTACGGCAAGAAGGACAACGGCCGGCTGATCCGGGGCCTGGGCGACTGGCGGGAGAACATCCGCACCGGCACGGTGCAGCAGGGCCGTGAGCTGCCGAAGGACGACGAGATCGCCCCGGAGCTGCTGCCGATGTGCCGGACCTGGGGTTACGCGGACCGGCTCAGCTCCCGAGTGTGAGCCGGGGCCGCGGGGCGTCGGTGCGGCCGGTGCGCGGGCGGCGGCTGCCCGCCCGGTACGCCGCCGGCCACACCGCGCCGGGGCCGGTGTAGCCCTGCTCGGCCGCGGCGTGCAGCGTCCAGTGCGGGTCGTAGAGATGGGGCCGGGCCAGGGCGCACAGGTCGGTGCGCCCGGCCAGGATCAGCGAGTTGACGTCGTCCCATGAGGAGATGGCGCCGACCGCGATCACCGGGACCCGGGCCTCGTGCCGGATGCGGTCGGCGTACGGCGTCTGGTACGACCGCCCGAACTCCGGTCGCTCGTCCGCGACTACCTGCCCGGTGGACACGTCGATCGCGTCGGCGCCGTGCGCGGCGAAGGCCCGGGCGATCTCCACGGCCTCCTCGGCGCTCGTGCCGCCCTCGGCCCAGTCGGTGGCGGAGATGCGTACGGTCATGGGCCGTTCGCCGGGCCACACGGAGCGTACGGCGTCGAACACCTCCAGCGGGAATCGCAGCCGTCTCTCCAGGGTGCCGCCGTAGGCGTCGGTGCGGCGGTTGGTGAGCGGGGAGAGGAAGCCGGAGAGCAGATAGCCGTGGGCGCAGTGCAGTTCGAGCAGGTCGAACCCGGCGCGGGCGGCGCACCGGGCGGCGGCGGTGAACTGTTCGCGCAGATCGGTGAGGTGCGCCCGGCACAGCTCGCGCGGGATCTGGCTCTCCGGCCGGTACCGCAGCGGGGAGGCGGCCACCAGCGGCCAGTTGCCGTCGGGCAGCGGTTCGTCCATGCCCTCCCACATCACCTTCGTCGAGCCCTTGCGCCCGCTGTGGCCGAGCTGGACTCCGATCGCGGTGCCCGGAGCCCCGGTGTGCACGAACTCCGTGATCCGCCGCCAGGCCTCGGTCTGCCGGCCTGTGTACAGGCCGGCACAGCCGGGGGTGATGCGGCCCTCGGGGCTGACGCACACCATCTCGGTCATCACCAGGCCGGCCCCGCCCATGGCCCGGGCGCCCAGGTGGACCAGATGGAAGTCGCCGGGGACGCCGTCGACGGCCGAGTACATGTCCATCGGGGAGACGACGACCCGGTTGCGCAGGGTCAGACCGCGCAGCCGGAACGGGGTGAACATCGGGGGTGTCCCGGGCGGGCAGCCGAACTCGCGCTCGACGGCCGCGGTGAAGTGGGCGTCGCGCAGCCGCAGGTTGTCGTGGGTGACCCGGCGGCTGCGGGTGAGCAGGTTGAAGGCGAACCGGCGGGGCGGCTGGTCCAGGTAGCGGGCCAGGTCCTCGAACCACTCCAGGCTGGCGCGGGCGGCGCGCTGGGTGGAGGCGACGACGGGCCGCCGCTCCTTCTCGTACGCGGCCAGCGCCTCCTCGAGTGAGGGCTGCTCCTCCAGGCAGGCGGCCAGGGCGAGCGCGTCCTCGACGGCGAGCTTGGTGCCGGAGCCGATGGAGAAGTGGGCGGTGTGGGCCGCGTCGCCGAGCAGGACGACGTTGCCGTGCGACCACCGCTCGGTGACGACGGTGCGGAAGGCGGTCCAGGCCGGCTTGTTGCCGCGCAACGGACGGCCGCCGAGGGCGTCGGCGAAGATCTTGGCGCAGCACTCGACGGACTCCTCCTCGGACATGGTGTCGAACCCGGCCGCGCGCCACACCTCCTCGCGCATCTCGACGATCACCGTGGAGGCGCCAGGCGCGAACGGATAGGCGTGCAGCTGCATCACGCCGTGCTCGGTCTCGGCGATCTCGAAGCGGAAGGCGTCGAAGGCGAGGTCGGCGGCCAGCCAGAGGTAGCGGCAGCGGTGCGGGGTGAGATGCGGGCGGAAGACGTCCGCATAGGCGCTGCGGGTGGTGCTGTGCACACCGTCCGCGGCGACCACGAGGTCGTACTCCCGCGCCAGCCGGTCCGGGTGCGGGGCCTCGCTGCGGAAGCGCAGTTCGACGCCGAGGCCGCGGCAGCGCTCGTGCAGGATCTCCAGCAGACGGTGGCGGCCGAGGGCGGCGAAGCCGTGGCCCGTGGAGGTGTGGCGGATGCCGCGGTGGACGATGTCGATGTCGTCCCAGCGGACGAAGTCCCGCTCCAGGGCCGCATGGACCACGGGGTCGGCGTGCTCGATGCCGCCGAGGGTCTCGTCGGAGAGGACGACGCCGAAGCCGAAGGTGTCGTCCGGGGCGTTGCGTTCCCAGAGGGTGACCTGCCGGTCGGGGGCGAGGCGTTTGAGGAGGGCGGCGGCGTAGAGCCCCCCGGGGCCTCCTCCGGCCACGGCGACTCTCAGGGGGTGGTTCCCGTCGCGCGGGTGCCGGGTCGGCGCGGCCGGCCGCGCCCCCCGGCGGCGCCCCGGGGCGGCCCCCCCCCCCATCGGAAGAGC